>NTHE01000031.1 GCA_002551355.1 Streptomyces sp. man185 | reverse complement strand
CGCGCCCCGATCTCCCGCACCGTGGGCCCATGCCCGTGCTCGGTGAGCCACGACCGGATCACCGCCATCACCGCCTCCTGCCGCGCCGTGAGGGGGCGGGGTTCGCGCCTCACGCCGCGTCCGCCTGCCGGTCCCCGGCGGCCAGGCGGCGCAGCTGCACCCGGGCCGCCGGGCTCCACCCGGCCGGGGTCGACCAGAAGGGGTGCCACTCGATCCGGACCGACAGCAGGAGCAGGCGGCGGCGCAGCTCGGTGGCATGACGCGGGCAGGGCACGGCGAGCGCGCGGTAGGTGGCGTGCCACTCCTGCTGTGCGCGGATCAGGTCCTCGGGGAAGGGGAAGCGCTCCATCCCCCCATTAGAACCTGTGTTCGAATTCTGGTGCCAGTCCGTACCGCGTGCCGCACCCGCGTGATTGTCCTGTGCCAGCGAAGTTTGATCTTTGCCATAGAAGCTTGATCATCTGTGAGTTCGTGCCACTGAAGGTTGATCAGTGCATGGTGCGGGTGGTCAGGGCGATGGCGGGGCCTTCGCTCCAGAACCCCAACCAGCCGGGACCGGCGAAACTCGATGGCCCTTCGTGCCCGGCTCTGCATACGTTCGCCGCATGGCTGACGACTGCTTCGGGCATCCACGACTCGCCGCGATCTACGACCCGCTCGACCCCGACCGCAGCGATCTCGACGCCTACCTCCGGATAGCGCAAAAGCTCAGGGCCCGCCAGGTTCTGGACATCGGCTGCGGCACCGGGGTGTTCGCACTGCTCCTGGCCGGCCGCGGGGTCGACGTCGTCGGTATCGATCCCGCCCAGGCATCCGTCGAGGTCGCCCGGGCCAAACCCCTTAGCGAGCGAGTGCGTTGGATCTGTGGCGACGCGACAGCCCTCCCGCCACTGCAGGTCGACCTCGCAACGATGACAGCGAACGTCGCCCAGGAGATCGTTGATCCGGACACCTGGCAGATGACACTCCAGGGAGCCTACGAAGCGCTACGGCCCGGCGGACACCTGGTGTTCGAGACCCGTGATCCGGCCAGACGCGCCTGGGAAGAGTGGACCCGCGAACACTCCTACCGCGTGACGCAGATCCCGGGCACCGGCGCCGTGGAGAGCTGGGTCCAGCTGGTCGACCTGAGCTGGCCCCTGGTGACCTTCCGCTGGACCTACGCCTTCACCGCGGAGGGACAGGTGCTCACCTCGGACTCGACGCTGCGCTTCCGGGAGCGCGACGAGGTCGTGACGGATCTGGTTGCCCACGGCTACGTGGTGCACGACGTGCGCGATGCGCCTGACCGGCCAGGCAGAGAGTTCGTCTTCCTCGCACGACGCCCCTGACGCAGCGATCTACGCCACTCAAACTTCGATGGCACACGCTCAAGGTTCGATGTCACAGGACAGTGATGATCGTTTGACCAGGCATGAACCGACTTCTCCGCACCCTGGCCGTGAGCCTCACCGCCACCGCCTTATAGCCACCACCCTGGACGTCCCCGCGCACGCCGCCGCCTCCGCCTGCACCCACCACTTCTCCGGCCCCCAGATCTGCATCTCCACCGACGGGCCGTCGGGCAGCGAGAACCCCGGGAAGGTGACCACCGCCTGGACCAACCCGCCACGGGACAGGACGTCCGCCACGGTGCACATCACCGAGCCCGGCGGCCACCGCTACACCCTCACCGCCCCCCGCCAACGCGGCCAGCTCATCGCCACCTTCACCCCCGGCGCCCTCCCGGACGGCAAGCTCTGCGCCCGCTACCAGGGCAGCTCCCGCACGGCGTGCGTACAGATCATCGACCGCACCTGAACACCAGGCGGCCCGGGGCCCCCGAAGTTCGGGGCCGCCTCACTCGGTCGAGATCGACTCGTACCGGTGACGTACCGCCGCGCCGCCGGACACCGCAGGACCTGACGAGCCACGGTGGACAGATGCGCCTCCCGCTCGCCGCCCTCGCCGCCGCGCTCCTGCTGACGGGCTGCACGTCCGCCCACCCCACCCTGGACAACCCCGCACCGCAGCACCGCCCCGCCGGGCAGGCCGTACCCCTCCCCTCCGCCACTCCGCCGGCTCCGCCCGCCTCGCCCCCGGCACAGCCGCGCGGGCGGGAAGAGCTGGCCTGGATCGGGCCGTCACCGGCCGCTGCGGAGCGCGCACAGGAGCGGCGGAGCCCGGCTGTTCAGGCGGACCGGCCACGCAGGAGCGGGCCAACGCCGTGGCAGGCCCGCCCGTCCTACCCGCGCAAGGCCACCCCGCCCGCCCCGCGTAATCCGCGGTGGGTGCCGAGCACGCCCCGCGTCCCGGCCGCGGGCGGCATGCGCTCGGTGTGCCGCTCCGCCCAAGACCTTGCCCCGAGCCTGGCGGGCATGTGCCACAAAGTCGGCCGGTAGCACCCGGCGGGCCCGTTTCCGGTACCCGGGCCCGCCGGGTGCAGCCTCGGTCAGCGCCGTCGTCACTCAGATCGGTCACCGTCTGACCCGCACTTGCTACCCCGCGCCGCACGGCCGTGTCACAGATGGGCGATACGGCTGTGCGGTGCCCGGTGCGCCCGCCGGTTCGGCAACCGGCCGCCGAGCAGGATGAGCTGGGCCGCACGGTGGCGCTGTCCGGCGTACGGCTCCAGGAGCTGGAGCATCTGTGCGTCGGTTCCGCCGCGGGCGCCGGTGAGGGCGTAGCCGATCTGTACCGGGAGATGGAGGTCGCCCAGGGTGAGCGCGTCGGGGGCGCCGAGGGTGCGTTGCAGCGTCTCGGCGGCGGTCCAGGGGCCGATGCCAGGGATGAGCTGGAGCCGGGCCACCGCCTCCGGCAGGGCCATGCCGGAGGCTTCTTCCAGGCGCGGGGCGTAGGAGCAGGCGCGCAGGATAGCGGCTGCTCGGGAGCGATCGACTCCGGCCCGGTGCCACTCCCAGCTCGGCACCATCCGCCAGGCGGCCGCCGAGGGCGGGATCCGCATCCCCTCCGGTGCCGGGCCCGGGGGCTGCTCGCCGTACCGGTTCAGCAGGCGCCGCCAGGCGTAGTGGGCGCTGCCGGTGGTGATCCGCTGCTCCAGCACGCTCGAGACGAGAGACTCCATCACCAGCCCGGTCCGGGACAGGCGCATCCCGCCGTGCTCGCGGTGCGCGGCGGCCACCACCCGGTGTCGTGGCCGGAACGTGTCCGGCTCGTCGTCGGCGCCGAGCAGCGTCGGCAGCTGATCGAGAGTCCAGCCGGTGCCCGGGCCCCACGCAGTACCAGTGATCAGCCGTCCGGCGATCGGGTCCGGCCGGTCGCTGATCCGGAGGGTGACGGGGCCGTGGGGGGTTCGGGAGCACCGCCACCAGGTCCCGTCGGGCTCCTGCCAGCAGGCCGGGTCGCCGCGGCCTCGCCGGAGCACCCGCAGCGTGCGGGCGAGGTCGTAGGGCGCGGGCGGCACCCAGGTACGGCTGGGCATGGCTCCCAGGGTATGAGAAGGCCGCTGAGGGGTAGTGAAGGCTGCGGGCAGACCGGCTTGGCGTGAGGATCGAGGTGCGGGCTTCCGTGTCCGCACCCGTCCCATGTCCGTGAGGTGCACCCGGTGGAAGTGGACGTCATGGCCCTCGGTCGCGGACACGATCTTCACCGGGATCGTGACCAGCCCGAAGCTGATGGCACCGGCCCACAGCGGTCGCGGCAAGAATTGGATTGGCAGGTCATGGCTGATGGGACGCTAGGGTCCCACCCAGGTGGATCTTCGAGCCGTACTTGCCCCGGTCGACAGGATTCGGACCTCTCAGGTCCCCCTTTTCAGAGCCCGCATGTTCACCGAGTCGATCGCGCACCGCGACCAGTCCAGCTCGCTGCGGGCAACAAGTTCATCGAGGACCAGACGGTGGAGCCTGGCCCACACCCTGGCCTTCGACCACGGCCGTCGCTCCGGACGGGTCGAACGACGTCGAAGGCAACTGCTGCCAGGTGCAACCCGATGTCGCCACGAAAAAGATCGCCGCCAGCACCTCCCGGTCGCCGTGCCGACGCCGACCACCACCCTGCGGCCGACACGGCGCCTCCGGCACCAACCGCTCAACGATCCCCACCATGACTCACAGAATACCGAGCCACCCAAATGAGATGACCTCTGAGGGCTCCCAGAGAACCTGCGTGTTTGCTTTCGGTCTTGTGGCTCGTTGATGTGGTATGCGTGTCTCCGAGTCGATCCGTGACCAACTTGCCGTGAAGTTCGAGGTGTTGTTCCCGCACCTGGACGAGCGCCAGAGCCGTCTGCTGATGGGAGCCGAGGCCCGGATCCTGGGACACGGCGGGATCCGGGCTGTCGCGCGGGCGGCGCCCTGGCGGCGGGCGCAAGAGGGCCGCTGAGGTGGATCCGGGGCTGCGAACTGCACTGTTGGCGCTGGTCGAGCCGGACATGCGCGGGGACCCGAAGTCGCCGAGCTCGCCGGCCGCGTTCAGATCGGCGAGCAGGACCCGGTGCAGCCGGTCGAAGACCCCTGCCTGCTCCCACCGGTCCAGCCGCCGCCAGCAAGTCTGTCCCGAGCCGAACCCCAGCTCGAACGACAGGAGTTGCCAGGCTATGTCGTTGTAGAGGACGAACGGGATCCCATGAAGAAAGAGCCGGTCCGACACCGGCCGAGGCCCCGGCGACCGCTCCCGCCACGGCGGCAACAACGGCTCGATCAACGCCCACAACTCATCGTCCACGATCCGCGGTCGAGTACCCACACCATCACGAACGGCCGAATCGTCACACCGGTAACGCCCAACCAGCCCACATCAACAAGATCGTGTGACGGCCTCTTAAGGCTTAACTCACGCGTCAGCACTTGCCAACTCGTCGATCGACGGGGACGGCCCTACGAAACGCCTACGCCTGGCACCACGACCGATTTAGTCCCGAAAAAGCGAAGCGGCTCGACGCTGACGATCCACCTCTACGGCGAAAACATCCGGTCGGCTGTAGTGGCCGACGGGGTCGAAATTCTGACGCTCCTCCCGAACACGGGCGATGTCCAAATCGGCGATTACCAGGCGCTCTTCGTCCACAACCGGCTCCACGATCCAGGTGCCGTCAGGCCCCGCGACTGCCGAGCCGCCGCGACAGTAGTCGGTCACACCGGCCTGCTCCAGTTCGGCGCGTAGCGGGAAATCGGTGGGGACGTCGGCCAGAGAAAGCAGGCCATTGGCTGCGAGGTGGAACATTCTGCCCTCGCGGGCGATAAAGCAGGTGCTGTTGTCGGCAGTGTTGTGGGGATTGCCCGGCCAGACACTGATGTGTAGTTCCTCGCCCTGTGAGTACAAGGCGTGTCGCGCTTGGGGCATCCAGTTCTCCCAGCAGTTCAGGCCTCCCACTCGGACAGGGCCCACTTGGTGCACGCGCAGCCCGTTGCCGTCTCCGATGCCCCAAACCAATCGCTCTTCGTGGGTCGGCATGAGTTTGCGGTGGGCACTGATGACGCCTCTGCCGGGGTCGATGGCGACAAGTGTGCAGAACACGGTTCCTCGGGCGGTGTCCACGCCTCGTTCCGTCACCCCGAGGTACACGAAGATGCCCAGGTCCCGTGCCGCTTGAGTGATTTGCGCGAGTTCCGGGCCTTCGAGCTCGACTGCGGCCTGCAGGTAAGCCGCATAGGCACGCTTTTGCCCGGTGTCATTGAAGCGGGCGCCGCCTGTGTGCTCTAGCCAGGACGGGTAGCCGGATAGGAAGGTCTCAGGGAAGGCGATCAACTGGACGCCTTCAGCGGCTGCATTCTCCAGCCACGTGAGGACCTTCTGGGTCGTCGCCTTCGGATCGAGCCAGTACGGTCGGGCTTGTGCGGCAGCAACACGCATTTCATCGTCTCCTGGGTCGTTCTCGGGTTGCGGGGGAGCCGCGGAAGGCTCATCGGATGGCGGGTTCAGGTGGACTATCGACTCGGGCGGGTCCTGCAGCGGTGCCGTCAGAGTGCGAAGATCTGTGAGGCGTCGGCGAACGCCTTAAACTCCAGGGCGTTTCCCGCAGGGTCCTTGAGGAACATGGTCCACTGCTCACCAGGTTGTCCTTCGAAGCGCAGGTAGGGCTCGATGACAAACGTGGTACCCGCCGCGCGAAGGCGCTCGGCGAGGGGGTGGAAGTCGGAGATGGACAGGACGAGACCGAAGTGTGGGACGGGCACGTCGTGGCCGTCGACCGGATTGTGAGCCGACTTGTTGCGGGGTGCCAGGTGCGTCACGAGTTGGTGGCCTCGGAAGTTCCAGTCGATCCATGTGTTGGAACTACGGCCCTGTGGGCAGCCCAAGACTTCACCGTAGAAGCGACGAGCTGTGGTCAAGTCGTCGACGGGCACAGCCAGGTGGAATGGTGGGATTGATGTTTCGCGCAGGGGCATGATGCTGCCTGTCTTCCGGTTTGGTATCGATGCCACCATCGATTGATGATCTAATGTTAACATCCTTACATCAGGAACCGAGGAGTGGCGAAGTGAGCAACGAGAGCGGCGTCGAGCCCGCCCGTCGCCGCGGCATGGCGAACGAGGTCGCAGACCGGGTCCGGGACGCGATCTTCACCGGCGTATACGCACCTGGGGCGCAACTGCGTGAGGTCGAGCTGGCCACGGCCCTCCAGGTCAGCCGTGGCCCGGTGCGTGAAGCACTACTGAGGCTGGAGCGCGAAGGTCTCGTCCAGAGCCAATGGCACCGTGGGACCACCGTGACCACCCTGTCCGCACAGGACGCCGAGGAACTGAACAGCCTTCGTGGTGCCTTGGAGCAACTGGCCGTCGAGCGCCTAGCGGAGCACGCCTCGGAGGAGGACCACGCCGCCATCCGGAGAACAGTGGACCGGATGAGCCGCGCTGAGGACGAGCATGCGATCGTGAGACTGGACCTAGCGTTCCACGACGCCGTCTACGCTGCCGCACACCACAGCCGCCTGGAGAGGGCATGGCAGGCGATCCGCTCCCAGGTACACCTATTCCTGCTGATGCGAGTAGAGCTGAACCGCAGTAACTATGCGCAACACATCGAAACCGAACACAGAGAACTGGCTACCGTGCTCGAAGCGCGCGACACCGAGCGCGCCCTCCTGCTTTTCGCAGAACACCGACGCCACGCCTTCGACCTCCTCAGGACGGCCGACGCGGAGGAGCAGCCCTGATTGCTCCGGCGCTCCGCTGTCTCCCTACCCAGCGAGGTTGAACACGTGATGTCGCACCGGCCTTAAGGGCTTGCCGGGAAACAACTCGTGGTTTCCAGCTATGGGGCTCGTTGGTCTGGTATGGGGGAGACCGGAGAGGATCGAGGCCGTTCTGGCGGCGAAGTTCCAGGTGCTGTTGCCGCATCTGGATGAGCGTCAGCGTCGGCTGGCCATAGGGGCGGAAGCACTGCCGCCGGGGCATGGCGGCATCAGGATCGTCGCCGCTGCAGCCGGGGTCCGGGAGGCCACGGTCTCGCGTGGGGCGGCTGAACTGGACTCCGTTCAGGCCCCGTTGGGGCGGGTGCGCCATTTCGGCGGAGGGCGGAAGAAGGCGGCCGAGCTGGACTCTGGGCTGCGGCCGGCACTGCTGGCGCTGGTCGAGCCCGACGAGCGGGGCGACCCGATGTCGCCGCTGCGCTGGACGACGAAGTCGACCCGGAAGCTGGCGGCGGAGCTCACCCGCCAGGGGCACCGGGTCTCCGCCGACACTGTCGCCGGCCTGCTGCGGGAGGAGGGCTTCAGCCTGCAGGCCAATGCCAAGGCCATCTAAGGTGCCCAGCACCCCGACAGGGATGCCCAGTTCCGCTACCTCAGCGAGCAGGCACGAGACCACAGGGACGCCGGTGACCCGGTGATCAGCGTGGACAGCAAGAAGAAGGAGCTGATCGGCGACTACAGGAACGCCGGGCACGAAGGGCAGCCCGCAGGACAGCCCGTGAGGGTCAAGACCCACGACTTCCCCGGCCAGGCCGCCAAGGCGATTCCCTACGGAATCTACGACATGACGGCGAACACCGGCTGGGTCAGCATCGGCACCGATCACGACACGGCGGCGTTCGCCGTCGCCTCGATCCGCCGCTGGTGGCAGGCGGTCGGCCGGCACGACTACCCCGGCGCCCGCCGACTGCTGATCACAGCCGACGGTGGCGGCTCCAACGGCTACCGCACCCGGGGCTGGAAGACCCAGCTCGCCGACCTCGCCGCCGAGACCGGCCTTGAGGCCCGCCGCCGAACGGCCTGGGAGAAAGCGAACGCGGTGGCGCGGGTACGCACGACCCTACGCACCCTTCGCCGCAACGGACGCACCATGCTGGGAACGGAGAAAGCGGAGGTGAGCCGCAGATCACCTGCTCGTGGCTGCGGAGCTCCCAGTGCTCTCCGCGCGAGCGGAGGTGGGCCCGCCGAGTGTGGTCCCTTCGATCCCTGGCCGGGTGTTCGCCGGGTACGTTCGGTGCCCTGACTCCACAGATGCGTCTGCGCCTGATCGAACCCGCGGCACCACCGGACCGGGTTGTCCGAGTACGACCACACTGGAGTCTGTCCCGGGCCCTCAACGCCGCGCGCGGTCGCGACCCTTTGCCATGCTGTCAGGCTGCCCCGTCTAGGGCTTTCTGGTAGATGTCGCGGAGCCGGCCGCCGACGTCGCAGCGGCCGAGGCGGCTGCAGCCGGCGCAGTCCGTGGTGTGGATCAGGTAGTCCCGGTAGGCCACTTCGTGGGCCTGCTCGACAACAGGGGTCAGGCCCCGCTGCTCCCGGCACGGGGCACACGCGTACAGAGCCGCCCCGGGGCCCGAATTCTGCTCAACGATGTCGACCATGACGGCAGTCCCCGAGGGGCCTTTGTGCCAGTGGCACCAGCCGAACGGCGCGGGCGCTGCTGTGCTCAATGGTGTGATCATGCCCAAGACCGTACGAGCCGCAGCGCAGGGAGGTCCTGGCGGTTGCGCAAGATTACGCGACCCCGCAGGAGTGTTGGGACGGATTGCTCAGGACGGGACGACCAGGTGCCGGGCGCGGGCGATGATCCGGTGTGCTCTCGCTCCGTAGACGGCCGACTCGTTCAGCCCGTCCCACGTCCTGCCATACATGTCGAGGTCGACGGCCGTGTCGAACGACAACTCGGTGTTGATCGTCTCGACGACCACCCGGGACTCATCGAAGATCCAGAACCCGTGCTTCGGAGTCAGGCGCATCGGGGCGCCGAGCGGGACAATACCGAACTCCACGGTACTCATCCCGATCAGCCCGACCAGCCGGTCCAACTGCCCGGCCATGACGTCCCGGGGGCACACCAGGGCGTGCAGAGCCCCTTCCCACACCAGCACCCTAAACAGCTTCCCCGCCGCGTACAGCACCTCTTGGCGCCGCATCCGGGACGCAACAGCGGCTTCGGTGTCCCGGGGCGTCTGGACCATGTCGGCGTGCGCCATCAGCAGGTGCCGGGCGTAGTCCGGGGTCTGGAACAGCCCGGGGATCACCGTCGCCTCATAGCCCCGCAGGACGGTCGTCTGCCGGTACTCGACGACGTACCGGTCCTGCACCGGAGCGTGGCCCGCGGCGAGCTGCTTACGCCAGTGCCGTTGGCGGGATTCCAGCACCCGCAGCCGGCCAAGGAGATCCGGGGCGGTTTCGGGGCGCCCGCAGGCTGTAGCCCACGCCTGGAGGTCTTCGGGAGTGGCGGTCTGTCTGCCGTTCTGGAGCCGGGACACCGTCGACGGCTGCCACCCGAGGAGCTGGGCGAAGCCGCGGCCGTTAAGCCCGGCCTCGGTGCGCAGCTCGTTCAGCCGCGCACCGAGGGCCTCCCTCGCGCTCTGGAAGTCGGTGCTCACACCGAGGGGCGTACCTGCGCCCACACCTGCGCCGTCGGCACAGCCAGCGCCCAGGACGTGTCCCGGGCCCGGCAGGCGGCCAGCACCGCGGCAGGGTCCTCGATGACCTCGACGCCGATGGTGGTGTCGGTGTCGTCGATGTGCATGCGGACCAAGACCCGGGAGTCGAACAGCCAGAAGTCGTGATCGGGCAGGCCCACCGAGTCAGCGACGGCCCGGCTGATGACACGGATGTCCTCGCCGGCGGCGACGTTCCCGGCCGCGGTCGCCATGAGGAACAGCTGCCCGTCGGTAGGTGGTTCGTCGACGATCCGGATCCGGGAGAAGCGGGCGCCCTGTGCGGCCTTGTCCCGCACGTTGACGTTCCACGGGTGCTCTGGCTCCGGGCGGGGGTCGATACCGCGCTGGAACGCCTGGAACCGTTCCCCTGCTCGGTCCGTGGCGTACTCGCGCCGGGTCTCCAGGCGGAACGCGGTGTGCTCGAACTCGCTGAACACATGGGTGATCTCCTCGAAGGGGACCAGTGGCACGGGCTACTCCTTCGGGGCGAAGCGGGTCAGCAGTTCGCGGGGGATGACGACGAACGTCTCGTGCTCCCCGACGTCCCGCAGCTGCGCCAGGTCCTCGGGGTTGGTGAGCCGGTCACCCTGGACCACGATGTCACCGGTCTCGACGACCTCGTAAAGGGTGGGGCAGTTCCCGTGCTCTGAGGTGGTGCCAATGAACCTGAGCGTCACAACGGGGCTCCGTTCTCGCAGGTGAGGCACCAGCATGCAGGCGACGCGGCAACCACGGGGGCCGGTTGCGCAAGATTGCGCACTGACCGCTGCCAGAAGTGCGTCGCCCCTGGATAGCCGCCCTCCGCGCTACAGGAGACCCCCAAGGTGATGAAGCGGCTCGCCACCCGCGTCACCAAGGACCACCCCGACACCGACCTGCCCACCACGCGCCGCATCATCGGCCAGGCCGCCGCGCTCCTCGCCGCCAGCGCCGCACTGCCCGGGGCCGAGCTCTCCCCCAGCAAGGCGGTCGACGCCGGCTGGCACACCTTCATCCTCCACACCGTCGACTACGCCGAGTTCTGCGAACGCGTCGCCAGCCGGTTCATCCACCACGTCCCCACCCCCGAACCCCGAGACCGAAGAGGCCAGCGCAACCGTCCGGACGCGCACGCTCGACGCGATCACCGCGGCGGGATACCGAATCGACCACGACCTGTGGCCCGACACAGCCAAGATGGGCAACTGCAGCCAGTGCCACGCCGGCTGCAGCAACAGCCCGAACAGCGGCACAAAGTAGCAACCCCCCTCAGCCAGCCGCCCAGAGTCCCTCGGGCGGCTGGCCCCCAGGAACGGAGCATCAGTGACCGAAACCGCGGCGTGGGACACATACTCCAAGCAAAAGCCGAAACGGCGCCCAGTGAACGCAGCAGGTGAGACCACCTGGTTCAACTGGACCCAGTACCCCGACCACGGCCCCGGCACCGCAATCCTGAACATCACCCCGGGAGCCAACGTCCTCGACCTAGGCTGCGGCAAAGGCGGCAACCTCGCACACCTCGCCGATCGTCCGCGGCCGTGGGTAGGTGTCTCCGCTCGCGCGTCGCATGGGTTCTGTCCCAGAGAGCGCTGGAAGGCCGCGTAGCGACTACCCTCGCTCGCGCGCAGAGCGGCGTCCTTGCAGTCCATGGACGTCGGTGGGGAGCACGATGGCACCGAGCACCGAACCGGCCCGCTGCACGGAACACCCCCACGTCGGCGGGGAGCACCCGGAGTGCAGGTCACGGCTGAGCGGCACCCCCGGAACACCCCCGCGTCGGCGGGGAGCACCTCCGTGAGCTGCTCGGCAGCATCCCGGCGAGCGGAACACCCCCGCGGACGCGGGGGCGCTTCCGCTGTACGTCCGCACCGTCACCGCCGCCCGCCCGGTCCTCCCCGCCGACGCGGCGGTGTTCCGCGCGCGGGCAACCCTGGACGATCTGGCTTCGGGTCCTTCCTGCCGACGCGGGGGTTCTTCGCCGGGTGCGCTGCCCAGCTCGACCGCTCTGGAGTGTCTTCCCCGCCGACGCGGGGGACTGGTGAAGCGGGCAGCGGGGCAGCAGTTGTGGCGGCGGCCGTTGCGGCTGCGGGGCAGTGATTTTCTGTTGGTCGGTTGCCTCAACCTCGACCGCGATAGATATCTGCCGTCTTACGATGAGTGTTCGCCGACGCTGGGAGCCCTCCGTGCTGGATCACACCCCGGACTACCCGCCGAAGAC
The DNA here is from genome assembly GCA_002551355.1 of Streptomyces sp. man185. Taxonomy (GTDB): domain Bacteria; phylum Actinomycetota; class Actinomycetes; order Streptomycetales; family Streptomycetaceae; genus Streptomyces. The sequence continues at coordinate 84,844 of NTHE01000031.1, read as the reverse complement.
CCCACCGCCACCAAAACGCCCGATCTCCCCGCCGCGCCCGGAGGCCTGTATTGCGGGCACGGCCCGGGCCAGGATGCAGGTGCGGAACCGGCGCACCGCTGCCTGGTCGCTGGAGGCCGCCCCGTGGTCAGCGGGGAAAGCGTCCGCGCATGTGCTGGACCGGCTGCATGAGTGGGGCTACCGAGAAGTCGACGCGGCGGCGGCCGCGTTGACGAAGCTGCTGGTACGGATCGCCGTCGCGGACGGCGGACGGCGGGTGTCCGTGCACCTCGCGGACCAGAACCGGCAGGCCCTCATCGTCGCCCTGTCGCACCAGCCAGGACTCGCAGTTGCGGAAACCGGGGTGCTGCCGGAACTGACCAGCCTGGGAGCGGTTTCGTGCGGAACAGACACGGCGGACGACGGACGCAGAGTGTGGGCGGTACTCAACCTGTAGTTCACAGCATTCTGGTGGACAGCGTGTCTTCACATTCGTCCGGCCGTTGAGCCAACATGGACTTTCCCAACGGCTCATACTCGACAACACCGCGCCTTCCGCTGATCACGCTCACCGAGGCACGGCAGGCAGTCCGGCTGTTACAGCACTTCGCTGATGACAGCCCAGAAGGCCGGGACGCCGATTCCTGGGTTGCCGAGGTGGCGTTGCGGTTACCAGCCGAGGACTGAACGCAAGGAGCGTCCCACAGGATGCGCGAGGCGTGACGTAACCGTGGTCAGTCGGCTGGCACGTCGAAGGACACGGCCCTCACCCGCTCAGCAAGTCTGGGCACGACCGCCGCGAGATGGTGTTGAAGTCGGCGAAGACGCTTCCGTCGGCGGCCGGGGCGGCCATGCCGCGCTCGGTCATCATCATGCCGATCGCGTCGCCCAGCCCGAGCTGCTCCCGTCCGTCACGGCATACGACGGTGGTGGTGGCCGCTTTCGGCTTCTGCCGGGTGGCACCGTTCTTCCTCGCCGCTGCTCACGGCTGCCCCCAAGAGAGGTAGCCGACGTTCAGGTGCCCGAGCCCGGCGATGTGATGCGCCTGGTCGACCAGCTGGTTGCTGAACAGGCGACGGGCAGACGGCTCGCCGTAGCGGTCGATGTGGTCGAAGATCACCTGGTGGTCCTGCATCGCCCGTACCCGCCAGTCGCGCACCTGGTCGGGAGTCAGGTCCTCGAGGACAAGCTCCTGGTCGTCGACGACGGCGACCTCCGGCTCCAGGGCCGGAGCGGCGGCGGCCAAACGCGGCGCGGGCAGCACGACCGGGGCCGGCGAGACGGCCGGGACGCCGTCCTCCGGCTGCGCGGCGGCTGCTGCGGCGCGGGCCGCTTTCGCTTCGGCCTTCCGGGCGCGGTACTGCTCCCACTCGGACGCCTTCGCCCCCGCCCTGGCCGTCACGGTCTCGTGCAGCTGCCGGTCGGTGGCCGCCCGCCGTTCGGTCTCGGAGGCCCCGGGCATCGCGGCGTCCACGGCGGCCGCGACCGTGCGGCGGATGGCACGGCTGTTGACCTGCCGGTCCTCGCAGCGCGGGCAGTCCCGGCCGGAGTCGAGGAGTGTGCCCTCGTCGCACCGAGGCTCCGCGCACAGCCTGATTTGCGGCAGGCCGCGGCCGATCAGCCAGCCCACCGGGTCCGTGATCGGACCGCCCAGCCGCATCTGGCTCTCCAGGCGCCGGGCGAGCCGGTCGGCGAGGATCTGCGGCGCGTCGACGGGACCGGCGAACCCGACCACCCGGGCCAGCTCGGTACGGACCCTGGCCTCCACCACCCACCGGGCACCCCGGCTCTCCAGGCGCGCCCAGACCAGCCGGACCGGGACCAGGACGGCCCGCAGATCCAGCGACGGCAGAGCCGCCCTCCCCTGCTGCGGCCTGTCCTGACCTTCGCCATCCAGGACCCGCACGCCGCGATCGGCCACCGGCCTGCGGCTTTCCTTCCCGCCTTTGACGACCAGGGACTTCTTCGGCTGTTCCCCGCGCAGCGGGCCACCCACGCGGTTAACCAGCGTCAGCCGGGCAGCGACATCGCCATCCACGGCCTGGTCCTCGAGCTCGCACGCGCGGTCCGGCAGATCACCGGACCCACCACGGCCGTAGCCGGAAAAGCCACCAGAGAGCGAGAGAGAAGAGCGAGGAGTAGCCGGAGAGGGGTGGTCAGTGTGAAGGGCTGCCGCCACAACGGGGTCTGCAACATCCGCTCCGTCCGCATTAGACGCACCGCTGACCTGCGCATCTTCGTCGGCCTGTGGCGGTTCACTACCCCCTGCCGCAACACCGCGCTCTGAAGACACGGGCTCCAGCGCCTTTGTACGCGCCTCCCGGGTCACGTCGGCACCGCCACGGGCATGCGCGGTGGCGACCGCCGGCACCAGCAGCCGCGACCGGTTCGCGAGCCCGGACGCCGTCCGCAGACGCACCCGGAACACCAGCTGCCGCTCCTCCAGCCGTTCGAGGATCCCCGCCGCGGCCGCGGCCGTGCACCCCATCAGCCGGGCCAGCGTCGCCGCCGCCCGGCCGCGCTTGGTGTCCACGCTCCCGCCGCACAGCCGAACCCGCCCGGACTCCCGCGCCTCCAGCACCAGCAACAGCAGCGCCAGACGGTCCGTGGCCGCCGCGCGGCCGGTACGCGTACCGATCAGCCCGGCAGGCGATACCCGGCCATCCCGGTGCTTCCACCCGGGCCCCATCACGGCCTCCATCAGCCGCTTCAGCGTCACGTACTCCTTCTTCGCCAGCCTCAACGGGTGCCCGGCGGCATCCTGCGCCTCCCACAGAGGCTCCACCTTGCACGCGAGCCCGTCGTCTTGACCGAACTCGCCCTCCGCCGTCTCCACCGACACCACGCCCGACCGGCGCAGCCCCGGCACGACAGCGGAGGCCATGTATGACAGGGAAGCGCCGATCCACCGGCCCAGCTCCGAGGTACGGATCTCCACCACCCCCGTCTCCGAAGGCGTACGCGACGCCAGCACCAGCACCGCCAGACGCACCGCGTCCGACGCACCCTCCAGACCGTCCGCATCCAGCAGCGCCCGCACCGCACCACTCAGCCGGGCGCGCGCGTCCCGGCCGAGCGACAGCGGATGACCCGCCGCCCGCCTCGGGACCGGCCCGGCCTGCGCCGGGATCGACCGCAGCCGACGCCGGGAGGTTCCGCCCGGCACGTCGACGGATTTGTCCGCGAAGTTCCAAACGTGGTGATTCAGCACAGCGGTCGACGCCGCGACCGCGTTCACAGGGCACCACCGCTATACCGGGTGACTGACCGGTACGCCACCGAAAACTTCTGCGGCACACAAGGCTCAAAGCATGACGAATCGAAGATCGATCCCGTCACACGAGAAGGTTCGGACACCCAAACCAGATCGAAACGGACATGGGTCGGCTTTTCATAAACCGGGAGATCGGGCACTATGACGTTGACCAGCTTTCAGATGCGCGGACATGCCAGAGCCCTCGGGCCCGGTCTGAATGTGCGGATGGGGTTGGACACCGATCAGGCGAGTGGAGATCACCTCTTCCTTCGCTTGGCCGGCGAACCGCGAAGCCCCTGTGGTGGGGGCCCGCGGTGTGACACCAGCGGTGCTGATCTGCGGCTGTGGTGGCCGTAGTGAGTGGCCGGTGGTGGTGGCCCTACAAGGGGCCGATTTGGGAAATGTGCGGCTCAGTGAGCCGCGGCTCAGGACCAGCGGGAACTGGGACCTGAGCGACCGACACGGCGGTAAGCCGATCGGTAGACGGGCCGTGCGAGGCCAGCGGATTGGTAGTCCGCTTCCTGGCGCGCGCGGCCGATGACCATTAGGTCATCCCGACCCCCCTTCGGAGGTCGGCGTCGGCATGCCCTCATTCAGCTCAGCGGCTTCGGGGAAGCGCTCCGCGAGCCGCTTGAGCAGATGAATGTAGGCAGTGCGCTGTGGGCGCCGGGGGTTGCTCTTCCCTAGCTCCCAACGCACGACGGCAAGGCGCTTTACCCCGACCGCGTCCGCGACGTCCTGCTGCGTGAGGTTCGCGGCGAGGCGCAGCTGAGCGCGCACGCGCGGCGGCGGCAGGACGTCGTCCAGGCCGTCCAGCAGGGCATCAACCCGCTTTAGGCGGTCCGGGTCGGACATAGCGCAGGCTCCCATGATCGATGGATCTCCGAAACATACACCATTTGATCTCGGAGGGGGGCGCTGTTGCCGTGAACGGTGGTGCGCCCGACGCCCGGTAGGGTCCGGGACCGTGCAAGGACTCGCGCTTTTTGATCTGGATGACACGTTGGCGGCCAGGCAGTCGGCGCTCAGTGGCGCGTTGACGCGCCTGTGCCGCTCCCACGGTTTCTCCTCGGACGTGGAACAGTGGCTGCGCATTGAGCTGGCCGACCGCGCGACCGCCAACGACTTCACCAGGTTGCAGGATGCCTTCGAACTGGAGGAGTCGGCCACGGACTTGTGGCAGGAGTACGTCGATCTCATGTCGGCCGCCGTCACCTGCCGCCCCGAAGTCCTTGAAGGCCTGGCCCGCCTGCGCGCGGCCGGGTGGACGATCTGCGTCGTCACCAACGGGGCCGGCGACATCCAACGCGCCAAGCTCGCCGGGACCGGACTCGTCTCCCTGATCAACGGCATCGCCGCTTCGGGTGACCTGGAGATCCGCAAACCGGACCGGCGTCTCTTCGAACTCGCGGCCACACGGTGCGGCGTCAGCCTCGCGGACGGCGGCTGGATGATCGGTGACAACCCGGGAGGAGACATCGGCGGAGGGCATCAGGCCGGTCTGCGCACCATCTGGCTGCGAGGCCGACCGTGGCCCGACGGGCTCCTGGCCGCTCATCACGTCGTTGACGACGTCACCGACGCCATCACCATCCTGCTCAACGAGAACTGGGAGTAGCACCGTGGACCAGCCGACCGTCGGCATCCTCCATCCTGGCAGCATGGGCGCCGCCGTCGCTGCCTGCGCTGCGGCCAATGCGGCTGCGGTCCTGTGGTGCGAGGCCGGACGTAGCGCCGCGTCTACGGAGCGCGCCAGGCAGTACGGGCTTAGGCCCATGGGCACCCTCGCCGAGCTGCTGGACCGCAGCGACATCGTCATCAGCCTCTGCCCGCCGGCTGCTGCCGAGGACTTGGCCCGCGACATCGCCGAGCACAGCTTCGCCGGGCTGTATGTGGAGGCGAATGCCATCAGCCCCGTGCGGACGCAGCGGATTGCCGCCCTGCTCGCACCAGCCGTGACCGTCGTGGACGGCGGCGTAGTCGGCTCCCCGCCGGTCGGCGGCAAGACGCCGACCCTGTATCTGTCCGGTTCGGCTGACGCGACCGCCCGCATCGAGTCGCTGTTCGCGGGCACCGCCGTCCAGACCTCGGTGCTGGGCATGGAGGTGGGGAAGGCGTCTGCGCTGAAGCTGTCGTACGCCAGTTTCCAGAAGACATCGCGGGTGCTGGTGGCGCTTGCGGTCGGGATGGCGCGCGAGCATGGCGTCGACCAGGAGCTCATCGAGGTCGCCTCCCGGCGCACCGACTCGTACCTCTCCGAGCCGCAGTACGTAGCCAAGACCGCCGCGCGCGCCTGGCGCTGGGGCCCGGAGCTCGAGGAAGCTGCCGACGCTCTCGCGGCAGCCGGCCTTCCGCCGGAGATGCTGCGCGCGACCGCGTCCACGCTGGCACGATGGGAGGACGCTAAGGACAACAGCGGGCTCACGCTCACCGACGCCTTGGACCGACTCGCCCAGCCGTAGCCGACGTTCATGCTGTCGCCGCTCCCACCCGCTGCGCCAGCAGCTGGTCGATGAGCCCCGCCGCCTCCTGCGGCTCCGACGCCGCGGTGTCCACGGTCAGATCCCAGACCATGCTCGGGTGCGCGTCCAGGTCCGCGCGGGTCGCGTCCCACGCTGTCAGGCGCGCTGCGGTGTCGCTGTCGCCGCGCCCCGCCGACCGCTGTTCGGTCACCTTGCGCGGGCACCACAGCATTACCACCGACCAGTCGGCCGTGTAGCCGTCGACCAGCGCGCGGACGCCGTCGACCTGTCCGAGGTGCACTACGGGCACCCCGGCCTCGAACGCCACGTCCAGGCCGGGCGCGTCAATGACATATGTGTTGCCGTACCGGACGTTCGTGTAGACGAGGTGGCCCTCCGCCTCGAGCTTGTGCAGCTGCTGAGCCGTGCCCATTCGGTAGCCGGCCGACTTGCCCGCCCCGACCTTGAGCCGCGCGAACTGCGCGTACCTCGGGTTCATTTCGTTGAGTGCGCTGGTGACGGTGTCCTTGCCCGACGCCGGCGGGCCGTACAGGATTACGCCCTGCCTCGGGTTCACGCGTACATCGCCCCCATCGCCTGACGAGCCTGATCCGCGAGGCTCACGGCGGTGCCCAGCCGGTTGTCCACCACCAGGTGGGGCACAGCGGGGCGCAGGTCCAAGTCGATGGTCGCCATGTACTCGTCCCACCGCTGGAGCTTCCACGCGTCCCGGGCAGCAGAGCGGAAGGTGATGTACTCCCGCATCGACTCCTCATCACAGCGGACCCACACCGGGAACACGTCGACACCCATCGCCGCGGTCCTGTTGGTCAGGCGCTGCATCCAGGCCGCGTCGGTCAGCTCCGCGATGAACGGGGCGGAGAGCACGGTGCTGATCCCGCACTTGATGTTCGCCATGGCCGACTGCATGAGGCAGTCGTACTCCACCGACCGGACACGCTCCCGGTAGAGCTCGGTGTGTCGGTCGTTCGGGTCGCCGCCCAGCGCGACCAGAAGCCGCTCCACCAGGGGTCGGGTGAGCGGATCTTTGTCGAGCAGCGGCCAGCCGGTGAGCTGGACGAAGAACCTCGCCAGCTCCGTTTTGCCGCTTCCGGCGTAGCCCCCGACCAGAATCAGGACGGGGCGATGCGGGTCACCGCCGGTGTGCCTCCGCTTCCACGCGTCGATGATGCGCTGCTGGAGAGCGAAGTGCCCGGCGTCTTCGCTGCCGGGCGTAATGCGGTGGATGGCCCGTTCGACGGCCAAGACGTGCGCGCCGGTGAGGCGGTCGTCCATCGGCGTGAGCTTGAACGACGTCTCTTCGCCGGGCAGAGCGGTTCGGAATCCCAGGTCCGGCTCGGTGGCCCGGTAAAGAAGGCAATAGGCGCGACGGTAGTGCGGGCCTGGGTAGACCTCGCCCTGCTCGTGCTGCCACAACGTCTGGGGATTCGCGGCCGGGATCCCCTTCAGTTTGGCCTGCTCAGCGACCTCCCGCAGCCGCTCGCCGGCCTTCTCCAGAGTCAGGCCGTGCGCCTCCCGCTGTTCGCGTAGCTTGTCCGGCCGCCACCCTGTTCGCTGCTTCCCCACCCCGTGCCCCTCCGTGCTCGTCATGACCGCGAGCCTAGAGCTCAGGGTGCAAATCGCATGTATATGCGGATGTTGAAAACGTGTGAACGGCAGTGCGTACGAGCTTCGACAAGCGCCTGTGGTGGTTCGCCTGACCCGACCCGAGTGTGATGGCCCTCACGAGGTCAACCGAGGGGAGGGGCACCGTGGCACGTGAGATGCAGTCACTGGTCGTCGTCACCATCTCCGTCGTCATCAGCGAGTCGAGCACTCGCGTGGCGTCGGATGGAATAGCCGATCTCGAACTCTTCGGCGCTCATCCTGGTGTCGTTCAGCTCAACAACTTCGCCGTTGGAGCTGTTCGTGATCCGAACGATGCGCAGGAGCGGAACGCCAACGTCGGCGGGGAGGTTCAGCGCCTCTGCTTCTTCAGGCGAGGGCATGCGGGCGGAGACACCTTCGCTCCAGCGGAGCGGGCGGTGGCCCATTTCTTCCAGGCGGTCGTAGATGCCGCCTGGCCCTGTGTCGGCCTCTGCGAGACGAGTTCCTCGAACGAGGTCGGCCGGCAGGTAGCTGGTGGCCAGCTGCTTCGGTTTTCTGCTCTCAGGGTCGCCCATCACGCGGTCACGAACGAGGACTTCGGCCCCGGTGGCGAGACCCATGAGGGCAGCGAGATCGACCGGCACGATGCCCCAACGCAGGGTGGGAGGCTCCAAGGCCACCCAAGGCTGAGCAGTTGGGTCGAAGTAGTAGCCGACCTCATCGCGGAAGACCTGACGGGACCGAGTGATGCGCCGCTTCTCAGGGCGCTCACGCACGATGGTTCCTCTACGTCGCACCGCGACGACCAGGCCCTCCTGCTCCAGGAGCGCGATGGCGCTTCGAACGGTCTGGTACCCAGCGCCGTACTGAGCTTGGAGCTCGGTGAGCATCGGCAGCTTGTCGCCCGGCATGTATCGCCCCTCGCCGATCTGCTGTCGCAGGTCAGCGGCGATGTCGCGATACGAGACGGGCATCGAGGCCACCCTTCATGGTCGTGCGGGGATCTGATTCTAGGGCTAGCTCTATCAGGCGAGGGTGCGCGGGCACAACTGCTCGACACGAATAGAGCTATCGCTATTGACTCACCCGCTAGGCATAGTCTCTACTAGGCGATAGCGATAGCCCTAACGCTCTGTTGAGCAAGGGTTACGTGACTTTGCGGTACCGCAGGAGTGCTTCCCCTGTCGGGGAGGACCAGGGTCGATAGCTCCACCAAATCCCCTGGACAGGTCACCAGGCCGGTCTCCTGTTGTACCTCGCAGCGCTGATGCGCTGTCCGATCAGCCAGGACGCCGACCTCGGTCGGACGCCCTGGGGGTCGGAGAGCCCACCCACGACACAGCCCTCTCTCCCCTCTCTACCGGAGGAGCCCTCATGGCCACACCGACTGTGGAGCCCACGGCCAGCAAGCGCCGCAGGAAGACCCGCACGAAGAACATCAGCTCCCTCCCGCCGCTCCTCGCCTCGGAGTTCACGGCGAGCCAGATCGACCTGACGCCCGGCAAGGAGCACGCGATCTGCCCGGCCTGCACGTGCTGGACGCCGATCACCGGAGTCCACGGCACACCCTTACTGGTCCCGCACCACACCACCCCGTACCACGACCGCACCCCCAACCCCCGGCGCTGCACCAACAGCAACCGCCGGATCGTGCTCAACACCGCGCCCGAGGCGTGGCGAGAGGCGATGGCGGAGCGGACTGAGGTGTCCGCGTCGGTCGCCTCCCGCCGGGCGACGAAGGTGCTGCCCAAGCCGAAGCGCGGCCCGGCGCCCACCCCGGTCCACCGCCTCGCGACGCAGGGACCGCAGAGCGCACCGGCCCTTCCCTTCCTGGTTCCTCTGCTGGAGCGCGCCCGCCGCGCCGTCGACCGGCACCACACCGCCTGCCTCGCCTGCCTGGCCGGCGGGCGGTGCAACACGGGGCGCGCCCTAGAGGTCCGGGCCGCTGAGACGCAGGCTTCCTGCACGATCGCCCGCGAGCAGTTGCACCGCCAGGAGCGCGAGCAGGGCGGCCGGTCGGCAGCTTCGACGCGCCGGTCCCAGTGGGCGGCCGTGCTCCCGGCGGTCCGGGACGCCGACACCCGCCGTACGTCCGTGCCGGTCCCGCCCGGCCGGGCCGAAGCACCCGCCCGGGCCGGAACCGCGAACGTGCCGACGGAGCCGGAGAACCTCGAGGCGCACGATCGGCGGCAAGCCGAGCTCGGCCTGCAGTACGCGCAGCGCAAGAGCTCGGCGGCTCTGCCCGCCTGACCCGCCCAGCACGAACGACCGAGGCCCCGGCCGACCCCACGCGAGGGGGTCGGCCGGGGCCTCGGCTGCTCGTACAGCAGTCGACTCCCCAATTGGGGAGTGATCGCGACAGCCCTTGGGATTGCAGCCCTCGGACTGTCCAGGACCTGAATCGGAGGACCTGATGCAGCACATGATGACACGCACGATCCCGACTCCGTCGTCCGGCATCTACGACGACATGACCGAGGACGACAACAGGCGCGGACCGGAGCGGGACGAGACCGACCGCGCCTTCCGCGACCTCGTGGGGCAGCTGGTGGCCGACGGCGACGACCGTGCCGCGGTGGCCGGCCGTCGGGTACGGCGCACGCTCCAGGAGATGGCCCCCGGCTACGTCCGTCAGCCGGTGCTGATCCTGCACCGCCCGGTGATGGGCCAGTGCCCGCTCTGCGAGCGGTACAACTGCGGCGGCCACGACTGCCCGCCCGGCGTCACCGCGCTCAACGACCAGGAGCACAAGGACCTGAGCGACAAGGTCGGGAAGAAGAACGAACGCAGCGAGAACCCCTACCCGAAGTAGTGGCCGCTCTCATACGCGCCGCCCGGACCGCGCAACACCGCGCGGTCCGGGCCCTCACCCTTCACGGCCTGGCCCACCCGGTCACCCTCGCGCTCCTGGCGTGGGACCGAGGCCACCCCGTGCACGCGATCCACACCGCAGCCGCACAGAGAGCCGACCGTGCCCGCTGACCTCTACACCCGCTACATGGACGCCCTCAGCGTCTGGACAGACCACGCCGCCGACTGCGGCACCTGCACCACCACCCAACCCGCCTGCCCGGCCGGAGACCCGCTCTGGGAGCGGCTCGCCCGCCTCCAGGACGCCTACCTCAACCACCAGCGCAACCCGGCAGTTCCGAACCGAAAGAGGCCCTGATGACCACCACCACCGCCACCACGTCGTCGCCCGTGCTGATCACCGGTGCGGTGATGGAACAGGCCGCCACGCTCGCCGCCGACCTCTACCGCCCGCTGTGGACTGGGAGCTCCGGCGAGCAGTCGACCGGTGAGACGGTCGCCCGCCACCTGGAGGCCGCCGCCGATCTCCTCGACGAGACCGGCTGGACCCGCACCTGGGCCGTGGGGGTCGGCCAGCTCGGCCAGGTCGACGACGGCGTGAGCACGGAGGCGATGCTCCGGCAGCTCATCGACTACATCCGGGAGGAAGACGACCCGGGCAAGCCGCTCACCGCAGTCACTGCGGTGGACCGGATCGCGGGGACCGAGCACGGTGACGGTGACACCCGCGAGATCGCGCAAGAGGTCCAGAACCTCCTTGTGCAGGCCGCCACCGGCCACCCGACCGCCCGGTTCGGCGCGTGGGCCGAGCGCCAGCACCGCACCCACGCCGAGATCAGCCTGCTGTTCACCGCCGGGGCACTGTTCGCCCGCACCTACGGCCCCAAGCCCCCGGCCGCCAACTGACCGGCACGGACGCCTGACCTCCACCTCGCACCATCAAGACACCTAGGGAGAGACCGACATGGAGCAGATCAAGAACGCGGCGGGCTGCGTCACATCGCGGGGCCTGGTCCTGGCCGTGCTCGGGGCCGTCACGCTGGCCGTGGCGATCCTGTCCGTGGCCGTGTCCTACGACATCCTCGAACCCAGATTCGGCGTCTGGGCGATCCCCACCGTCGGCGCGCTGGACGCCCTCTGGGTCGTGTTCCAGGCGACCGAGATCCTGGCCCGGAACCACCGCCAGCGCGCCCGACGGGTCCTCATCGCCGGGCTTGCGCTGACCGCCGTGAACGCGGCGATCCCCGCTGCCGAGCTGGCCCTCGCCGCCCACCGTGGTGGCGCCCGCCTCGACCTCGCGGTCATCCTGACCCCGGTTGCGATCGTCGCGACCAAGACGGCGTGGTGGATCGCCCTCCCCTCCCTCGGGAGGACGGTCTCCTCCGACACCCGGCAGGCCATCGCCACCCGGCGACAGCACGTCGCGGACCGCCTGGAGGTCATGGAGGCCGACGCCGCACACCGCGTCGAGCTCCTGGAGGTGGCCGCCGAACTCGACGCCCGCGTCGCCAAGGCCGAGGCCCGCTACCGCGAGACTGTGCTCAAGGCGCAGCAGGACACGGCGGAGACGCTGCACAGCCAGGCCGTCAGCACCGAGAAGGCGCTCACGGCCAAGCCGGTGCCGGCCTCTGCGGCCGCGATCCCGCTCCCGGACCTGGAGAGCTGGACACCGGCCGCGCTGGCCCTGCCCGGCACGGAGGACGTTGCATCCGGCACGCCCGCGATCACCGGCGGCACGCACGACACGCAGGTCAGCGACCCGGACGCCGAATCCGGCACACCCGGCGGCACATGCAGCGGCACACGCGTCACCCTTGACGACCTCGCGGCCGTGGAGGGCGTGCCGGTCCCCCGGCCCGGCGAACCGCTGACTGACGCTCAGATGGGCGTCGTACTGCGCTATCTGCGCTACACCGACGACCCGCCCCTGTCCTACCGGCAGGCCCGGGACGCCTACCGCCGCGCCGGATACGTCGGCAGTGAGCAGCGCGTCCGGATCGCGTGGGGCGCGCTCGTCGTCCAGGAGGACGGCGGCGAGACCCACGACACCGAGGACGCCGAGGAGGCGTCCGCCTGACCGACCGTCCGGCACCACCAGTGAGGGCCAGCACGCCACATCCGGCGGGCTGGCCCTCGCTGCGACTGCCGGAACTGCATGCAGTCGACCGGTGGTGCAGACCCGGTGAGTGACCCAGCGAGCGCAGCACCGTTGCGCAGACCTGGGGAGCAGACCCGGCGAGCACCGCCCGCCACCGCCACCTGACACCCGAGGGGGAAGCGCGTTGAGCAAGAAGAGCAAAGCCGAGGCTGAGGAGGATGTCTGGGGCCAGGCCGCTGGTGCGATCGGCGTCCTGGTCATGGTCACCGGCGGCCTCGCCGCCGTACGAGACAAGCTCGGCCTGTCCTGGCCGGCCACCATCGCCCTGTGCACCGGTGTCCTGATCGGCCTCGGATACGCGGCCTGGTGGACCCGCACTCGCATCAAGCGGTGGCTGGCCACCGAGCAGGCACCCGCCGCCGTTCTGAAGCAGGAAGGAACGGCCGAGGAGGCCGCAGGCGAGGAGGCCCTGCCGGACACCCACATGGGCCTCACAACCGTGCTCAGCAGGGCCGGGGCCATCGGCCGGGAGGAGGTCATCCTGGCCGAGGACGTCACAGTGGAGCAGCTCGGCGTCGGCACCCTCTACCGGTTCCTCTTGCCGCCCAGCCGCACCGTCGACGACGTCGCCACCCGGCTCGGCTCCGTGGCCAGCATGTTCGAGGTAACCCGCCTCCACCTCAAGCTCGAAAAGAGCCGGCGGAGCGAGCGGCACGTCAGTCTGCTGGTCCTCAAAGAACCCCCGTTCACGCACGCTTTTCCCGCCCCCACCAGGGAGGAAATCCGCGCGTACAAGGGCGTTCCGCTGGGACATGACGTCACCGGCGAACTCGTCGGCGTTCCGACGTTCGACAAAGCCTCGCTGCTCGTCGGCGGAATGACGCAGATGGGGAAAACCACCCTGGTCAACGGGCTCATTACCTGCCTGCTGATCGCATACGGTGATTTCGACCTCTACCTCTTGGACGGGAAACTCTGCGGGCTCACCGAGTTCCAGAAAATCGCCGCCCGGTATGAGGCATCGGATGACCCGGCCGTCCTGGAAAGCATGCTCGACGAGCTGCTTTCCCGGGTGGACGATCGCTACATCAAAATGCAGGCGGCCAAGCAGAACCGGCGGCCTGCACCTACGTTCAAGCCGGTGTTCTTCATTATTGATGAAGCCGCTGACTTCTACGTCGACAACGGAAGCAAGGCCTCCGTACAGCTTGTCCAGCGATGCGAGGACAAGTCGCGGAAGCTGGTTTCCAAGTCTCTGGAATCCGGCATCTCCACCATCATGATGACCCAGCGTCCTTCCAATGACGCTATCCCGGTCAAGGTCCGCGATCAGTTCCTCTACCGCATGTGCCTCTACGTGGCGGCGAAGGGGACGGCGAAAGTCGCCCTCGGTGACAGCTATTTCGAAACCGTCGCCCCGATCCACCCGGCACTCCTAGACCCGCACATCAAGGGCCAGGCCGTACTTTTCGCAGGCGGAGTCTCCACCCTGATCCGGGGATTTAATTTCCCTGATCAGTTCATCTGGAGTGTGGTCGATGAGGTCACGGCCCGGCAGCAATCGGTGCTCAGCAAGGTTCCGGAATCACCGCTCACCAAGGCAATCGACCTGATGCAGTCCCGCAGCGTCGATTTCATCGCCACTGCCGAACTCGCGCCCGCTATGGGAATCACCGAGGCGAATCCGGTGGAGCGCGGAAAGCAGCTCACCAAACTGCTGGGCGTCTCGTCGGACAAGGGGACGAAGGGGGTGCGCGGCTACAAGCTCGCGGACCTCATCGCCGCCACCAAGACCAGCAGCTGACCGCCACCCGGCACCGCCCACAGACCGCCAGGCCACCGCCACCTGACCGCCACCCACGGCGGCGGGTGGCGGTCAGGTGGCGGTGGCCTGGCGGTCCCGGGTGGCGGTCCTGACCAGCAGAAACACCCGAAGCACCAGGAAGGAGGGAAAACCCCGTTGAGAGCCTCTACAGCCGTCCTCGCCGGAATCGGCGCGACCACGGCCGTCGTGGTCGGCGCCCTGGCCCAGGCCGGCGGCGACAACAGCCCCGTCGGCACGGCCGCGCTCAGTGCGACGGTCCCCGCCGAATACCGGGACCTGGTCCAGGAGGAAGGAAACTCCTGCCCCGAGGTCAGCCCTAATCTGCTGGCCGCGCTCCTCCAGCAGGAATCCGGTTTCAACCCGAAAGCGAGTAGCCCGGCCGGTGCGCAGGGAATTGCGCAGTTCATGCCGTCCACATGGGCCGATGAAGGAGTCGACGGAAACGGCGACGGAAAGAAGGACGTATGGGACCCCGAAGACGCGATCCCGGCATCCGGCGAATACCTCTGTGATCTCGCTGATGAAGTGGCCGACGTCCCCGGCGACAAGCGAAGCAACATGCTTGCCGCCTACAACGCCGGAGGGCCCGCCGTAAAGAAGTACGGTGGCGTACCGCCGTACAAAGAGACACAGAACTACGTCCAGACCATCAGTGCCGCCGCCGACAAAACACTCGGCGGGGGAAACACGACCACGATCGATCAGGCCGTCACTGTCATCAACGCGGCCGAAGAAATGATCGGCAAGCCGTATTCGTGGGGCGGCGGAAACGCCAACGGAGCGAGCAGCGGATCGTGCTGCTCGCCCAGCGGTAAAACCGGTGTGGGCATCGTCGGATTCGACTGCTCCGGTCTAACCGTCTACGCCTACGCCAAAGCAGGAATCACGCTGCCACGTACCGCAGCAGAGCAGTATGCGGCATCCGAACCCGTCGAGCCAGGCCAGATTCGCCCCGGTGATCTCGTTGTCTACGGAAATCCCGCCCACCACGTCGGGATCTACGTCGGCAACGGCTACATCATCAACGCACCCAGGCCGGGCGCAAAAGTGCGCTACGACCCCATGGACATGATGCCCGACCTCTACGGGGTAGCCCGCCCCGTCAAGAACACCAACAAGGAGATCTGAAAATGCGAAGCCTCTTCAACATTGCCGCCGGAACCGACATGTCCGGCGGTTTCAAGGACTTTTTCGACACCATCGGCCTGACCGGTGCGGGTCTGGTGACCAAGGCAATTGGTGCAGTGATCGCGGTCCTCGGTATCGCCATGCTCCTCAAGGTCAACAGCGACCCGAAGACCGCGCTGCGCAAGGGCGGCCTCGGCCTCGGTGTCCTGTTCATTGCGGTGGTCCTCGTCATGTACGGCGACACCCTGTTCTCCACCGTCACCAACGCCAAGGTGAGCTGACCCCGTGGCCGACAATCCGTGCGACGGGATTAAGGGGCGCGCCCGCGACTACTGCGAGTGGGACGGCGAGGAACGGCCGATCCCCGACGAGCACCAGGGCGGCGGCATGGTCGACACCGCCTCACAGGCGGTGAGGGACCTCGTCGACCACCTGTGTGAGAGCATCACGGACCTCGTCGCGCCCAAGAGCCTCTCGGCTCCGGCGACGAAGGACGACGAGCTCTACGCCCCGATGCTGTGGCTGGGCGAGCACATCACCATCGCGATCTTCATCTGCGTGGTGGTGATGTGCGCGCTCACCGCCTGGCAGGGCATGCCCCGCCTGCGGCAGCTTGGTCACACCACCGGCTACTCCATGGTCGCCATTGCCGCTATGGGCGCTGTTCCTCCCCTCGTCGACCAGCTCAACAAGGCCGTCGCAAAAGCGTTCAACATCGGGATGGGCGACGGGTCGGGGCTTTTCGCACAGATCCAGCAACACCTGGAACAGGGCGTTGACGCGGGGAACCCGCTGGCGCAGCTGCTGCTCCTCAGTGCGCTGGCGGTGACGCTGATGTTCGCCGGGCTCGTCTACCTCGTGCGGACGCCAGGAATTTTGGTGTTCGTGCTCATGAGCCCGCTGATCCTGGCGAGCTTGGCGCGGGAGGGCAACAACAGCGCGGTGCTGTTGTGGGGCAACAGGCTGCTGGGGCTGATCTGCACCCCGTTCGCCCTGCTGATCGTCACCCCCTTCACCAAGATGACCGGGGGCTCGCTGGTGCTGGATACGGTGCTGCTCCTGGGGGCCGACGCCCTGCTGCTGCGCATGGTGTGGTACGGGGTGCCATATGTGGGGCCGCGGATCGCGATGGCCGCCCGAGGAGCGGTCGAGCGCCGCACCGACAACCCCCTCGCACGAGCAGTCGTCAGGGCGGGGGTGCCGACGATGTACGAGCAGGAGAACGGCCCCCGCAACCACCGGGTCGTCCCGACCCCGGGCCGTGCGGTCTACCAGGACACGAACAGGCTGCTCGGCGCGTACGGGATCAAGCGCCAGGAGCGGCCGGGGCGGCTCACGACGGAGTCGACGATCGCCCAGGTCCAGCAGGGGGCGGAGCGGGCGGCGCAGATCGCGCAGGCCCGCCGCCAGGCCCGCCCCGCCCCCACCCCCAGTGGGACTCGGCACACACCGGGGCCGGCCACCACGCCCACCGCTCCGGCCGGGCCCACCAGCCCGGCCGGAGCCCGGCCCGCAGGCACCACCCCGTCGTCCCCTTCAGTGCCTCCTGCGCCTCCGGGCCCGCGCACCCCGCCCTCCCCGTAGACGGTCATTCATCTGGGCCGTGCCCATCCGTGGCGGCGGGGCACGGCCCCTCATTCCCTCAGCTCCTCCAGGAGGTTGTTCATGTCGATGTACTCGCTCAAGCCCGGGTTCCGTGTTCCCGCTCTGCAGCGCGGTCTCAGCACGACGGAGACGACGTTGACCAAGCTGAACGGGGTTGCTGCCAGTGGCGTGGTGCTGTCCAGTCTGGTCGTCTCCGCACCCCCGTTCGGCGCGGTCGGCGCGGTCGGAGTCGCCGCTCTGATCCTCAACGCCGCTCCCGGTCCCCGCTCGATCGCCCGCTGGGCCGCCGTGGGATACCGTCGGGCCCGGGAGGAGACCGCGCCGGAGTCGATGACCCGCCAGCCGGGCGAGGTCCGCACCTGGACCCTCTACCCGAGGCACAACACCATGCAGGACCCCGAGCGGCGCCCCCTGTGGCACCAGCGGTTCTCCCGCGCTCTGGTATTCGCGGGCAATCAGGCCCGAGCCGCCGGAATCCAAGTCCACGTCACCCATCACGCCACCGTCCGCGAGAGCACCACCCATCACCAGACCATCAGCGTGTTCATCCCCCGCGGCCTGACCCATGCGCGAGTGATGGACACCCTGGAACACGAACTCGCCGTGCTCGGAGACCTGATCCCCCACACCCCCGATCCGCCGCCCACCGTAGTGGAGCGCGGACCGGGCTGGGTGGTACTCGAAGACGGACGCTACGCCGCGACCGCCCGGATCACCGGCTGGCCCACGGAGGAGACGCCCGGCGACCTGATGCCGCTGCTCCTCCTGGGCCAGGACCAGGACCGCTCCCTGTCCACCCTCTACCGGCCGCTTCCCGCCGCGATGGCCCGCCGTTCCGCGAAATGGCAGACCATGCTGGGGCTGGCCGCGACGACCGACCAGGTCAAGACGGATGAGCACGAGCGTGCCAGCAGCTCCACGCACGCCGCCCTCGTCGACGGCGAGACGCTGGTCGACCTCGACGCCTACCTCACCGTCTGGGGCACCTGCCCCGACACCATCGCTGCGGCACGGCACGAAGCGGCGCTGGTCACCGACCGCCATCGCATCCGTCTGGACTGGCTCACCGGCCAGCAGCACCGTGCCCACCTGATGACCACCGCCCACGGCGCCAGCACCCGGAAGGGAGCCATCCTGTGATCCGTCTCCCCAGCAACCACGTAGCGATTACCGCCCCCCTCGTCACCTCCAGTTCCCGGTTCCCCGGTATCCCGGTCGGCCGGAGCCTGCTGGACGGCCGGGCCTACAGCCTCAGCCCCGCCCGCGTCGACCAGGGCACCCTGCCCTCCACCAACAGCTTGGGCATGGGCGGCCTCGGCAGCGGCAAGTCCACCACCGGCAAGATCAGGGCCGCCCGCGAGATCCTCCACAACGGGCACCAGTACGTCGTCATCGACAGCCACGGGGAGGACAACGTCGGGGAGTGGGCGGCGCTCACCCGGTCCCTGGACGGACTGGTCATCGACGCCCGCCGGTTCACGCTCAACCCGTGCAGCTCGCTCTTCCCCCGGGAAGTACGCGAGCAGCTGATCAAGATGCTGATCCTCGCCGCCGAGCCCGAGACCCTCAACCCGTACGCCGCGCACGCGCTCCAGCACGCGCTGAACTCCCCGAAGGCGACTTCGCTGGGCGGGCTGATCGACGCGCTCACCGATCCTGCGGACGGCCGGTGGCCGGCCGCCCGGCTGGCGGAGATGGGCGAGGTGATGGTGATCGCCCTGGACCGCTACGTCACCGGCTCGCTCCAGGGCCTGTTCGACGGCGAGAACACCGATCTGCCGCCCACCGATCTGCCGATCATCTCGTTCGACTTCTCCGGAGTGGACCGCAACTCCCCCGCCATCCCCAGCTTGATGGCTGCGGTGACGTGCTGGGTGGAGCACATCTGGCTCCCGCAGTCGACCGCCGTGCACCGGCACCTGGTCCTGGAGGAGGCCTGGCAGATCCTCCTCTCCCCCGCCACCAGCGAACTCATCCAACGTCTGCTGAAGAACAGCCGCCGCGACGCGCTCTCCCTGGACGTCCTCATGCACACCCTCTCCGACCTGGGCGAGGGCAGGGCCCAGGACCTGGCCAAGCTGTGTGAGGTCGTGCACGTCGGACGCCTCGGCCCCGAGGAAGCGGCGGCGGTCGGCCGGATCCTGGGTCTTCCCCAGTGGATCATCGACCAGATCCCTTACCTCAACCCCGGGGAAGCCGTCTGGAAGGTCGGCTCAACCCACATCGACATCATCAAGACGGTCATCTCCGACCACGAAGCACAGCTGACAGACACCTCCTCCCGCCGCCGCCGCGCACAGGAAGCCGGCACGGCCGCAGACAGCGACACGACACCGACGGACACCGAGCTCCACCAAGACGCCACCGATCCGGCTGTTGAGCAGGAGACACCGCTGGGAGACCTCCTCAACCACACAGAGGACGACGGCTACACGAAGGAGGAGGATGACGACTACGGCTGGGACATGCCGCCCAACATGGTCGACATCCGGCACGAGACGGCCCTCCGTGCCGCACGGGAGGGCCGGTGCTCCGAGGCCGCCGACATCGCCGCCCTCGGAGAGCGCGAGGACATCGCCGCCCACGGCATCAACTCCCCCGAAGCGGTGGCGTGGCTGAGTACCCGCGCTCTGGTGGCTGATCTGTGCGGAACCCCCGGTCAGGCGCAGCAGTTGCGCGCTACCGTCGCCCGCATGGGCCACACCCCCACCCCGACCGACCACACCGCAGCGCGCCCGTCGGCTCCGACGCTCCGGCAGGATGAGCACCCCGAGCCGGTCGACGTCCGCGACGATGTCGACGAGGTTAGGCATCCGCAGCGGAGCCGCAAGGTCCTGGCGACTGCGGCGGTCGCGGCGCTCGGACTCACTGCGGGCGTGGCCTGGATGACCAGCAGCGAGGACACCCCGGCGAACAGCAAGGGCACCGTTACCCAGGAGTTGAAGGGCAAGGCCGGCGCACCGGTCACCATCGACGGCGTCACCGCCCGCGTCCAGGCCACCTGGACCGACGGCGACAGCGTCATCGTCGCGCTGACCACCGACACCGACACCCCGGAAGGGGAAACTGCGCAGATGCTGCGCATCGACGTCGGAGACGAAACGGCGACCGCCCGCGTCAGTGACACGGAACTCGCCCGGTCACCCGAGGTCAGCCTGCCCGTCACAGACCCCGCCGCACCGGTCACCGTTCGCGTGGTCATCGGAGGCAAGTCCTGGACCGAGGGCTCCCGCGCTTCTGCCCGGCAGATCCGCCTCGACCCCACCGGTGCCGCAACCGATATCACGCCCAAGGCCTGAGACCGACCAGACCGCAACGGAGGAACGAGCATGAGCCGTCCCACTGACCGGCTCCCCTACACACCGGCCAGCCAGCAGCGAGCAGCAGACGGCGGACCACCGGAGCACCGTCGTGTGTGGCCCGCCGTCGCGACGGTGGTCGCGCTTGGCCTGGCTCTGGCCTTCGTCTGGTCCAACCCTAAAGACGGCGAACGGCAGCGAGAGCAGCACGCCGCTGAGCGCAAAGCAGCAGCCGCAGACCGAAAGTCTTACATGACGTCAGAACTCACCTTCCGCAAGGCCAAGGCGCATCTCAGCGCTAACTGGGAATGGGAGGAAGGAAAGATCGTCATCGGACTTGACCCAACTCTTGCAGCGCCCTCCAACTACGTACAGATCAGCGGCCAAGGGCAGTCCAACAGCCAGGAGGCACTTCCCCACATCCCGTGGCCGGACGCTGCTGAGATCACTCTGCCCATCGAGGATCCGCCGCAGGCGATCACGGTTCGGGTGGCGCTGGGTGACGAGGACTGGATGAAGGGCGATACAGCGCCGTCGCGCATGCTGCGCCTGTCTCCCGAGGGCACGCTCACGGACGTGACCACCGGCAAGGAGCTGCCCTCCCGATTCAGCTGATCCAACTCAACACCGCTCTGAGCCCGGCCGAAGGTCCCTTCGGCCGGGCTCACTGCTGTCCGGCCGCTCCGCTCAGCCCTCGCCGACCCCTGCCCGGGGCGGCGAGGGCTGAGCAGGCCGACCGGCCGAACCGGGCCCGCCCGGCGATTCGAACCGAGGAGAACTGACCATCATGACCATCGACCTCGACCTGCTCCTGGCCGACGCCTTCATCTGAGACCCGAGGAGAACACCATCACCGCGCCCCCGCTGACCCTCCCCGACGGCGCGCTCTGCGCCCTGATCGGGTCCCCCGGCTCCGGCAAGTCCACGCTGGCCGCCCGCTACCCCAGCACCTGGTGCCTGAACCTGGACACCTACCGCGCCCTGGTCGCCGACGACTTCTCTCTCAAGTTCAACGTGTTGAACTTGAGAGCGTTGACGTGGGCTACGGTGCCCAGCGGTGCGTCTTCGATCTTCGTCGACGGTTGAGGTCCGCTGCGGTATCGCTCAGTGCTCGTCGGGGCAGGTGTGGGTGACGCGGCACAGGCGGCGGGGCAGGTCGCCCTCCCCGTCGGCGTTGACCTACTGTCCGGTCGTTCAGCCGGGGCCGCCCAAAGCACAGGGCGGGGCACCCACGGACGTATCCGATCCCACTTGGCATCGGACAACTCATGTCGACGTATCGCCACGCCATGATCCACAAAGCAAGATCACTAGCCTCTATTCACTTTGAGGGCTGAAGGACGCCTGGGCGGCGTTCTGTTGTGCGAGCGCCTCGTACTCGCTGTTCCATCCGCTGAGGTGCTGTAGTGCGTCGAATTCTCGTTGCAGGGTCGTATCGGAGGTGGTTCGGGTGTCGGTGCTGATGGTGACAGGCAGTCCGGCAGCCATGAGAGGGATGGCGGGGTGGCCGGGCAGGTCCCGGACGGCGCCGGTCTGCACGTTGCTGGTGGGGCACATCTCCAGGGCGATTCTCTCGGTACGGAGCCGGTTCAGGAGTGCGGTGTCGGAGGTGCAGCGCACACCGTGGCCGATGCGACGGGCGCCGAGTATGTCGACCGCCTCCCACATGCTCTCGGGGCCTGCTGCTTCTCCGGCGTGGACGGTGCAGGGCATGCCAGCACTGTGGGCGAGGTCGAAGGCGGCCCTGTGGGGTTGGGCGGTGTACAGGGTTTCGTCGCCGGCGAGGTCGAGGCCGGCGACGATGTTCCGGTGCCTGAGGGCGGTCTCGGCGACGGCGAGGCTTTCGTCCGGGCTCTGGTGGCGCAGACAGCACAGGAGCAGTCCGGTGCCCACGCCGGTGGTGGCCCGGCCCTGGGCCAGTCCATCGGCGACTGCCTGGACGGCTTCGTCGGCGGTCATTCCGTGGCGGCCGTGCAGTTGCGGGGCGAAGCGTACTTCTCCGTAGACGACGCCGTCGGCTTTCCAGTCCTCGACCAGTTCCCGGGCGGTGCGGGTGAGCGCGTCCGGAGTCTGCAGGACCTGCAGAGGGAGGTCGATGTAGGTCAGGAAGGTGGTCAGGCTGCCGCAGTGAGCCGGGGCCACGACCAGGTCCCGGGCGGGCCGTTCCAGGGTCGTGCCCTGTTCGCGGGCGAGGTCGGCGACGGTGTCGGGGCGTACGGAGCCGTCGAGGTGGCAGTGCAGTTCGTAGCGCGGGATCCGCGTGGGGGAAGTATTCATGAAGCGCATCCAGGTCAGATGGCGGAAGCAGCCGCGCCGGTGAGCGGCGAGCCGGCGGGCAGGGGTGTGGTGACGGTGTCGAACAGGAGCTTTTTGAAGCCGGTCTCCTCGACGCGGCGGACAAGGGTGATGTTGGGGGCGGGCGCTGAAACGCGCCGGTCGATGATCATCTGTCCGCGGGTGTCATCGGCCAGGGAGATGTCGACATGGACCTGTTCCTGTTCGGTGATCAGGTCGGGCTTGAGTGCCACGGCCATGGCCACAGGGTCGGGCAGGTCGTAGCCGGCCAGTCCGGTCACGTCGCGGGCCCAGTCGGCCACTGTGCGGTTGATGCGGTGGGCGAACGTAGCCATCCGGGTGCCGAGTCGTTCCAGGTGCTGCTGGTCGGCCGGGGTCATGACGGCGTCCTTGCGGGAGACGTCCCACCCGATCCAGGTGACCTTCTCGGGAGTGGCGGCCTGGGTGACGATCCGGGCGGCCTCGGGGTCGGCCCAGACGTTGAACTCTGCGGTGGGTGAGATGTTGCCGCGCAGGTCGGCGGCGCCGGCCATGCAGTACACGTGGCGATAGCGGGTGAACAGGTCGGGGTCGCGCAGCAGGGCGGCGGCGATGTTGGTGAGGGGGGCGAGTGTGACCAGGGTCAGCTCTCCGGGATGCCGGCAGGGGTAGGACAGCAGGGTCTCGACGGCGTGGGTGTTCTGACAAGCGGTGACCGGGTCCGGCAGACCGATGTCGCCCATGCCGTCCTCGCCGTGTACGTGCTGCGCGCTGGAAAGAAGGCGCGTCATGGGGCGGGCACAGCCAGGGTGGACGGGGATGTCGGTGCGGCCGGCCGTCTCCAGGGAGATCAGCGCGTTACGGGTGCCGGTCTGGACGGGCACGTTGCCGGCCACGGTGGTCACCGCCCGAATGTCGCCGAGTCCGCTGGCGGCGGCGAGCAGGAGGGCGACGGCGTCGTCGGATCCGGTGTCGGTGTCAATGATCAGGGGAAGGGCCAGCATGATCGTGCTCCATTCGTGTGAGTCGTGCGGAGTGCGCGGGGTCAGTGAGCCCGCAGGCGGACGAGGTCGTTCGGGCGTGGCAGAGCGCCTCGGGCGCCGAGCGCGGTGACGGCGAAGGCACCCGCGGCGGTGGCGGTGGCTGCCGCCCGGGTGAGGGGGAGGCCGCGGGCGAGTTCGGCGGCGAGGACGCCGCAGAAGACGTCCCCGGCCCCGGTGGTGTCAACGACGGTCGCAACGGGCGTGGGTATGTGCTCGCACAGCCCTTCCTCCGCGGCCAGGGCGCCGTCACCACCCAGGGTGACCACCGCGCCAAGGGCCTTCTCTGCCAGGATCCGGGCGGCGGCCCGGGCGTCAGGGGCTCCGGTGAGCTGCCGCGCTTCGACCTCGTTGACCACCAGCAGGGCCGGTTTGCCCGGGGCCAGGCGGGCGGGATCCCGGCCGGAGCCGCGTTGTGCACCCACCGTGTCTGCGGCGTAGGAAAGCCTGCGCCGGCCTGAAGGCAGGGCAGGGGGACCTCATCACTGTTGAGGAGGGCGTCGGTGACGTCCCGGGCGGACAGCATCGCGTCGGCGCCGCTGATGACGGCGATACTGTTCTCGCCGTCCGGGTCCACCATGACCAGCGCCTGTCCGGTCGGCGTGGACACCTCGGTGATCACCGTGTCCACGCCGACCGAAGCACCGCGCAGGTTGGCGAGGGCCTTGAGGCCATCGGCATCCCCGCCGACCTTGGCGACCAAGTGGGCAGCAGCTCCCATGGCGGCGGCCACGGCCTGATTGCCGCCATTCCCGCCGAACCCCTCCTTCACGGAGGTCACCAGCACCGTCTCGCCCGGGGAGGGAAGGACGGGACAGCGCAGGATCCGGTCGACGTTCACCGAGCCCACGGCTATCACCCGGCCTGCCAAGAATCCGTTCATACCGCATGTCTAATCGTTTAGATGAGAGGATGCAAGAGTGATGGCGAAGCAAACAGGCAAGGCCCCGACGCTGACGGACGTGGCCCGCGCGGCCGGGACCTCGACAGCGGTAGTCAGCTATGTGATGAACAACGGCCCGCGGCCGGTCGCGGCCGCGACCCGCGAGAGGGTCCTGGCCGCCGCGGCGGCGCTGGACTACCGGCCCAACCGCATCGCCCGGGCCCTGCGCTCGCGGACCACCGGAGTGGTCGGCCTGGTCCTCGCCGAGGCGTCCAACCCCTATTTCGGCGCGCTGGCCCGGCACGTCGAGCAGGTTCTGGACACGCGCGGGAAGCTCACCCTGATCGGCAACGCCGGATACTCCCCGGAGCGGCAGGAGCAGCTCGTGGACAAGTTCCTCGCCGCCCAGGTCGACGGGCTCATCATCGTCTCCGCCGACGGCGGTGCCGATGTCGGCGCCCAGGTCAAACGCGCCGGCGTCCCCGCGGTGTATGTCCACAACCAGCCCGTGGACGGGCAGGCCCCGGCAGTGACCGCCGTCAATGAGGCCGCCGTCCAGGAGGCCGTCGCCCACCTGCGCGGCCACGGGCACACCCGCATTGCCTTCCTTGCCGGACCCTGGGACGCCGGACCGGTCGGCGAGCGCCGCGCCGCGTGGGAGGCGGCTCTGGCGGGCACCGGCGCTGCTCTGTTGCGCTGCGAGTACCACCGCGCTGCGGCAGCGGCTCTGGCCGGGCAGCTCATCGGCGAGGGAACCATGCCTACTGCACTGATCACCGCCACCGACGAACAGGCCATCGGTGTCCTCGCCGGAGCCCGGGCGCACGGGCTGGCCGTGCCCGAGCGGCTGGCCGTCATCAGCCTCGACGGCACCCCGGACAGCGCCTTCACCGCTCCCGCCCTCACCGTCACTCAGCAACCCCTGGAGGCGATGGCGGCCCAGGCGGTCGACCTGCTGCTCGACGGTGAGACCGCAGCGCATTCTGCCCCCGCCCCCCTCGTCGTCCGGACCAGCTGCGGCTGCGAACCCGCCGCCTGAGACACGCGACGGCACGGACCGCCAGGCGTCATCGCACCGGCCCGGATCCCTCGCGGCGCCCCCGCTCTCCAGAGCCCGGCCGCCGGCACCGTTGCGGTGCGGGAGTGGCCGCGGCGTCCGCCCCTCGGCCGGTCATCCTCCACGCCTGGTTCAACTTCGGTTCTGAGGCTGATCCTTTGGAGTAGACACCCTGGCAATGGATCTTGATGGTCGAGGGAGGGATGTCCAGGTGGGACGCAGGTCTCCGTATCCGGAGGAGTTCAGGAAGGACGCGGTCGCGCTCTACCGTGCCGCCGCCGGGAAGAGGACCTACGCGGCGGTGGCCGCGGACCTCGGCATCACCGCGGAGTCGCTGCGGACGTGGGTGCGCAAGGACGAGGCCCAGGCCGTGCCCTGACGCCGTGACACGGGTGGCGAGGCGGAGGAGCTGGCCCGGCTACTGAAGGCCGAGAAGGAGTGGCACCTCGAGCGCGAGATCCTTCGCCGGGCGGCCGCGTACTTCGCTCGGGAGGTGAGGTGAGCCCTCGCCGGTGGTCCTCCAGGAGACACCGCGCCGCGCGCTGTGGGCGCTGCGCCGGGCGAGTGAGAACCGGGTATGTACGGTCGAGATCCGTCTCGAACTGATGACAGGTGAGGGCACGTCGGAGTGGACAGCCCGCGAGGGCTGTACCGGCCAGACAAGTGCGAGCGTGAATCTCTGTTGCCCAGGGCTGGGCGGGCGGCGAGGATCCTTCCTATGTCCGACACTGCGTCTGCGGGTCCCGCGTTGCGGCCGTATCCCAAAATCTCCGCAAGGGAACGGCTTGGCATGTCCGGAGCCCGGGAGTGGATTGCCGTGGAAAAGGTGCACGGGGCCCATTTCGCCATAGTCTGCGACGACGCCGGGGTTCGTCCGGCCAAACGGCGTGAGCTGCTGGGCGACGATGCTTTGGATAGTTTTTTCGGCGTTAGCCGGATCTGGCCGGAGCTGTCGGTGTCAGCTACCCGTTTCGCCTCGGCGCTCCGCAGCGAATGGGGTGACGCTGCGGTGGTGACGGTCTACGGCGAGCTGGCGGGCGGACGCTACCCGCACCCGGACGTTCCTGCCGTTGCCGGAGCCGAGCCGGTGCAGACCGGCGTGTGGTACGCACCTGGCCTGCACTGGCTGCCGTTCGACGCCACGGTCGAAACGGCCGGGGGCCGCTGCTGGATCTCTGACCGTGACCTGCGCGAAGCCGCGGTGGTTGCCGGGCTTATGTGTGCTCCCGCTCTCGGATGCGACGTGCTCAACAGGCTCCAGGAGCTGCCCCGTGCCTTCCCTTCCAGGGTCCCGGCCCTGTTCGGGCTTCCCGAATTGGTGGACAACCTTGCCGAGGGCTACGTCTTGAAGCCGGCCGGTAGATGGTGGGAGGCCGGTCCTGCCGGCGTCGGCATCCGTCCGTTGGTCAAGGTGAAGCATGAGGTTTTCGCTGAGGATGAGCGCTTCGACGGCGCACGCCCCTACCTGCCGCCGCCGCAAGGGGCGGCAGGGGTACCCGCCTGGCTCCTGGTCCAGGCAGCGGGCCTTCTCACCCCCGCTCGCGCGGCCGCCGCGATCAGCAAGCTCGGCCCCAGCACTTCCCTGGACGCCAGGGTGCACGAGATCGCCCGGGACGTCGCGGAAGAGCTCGCCGAGGCTCTGGGAGGACTACCGGACGCACTCCTGCACACTCTGGAGCAAGCGCTTCGACCCGGGGCACACTGCTTGGCAGTCTTCGACGCCGACGACCGTCAGTCCTACTGCACCGCCCGGCCAGGCAGATGACGGCGGCCACTAGCAACCTCAGCGACGAGGCACGACGGGTAAAAAATGATCGCCCAACAGGTGCAGCTGGGGGCCGAGCAGTTTCGGGTGCTCCGCACGGCCGTACCGCGCACAACGGTGCCCTTTACGACACCGGCCATCACTACGACATCTACATAGATATGACGGACGGCCAGCGTATCGGCCTGCACCTGCTCCAGTGTGCGTTGGTGCACGTCAACACTCTGCTCCTCCAGAACATCCTGAGCCAGGAGAAGTGGCAGAACAGGCTCACCAACGTCGACCGACGGCCCTGTCCCCGCTGTTCTGGACCCTGTTCTGGACCCACGCGAGCCCCTATGGCCGGTTCGACCTGCGCATGAACTCCTACCTCGCCCTCGCCGCCGCGGCGTCCATGATGCTCGGCCCCCGTACCACACTCGCGGACCGGCGAACGGCCGGCGGCTGCTGCCAAGGTGGGCATCACACCCCGATTGCAGACGCCGTGAACTCACCCTGTACCTGTAGACGATCTGCTGGGTGGTCTTGCCCTGCTCGGCGTAGAACCCGTGGCTGAGTGTGGTTTGGTCCCCGGTGATCTGATGCAGGGCTCGCCATCGTTCTTTGACACGGGGTACTCAATCGTGGTGGCCAGAAGAAAGAGCGCTGCGTGACAGTAACGGCCACTTCAGCGAGGACTGCAGTCCTGCCCTCGGTCTATGCGGCAAGAAGTACTGGGTTGATGCGTGTGATGGGTGCCACATGCAGTGCTGTGCCTAAGGAGGCAGCTTTCTGCAGCACGGGCGCTGTCTAGGGGGTGGATGGGACAAGAGGAGCCTGTCTGCTCCGGTCCCGAGGGCTGGAGGCTGGCGCTGTTTGATCTACAGGAGTTCATTGATGACTTCCATCGGCTCGCACATGCGGAAGCACGGATGGCTGGCTGTTGTTGCAAGTGCGGCGGTACTGGCGACAGGCACGGGGGTGGCGGTCGCCTCGTCCGGCAGCGCGTCGCCGGTATCGGCAGCACCCGCCGTGGCCTCCCTCCAGGAGGCCTCTACGACTGGTGCCATGAAGGTGGTTGCTCCGGGTGAGCGGATCTCTGTTGCCGGCAACACGTTGTGGCTGACGTCGAAGGGCCTGCACGTAGTTGCTCCGAAGTCTTCGGGTACCGACAAGCCGGATGTCATGCGGGTCAATGACGTACTGCCTGGGAAGGTGGCCACGACCGCCCGCGGCGACGCTTCTGGTGTGCTGTGGTCGGGGATCTACCGCGGTCCGGTGGCGTCGACGACCAAGGTCACCATCAAGCTCGGGGCCCGGACTCTGCAGGCCAAGGTTGTCGCTCTTGCTGGTAAGCCCGGCTGGGGGGCCTACTACGCCTTCGACGCAAAGGGCAAGGCGGACGTGAAGCCGTCGATCACGGTCCAGAGCTAGTCAAGAACCGCCGCTGCCGTTCCTGGATGGGGCGGCAGCGGCGGCTGTGAGAGTCGTGTTGCCCGTCCTTCCCTGCCGAGGTTCAGCCGTGACAAATGCCGCGGAAGACCGCAGGCTGGTCAGACGCCGAACCGTGGCGAGGTCCGATTGAGTTACGCCAGCGATGACGAATTCCACAACTTCATGACAGGCCGGTGGCCCAGTCTGTTGCGTACGGCGTATCTGCTGACCGGCAGCCACCACGATGCCGAGGATCTGGCGCAGAACGCGCTCGCGCGCGCGTATGTGAAGTGGAGCCACGTCCGGAACAGTGACGACATGGCCGCCTACGTACGCCGGATCATGATCCATGCTCACGCCGACCGGTTTCGCAGACGAGCCGTACGCGAGTGGTTTACCCCACGCCTTCCGGAGACTCCGGTTGCCGATCAGACTGCTAACGTCGATCGCCGCAGCGCGGTTATGGACGCGCTCGGACGGTTGCCTGCCCGCCAACGGTCCGTCGTGGTGCTGTGCTACTTCGAGGACATGACCCACGCCCAGGTGGCCGCCGCCCTGGGCACTCGGACCAGCACGGTACGCAGCCAGATCACCAGGGGACTGGCGAAGCTGCGTGAGGACGGCCTTTTGGCTGCCCTGGCCGAGCAACCTGCAGCTACCTCAGCAGGGCTGCGACGTCCTGTCCCGCAGAAAGGAACGATCCGATGAACCAGGATGAGGACCTGTCTGCAGCGCTTGAGCAGGCAGCCGCTGGCCTGCCGGTGGGGTCGGCCCCCGTGGACACGGTGCTTCATCTGGGACGGAGAATGCGCCGACGCCGTCAGACAACCCTTACGGCACTGACCGCAGCCGTGCTCGTTCCCGCCTCCGCCGTGGCTGCCCTCTCACTCGGCTCGTTCGGCTCCCGCACACCCACGGTCCCAGCCGCCTCGACGGAAGCGTCGCCGCACGTGCAGGTGGTGGATTCGGGTGAGAAGGTTGCGCTGGGCCGGGACAACGCGATCTGGCTGACGGGCCAGGGCATGTTCCTGGCAACACCAGAGTTTTCCGGCACCACCAAGGAGCCGGCATTGAACGCGGCCGAGGTGCCCAGCGGAAAGATCTCAGCCAAAACGTTCGGGGACGCCTCCAGCGCTCTCTACGCCGGCATCTACCGCGGCCCGGGTAAGGCAGCCAGGATTACCGTGGCCACCGGCAGCAGAACGCTTAACACGCAGGTCCTTACCTTGGCCGGCAGCCCGGGGTGGGCTGCCTTCTACGCCGATGACACCCAGGCAGGAACCATTGGCGTGCCTGCCCTCACCATCACCGTCCAAGCCACCGACGGAACGATCCTGGCGTCGCTGACCAAGCCGGCCCAGGATTAACCTGTCAGTACTCGGCCGAGATCCGCTGGTCCTCGCTGTCCTGGCCTGAGGCACACGAACTCGACGTGTACGGCGAGAACAAGCACGCCGAGGTCACGCTTCTGCTGAACTGCGACTCTCCTGAACTCGACGCCCTCTTGGACGCGCACCTGGTGTTCGTCCACGTTCGGCGCCAGGACGGGGATGGCTACGAGGGCCGCTTCGCTCAGTGGCTTGCAGAACAGACCGGACAGAAGGTCATCGGAACCCCGCACCGCTCATGAGGCCCCGCAAGATCCCTTCTCGCCATCTGATCGATGCTCAGTACATGTCGCTGCTCTCGTCCCCGGCACCGCGACGAGGTAGCCAGTGGAGGGAGGGAGCAACGTGAGGTGATCTACGCGATCGCCAGGCTGGTCGCGCAACACGCCACGCACCTCACCCACCTCACCGAGGAGCCGCTTGCCGGAACCGGGTCCGACCTCATCGACCCTGTGGGCCTTCGCCTCCCTCAGCGGTTCGTCCGGTGCGGACGCCCACTACCGGCGCCGCCGGGCAGGAGGGGACTGGCACATGCAGGCTCTGCGGCACCTGTTCAACCGGATGCTCGGCCAGCTCCACCACTGCCTCCTGGCACGCGTCCCGTTCGATGAAGCAATCGCCTTCCCCTCAGAGCCCCAGGCAGCAGCGACAGCTACTGCGTGAATAGGACGGCCCTACCTCTCCGTTGCCACCCGACGGGCGGCAGGATGTGCGGATGGCGAAGAGCGAGATAGAACTGCTGGCCCTGTTGCGCGAACTTGATGACCCGGAGCGGCTGGAACGGCCGCTGCACTACGACCGCGCGGCGACCGGCCTCAAGTTCGGCGGCCTGGTGCGCCGGCTCGAAGCGGACTTCGGCGCCTCGTGCGAATCCGAGCGTGGCACCAAGGACTCCAGCGAGTACGGGCGCATCCACGTGCCCGCGGACGCGACAGTCTGCGGGACGCGGATCGTGGTCTGCGTGAGCAAATTCGGCTCGCTCGCCGAGGTCTGCGCCGACAATCCAGGGGCCTTCCTCAGCACGGACGAGGCCCACGAGGAGGGGGCGCTGGACCTCGGCGACCTCGCCACCGTGGAGCAGGCGCTAGCCGACCTCGGCTACGTGAGCGTCCCCGAAGAACTGCTGGAGAGCGACTACGAAGGCCCCAGCGCGCTGAAGCACTTCGCGGCACGGCCTACCTGGTGGACACGGTTCTTCGGCCTCTGGTGACCCACCCGCCCGCCCGGCCTCCACCCTCAGCCGGCCTCTGCGCGCCGGCTGGGGCCCAGGGAAGGACCCTCGGCAAGATCTGAAAGGGACGGCCAAACCCCCACAGCTTGACGGCTTAACGGCATGAGGTGTCTTTGCGGCGCCCCGAATCAGACACCGAAGTGCGGATAGGGGCAGACCTCCAACCCCTCACCTGGACGATCGCTCCAGCCCCACCACAGGTGCCGATCCCCGCACTGCCACACGCCTCGGCAGACACGCTTCCCGTCGTCGTCCCGCCGTGAGAGGACCATCGCAGTGCAGGTCATCGACTGGCCGCAGGACGGGCAACAGGGTGCCGTGCTATTTGATTCCACCGACTGAAGGTAGCCCCTCTGCTCAGTGGACCGCCCGCACACCCTCAACCCCCTCGCCACAGGGCAAACGTTGCCTGATGCGGCACTAGGGTCCGTCTTCAAAAGATCGTTCGGTGGTGGATCATGATGTCGTGATACGCCGACATGAACTCACTGATCGTGAGTGGGAGTTGCTCGCTCCGTNACTAGGGTCCGTCTTCAAAAGATCGTTCGGTGGTGGATCATGATGTCGTGATACGCCGACATGAACTCACTGATCGTGAGTGGGAGTTGCTCGCTCCGTTGATACCGCGGGCCGTCCGGGGGCGGCCCCGAGCGGAGGACCGGCAGATCATCAACGGGATGGTCTACAAGATCCGTACCGGGATTTCCTGGCGTGACCTGCCAGAACGCTATGGCTCCTGGCAGACGGTCTACACGCGGTTCCGTCGCTACGCGATCGACGGCGTGTTCACCAGAGCCCTGCGGCAGATCCAGACCCGCGCGGACGCGGCCGGCGACATCGACTGGCTGGTGCAGATCGACTCCACCATCGTCCGGGCACATCAGCACGCCGCCGCCACCGGACGAAAAGGGGGAAGCACCGGCAGGACGAACCGGACGATCACGCCCTCGGCCGATCCCGAGGAGGCCTGACCACCAAGATCCACCTCGCCGCCGACGGGCATGGCCGTCCTCTGGCTCTCATGCTCACCGCCGGCCAACGACACGACAGCGTCATGGCACAGGCACTGCTCGAACGCATACGCGTGCCCCGCACCGGACCGGGCCGTCCACGCTCCACCCCCGACCATGTCGTCGCAGACAAGGCCTACAGCTCCCGGGCATTCCGCGCCTACCTGCGACGACGCGGCATCGCCGCCACGATCCCCGAGAAGGACGATCAGAAGAAGCACCGCCGAAACCGCGGCAGTCACGGCGGCCGGCCACCAGGTTTCGACCGCGAGACCTACCGCCGACGCAACACCGTCGAACGCTGCTTCAACCACCTCAAGGGATTCCGCGGCATCGCCACCAGATACGACAAGACCGCCACCTCCTACGAAGCAGCGGTCAGCCTCGCCTCATTCCTACTCTGGACAAGATCTTTTGAAGACGGACCCTAGTTTGTGTGGAGGACAGATGAGCAGGCCCGTGGTGGCAGAGACGCACGGGGGACGGGAGGTAGGGAAGAGTGTCGCTGCGCGGAGGCGATCCAGCCGAGATCGGCGGTTACCCGCTGGAGGAGCGGCTCGGTTCGGGTGGCATGGGCACGGTCTTCCTGGCCCGTACGAGTTCGGGCCGGCCTGTCGCGATCAAGCTGATCCACCAGCAGTTCGCGGCGGACGAGGAGTTCCGCATCCGGTTCCGGCAAGAGGTGGCGGCCGCACGGCGGGTGAGCGGAGCGTTCACCGCCGCCGTGGTCGACGCGGCTCCCGAGGCCGAGCAGCCGTGGATGGCGACGACCTACATCGAGGGGCTCACGCTCGCCCAGCGCATCACCGAGCGGGGCCCGCTGAACGGGGTGGAGCTGAGGAAGCTCGCCATCGGCCTCGCGGAGGCGCTGCGCGACATCCACCGGGTGGGCGTCGTCCACCGCGATCTGAAGCCCTCCAACGTCGTGCTCTCGCCCGAGGGGCCCCGCGTCATCGATTTCGGCATCTCGCGCGCCGTGGACCAGCAGACGCTGACGATGACGGGGCGGGTCATCGGGACGCCGCCCTTCATGTCGCCCGAGCAGTTGCAGGCACCCCGCGGCGTGGGGCCGCGGTCCGACGTCTTCTCGCTGGGGACGCTCCTGGTGTACGCGGCGACGGGCCACGGTCCCTTCGACGCGGACAGCCCGTACATCACGGCCTACCAGGTGGTGCACGAGGAGCCGTCGTTGGGGGCAGTG
Source organism: Streptomyces sp. man185 (assembly GCA_002551355.1). Classification (GTDB taxonomy): domain Bacteria; phylum Actinomycetota; class Actinomycetes; order Streptomycetales; family Streptomycetaceae; genus Streptomyces. The sequence goes on along the minus strand of NTHE01000031.1, from coordinate 51,511 downwards.
CCGATGGCCCTGCGAGCGGTCGTCGAGCCGTGCCTGGACAAGGAACCCGAGGGGCGTCCGTCGGCCGACGAACTCCTCGTGCTGCTGCGGGATCTGCCGGCCGAGCTGGGCGGGACGGACACCGGCGGGCCGGAAGTCGGCCGCACCCGCGACATGATCACTCAGCATCACCTCACGACCCCGGCCACCCCAACGCCGGCCACTCCGGCACCGGCCGCCCCAGCCGCATCCGGCACCGGGGACACCGGCGTTGGGGACACCGGTCGCCGGCGTCTGCGGTGGCGGCCCGTGCTGGCTGCGGCGGTCGCGGTGGCGGCGATCGGCGGGGGAGTCGCCGCGCTGACGTCAGGCGGTGCCCCCACGGACGGCCGCGGCGGCGGCGCCGGCCCGAGCACCGCAGCGCCGGTCGGCACCCTCCCGGAAGGCTTCGCACCGTGGCGTAAAACGCTGCTGGGCGGCCGCGAGGACATCCCCGACGAGCTGCGCTGCGTCGCGCGCGGCGACGCGCTGTTCTGCGGGGGCGGCGGTGTCGTCGCCGCCCGTCTCGACGCCCGGGACGGGTCGCGGGTGTGGACGGCGAAGAGCCCGGGCGTCCCCGTCCAGGGGATGCACCTGGTGGGCGCCACCGACGACACGGTGATCGGCTACCGAGTCGCTGACCAGGATGCCCCGCAGGGCCCTCCCCAGGAGGTGGTGGCCCTCGACGCGGACAGCGGCCGGGAGCTGTGGTCCGTGCCGTCCGGCGCCCAGTCGATGGCCGTCACGGGCCGGAGCATGGACGCCGTCGTGGTCGGCTCCACGGTGGTGACGGTCGACGCCGCCGACTCCCGCTTCGAGGCCCGGGATGCTCACAGCGGAGAGGTGGCCTGGACGACGCCGTTCCCGGCGGGGGTGCAGTGCGCGCCCGTCCCGGTGGGACAGCGGCTCCTCGCGATGTGCGCCACGGAAGCGGAGATGAACGCCCTCCAGGTGCGCCACCCCACCCTGCGCACGCTCGCCCTCGACTCCGGCACGCTCGGCGAGTCCATCGCGGTCGACGGCCCCGTCGTGCCGATGGGCGTCGCCGACGGCCGGCTCGTCCTCCTCTCCAAGCACTACGAGGGAACGGACCCGGCCGGGTACGACGGGGTGGCGCGGGTCGATCCGGCCTCGCGGAAGGTCACGTACTCCCGGCTCGACACGGTGTACGACGGCACGCCCGGCATGGCGGACGGCACCGTCTACGTGAGCGGTCAGACCGGCCTCGTGGCGGCGTTCGACCCCGCGACCGGGGGGAAGAAGTGGTCGCGGCAGACGGGCGTCGAGGGCGCGTCAGGGCCCGCGTCCGGACCCGGCGCGGTGTACTTCAGCTCGGCCACCGGCCGCGTGGTCGCGCTGTCGCCGGACGACGGCAAGCGGCTGTGGACGACGGACCCGCAGGCCGACGGCCTGACGGGGGAGCAGAACGCGAGCCCGCGCGTGACCGTCGCGGGGCGCGCGGTGTTCGTGGCCGCGGACGACAACACGCTCTTCGCCTTCGACACGCAGAGGCCGCCGAGGTCGAGCTGACCGGCGGCCTCCACCCCCCGCCCCACCCCCGTGGGGGCGGCTGTCAGGCCCGGCGCAGGACCGTGGCCTCCGTGCCCCAGCCGAGTGCGACGGTCCGCTCGACCCGCCAGCCCGACCGCTTTGCGAGGGAGGCGATGGCAGCCCGGTCGCGCAGCGGACTGCCGGTCGCGGTGTACGCGTGCAGCGCCGCCTCGGCCGCGTGCGGGCTCAGTCCGTCGGGGCGCGAGGCCTCCACGAGCACCGCCGTGCCGGTCCATTCGGCCAGCCGCGAGAGGAGCTGCACGGCCTCCGCGTCGGTGCGGTACGCGAGCGCCTTCGCGGCGACGGCGACATCGGCGGGGCCCGCCGTCCAGTCGATCCGGTCCGGCGCGGGAACGTGTCCGCGCAGCACCGCGGCCGGCGTGCCCTCCTCCGCGATCCGCAGGCACACGCGCCGTCCGGCGTCGTCGAGGGCGGCGGCCACCGAGGCGCTGCCCGGACCGGTCAGGAGGCAGGTCCGGGCGTCCTCCCAGAGGGGGTCGGCCGTCAGACCGGTCAGCAGGAAGACCAACTGCTCGCACTCCTCGACCAGTTCGCCGTAGCGTTCCGCGTCGTGCTCCACCGTGTCGTGCAGGGTGGCGCCCGAGGCGAGCCGCCAGGGCGACGTGCCGTCCCGGAGCGCGGGAGCCAGGTGCGCGAGGGCGAGCAGCAGCTCGGCCTCGTGGCCGGTGTACTCCTCGCGCTCGTGGTCGTCCAGGAGCTCCTCGCCCGCCGCGCCCAGGCGCAGCCCGCTTCCGTCCACGTCGCCGACGACCACGTCGTACGCGGCGAGCAGCGGCAGCAGGACGTCGATTCCCACGCCGGGCAAGCCCAGCCTGGTCGCCAGGGCGTCGGCGGAGAGTCCAGGGGCGTCGGCCACCGCGTCGACCACGCCTAGCTGCAACGCGGCCCGAACGACCAGCCACGGCAGCGGCGACGGGATCCCTGCGGGGCCCGGTGCGCCCGCGTCGGCCGTCGCCTCCGCATCCGGCGCGGCGGCTTCCTCGCGGTGCCAGTAACCCGTGACGTTCACCCGGTCCTTGGGGAGCTTTCGCTCCCGCTGGAGATACCCGCCCGCTCAACGCGATCGCCCTCGGCGACGACGCGGGGCGGGCCGTCGGGCTGCGGGTCGGCGCGGTGAGGTGCGGTGTCGTGGTCGCGGTGGCCCTGCTGTGCGGTGCGGCGACGGCCGCGGCGGGCCCGCCGATGTTCGTCGGCCTCATGGTCCCGCACGCCGTGCGGTGGCTGACCGGTCCCGACTGGCGCTGGATCCTCGTCTTCTCCGCCGTCCTCGCCCCGGTGATCGTCCTGATCGCCGACGTCCTGGGCCGGCTGATCGTGATCCCCTCCGAACTGCAGGTCGGCGTCATGATGCCGCTCATCGGCGCTCCCGTCCTGATCCTCCTGGTGCGCGGAAGCCGGGTGAGGGAGCTGTGAGCGGGGCGATCGTCCTCAGGGCGGGGGCCCTGAGCCTGAAAGCGACACGACGCTCGGTCGTCGTCTGCGGGCTGCTGTCTGCCGCGCTGGTCGCCCTGGCGCTGTGGGCGTTCACCCTCGGCAGCTACACGCTGAGCCTCGGCGACCTGATGTCGGTCCTGACCGGCTCCGCCCGAAACAGCGTCCGCACCGTCGTCCTGGAGTGGCGGGCCCCGCGCATCGTCGCCGCCATGGTGTTCGGGGCCGCCCTCGCGATGGGTGGCGCGGTCTTCCAGTCCCTGACCCGCAACCCGCTCGGCAGCCCCGACGTCATCGGCTTCACCACCGGCTCCTACACCGGTGTCGTCCTCATGCTGCTCGCGGGCGCGAGCAGTTACTCGGCGCTCGCGGCGGGCGCGCTCGCCGGCGGGCTCATCACCGCGCTCGCCGTGTATCTGGTGGCGTTCCGGCGGGGCGTGCGGGGCTTCAGGCTCATCATCGTGGGGATCGCGGTCGGGGCGCTGCTGTCCTCGGTCAACACCTGGTTCTCGGTGAAGGCCGACGTGGACACCGCGCTGCGGGCCGCGGTCTGGGGCGCCGGTTCGCTCAGCGCCATCGGCTGGCCCGCCGTGCTGATGTCCTCCGCCCTGGTGGCGGTGGTCGTCCTGGTGGCCCCGGTGGCACAACGCCGGATGCGTTGGCTCGAACTGGGCGACGACACGGCGGCGATGCTGGGCGTGCCCGTCGAGCGTACGAAGCTGCTGCTGGTCGTCCTCGGCGTGGCCGCGACCGCCGCGGTGACCGCCGCGGCGGGCCCCATCGTCTTCGTGGCCCTTGCCGCGCCGCAGATCGCCCGCCGGCTCACCGGACGCGGATCCACCGTCGACCTCGCCGGCTCGGCGCTCGTCGGGGCGCTCCTGCTGCTCGGCGCCGACATCGCGGCGCAGCACGCGATGGAGGGCGTGATCCTGCCGACCGGCGCGGTCACCGTGTGCGTCGGCGGGGCGTATCTGCTGGTGCTGCTGGTACGGGAGTCGCGCAAGGGGTTCTAGCGCCCGCCGGGGAAGCCCCCCTTCACCGCCCGATCGCCTCGCGACCTGCTCAGTCGCCGAGGATCCGCTCCCACAACAGCCCGTCCCGCCAGCCCTCGTCGAGGAAGATCGCGGCGTGCGCGACGCCGTACGGGGTGAACCCGTTGCGACGCAGCACCCGTTGGGAGGGCAGGTTCTCCAGGTTGGTGGACGCCTCGGCGCGGTGCAGGCCGAGTTCCTCCCGCATCACCCGGAGCGCCAGTTCGACGGCCCGCCCGGCGTGGCCCCGGTTCTGGGCGACGGAGGCGATCCAGTAGCCGACGGAGCCGCGGCGCAGATGAGGATGCGGCAGGATGCCCCCGACGGTGATCTGCCCGACCACTTCGTCGCCCGCGAGCACCACTCCCGGCCAGACGGTGCCGGCCCGGTGTCCGGCCAACAGGCCCTCGATCCGCTCCGCCTGGCCCTGAGGGGTGAAGAAGTCGTCCGGCTGGGCCGGTTCCCACGGCCGGAACGCCTCGGCGTCCCGCACCCGGTGGGCGGCGATCGGGGCTGCGTCGGCGGGCTCTATCAGGCGGATCCTGGTGCTGCTGGGCATGGGCCGGTCCTCGTCGGGATGGCGGATGGGACCGGCCCAACCTATGCGAGGGGTCCTAAGGGACCTTCACCCAGTCGAGGGTGCGCTCCACCGCCCTCTTCCAGCCCGCGTAGCCCTCCGCGCGCTGCTTCTCGGACCACTGGGGCGACCAGCGCTTCGACTCGTGCCACTGGGTGCGCAGTTCGTCGGTGTTCTGCCAGAAACCGGTGGCGAGCCCCGCGGCGTAGGCGGCGCCGAGAGCGGTCGTCTCGGCGACGACGGGACGGCTGACCTCGACGCCGAGGACGTCCGACTGGATCTGCATGCAGAGGTCGTTGGCGGTGACGCCGCCGTCGACCTTGAGCACGTCGAGATGGACCCCGGAGTCCTGCTCCATCGCCTCGACCACATCGCGGCTCTGGTAGCAGATGGCCTCCAGCGTGGCCCGCGCCAGGTGGGCGTTGTCGTTGTACCGGGCCAGGCCGACGATCGCGCCGCGGGCGTCGGAACGCCAGTACGGTGCGAACAGGCCGGAGAACGCGGGCACGAAGTACATCCCGCCGTTGTCCTGGACGCTGCGGGCCAGCTCCTCGCTCTCGGCCGCCGACTTGATGATCTTCATCTGGTCGCGCAGCCACTGCACCGCGGAACCGGTGACGGCGATGGACCCCTCCAGGGCGTAGACCACCGGCTCGTCGCCGAACTGGTACGCCACCGTGGTGAGCAGGCCGTTCTGCGAACGGACCAGCTCGGCACCGGTGTTGAGCACCAGGAAGTTGCCGGTCCCGTAGGTGTTCTTGGCCTCGCCGGGGGAGAAGCAGACCTGGCCGACGGTGGCCGCCTGCTGGTCGCCGAGGACGCCCCCGATGGGGATGGCGGCGCTCAGCGGCCGGGAGGTGCGCGTGGACCCGTAGGCCTCCGGGTGCGACGAGGGGTTGATCTTCGGAAGCATCGCCCGGGGGATGCCGAAGAAGCCCAGGAGTTCCTCGTCCCAGTCGAGGGTCTCCAGGTCCATCAGCATGGTGCGGCTCGCGTTGGTGACATCGGTGGCGTGGATACCGCCGTTCGGGCCGCCGGTCAGGTTCCACAGGACCCAGGCGTCGGTGTTGCCGAAGAGCGCGTGCCCGGCCTCCGCCGCTTCCCGTACGCCGTCGACGTTCTCCAGGATCCACTGGATCTTGCCGCCGGAGAAGTACGTCGCCGGCGGCAGCCCGGCCTTGCGGCGGATGACCTCGCCCTTCCCCGAGCGCTCCAGGTTCGCCGCGATGGCGTCGGTGCGGGTGTCCTGCCAGACGATGGCGTTGTAGTAGGGCCGCCCGTTGCGCGGGTCCCAGACCACCGTGGTCTCACGCTGGTTGGTGATCCCGATCGCCACCAGGTCGGTCGGCGACAGGCCGCCGTGCCGCAGGGCGTTCTGCATCACCGAGTTGGTGCGTTCCCAGATCTCCACGGGATCGTGCTCGACCCAGCCGGAGCGGGGCAGGATCTGCTCGTGCTCCAGTTGGTGCCTGGCGACCTCGTTGCCGCCGTGATCGAAGATCATGAATCGGGTGCTGGTGGTCCCCTGGTCCACCGCGCCGATGAAGTCCGCCATGATGTGCTGCCTCTCCGGGCGCTGTGGTTCAGTCCTTGGGTGCCGGGACGCGACCCGGCGGTTCGGGTTCGGCGGACGGCAGGAAGCGTCCGACGAAGGCCTTGTAGAGCCCGGCGCCCAACAGGCCGCCGAGCAGCGGGCCGATGATGGGCACCCAGAAGTAGAGATTCCCGTACTGGTCCCGCCACGCCCCGCCGTACCCGGTGAGGAAGCTCGCCAGCCGGGGGCCGAAGTCGCGGGCCGGGTTGATCGCGTACCCCGCGTTGGTGCCCCAGGCCATGCCGATCGCGACCACGACCAGGCCGATGATGAACGGGCCCAGGTTCGAGCCGGGCGGGGTGTTCAACAGGTCGGTGATGGCCATGATCAGCAGCAGCAGGATGGCGGTGCCGATGATCTGGTCGCGGAACGCGCCCCACTCGTGCACCGGCAGAGCCGGGTTGCCGTTGGCCGGCAGGGTGGAGAACACTCCCTGCGTCTTGATGGTGTGTCCGGGGTCGGCCTTCGCCAGCGCCTCGCTGTAGTTCCAGCGGACGATCAGCGCGGCCACGAACGCACCGGCCGTCTGCGCCACCGCGTACGGAGCCACCTTCTGCCACGGGAACCCCTTGAACGCGGCCAGCGCCAGGGTCACGGCCGGGTTGAGATGGGCCCCGCTCAGCCGCGCCGCCACATAGACGCCGAGCGTGACGCCCAGCCCCCACGCCCAGGCGATGCTGTCGTGGTCCCCGAGCCCGCCGGCCGGATCCGTCAAGGCTCCGCCCGCCGACACCTGGGCGACGACTCCGCACCCGAAGAGGATGAGGATCATCGTGCCCGCGAATTCGGCCGACAACTCGCCGACCAATCCGGACTTCTTACGTAGCTCAGCCATGGAAGCTCGCCCTCCGCCGACGGCGCCGGCTGTCGACTATCCGAGCAGTGTCAGCAGGCTAAGGCGTTTCGACAAAAGAGGCATATCGGGAGGATTGAATGGTGGGTGGGCGGCCCCGGCGGTGGGCCGTTCGAGTGGCGGCGGGGCCCCGGCACGGCAGAGGCGCCATGGCGCGCGAGGTCCGTTTCGCGGGACCATCGCGGTGCCCAGGAGGCACTGAGCCTGTACGGAACGGAATCATCCGCACCTCACCCCACGGGAGCGCCGTATGACCACTCCGCACCGACCGTCCCGCCGCCGGATCCTCGGCACCTCGCTCGCCCTCGGTGCGTCCGCCGCGCTCGGACTCCCCGCCACCGCCCACGCCCATGCCGCGCGTCGCACGGCCGGCGCCCCGGGCACCTCCGCCGCGAACGAGGTCGTCCCCGTCGACTGGGCCGCTATCGGTCCCTATCCGGTCCAGGACGCCGCCGGACAGCGTGTCCGGACGATCCTGGCCGGCAGCTCCCGCCACCTCATAGGCCCCTGGTACGCCGACACCTACCGCACCTACCTCCCGGACGGATACATCGACCTCAAGGGCACCGACGAGCGGGCGATCCGGCTGCCCGCCATGGCGGCCGTCGCCACCGTGACCGCCCTGATCACCGGGGCGTACGACCCGAGGGCCCTCTCGGCGGCCAACGCCACCATCCGCACCCGCAACCTGATCCGCACGCTCGCCGCCCGCCACCTGGCCAACAACGCCTCCACCGCGACCCGTTGGGGCAACGGATGGCAGACCGCGCTCTGGGCGTACTACACCGCCCTGGCCGGCTGGCTGTTCTGGCACGAGCTGGACGCGAAAGCGCGGGAGGACATCGCCGCGATGACGGCGTGGGAGGCGGACCGGCTCACCACCGGCGACGATCTGTACCTGGTCGGGAGGGGCGGCCACCACCTGTACGAGAAGCGCCGCGACGGCAGCGCGGTCACCCCCGGCGACAGCAAGGCCGAGGAGGACAACTGGAGCGCCGCGGTCCTCTCGCTGGCCGAGGTCATGATGCCCGGCCACCCGCGCGCCGCCGCCTGGGGGCGCCGCAACATCGAACTGCTGCTGGCGGCCGCCGCCTGCCCCGCCGACCTCACCGGAGACCGGACGGTCAACGGCATCGAGCTGTCCCGTTGGCTGCGCGGCACGAACATCGCCGACGACGGCACTCTGGACAACCACCACATCCTGCACCCGCTCTACATGGTCGCCTTCGACCAGAGCCTCTACGAGGGCTTCGTCTACGGCCTCGCCGACCGCAGGGCCCCCCGCGCCGCGCTGCACAACATCACCCGGGTCTACTCCGCCCTGGTCGACAAGCCCTTCCCGGCCCCCGGCGGCTCGACGAGGACCATCTACCAGCCGGGCTCCGGAGCGATCCACTACCCCGAGGGCAACGACTGGGGCACCCACTTCCCCTTCTACTTCGGCAACTTCGACCTCCTGGTCTCCCTCACGGCCCAGGACACGGGCATCGACCCGTCCGCCGCCACCTGGGAACGCCTGCACAACGAGGAGCAGCTCCGGCTGATGGCCCGCTTCACCGACGGCCGGACCTACGGGCCGTCGGGGGAGAACACCTACTACGGCCGCGAGCACCGCATCGGCGCGATGGCCGGACAGGCCTTCCTCACCCTGTTCATGGCGCGCAACACGGTGCGGAACCGGCTGCGGTTCGCATAGCCCGCGCGGGCCGGCGTCCGGTGCACACCGCCGGGCGTCCGCCCGTCGCGCGGGCAGGGGTGCGCCCTGCGCGACCGGTCGCCGCCCCGGCACAGGGGCGCGACCACGGGTCTGAGACGCTGTCTGTGCACGTACCTGACCAGGCGTTCCACCCGACGGCGCCCACCGCAGCTGATCCACCCGCAAGGAAGACATGCAGGGAGTTCTCACCGGATTCACGGTGATCGCCACCGTGATCGCCGTCGGGTACGTCATAGGGCGCCGCGGGTACCTCGGGCAGGACGGCCGCACCGTGCTGACCCGGCTCGCCTTCAACGTCGCGACCCCGGCCCTGCTCTTCACGATGCTCGCGCGCGCCGACCTGTCCGTCGTCCTGTCGGAGCGTCTGCTGGTCACGGCCATCGCCACGGGAGCGGCGGCCGTCGTGTTCGTCGTGGTGGCCGGGCCGTTCCTGCGCTGGGACGCCGGGCGGGTCACGATCGGCGCCCTGTGCTCCAGCTACGTCAACGCCGGGAATCTGGGCATTCCGATTGCCGTCTACGTACTCGGCGACGCCTCGCTCGTCGCACCGGTCCTGCTGCTCCAGCAGATCGTGGTGACTCCGCTGGCCCTGACCGTCCTCGACCTCAGCCGCTCCGGGGAGCCGGTGTCGGTTCTCCGGCGGCTGACCACCCCTCTGCGCAACCCCATGGCCATCGCGTCGCTGTCCGGTGCGGCGGTGGCCGCCGCCGGGTGGACCCTGCCCGGTCCGCTGCTCGAACCGCTCGTCCTCATCGGCAACATGTCGGTCCCCGCGGTCCTCCTCGCCTTCGGGATATCCCTGCGCGGCGGCGAACGGCCGGGCCGTGGCGAGGACCGGGGCGCGCTGTACCTGTCCGCCCTGCTGAAGACGGTGGCCCAGCCGCTTGTCGCCTGGGCCGTCGGCGCGGGCCTCTTCCACCTGCGGGGCGAGGCGCTGCTGGACGTCGTCGTGATCGCCGCTCTCCCGGCCGCCCAGAACCTCTTCACATACGCCTCGCACTACAGGGTCGCCGAACGGTTCGCGCGGGATTCCATCCTGCTGTCCACGCTGCTGTCGGTTCCGGCGCTCATCACCGTCGCGGCGCTGCTGGGCTGACGGCGTGGCACCCGGAGCATCCGCATCGGAATGCGGCAGCGCGCACCGTGTTCCGCTCGGAGATGGAGACGAACCGGACACAGCACGAGCCCGCCGAGTTCCCCCGGAACCCATCGAAAAACTACCGATTTCGGGGACATACGGCGGAAAGGGAGGGGCACGAGGCTGTCAGCGGTTGATGAGGAAAAGGAAAGCCCGCCCGGGACGACGACCAACCGGCGTCGGCTACCGCCCGCCAACCGCCTCGAATACCTCATTCATGTCCGTGCGAACGAAGGAGTTTCTTATGTCCGAGAACCTGTGGGGATACCAGCCGACCGTCGGTCACACCGCCGGCACCGACCTGATCGGCTACAAGGTCGAGGCGACGGACGGCAGCATCGGCAAGGTCGACAAGCACTCCGACGACGTCACGTCCTCGTACCTGGTGGTCGACACCGGCGTATGGATCTTCGGTAAGCACGTCCTGCTTCCGGCGGGCACCGTGAGCCGCGTCGACAACGACGACAAGAAGATCTACGTCGACCTCACCAAGGACCAGATCAAGGACTCCCCGGAGTTCGACAAGGACAAGCACGTCGGCGACGCGGACTTCCACCGCACGACGGGTGAGTACTACGGCCGTCACCGTCGCGTCTGATTTTCGCGCCGTACGCACAGCGGGTGGGGCCCGACGCATCATGCGTCGGGCCCCACCCGCTGTGCGTGTCTCCCTCGCCTCAGTGCTCGCGCGGCGTGGCGAGGACGTACACCGTCTCCTCGGGGATGTGGCGCGTGTCCCGGCGGGCCAGCAGCCAGTAGAGGACCGCCGGGACCACGAGGCCCACGATCCAGGAGATGTCCGCTCCGCCCAGCGGGCCCGCCAGCGGACCGGTGTAGAAGTGCGTCACGAGGAACGGGAGTTGGGTGAGCACGCCGATTCCGTAGACGGTGAGGGCGTCCCAGCGCCAGGCGCCGTAGCGGCCACCGGGGTCGGAGAGCGCGGGGATGTCGTACCGCTCCCGCGAGATCAGGTAGTAGTCGACCAGGTTGATCGCCGACCACGGGGTGAAGAACGTCAGCAGGAACAGCAGGAAGTCCTTGAACGAGGTCAGGAAGCTGTCCTTGCCCAGCAGCGCCAGCGCTGTCCCCGCCACCATGATGAGCCCGATGTACACGGCCCGGCCGCGCGGCGACAGCGTCCGCTGCCCGCGGAAACCGCTGATGCTCGTCACCATCGACATGAACCCGCCGTAGGTGTTCAGCACATTGATGGTGAGCTTGCCGAGCGCGATCACGAAGTACAGGAACGAGGCGATCAGGCCCGCGCCGCCGAGCCCGACCACATAGCCGACCTGGTTCGCGAGGAAGGCCTCCCCGGCCGTCGCCGCGACGAGCACCCCGAAGGTCATCGACCACTGCGAGCCGATGGCCGACCCCGACAGCGTCCACCAGAACGTGGACCGCCCCGACGTCGTACGCGGCAGATAGCGCGAGTAGTCCGCGACGTACGGCCCGAAGGCCAGCTGCCAGGACGCCGAGAGCGACACCGCCAGCAGGAACACCGGCAGGTCGAAGTGCGCGTCGCCGAGCAGCGCGGAGAGGTCCACCCGGTCCAGGAGGCGGATGCCCAGATAGACGAAGGCCAGCGCGCAGACGACGCTCGCCACCCGCCCCAGGACGTGGATCACCCGGTAACCGACCGCCGCCATGACGGCCGTGACCACCGCGAAGACGACGATGCCGGTGGCGTCGTTCGTGTGGATGAGCCGGGCCGTCGCCTGGCCGGCCAGCACGCTGCCGCTCGCGAAGAAGCCGACGTACATGAGGATGACCAGCAGCAGCGGAACGACCGCGCCCTTCACCCCGAACTGGGCCCGGGACTGGATCATCTGGGGCAGACCCAGCTTCGGGCCCTGCGCGGAGTGCAGGGCCATGACCGCGCCGCCGAGCAGATTGCCCAGCAGCAGGCCGACGACGGACCACACCACGTCGCCGCCCGAGACGACGGCGAGCGCGCCCGTGACCACCGCCGTGATCTGGAGGTTGGCGCCGAGCCAGAGGGTGAACTGGCTGAACGCGGTCCCGTGCCGTTCGTCGTCCGGGACGACGTCGATGGAGCGGCGCTCCACCAGGTCTTCGGCTGCCATGAACGCGGCTCCCTGGTCTCTCGGTGGTGTCGTGCTGCCCACCCGGCCCCGGCATCCCGGGACCGGGCGTCTACTTCTTGATGCCGTGCTCCGCCGCCCAGTCGTACGCGACGTCCTCGGGGTCCTTGCGGTCCTTGTCCACCAGGCGGTTCAGCTCGGTGAGGTCCTTCGTGGTCAGGACGGCCCCGAGGCGGGCGAGCGCCTTGCGGACCGTCGAGTCGGCCTTGCGGTCGGCGATCAGCGGGACGACGTGCTGGCCGGGGATCAGGTTCTTGGGGTCGGTGAGGACGACCCAGCCCTCGGCGGCGATGTCGGTGTCGGTGGTGAAGAGGTTCGCCACGTCCACGTCGCCCTTCTTGAGGGCCCCCTTGACCAACGGACCCGAGGAGTCGAGGGACTTGAACTCCTTGAACTCCACGCCGTACACGTCCTTGAGGCCCACCGAGCCCACCGTGCGCTTCTTGACCTCGGGGGCCGCGCCGATGACGAGCTCGCCGTTGTGCTTCGCGAGGTCGGCCAGGGACTTCAGGCCGTACTCGTCGGCCGTCTCCTTGGTCACCGCGAAGGCGTCGGCGTTCTCCGCCTCGCCGTACGGGAGGATCTGCAGGCCGCGCGGCAGGAGCATCGCGAGGGCGTTCTGCATCGTGCCCTCCTCCGTGGCCGTGGCCTTGGTGTCGAGGTAGTGCAGCAGCGCGCCCTGGTACTCGGGCAGCAGATCGATGTCGCCGCCCTTGAGCGCGGGGATGAGGATCTCGCGGGTGCCCAGGTTGGGGCGGACGGTGGTCTTCACCCCGGCCGCTTCGAGGGCGGCGGCGTAGAGGTGTCCGAGGACCTGGTTCTCGGTGAAGTTGGCGGTGCCGATGGTGACGCCGCCCTTGCTGGAGCCGCCGCCCCCGCCACCGGACCCCTCCCCGTCGAGGGAGGTGATGCCGCTGCTGCACGAGGCGAGCGCGGGGACGGTGGCGGCGGCGAAGAGTCCGCCGAGGAGAGCTCTGCGGTTCATGTGGTTCATGCGGTTCACGCGCTTCATGAAGGGCTGACTCCTAGGACTGCGGGGCGGGGCGGTGGCGGAAGAGGACACGCTGAAGGGCGGAGAGCGCGAGGTCGAGGACGACGGCGACGAGGGCCACGAGCACGGCGCCGCCGAGGACCTGGACGAGGTCGCGCTGGGCGAGCCCGTCGAAGACGTACCGGCCGAGTCCGCCGAAGGAGACGTACGCGGCGATCGTCGCCGTCGCGACGACCTGGATGAGCGCGAGCCGCAGCCCGGTCATGATCAGGGGCAGTGCGAGGGGCAGTTCGACCTGGAAGAGGACCTGGTGCCAGCGCATGCCCTGACCGCGCGCCGCGTCCCGCACCTCCGGGTCGACCGCGGTCATCCCGGCGTAGGTGTTGGTGACGATGGACGGGACCGCGAGCGCCACCAGCGCGATGTAGACCGGCCACATCGACAGACCGCTGGCGAGGAAGACGAGGACCACGAGACCGACCGTGGGCAGCGCCCGCCCGAAGCTCGACAGGTTGATCGCGACGAACGCGCCGCGCCCGGTGTGGCCGATGAGCAGGCCGACCGGCAGGGCGATGGCGGCGGCGACGAGGGTGGCGAGCAGCGAGTACTGGAGGTGCTCGGCGAGCCGGTGCCCGATGCCGTCGGAGCCGGTCCACTGCTCGCCGCTGACCAGCCAGGAGCCGAGGCCCTTGAGGAGTTCGTACATGAGGTCAGGCCCCCTGCTTCTGTCGGCGGGTCCACGGCGTCAGGACGTACTGGAGGGTGACGAGCAGCGCGTCCGCGACGAGCGCGAGGAGCAGGGTCAGGACGACGCCGACGATGACGGGGGTGGGGAAGTTGCGCTGGAACCCGTCGGTGAAGAGCTGACCGAGCCCGCCGTCGCCGATGTACGTGGCCACGGAGACCAGGGAGATCGCCATCACGGTCGCGATCCGCACGCCCGCCATGATCACGGGCAGCGCGAGGGGCAGTTCGACGGTGAGCAGGGTGCGCAGCGGCCGGGCGCCCATCGCCTTCGCGGCCTCCTTCGTCCGGGCGGGGACTGAGTCCAGGCCCTCGACGGTGTTCCGCAGGAGCACGACGAGCGTGTAGATCGTCAGGCCGATGACGGTGGTGGTGCGGGTGAGCCCGCTGACCGGGAGGAGGAGCACGAACACCGCGATGGACGGGATCGTGAACAGGACGTTCGACAGTCCGAGGAGCAGTCCCCGCAGCCTGCGCACCCGGTGCGCCAGCACGGCCAGGGGGAGCGAGATCAGCAGGCCGAGGAGAACGGCGGTCAGCGCGGCCTGGAGGTGGGAGAGCGTCAGCGTGGTGAGGTCGTCGGTGTGGTCGGCTATCCACGACCAGTCGACACTCACGCCGCCACCGTGCTCGCCGCGCTGTGCACCCGGCCGGCGCGGTCGTGGATGTCCTCGCGCGAGGTGACGCCGGTGAGGACGCCGTCCGCGTCGACCCGGGCCACCAGGCCGCTCGGCGCGGCGATCGACTCGTTGAGCGCGGAGAGCAGCGAGTCGGTGTCCCGCAGGGGCCGGACGGGTATCTCCGCGTCGCCCTTGCCCTCGCTGTCGCGCCAGGCCAGCGGCTTACGGGCGGCGTCGAGGGTCAGCTGCCAGCGGGCGCCTTCGGGCGCGGGCCCCTGGGCGACCTCTTCGAGCGTCGTCAGGGACAGCAGCTTCAGACCGCGCTCCGCGCCGAGGAAGTCCTCGACGAACGCGTCCGCGGGGCGGGCCAGCAGCTCGGCGGGGGAGGCGCACTGGACGAGGTGGCCGCCGGTACGGAAGACGGCTATGCGGTCCCCGAGCCGGACGGCCTCGTCGATGTCGTGCGTGACGAAGACGATGGTCTTGTTCAACTCTCTCTGGAGGCGAAGCAGCTCGTCCTGGAGCTGGGTGCGGACCACCGGGTCGACGGCCCCGAAGGGCTCGTCCATCAGGAGGACCGGCGGATCGGCGGCGAGCGCGCGGGCCACGCCGACGCGTTGCTGCTGGCCGCCCGAGAGCTGGTGCGGGTAGCGCTTGGCCGCGTCGGCAGCGAGGCCGACCGTCTCCAGGAGCTCCGCCGCGCGCGCCCGCGCCTTCCTGCGGCCGTGGCCGAGCAGCAGCGGTACGGTCGCGATGTTGTCCAGGACGGTGCGGTGCGGGAAGAGCCCCGACTGCTGGATCACGTAGCCGATGGAGCGGCGCAGCTCGGCGGCGTCCTGTTCCAGGACGTCCTTGCCGCCCACCCTGATCGTCCCGGAGGTCGGCTCGACCATCCGGTTGATCATGCGGAGCGTGGTCGTCTTGCCGCAACCGGAAGATCCGACGAGGACGGTCACGCCCCCTTCCGGCAGGTCGAGCGTGAGGTCGTGCACCGCGGTCGTGCCGTTGGGGAAGCGCTTGTGGGCCTTGTCGAATTGGATCATGAGGAGTCCCTTGCCCGGCTGCATATCATCATGCAGAGTTCTCGGTGACTGAATAGATTGTCAATAGGTCGTCGCCGCTCGGGTGTAAATCCCTGGTTACTCATGGCCGTAGGGCAAGACGGAGTGCCCGACAGAGGAGGAATGGCAACTGATGTCGTCTCACGTATCGGACAGGGCGGCCGATGGCAACGATGCGGTCGTCGTCCTCGACGGTCGCCGACTGATGGTCGCAGATGTCGTACGCCTGGCCGAATCCGTCGCCAGACCCGTGCCGGCCACCGAGGGCATGAAGCGCGTGGAAGCCTCGTGGAACGCCGCGCGGGAAATCGCTTCGTGGGGTCGTGTCTACGGCCGTTCCACCGGCGTCGGCGCGAACCGGAATGAGTCCGTGCCCACCGAGGCGGCCGCCGACCACGGCCTGCGCCTGCTGCGCAGCCATGCCGGAGCGATCGGAGAGGAACTCCCCGCACGGCAGGTCCGCGCGATGCTCGCCGTCCGCGCCAACCAGCTCCTCGCCGGTGGCGCCGGGCTGCGCCCGACCGTCGTCACCGCGCTCTGCGAGGCCCTGGAGACCGGCGCCCACCCGAAGGTCAACGAGTTCGGCTCGGTCGGCACCGGCGACATCGCGGCGCTCGCGCAGATGGGCCTCGCGCTGGCGGGCGAACACCCCTGGCAGGGCACGGGGGCCGCCCCCGGGCCACAGCCGCTCGACAACAACGACGCCCTCGCCCTGATCAGCAGCAACGCCCTCACCCTCGGCCAGTCCGCCCTCGCCCTGCATGAACTGCGCGCCCTGATCGGGGCCACCCAGGTGGTGGCGGCGCTGTCCCTGATGGCGATCGACGGCAGTTACGAGGCCTACGCGCTGCCCGTCCACGAGGCCCGGCGGCACGCCGGTTCGTACGCGGTCGCCGAGCGGATGCGGCTGCTGCTCGGCGCCCCCGACCGCCCGACGCCCCCGCTCGGCCGGATCCAGGACCCGTACGGCCTGCGCTGCGTGCCGCAGATCCACGGGCCCGCGCACGATGCGGCGGACGCGCTGGAAGAGGTCCTCGGCGTCGAGATCAACGCGGCGGCCGAGAACCCGCTGATCTCGGCGGACGATATGGCCGCCTACCACCACGGCGGCTTCTACCTCGCCCAACTCGCCCTGTCCCTTGACCACTTCAGACTGGCCGTGACCCAGGTCGCCCGGCTGTCCACCTCCCGCCTCTCGACGCTGAACGAACCGGGCTTCACCCGGCTGCGCCCGTTCCTCGCCGACGGCGAAGCGGCGTCCTCGGGCGTGATGATCCTCGAATACGCGGCCGGGGCGGCCCTCGGCGACCTGCGCGCCTTCTCGGCACCCGCCTCCCTCGGGCACGCGGTGCTCTCGCGGGGCGTCGAGGAGCAGGCCAGCTTCGCGTCGCTGGCGGCGCGCCAGACCCTGCGGGCCTGCGAGGCGTTCCGGCTCGTCGTGGGATGCGAACTCGTCGCGGCGGTAAGGGCGTTGAGCCAGCGCGAGCTGCGCCTCGACCCGGAGCTGCCCGTCGGCCGCGCCTTCGAGCTCGCGGCCTCGGTGCTCGACGCGGACTCGGCCGACCGGCCGTTGACGGACGATGTGGCGGCGGCGGCAGGACTGCTGGACCGGTTCGCCGAGCTGTGGGCGGACTCGGGGCGGGCCCCGGAGCCGGCCGCGCGGCCGGCCCCGGGGCCCGGGGCTCACCCGAAGGTGAAGACGTAGGCCTGCAGTCCTTCGTCCGCGCGCAGTTCGAGGCGTGCGGTCCGGGTGTCCTTGTCGTCGGTGAGGCGGTAGAGCGTCGGCGAGCCGGTCACGTTGACCGTCCTGGTCGCCTCGCCGTTCACGAGGACGGTGGCCTTTCCGGTCCCCGCGAGGACGAGGCCGGCGTTCTTCGCGCGGTAGGTGAAGGCCGGCCGGGCGTCCTTCCCTGCCGTGAACTGCTCGTACCCGGCCGTCCTTGTGCCGTCCAGTGACAGCTTGTTGACCGGGAGACTGGCCTTCGGAAAGCGGTAGGCGGTCGGCCCGGACGCGCGGCAGCGGCCGCGACGCTCCTGCCGGCCGGCGGCGCCTGTCTGGCCCACGGGGTGGCCGGATCGGGAGGCGGCCCGGTGCGGGGGTGGTGGGCGGCGGGCTCGGTCGCGGTGTACCTGGGGTCCGGGTGGGTGGGTGAGACCTGGCGCGGGCTGCGCGACGAACTGACGCCGGCCCCGCTGTTCGGTGAGCGGTGGGGCGGGCTGCTCGCCCGGGCGCCGGCCTGGCCCGTCGTTGCCGTGACCGCCGGAACCTGCCTGGGCGGCGGCCTGGTGGCCCTGCTCCGCCGGCCCCTCGCCGATGGCCGGGCGGGGAGCACGGTCCTGCTCGTCGCGGGAACGGTGGTGCTGGTGCTCGGCGCCCGGTTCCTGCGGGAGATGAAGCTGGACCTGCCGCTCGAACTGCTTCTCCCGGTCATCACGCCCCTCGGCGATCTGTCCGGACTGCGCGTCGCGGCCTGGCAGTTCGACGGAATCCTCGTCGTGGTGACCGGGGTCGCCCTGATGAACGCCCTCCCGTCCGCGACCGGTTCGGCGGCGCTGGCGATCTGCCTGGCCGCCTGCTGCGTCTGGGCGGGGCTGCGCCGGACCGGATGGGCGCACCGGGGTGTGCTCTCCCGTCTCCACCGGGGGTAGCACCGCGAACAGGCCATGCTTCGCGGCGCTCCCGGTGAACGCCCCCGCGGGGCGCGCGGACCGTCCTCCTCAGGAGCGGGTGGCGATGTCGCAGCCCTCGTCGTCGCCTTCCCGTATCCGCTCCTCGATCGGCGTGCTCCGGTCGTACGGATCGACCGCCGGGCCGTCGCCCCCGTCGGCGCTCGTGCGGTCGGCGAGGAACGCGGGGATCAGATAACCGGTGGACGTGCCGCAACCGCCGTTGGTGGTGTCCAGCTGGTAGGAGACGAGGGAGAACGTCCCCGGCTCGATCACGATCTTCGCCGGGTCGTCCCAGCTCATCACCACCTCGCGGCGCACGATGGTCCGGGTGACCTCGTCGTCCCCCGAGGCCCGCATGACCGGGTAGACGTAGGTGGCATCGGTGGAGATCTCCACCGCGCCCTTCTCGCCCTCCCGGAAGGTGACCCGGCCGCGTGTCTTGACCACGTCGCCGACCGGCCGCACATCGGCGGACCGGAAGCGGCTGAACAGCAGGAGGGGGTCGTTCTCCCGGCCGGGCGCGCGGAACGCCTTCTCCAGGTAGTCCTGGACGTCCGCCTGGTGCGGGTTGATGAGCGCCATGGCCTTCGCGGGCCGCTCGCCGCGCAGCACGGCGGGGTCGAGGCTGGAGGCGGCCAGGAAGTCCCGGGTGCGCTCCAGCGCCTTGCCGACCTCCGCCTCGCTCATCCAGCCGGTCGCCCGTGGCGCGGGCAGATGGATGCCCGCCGCGCCGTCGGCCCACCGTGCCGCCGGTGATCCCGCGAAGGGCTCGTCCGGGGTGGGCAGCGGCCCGTTCGCCTCCTGGGCGGGCGGCCCGCCCGGGCGCTCCGACTCAGCGGCGAGAGGCAGGGTGTCCACCGCGTCCCCGCCGTCGAACCAGCCGACGATCCGGCCGGGGGCGACGGCCACGGCGACCAGCAGCACGACGGCGACCGCCAGTCCGAGCGCGTACCGGCCCTTGCCGCGCCGACGCCGGGGCGGCTGGTGCGTCCGCCACCCCCGCGGCGGCCCGGGCTCCTCCTGAAGCCGCCGTGTCACCATCCGGGCCCGGGCCGACGGTTCCTCGGGCGCGCCCGGGCTGCCGGCCTCGGACTCCCTCAGGAACCGCTCCCACTCCTCGTCCGGTACGGACGCCCCACCCTTGCTCAACTCACTGCTCCCGTCCCCGTTTCCGCGCCCGGTTCCTCCCCAGGTCCGAGCGCTGTACGGGGCATCATCACACGGCCCGCCGACATCGGCGGCGGGCGGCCCGGTCACCGGCCGGGAGCCCCCACACGCAGACCGTCCATGACGAAATCCAGGAGCCGGCCGGCCCTCGGCTCCCAGTCCTCGCGCGGATCGATCTGCCAGAGACCGGCGATCGCGAGGAAGAAGTCGTCCGGCGTCACCCCGGGGCGGACGACGCCGGCGTCCTCGCAGGCGCGGAGCAGGGTTCCGGCCGCCTCCATGACCGGGGTGGGGCCGGGCTTGGCGGGCCCGCCCGGCGCGCTGGTCACCAGCCGGATCGCGTCCGCCAGACCGGCCTTCGTCATCGCGAAGCGGGCGAGGCGGTCCATCCACTCGCGCAGGGCCCGTTCGGGAGGGCGGGTCTCCAGCAACTCGCACGCCGCGTCGGCGACCTGCTGCATCTCGTAGCGGTAGACCTCCATGACGAGTGCTTCCCGGTGCGGGAAGTTGCGGTAGAACGTGCCCTGCCCGACCCCCGCCTTCTTGGCGATCGCGCTGAGCGGGGCGTCCGCGCGCAGGGTCAGCTCGGCCGTGGCCACCCGCAGGATGCGCTCGCGGTTGCGCTGCGCGTCCGAACGCAGGGCGGAGTCCTTCTTCGGCTGGGACACGCTTCCTCCTCGCGGGTTCGTGGCCGAAACCCGTCCTTGTTAACCGGACAGCTGTCCGTTACGTTTTCCAGGTAAGCGGACAGCAGTCCGGTTAGGGCTACCTTACTCCCGACCGGCGCCGGCGGTCGTCACCGAGGCCCCGGTTCCTCGCCACCTGACACCAGAGAAGGCTGAACATGGCCCCAGCGCCCTCGACGACGTCCAGTGCGATCACCCTGAACATCAACGGCGAGAAGCACCACCTGCCCATCGACCACCGCACCACTCTCCTCGACGCCCTGCGTGAGCGCCTCGATCTCACCGGCACCAAGAAGGGCTGCGACCAAGGGCAGTGCGGCGCCTGCACCGTCCTCGTCGACCGACGGCGCGTCGTCTCCTGTCTCAGCCTCGCGGTCGCGGCCGAGGGGCGCGAGATCACCACCATCGAAGGCGTGGCCGAGGGGGACGAGCTGCACCCCGTCCAGCAGGCCTTCCTCGACCTCGACGGTTACCAGTGCGGCTACTGCACGCCCGGCCAGATCTGCTCGGCCATCGCCGTCATCGAAGAACACGCGGCCGGCCGGCCGAGCGCCGTCACCGAGGACCTGAGCCCTGAAGCGGGACCGCAACCGCTGACGCCCGATGAGATCCGCGAGCGGATGAGCGGCAACCTGTGCCGCTGCGGTGCCTACGTCTCGATCGTTCAGGCCGTCGCCCGCGCCGCCGAGGAACACGCCGAGGCCCGCACCGAGGCCCCCGCCACCGCCGCGAAAGGGGCCGTCGCATGAAGGAGTTCGGCTATCAGCGCGCCCACGACGTCACCGGCGCGGTCGCCCTCCTCGCCACTGACCCGGACGCGCGGTACCTCGGCGGCGGCACCAACCTCGTCGACCTGATGAAGACCGGCGTGGAACGCCCCGCCCTCCTCGTCGACGTCCGTGAACTCCCTCTGGACCGCGTCGAACCCACCGCGGACGGCGGCCTGCGCATCGGAGCGACCGTCACCAACAGCGACCTCGCCGCCCACCCCGAAGTCCGCCGCCATTACCCGGCGTTGGCCCAGGCGCTGCTGGCCGGAGCCTCCGGACAGCTGCGCAACATGGCCACCGTCGGCGGCAATCTCCTCCAGCGCACCCGCTGCGGTTACTTCACCGACGTCTCCCAGCCCTGCAACAAGCGGGCCCCGGGCTCGGGTTGTCCCGCCGTCGAGGGCGAGCACCACAACCACGCCGTCCTCGGCGCCTCCGACCACTGTGTGGCCGTGCACCCCTCCGACATGGGCGTGGCCCTCACCGCGTTCGACGCCGTGGTCTCCTACGAGAGCGGCGACGGGCCCGGCGAAGCGCCGATCACCGACTTCTACCTCCCCGTCGGCGACACCCCGCACCGGGAGACCGCCCTGCCGCCCGGCGCGCTGATCACCCACGTGACCCTGCCCGCCGCGCCCGTCGCCGCCCGCTCCCGCTACCGCAAGGTGCGCGAACGCGCCTCGTACGCCTTCGCCATCGGCTCCGTCGCCGCCGCGCTCGACATCGATGGCGGCGTCGTACGGGATGCGCGCCTCGCCCTCGGGGCCGTCGCCTCCCGGCCCTGGCGCGCCCGTGCGGCCGAAGCCGTCCTGACCGGCGCACCGGCCGACGGCGCGACCTTCGCCGCCGCCGCGGACGCCGAACTGGCCGACGCCAGGCCGCTGCCCGACAGCGGATACAAGGTGACCCTCATGCGCAACCTCGTGGTCTCCGTCCTGACCGAACTCGCCGGGGAGGACGCCCGATGACGACCACCACCCCGGGCCCCTCCGCGCTCCGCGGAGCCGTCGGCGTCGCCCGCACCCGCGTCGAGGGCCGCGAGAAGGTCACCGGCGCGGCACGCTACGCGGGCGAGATACCCTTCGCGGACCTGGCCCACGGCTGGCTCGTGCTGTCCACCGTCACCCGTGGCCGGATCCTTGACGTGGAGACCACCCCGGTGCTCGACATGCCGGGCGTGCTCACGGTGCTGCACCACGGCAACGCCCCCCGCCTGAACATCGATTACGTCGGCATGCTCGGCACCCCGCCCGACCCCACCTGCGCCGTCTTCCAGAACGACCGGGTGCCGTTCGCCGGCTGGCCGGTCGCGCTGGTCGTCGCCGAGACCCCCGAGGAGGCCAGGGAGGCGGCCGAGGCACTCGTGGTGACGTACGACAGTGAACCGCACGACACCGTGCTCCACGCGGCGCACCCCGGCGCCTATCCCGCCGCCGGCCACATGCCCGCCGAGACGGAGAAGGGCGACCTGGAGGCACAACTGGCCGCCTCCGCCTTCGTGGTGGACGCCGAGTACAGCACCCCCGAAGAACAGCACAGCATGATGGAGCCGCACGCGGCGACCGCCCGGTGGGAGGGCGGCCGGCTGGAGGTCGTCGACTCCAACCAGGGCGCCGGGTGGGTCCAGAGCGAGCTGGCCACGATGTTCTCGCTCGACGCGTCCTCGGTGCGGGTGCGCTCCGAGCACATCGGCGGCGGCTTCGGCAGCAAGGGGCTCCGTGCCCACCAGGTGTCCGCCGTGATGGCCGCGACCGCCCTGCAGCGCCCGGTCCGCGTGGTGCTGACCCGACGTCAGACGTTCTCGCTGGGCGGCTACCGCAGTCCCACCGCCCAGCGGGTCCGGCTCGGCGCGGCCCCCGACGGCCGGCTGCTGGCCCTGGAGCACCGCTCGCTGAACCAGACCTCGACGGTGTACGAGTTCGTCGAGCCCAGCGCGGGCGTCGCCCGGGTGCTGTACGACGCCGACGCCCACCGCACCGCCAACCACGTCGTCCGCCTCGACGTGCCGTCCCCGACCTGGATGCGCGCACCGGGGGAGGCCCCGGGATCCTTCGCGATCGAGGCGGCCCTCGACGAACTCGCCGAACACGGCGGCATCGACCCGATCGAGCTGCGCCTGCGCAACGAGCCGGACGTCGGCCCCGTCTCGGGACTGCCGTTCAGCAGCAACAACCTCGCGGCCTGCTTCCGCGAGGGGGCCCGCCGGTTCGGCTGGGCGGACCGCGACCCGCGCCCCGGCATCCGCCGCGAGGGCCGCTGGCTGCTGGGCACCGGCACGGCGGCGGCCTCCTTCGGCGCCGGGGCCGCCCCGTCCACCGCCCTGGTCACCGCGGAGGCGGACGGCTCCTTCACCGTACGGATCACCGCGGCCGACATCGGCACCGGAGCCCGCACCGCGCTCACCTTGATCGCCGCCGACGCGCTGGAGGTCGCACCCGAGCAGGTCCGGGTCCGCATCGGCGACAGCGACTTCGGCCCTGCGATGATCGCCGGCGGATCCATGGGCACCCGCTCCTGGGCCTGGGCGGTCACGGCGGCCGCCGCCGAACTGCGGGAGCGGCTCGCGGTGGGCACGTCCGTCCCCCCGGAAGGCATTACCGTACGGTCCGACACCACCGAGGCCCTCGGGGCGCTCACGCAGAAGGAGCGCCACTCCTTCGGGGCGCAGTTCGCCGAGGTCGCGGTGGACACCGCCACCGGCGAGATCCGGGTGCGCCGCATGCTGGGCATCTTCGCGGCGGGCCGGATCGTCAACCCGCTCACCGCCCGCAACCAGCTCGTCGGCGGGATGACCTGGGGCATCTCCATGGCCCTCCACGAAGAGGCGGTCCGCGACCGCAACACCGGCGGCCACTACGCCCCCGACCTCGCCGGCTACCACGTGGCCACCCACGCCGACGTCCCCGACATCGAGGCGGACTGGGTGGACGACCACGACCCGGACGACCCGGTCGGCATCAAGGGCGTCGGGGAGATCGGCATCGTGGGCGCGGCGGCGGCCGTCGCCAACGCGGTCTGGCACGCCACCGGCGTACGCCACCGGGACCTGCCCATCCGCCCCGACCGGGTCCTCGCGGCCCCGGCGCCGGACTCCGCCGGGGGAGCGGTGGATGCTTGACATCGCCGGTGAGCTGCACCGGTGGATGGCGGAGGGCCGGGAGTTCGCCGTCGGCACCGTCGTCTCCGTCGGTGGCAGCGCGCCGCGCGGGCCGGGGGCCGCCCTCGCCGTCGACAGCGAGGGCACGGCGATCGGCTCGGTCTCCGGCGGCTGTGTGGAGGGCGCGGTCTACGAACTGTGCGCGCAGGCCCTCAGCGACGGCGAGACCGTCCGCGAACGGTTCGGCTACAGCGACGATGACGCCTTCGCCGTCGGGCTGACCTGCGGCGGGGTCATCGACATCATGGTCACGCCGGTCCGAGCGGACTCGCCGGAGCGGGAGGTGCTGCGGGCCGCACTGTCCGCAGCCCTCGCAGGCGAGGCGGCGGCCCTCGCCCGGGTGGTGAGCGGCCCGGCTGGGTTCCTGGGGCGGGCGCTGCTCGTCCGCGCCGACGGCTCCCACGAGGGCGGGCTCGGGGGCCACCGGGAGCTGGACCGTACGGCGGCGGCCGAGGCGTCGGCCCTGCTGGACACCGGCCGGACCGGCACCGTCGCCGTCTCCGAGGACGGCTCGCACTGCCCCGGCGGACTCACCCTGCTCGTCGAGTCCAGCGTGCCACCACCCCGCATGATCGTCTTCGGCGCGGTCGACTTCGCCGCCGCGCTGGTGCGGGCCGGGAAGTTCCTCGGCCATCACGTGACGGTGTGCGACGCCCGGCCCGTCTTCGCCACCCGGGCTCGGTTCCCCGAGGCCGACGAGGTCGTCGTCGACTGGCCCCACCGCTATCTGCGGGGCACCCGCACCGACGCCCGGAGCGTGCTGTGCGTGCTCACGCACGAGGCCCGGTTCGATGTGCCGCTGCTCGCGGAGGCGTTGCGGATGCCCGCCGCATTCGTCGGCGCCATGGGCTCGCGCCGGACCCACGAGGACCGGACACGGCGGCTGCGCGAGGCGGGCCTGAGCGACCGTGAGCTGGACCGGCTGCGGTCGCCCATCGGCCTGGACCTCGGGGCCCGTACGCCGGAGGAGACGGCGCTGTCCATCGCGGCGGAGATCGTCGCGGCCCGGCGCGGCGGCACGGGCCTGCCGCTGACCGGGGGAGCGGACCGCATCCACCGGGAGCCCCACCCGGACCTGCGGGTCGTCAGCCGGCGCTGAGGTCGCCCCGGATCTGGGCGATGACCGTGGCGACGAGCCGGTCGAACTGCTCGTCCGCGGTGGGAAGCGGCAGCGCTGCGGCCTCCCGGAGCGTGGGGATGTCCAGGTCGGCGCGGTCGCTGAGCCAGGCGTCGGGAACGAGCCCGCCGGGGCCGTCGCCCGCGCGGTCCGCCGGTCCGTCGACCGGCGGGGTCCTGGCGGAGACCCCCCTGGTGGGCGCTCCTCGTGCCGCTGCTCGCCTGGGGAGCAGGCGGCGGGATCGCCGGCGCACCCGTCATGGCGGTCGCCGTGCAGGTCACGGCCCCCGAACGCGTCGGCATGGTGGCGGGGACGGTCTCCACCCTCGCCTCCCTCGGCGCCGGTGTCGGCACCGCGGCGCTCGGTGCGGTCTTCGCCCTCCACGGCGGTCACGATGCCCGGGCGGTCACCGACGGCGCCCGAGCCGTACTGGGCGCCTCCGCGGCGCTCTGTGTCGTCGCCGTGCTCACCACCGTCACGCTCGTCGGACCGCGCCGCGCCCCCGGCCGCGCCCCGGGCCCCTTCCGGGCGGAGGAAGGCGGCGATCCCTCCCCCGCCCGGAAGTGAGGACCACCGGACCACGCGTTTGGCGGGGCCGTTCGGGGTCACTCCAGTACAGCGGCGCGAGCCACCGGGAGCGGGACCGCTCCCGGTGTCGGACCCTGGGGTTGCGCGCCGAGGACGAGGAGACATGAACCGTTCGACGGTGAAACTCATGATGAGCGCACAGGAGGACACGATGCGTGACGTACGCAGGCTCTTGCGGGCCAAGGTTCTGAAGGCTCGCGGGCTGGTCGAGGAATCGGACGGCAAGGCGCTGGACGACCAGGGCCGCAGGGACGAGGGACGGCGCCGGCAGACCGAGGCGCGTCACCAGGAACAGCAGTACCGGCCCGACGGGCGTCCCCGCCCTTGAACGGGAGAGGGGTTCGGGTACCCGAGGGCGAGGGCGACCCGAAGACGCGGCAGGCCTTGCGCGAGGCGTCCGGCACAGTTCGACGCCCGGGCGCGGAAGCAGCGCGTCCGGGCCGGGTCGTACGGCTCCCCGGTGTGTACCGCCCGCAGACCGACACGCTCCTGCTGGCCCTCGCCATACGCCGCGAGGGGATCGGCCCGGGTACGGACCTCCTTGACCTCTGCACCGGGAGCGGCGCCCTGGCCGTGCATGCCGCCCGGCTCGGCGCCCGCGTCACCGCGGTGGACATCAGCCGCCGGGCCGTGGCGTCCGCACGGCTGAACACCGCGCTCGCCCGCCTGCCCGTCACCGTGCGCAGGGGCGACCTGCTCCGGGCCCTGCCCGGCCGCACGTTCGACGCCGTCGTCAGCAACCCCCCGTACGTTCCGGCCCCCGGGCTTTCGGTGCCACGGCACGGGCCCGGCCGCTCCTGGGACGCGGGCCCCGACGGCCGGGTGATCCTCGACCGTATCTGCGACGACGCCTTCACCGCCCTGCGCCCCGGCGGTCTGCTCCTGCTGGTCCAGTCGGGGCTGAGCCGCCCCGAGGAGACGGTCGGCCGGCTGTCCGCGGCCGGGCTGCACGTCTCCGTGACCGACCGGGTGACGATTCCGTTCGGACCGGTCACCCGCCGCCGGGCCGCCTGGCTGCGGGACCGGGGTCTGCTGCGGGACCGGCTGGACAGGGAGGAACTGGTGGTGATCCGTGGCCGGAAGGAATGAGAGGCCCCGCCGCGTGGTGGTGAACCGGGAAGGCCCGATCCTGGTGGAAGGGCCGGTCGAGGTCGTCGGCGACGACGGTACGACAACCCGGTCCGACCGCTTCGCCGTCGCGATCTGCACCTGCCGCCGCAGCCGCACCTACCCCTGGTGCGACACCAGCCACCGCCGCCGCAAGCCTGCCGGGCCCTCCGGGACCGGCCGGGGCGGCCGAACGCCCCAGGAGGGCGAGGAGGAGCCCCGACCGTGACAACCGTGACGACCCCGGCCACCACCCCCGACGACGGCCCTGCGGCGTCCCCGGAGCTCCCCGCCGCGCGTGGGCCCCTGAGCGAGAGCGTCCTCGCCGTACTGGCGGGCGGCGGAACCTCTCTGCCCGAAGCCGGCGCGGTCCGCCGCTCCGACCCGTACGGGGACGACCTCCAGCTGCTCCTGTACGTCCTGTACGAGCTCCACTACCGCGGGTTCGCCGGCGTGGACGAGCGCCTGGAGTGGGACCCCGCACTGCTCGGCGTGCGCGCGGCGGCCGAGGACGTCTTCCTGGACGCGCTGCGCCGCGACGGCGGCTCGGGCGGCAAGGACGTGGCGAAGGCGGTGGACGCGCTCCAGCTGGAACCCGTGGGGGACGACGGCCACAGCGTCAGCCACCACCTCCGGCGGGAGGGGGAGCTGTGGCAGCTGCGCGAGTACGCCGCCGTGCGCTCCCTCTACCACCTCAAGGAAGCCGATCCGCACCTGTGGGTGGTGCCCAGGCTCCAGGGTCGGGCGAAGGCGGGCATGGTCGCCGTCGAGTTCGACGAATTCGGGGCGGGCCGGGCCGAGGACGTCCACGCACAGCTCTTCGCCGACCTGATGACCGACCTCGGCCTCGACGCGCGGTACGGCCGCTACCTCGACGCCGCGCCGGCCCAGGCCCTGGCCGTCGTCAACATGATGTCCCTTTTCGGCCTGCACCGGCGGCTTCGCGGCGCGCTCGTCGGGCACTTCGCCACCGTGGAGATCACTTCGTCCCCCGGCTCGCGGAGGCTGGCCGAGGCCCTGCGACGCGCGGGCGCGGGCCCCGCCGCCCAGCGGTTCTACGACGAGCACGTGGAAGCCGACGCGGTCCACGAACAGGTGGTGCGCCATGAGGTGATCGGCGGCCTGCTGGAGGACGAGCCCGAGTTGGCGGCCGACGTCGTCCTCGGCATCGAGGCGACCGGACACCTGGAGGACCTCCTCGGGGACCACCTGCTGGCGGCGTGGCGTGAGGGCCGCTCGGCCCTGCGCACACCACCGACGCCCTGAGAGACCGGCCCGTCAGGCGGCTTCCTGGAGCACGCCGTCGCGCACGCGCTCGCAGGACTGGCTGAGCAGGCGCGACACGTGCATCTGGGAGATGCCGAGCTGTTCGGCGATCCGCACCTGTGTCATGTCCCGGAAGTAGCGGAGGTAGAGGATGGTCCGCTCCCGCTCCGGGAGCCCCCGCAGCTCCGGTTTGACGGCCTCGCGGTCGATGGCGATGTCCAGCGCCGTGTCGCAGGACCCCAGTCGCTCGACCAGAGGCATGCCTCCCTCGGCGCCCGCGGGCTCGGCGTCCAGTGAGAGGGCGCTGTAGCTCTCCAGGGCCTCCATGCCCAGCAGCACGTCCTCCTCGCTGAGCCCGGTGGCGGACGCGATCTCGGCGCAGGTCGGGGCCCTGCCGCCGAACTCCTGGGCCAGGTCGCGACGGGCCACCCGCACCCGGTTGCGAAGATCCTGGACGCGCCGCGGCACGTGGACGTCCCAGGTGTGATCGCGGAAGTGCCTCTTGAGTTCACCGGTGACCGTGGGTACGGCATAGGTCTCGAAGGCCTTGCTCCGCAGCGGGTCAAAGCGGTCGACCGCCTTGACGAGCCCCATCGCGGCCACCTGCCGCAGATCGTCCATGGATTCACCGCGGTTACGGAAACGGGAGGCTATCCGGTGGGCCATCGGGAGCCACGCGCAGATCGTCTCGTCACGCACCGCGTCCCGCTCCGGCCCCGGCGGAAGCGCCCGCAGCCGCCGGAACGCCTGGTCGGGCGACCGGGTCTCCGTGGCGTGGTCGGTATCGGGAGCTGCTGCTGCCTGCATGGTGGTCACTCCTCGTCGACGATGCGATCGGTCGCCGCGGGAAGATCACCGGGCCGGACAGAAGCCGCCCGGAATCCCACGGGCGCACCTCTTGTCCGAAGCGCAAAGCACCCCATACCCGCAGGAATGGTCGTTAAACGTGGTCGGCTGTTGCACACAGGCTGACGTCTGTGGTCCGCGCGTCAGCCGGGTCCCGGGCCGAAAGGGCTGTCGTCGAGGTGGTCGAGCAGGTCGGCGACGTCCCGGTAGACCGCTTCCGCTCCCGCCCGCTCCAGGTCGGCGCGCGGGATGCCGCCCGAGAGGAGCGCCACCGCGCGCACCCCGGCCCGGGTCGCAGCCTCCATGTCCCACACCGTGTCGCCCACGAACACCGACTCCTCCGCGCCGACGCCGGCCAGTCGGCAGGCCAGCTCCACGGGCTCGGGGGAGGGCTTGCCCCGGTCGACGTCGTCCGAACTCGCCGTGGCCCGGATCGCCTCGTCCGCGTCCA
Source organism: Streptomyces sp. man185 (assembly GCA_002551355.1). Taxonomy (GTDB): domain Bacteria; phylum Actinomycetota; class Actinomycetes; order Streptomycetales; family Streptomycetaceae; genus Streptomyces. The sequence goes on along the minus strand of NTHE01000031.1, from coordinate 22,234 downwards.
CCGCCCGCCGCAGTGCCGCGAGCTCCGCCCCGCTCGCCGACGTGGCGAGGACGACCCGCCAGTCGCGTCCGGCCAGCGTGCGCAGCAGGTCGCCCGCGCCCCGGAAGGCGGGGAGGCGGTCGAAGTACGTGCCGTAGAGCACCGTGTGCGCGGAGCTGATGAGATCGTCCTGCTCGGGGTCCCGGTCGGCCCCCAGCAGCCGTTCGATCAGATCACCGGAGCCGAGCCCGACCGCCCGGTGGATGTCCGGCATCGGCACGGTGTGCCCGGCCTGCCGGAACGCCTCCCACCAGGCCACCACATGCAGGTGGTTGGTGTCCGTGAGCGTGCCGTCCACATCGAAGATCGCCGCGCCTGCCATGCTCAGCCGCTCCTTTCACCGCTCAGCCGCCTTTCCCTCGCCGTCAGGTGTCGCGGCCCCGGGGTACGTCCGTCTCGTCCGTGACATGTACGGCCGCTTCCTCGGCCGACGCGGCGCCGCCGTCGATGCCCACGTCCTCGGCGAAGACGTCGTTGTTCCGTCCGGTCGCGTCGTCCGCCGCACTGAGCCGGCCTGCCCGGGGCTCGACGGTGGTCCCTTCCCGGGGTTCCCCGTCGCCCTCGGCGAGGTCGCCGATGCCGTCGCCGTCGGGCGGCTCCACATCGTCGACCTCCTGGGCGAGCCGCTGGTCCAGCGATTCGCCGCGGCGCTCCTCCGCCCCCGTCGTGCCGAACTTGGTCACACCCAGAGGGCGTTCGGGAGGGGAGTAACCCTCTTCCATCTGGTCGTCCAGATCCCGTTCGTCGAGCGTGTTCTCCAGGTCGAGCTCATCGTTCGGCGGGGTCGAGCCGTCGTCGTCCTGCGGCTGGTACACATCGTCGCCGCGTGCGTCTGCGGGCATGTCCTGCTCCTCCGTCGTGCGGGCGGCCGTCCGGCCCCGGATGGTGATGCGCGTCAGCGCCCGAGGGCCTCGCGGAGCTGTTCCTTGTTCATCGAGGAACGCCCGTGGACGTTCTTCTTCCTGGCCTCCGCGTAGAGCTGGTCCTTCGTGGGACCCTGCGCGCCCTTGTGGGAGCGCTCGCCGCCGCGTTCGTAAGCGGACTTCCTGTCCTGCGTCGACGTCCTGCTCGCCGTCCTCGACTCGCCGGCGCGGGCGCGCTGCTTGTTGACGGTCCGGGCCGCGATCTCCTTGGCCCGGCCCTCCGACGCGCCCTGCTCTTCCTGGCTCTCCTTGATGTGCTCGTACTGCCGCTCGCGCTTCTTGTTCGATCCAGCCGGCATGACGTGCTCCTCATCCGTCTCGGGGGACGCCCCCCGCGTTTCCCGTACGGATCCCACTAAACAGCGCATGCCGGAACGACGCCCCTGGAGGCGTGAGCAAGGAGTAACACTCTGAACTCGGCGGACGGCGCCGACGGCTGTTTTCCCAACCGGTCGGCGCCTGAGCTCCGCGTACGCCGGATACCTGGTGCAGGAGTACCCGCGCTGCGGATGCCAAACATCGCTCCGACCGGCGTCCGGCCGGACCTCCGCGTTTTCGGGTCACGGACGGGGGCGCAGGCCGGGGCCGCTGCTCGGCGGGGTGCCGGAGACGCTGCGGACCAGCTGTGCGCAGAGGTCGCGGAGCTTCACGTTGCGGTGCTGCGACGCGGTGCGCAGGGTCCGGAGCGCCTCCTCGGAGCTGCAGCGGCGCTGGTTCATGACGATGCCGGCCGCCTGGTCGATCACGGCGCGGGACTGGAGGGCGGCTTCCATGTCGGCGGTGAAGGTCCGGGTGTCCGCGAGCCGCTGGGCGAGCTCGACGGCCCCCGTCGCCTGGGCGGCGAGGGCGCGCAGTCCGCTCAGATCCGCGTCGGCGAAACCGTTCTCCTTGGGCGAGTAAAGATTGAGGGCGCCTGCCGTGTCGGAGTGCGCCGCGACCGGCAGCGACAGCGACGACCGGGTCCCGGAGGAGACCGCGAAGGCGGGGTAGCCGTTCCACCGGTCCTCTTCACGCATGTCGCTCACGCTGACCTCGTGCCCCTCGCGCAGGGCTTCCAGGCAGGGGCCGTCGTCCTGCCCGTACTGGGCCTCGTCCAGCGGCGGTGCGCTGATGCCCGCGCTGGCCACGGTCAAGGGGCGGTTCCGGCGCTCCAGAGTGACCCCGCAACCATCGGCCGTGGGTGACATGCGCAGGGCGGTCTGGGCCAGCGCACGGAGAAAGTCGTCCAAGGTGTCGGTGTCCAGCAGGAGAGAGACAAGGTCGGGCGGCCCCGGGGTGAGCACTTCGTCGTCGGTCATGATCTCTCCCTTCCGGACCTGAACACTGGGACCAGGATTGCACTGTACGGGTCGTCACGCTCCCATCCTCCGGGCGTGGGCACCACTCCGTGCCATGCGCCGAGGACAGGTGTCGAGCGCCGCGGAACGGGCATACGTGCCCTACGCAGGTCAGGAAGCGGCCGCGCACTCAGTCCTGCTTCCTTGGAGTGCCCATGTTCCTGCTCAGCTACCACCTCGACGCCGCACACCTGGTAGTCGAACTGGGCGAGACGGTCGACCTCGACAACGAATCGGCCATCGAGCGCGAGATCATGCGCCTGCTGCCGTGCTGCGGCCCCCGGGCGGTCATCGTGGACATCCGCACCCCTCTGCTCACCCCCAGAGCCCTGGGACTCCTCCTGAGGGTGCGGGGCCAGGCCGAGGAACGCGGAATCTCGATGGCGGTGGTGGCCGGGTACGACACGGCCCGCGAAGTGCTGACCGCCGCCGGCCTCCACCGCGTCCTGCGGATCGCCTCCACCCTCCGGGGCGCGGAGATGCGCAGCCGCGGGTGCCGACCGGAGCCGGAGGCGTCCCGGAACGCGCAGCCCGGCGACCGACGGAGCGCGCCGCCTTCCACCGGAGCCTCGAATCGGCCGCTCGGCCCGTACGCCGACACCTCCCGCCCACGCTTTCCGAAGGAGCGCTGACGGGCGCCCGGGGGTGACGGGCTGACGAGGGCTCGGCTCCGCGACGCGGAGCCGAGCCCTCGGACGAGAGGGCATAATGAGGCGCTGGAGGTCAGGAAGCGGCCCTTGAGAATTCTTCCTGCCTCCGTGGAGTTTCCGTGAACCTCTGTCCTCGTCGCCGCGCCGTCCCCATGGCCCCGGCCGCCGCCCCCTTCGGCGCCCCGCACGCTCCCATGCGGGCGGCCCGCGGGCGGCCCCCCGCGACGAGGCCCGGCAGCCCGATGCCGACTGCCGGTGGCACGCCCACCCCTCAGCGGTCGTCCCGCAGCCACGCCTGACCCCCTCACCGCCCCACGCCCGGAGTCCGCCCGACGCCGGTGCGTAGGTGGCGGCTGCCCTGTCCCTGCGGCCCGGATCGCGCCGCTCAGCTCTGACCCGCCCCTCTCGACGGCGGGTCACCGCCCAGAACGAGATGATCATGACTGACAGGCCCGTGGCCGAGGCGCCGGACACGACCGCGCTGCTCCTGGAGACGAAGTCGCTGGACGAATTCCTGCACGCCCTCGCCCGCAGCGCCCTCGCCCTGGTGGAAGAGGCCGACGGCTGCGGCATCACGCTGGAGAGACTGGGGCGGCCCGTCACCGTGTCCAGCGTGGGGGCCAGCGCCACGAAGCTGGACGAGGCCCAGTACGGGCAGGACGACGGGCCGTGCCTCCAGGCGATGCGCACGGGCCGGGAGGTCAGCGTGCCCGACACCCTGCGGGAGAGCCGCTGGGCCGACTACCCGGCCTACGCCGCGGTCTGCGGCGCCCGCTCCTCGCTGTCCCTGCCGATCGCCCCGCACAGCCACACGTCCGGAGCCCTCAACCTCTACGCGCCCGTTCCGAACGCCTTCGACACGGCGGACCTGACGGCGCTGAGGCTGCTCACCGCGCAGGCCACCGGGGCCATAGCCCTGGCCCAGCGCATCGCGGACACCGAGGAGTTCGCCGCGGACCTGGAGGCCGCCCTGCGCTCGCGCACCGTCATCGACCAGGCGATCGGCGTGGTGGTCGGCCAGCAACGCTGCACCCCGGAGAAGGCTTTCGACGTCCTTCGCACGGCATCGCAGCACCGCAACATCAAACTGCGCGAACTGTGTGCCGAGTTGATCGCCAGCATCACGGGCGAGGTCCCGCCCGAGGGCCGCATCAAGCCCCGGGCCTGACACCCCGGCTCCGGGTGACTTCGTTTGAACACAAGCACACGGGTAGTCGGCGCAAGTCCTGCCGACCGAACCGAAAGAAGGACCCGTGTCCCGAGACCAGCGAAAGAACATCTTCATCATTGGACTGGACGAGGCGAACCTGCGAACGCTGGAGGCCGTCCCGGACGCCCGCCACCACCGCCTCCACCCCCTGCTCAGCATCAAGGAGCTGCAGGAGGACGCGACCACCGTCGACGAACTGCTCACTCGCGCACGCGCCGTGCTCGACGCGCACGAGGGCGACATCGACGCGATCGTCGGTTACTGGGACTTCCCGGTGAGCACCCTCGTCCCCCTCCTGAGCAAGGAATACGGGACGACCAGCACCAGCCTCGAATCCGTCGTCAAGTGCGAGCACAAGTACTGGAGCCGGCTGGAACAGCGGAAGGTCATCGACGAACACCCCCGCTTCGGCATGGTGGATCTGGAGTGCGACGATCCGCAGCCGCCGGAGGGGATGAGCTTCCCCATGTGGCTGAAGCCCGCCCTGGCCTACTCCTCCGAGCTGGCCTTCGGCGTCTCGGACATGGACGAATTCCGTACGGCGGTCGCGGAGATACGCGAGGGCATAGCCCGGGTCGGGAAGCCCTTCGAGGCGATACTCGATCTTCTGGAACTCCCGCCGGAGATGGCGGGGGTCGGAGGCCAGGTCTGTCTGGCCGAAGAGGCGATGACGGGTATCCAGGTGGCTGTCGAGGGATACGTCCACCAGGGCCAGGTCACCGTCTACGGCGTGCTCGACTCGATCAACTACCCCGACTCCTCGTCCTTCCTGCGCCACCAGTATCCGAGCACCCTCCCGGCACCGGTGATCCAGCGGCTCCACGAGGTCAGCGAACGCACCATGCGGCAGATAGGCATGGACTCGGCGACCTTCAGCATCGAGTTCTTCTACGACCCGAAGACCGCCGACATCAGCCTGCTGGAGATCAACCCCCGGCACTCCCAGTCGCACGCGGAGATGTTCGACTTCGTCGACGGCGTGCCCAACCACCACCGGATGTTCCGGCTCGCCCTGGGCGGCGACCCGGCCCTGCCGCCGGGCGGCGGCCGCTACCGGGTGGCCGCCAAGTGGTACTACCGCTGGTTCGGCGAGGGACGCGTGCACCAGGTGCCGACCGCCGAGGACATCGCCGCCATCGAACGGGACATCCCGGGCGTCCGCATCGACATGGTCCCCTCCGAAGGCCAGCGGCTCTCCTCGGTCAAGGGCCAGGACAGCTACAGCTACGAACTCGCCCACATCTTCACCGGCGGCGACGACGAGGACGACCTGCGCCGCAAGTTCGACGCCTGCGTCGCCGCCCTCGGCCTGAGCTTCGACGAGACGGAACCGGGCGGGCGCGGCCGGAATTCTTCGTGATGCCCCGGGTACCCGCCCCCACCGGACCCGACGTCAGGAAGGACCGAGCCACCCGTATGCGATTCGTCGAGCACCTCCCGTACGAGACCCGGCAAGAGGACCACGTCACCATCACCATGGCGGACGGGGTGCGCCTCTCGGCCAGGATCTGGCGGCCCACCTCGTCCGACGGGGACCCGGTCCCCGCGGTCGTGGAGTGCATCCCCTACCGCAAGAACGACCTCACCTCGACCCGCGACGCCATCCACCACCCGTACATCGCGGGCCACGGCTACGCCTGCGTGCGGGTGGACCTGCGGGGGACGGGGGAGTCCGAGGGCGTCCTCCTGGACGAGTACCTGGACCAGGAGCAGCGCGACGCCGAAGACGTGCTGGCCTGGGTCGCCGCGCAGCCCTGGTGCGACGGGAACACCGGCATGATGGGCATCTCCTGGGGCGGCTTCGCCGCGCTCCAGACGGCGGCCCGGCAGCCCGAGAGCCTCAAGGCCATCGTCATCGCCTCGTTCACCGACAACCGGTACGCGGACGACATGCACTACCTCGGAGGCGCCATGCTCTCCGACAACCTCGCCGAGGCCGGCACGATGTTCGCGTACGCCACCTGCCCGCCCGACCCCGAAGTGGTGGGGGAGCGGTGGCGCGACATGTGGTGGGAACGGCTGGAAGCCGCCCGGCCCTGGGTCCTGGAATGGCTCCGCCACCCGCGCCGCGACGCCTACTGGCAGCACGCTTCGCTCAACGAGGACTACGCGCGGCTGCGCTGCCCCGTCCTCGCCTCCAGCGGCTGGGCGGACGGCTACTCCAACGCCGTCACCCGGCTCCTGGCCAACGTGGACGTACCCCGCAGGGGACTGATCGGCCCCTGGTCCCACAAGCTGCCGCACCTCGGCGAGCCCGGCCCGGCCATCGGCTACCTCCAGGAGGTCGTCAAGTGGTGGGACCACTGGCTCAAGGGCGTCGACAACGGGGTGATGGACGGGCCCATGCTCCGCACCTGGATGCAGGAGAGCGTTCCGCCGTCCACGTCCTACGAGGAGCGTCCCGGCCGCTGGGTCGCCGAACCCTCCTGGCCCTCGCCGCAGATCAAGGAAGTGGTGCACCCGCTGCGGGGCTCCGTCATCGTGACGTCGGACGACGAGGAGCCCGCTCCGCGCGCCCGTACCCGTACGGTCCGCTCACCGCTCTCCGTGGGCCAGTTCGCCGGCAAGTGGGCCTCGTACAACGCTCCGCCCGACCTGCCCTACGACCAGCGCGAGGAGGACGGCGGCTCCCTGGTCTTCGAGACCGAACCGCTCGCCGAGCGGCTGGAGATCCTCGGGTCGCCCTCCGTCGACCTGGAGGTGTCGGCCTCTGCTCCGGTCGCGCAGGTCACCGCCAGGATCTCCGACGTCGCACCGGACGGCCGCGCCACCCGGGTGACGTACGGCGTCCTGAACCTGACCCACCGGGAGAGCGACGAGCACCCGCAGCCGCTGGAGCCCGGTCGGCGCTGTCACGTGCGCGTACCGCTGAACGGGGTCGCGCAGGCGTTCCCGCCCGGCCACCGCGTCCGGCTCTCCCTCTCGACCTCGTACTGGCCCCTGGTGTGGCCGGCTCCGGAACCCGTCCTGCTCACCGTCCACGAGGACGGCGGCGCGCTGACGCTGCCCGTGCGCCCCACCGAGGAGCCGGACGGCATGCCCCAGGCGGACTTCGGGGAACCGGAGGGCTGCCGACCGCCGCCCGTCACCCGGCTGACCGAGCCCGAGCAGGCCTGGAACGTCTCCAGGAGCCTGGTGGACTACCACTCGGCCCTCGACATCGTGAAGGACCGGGGGATGCAGCGCTACGAGGAGAACGGCATCGAGGTGGGGCTGCGGGCCTGCGAGAAGTACACCTCCGTGGCCGACGACTTCTCCTCCCTGACCGGCCGGTCCGCGTGGACCATGCGGTTCTCCAGGCCCGGCTGGGACGTCCGGGTCGAGACGAGCACCGTACTGACGTCGAACGCGGACGCGTTCACCGTCGACGCCACGCTGGACGGTTTCGAAGACGGCCGCCGGGTCTTCTCCCGGACCTGGAACGAGACCGTTCCCCGGGACCTGGCCTGATGACCCGACACGGAGGATGAGCGCGGACGTGCAGATCACCACCGAGGGTGCGGTGTACGGATGCCTCGGCATCGGAGCTTTCCTCGCCGCGGTTCTGCCCCGGCTGCTCTCCCGGCTGCCGGTGTCCGTGCCGATCGTCTTCCTCGCCGCCGGAGTGGTCCTCTACCTGACACCGCTGCCGCTGCCGGCGTTCGACCCGGTCGCCGACCGCGTCTGGGTCCACCACCTCACCGAGCTCTGCGTGATCGTCTCGCTGATGGGAGCGGGCCTGGCCATCAACCGCCCCTTCGGGTGGCGCTCCTGGGCCGCTACCTGGCGGCTCCTCGGGCTGGCGATGCCGCTGACCATCGGGGCGACGGCGCTCGCCGCCTGGGCGCTGCTCGGCTGGCCGGTGTCCGTGGCGCTCCTGGTGGCCGCGGTTCTCGCGCCTACGGACCCCGTGCTCGCCTCCGAGGTGCGCGTGGGGGAGCCGTCCGCCGAGAAGGAGGACGAGGACGAGGTCCGCTTCGCCCTGACGAGCGAGGCCGGACTCAACGACGGCCTCGCCTTCCCGTTCGTCCTCGCGGCCCTGGCCCTGGCCGCCGCCGGGGAGAGCTGGACCGGGGGCTGGCTGGCGCACTGGGCCTGGAGCGACGTGCTGGTCCGGATCACCGTGGGCGTGGCGGTGGGCCTCGGCATCGGCCTCCTGCTGGGCCGGGTGCTCTTCCGGTCCCGCGCCAGGTCGCTGCGGCTCGCCGAACAGGGCGAGGGGTTCGTGGCTCTGGCGGCGACCTTCCTGTCCTACGGCGTCACCGAGGCCCTGCACGGCTACGGTTTCCTCGCGGTCTTCGCCACCGCGTGCGCCCTGCGCAGGTCGGAGCACAGTCACGGCTACCACCGGGTGATGCACGCCTTCGTGGAGCAGATCGAACGCCTCCTGATGGCCCTGCTCCTCTTCGGCGTGGGCGCTTTCCTGGCCTCGGGCGGTCTGGCCGCGCTCACCTGGAGGGGTGCGGCGGTCGGTGTGCTTCTGCACCTCCTCATCCGTCCGGCCTCCGGCTGGCTCGCCCAGCTGCGGGGCCCGGGCCGCCCGAACGAGCGCGCGGCCACCGCTTTCTTCGGGATCCGGGGCATCGGCTCGCTCTTCTATCTCGCCTACGCCTGCGGAGAGGGCGAATTCGGGGCGTACGAGCGGGAGATGTGGGCGGTCGTCGTCTTCGCCGTCCTGATCTCCGTGGTGGTCCACGGGGTCGCGGCGTCCCCGGTGACCTCCTACCTCGACCGACGCTCGGCGCGCAGGCGTCCTGACGCGGGCTCCCGTACGGAAACGGCCCCCGAGCCCGGGTGAGCCGTGTCTCACCGGGCCGCCATGACTTGTCTATGCAACTCGTTGCATAGAAGGATCGCGGTATGGCCCTCGACCACGCGATCCTCGTCTCCCTGCTGGAGCGGCCCGGCTCCGGCTACGAGCTGGCCCGGCGGTTCGAGCGGTCCATCGGATACTTCTGGACCGCCACCCACCAGCAGATCTACCGCGTGCTGGGCCGCATGGTCACCGACGGCCTGCTCCTCGTCCGCGAGGTGGAGCAGCAGGGCCGGCCGGACAAGAAGGAGTACTCCGTCACCGGGCCCGGCCGCTCGGCCCTCGCCGAGTGGCTGCACAAGCCGATCGAGCCGGAGAGCCTGAGGCACGACCTCGCCGTGAAGATCCGGGGCGCGGCCTTCGACGACCCGGCTGCCCTGATCCGCGAGGTCGAGCGGCACCACCAGGTGCACCGGGACCGGCTCGCGCACTACCTCGCCGGGGAGCTGCGCGACTTCACCGGGCCCGACGCCCCCGCGCCGCCGGACGCGGGCCAGGAGCTCCAGCACGTCGTCCTGCGTGGCGGCATCGCGTTCGAGCGCATGACCATCGCCTGGCTCGACGACGTACTCGCCACGCTCCACCGGCTCGCGGCACCGGGCCCGGGCGTCTGAACGGCGCCCCGGGCCGCCGGCTCCCTAACCACCACCACCCTCACCCCTCCCGGAAGGCAACCGCCATGGCCGCGTCCGCGCCCCTGCTGTTCAACCCGCGCACCTACGACCCCCAGCACTTCGACCCGGAGACCCGCAGGCTGCTGCGCGCCACCGTCGACTGGTTCGAGGAGCGCGGCAAGCGCCGGCTGATCGAGGACTACCGCTCCCGCGCCTGGCTGGCCGACTTCCTCGCCTTCTCCGCCAAGGAGGGCCTGTTCGCCACCTTCCTCACCCCGGCCTCCGCCGCCGGGAACGAGGACCAGCGCTGGGACACCGCCCGGATCGCCGCCCTCAACGAGATCTTCGGGTTCTACGGCCTCGACTACTGGTACGCGTGGCAGGTGACCATCCTCGGCCTCGGCCCGGTCTGGCAGAGCGACAACGCCGCCGCCCGTGAGCGGGCGGCCGAACTCCTCTCCCAGGGGGAGGTGTTCGCCTTCGGCCTCTCCGAGAAGACGCACGGCGCGGACATCTACTCCACCGACATGCTGCTGACGCCGGACAGCGACGGTGCGGGCGGCTTCCGGGCCTCCGGCTCCAAGTACTACATCGGCAACGGCAACGCCGCCGGTCTCGTCTCCGTCTTCGGACGGCGCACCGACGTCGAGGGCCCCGACGGTTACGTCTTCTTCGCGGCCGACAGCCGCCACGAGGCGTACCACCTGGTGAAGAACGTCGTCGACTCCTCCAAGTACGTCAGCGAATTCCACCTGGACGACTACCCGGTGGCCCCCGCCGACATCCTGCACACCGGCCGGGCCGCCTTCGACGCCGCGCTCAACACCGTCAACGTGGGCAAGTTCAACCTCTGCACCGCCTCCATCGGCATCTGCGAGCACGCGATGTACGAGGCCGTCACCCACGCGAGCAACCGCATCCTCTACGGCCGCCCCGTCACCGCCTTCCCGCACGTGCGGCGCGAGCTGACCGACGCCTATGTCCGGCTCGTCGGGATGAAGCTGTTCAGCGACCGCGCCGTCGACTACTTCCGCTCCGCCGGGCCCGACGACCGCCGCTACCTTCTCTTCAACCCGATGACGAAGATGAAGGTGACCACGGAGGGCGAGAAGGTCATCGACCTCATGTGGGACGTCATCGCCGCCAAGGGCTTCGAGAAGGACAACTACTTCGCCCAGGCCGCCGTCGAGATCCGGGGCCTGCCGAAGCTGGAGGGCACGGTCCACGTGAACCTCGCGCTGATCCTCAAGTTCATGCGGAACCACCTGCTGAACCCGGTCGACTACCCGGCCGTTCCCACCCGCCTCGACGCCGCCGACGACGCGTTCCTCTTCCAGCAGGGGCCTGCGCGCGGCCTGGGCTCCGTACGCTTCCACGACTGGCGCACCGCGTTCGACGCGTACGCCGAGGTGCCGAACGTCGCCCGCTTCCGCGAGCAGGCCGACGCTCTGTGCACCTTCGTCGAGACGGCCGCCCCCGACGAGGAGCAGAGCCGCGACCTCGACCTCCTCCTCGCCGTCGGCCAGCTGTTCGCCCTCGTCGTCCACGGCCAGCTGATCCTGGAGCAGGCCCGGCTGACCGGCCTGGACCAGGAGCTGCTGGACGAGCTGTTCGCCGTGCTCGTACGCGACTTCTCCGCGCACGCCGTCGAGCTGCACGGCAAGGACTCCGCCACCGGGGACCAGCAGGAGTGGGCGCTCGGCGCGGTGCGCCGTCCCGTCGTCGACGCGGCCCGTTCGGCGCGGATCTGGGAGCGCGTCGAGGCGCTGTCGGGGGCGTACGAGATGGCGGAGTAGGCAGCCTCCGGCCGGGGCGGCGTCGGGGGCCGCTCCGTTTGCGGGGCGGTGGACATCGCGTTTGAGTGGGAGAGCCCCCTCGTCGCCCCTGGAGCTGACATGTCGATGGCGTTCGGTTCACCTTCCGGTCCGTCCGATCCGTTCAGTGACCTGTTGAACCGGTTCTTCGGCATGTCGCCCGCGTCGTCGCCCCCAGCGATGCAGCGCGTACCGATCGGGCGGCTGCTGACGGAGTCCTCCCACGAGCTGCTGGGCCGGGCCACCAGCAAAGCGGCCGAGGACGGCACGGCGGACCTCGACACCGAGCACCTGCTGTGGGCGGCGACCCAGGTCGAGCCCTCGCGCGGGCTGCTGTCCCGGGCCGGGGTCGACCCCGACGACCTCGCCGCACAGCTCGACGAGGTGCTGCCCCGGGAGTCCGGCGAACCGTCCGCCGAGCCCGGTCTCACCCCGGCGGCCAAGCGGACCCTCACCGCCGCCTACGCCCGCTCGCAGGCGGCGGGGGTGTCCTACATCGGCCCCGAGCACATCCTCGGCGCGCTGATCGACGATGCCGACTCCGGCGCCGGCCGGTTCCTGGGGTCGGACGACCTCGACAGGGGCCGGCTGCGCGGCGCCACGGACCGGGCGGCGGGCGCGGACGGGGCCCCCGGCGGGCCCAAGCAGCCTGCCACGACTCTGGACGAGTTCGGCCGGGACCTGACGGAGGAGGCGAAGGCCGGGAAGCTCGACCCCGTGGTCGGGCGGGCCGACGAGATCGAGCAGACCATCGAGATCCTGTCGCGGCGCTCCAAGAACAACCCCGTCCTCATCGGCGAGCCCGGGGTCGGCAAGACCGCCATGCCCAGAGCATCGTCTCGGGCGAGGTGCCCGACACCCTCAAGGACAAGCGGGTCGTCTCCCTGGACCTGTCCGGCATGGTCGCCGGAGCCCAGTACCGCGGGCAGTTCGAGGAGCGGCTGAAGAAGGTCATCGAGGACGTGCAGAAGGCCGAAGGGGAGATCATCCTCTTCATCGACGAACTCCACACGGTCGTCGGCGCGGGCGCCACGGGCGAGGGCTCGATGGACGCGGGCAACATGCTCAAGCCCGCTCTCGCCCGCGGTGAACTCCACGTGGTGGGCGCGACGACGATCGACGAGTACCGCAAGCACATCGAGAAGGACGCCGCCCTGGAACGCCGCTTCCAGCCCGTCCTGATCCCGGAGCCGACTGTCGAGGAGACCGTACAGATCCTCGAAGGACTGCGGGACGCCTACGAGGCACACCACCAGGTCCGCTTCGCCGACGGGGCCCTCACGGCGGCGGCCGAGCTGTCCGACCGCTACATCAGCGACCGCTTCCTGCCCGACAAGGCCATCGACCTGATGGACCAGGCCGGGGCCCGCGTACGGCTGCGCAGCGCCAACCGCTCCACCGAGGTCGTCAGCCGCGAGGACCGCCTCGCGAAGCTGCGGCGCGAGAAGGACGAGGCAGTCGCCGGTGAGGAGTTCGAGAAGGCGTCCGGGCTGAAGCGGCATATCGCCGAGGTGGAGGGCGAACTCGCCGGGATCGAGGAGCGGCGCGAGGGCGTCGTCTCGGTCACGGCCTCCGACATCGCCGACATCGTCTCCCGCCGCACCGGCATCCCGGTCTCCCGGCTCACGGCCGGCGAGAAGGAGAAGCTCCTCAAGCTGGAGGAGGAGATGCACGCCAGGATCGTCGGCCAGGACGAGGCGGTCACCGCGGTCTCCGAAGCCGTACGCCGCAGCCGCGCGGGCATGGGCGACCCGAACCGGCCCGTCGGCTCGTTCCTCTTCCTCGGCCCCACCGGCGTCGGCAAGACGGAGCTGGCCAAGACGCTGGCCGAGCTGCTGTTCGGCGAGGACGACCGCATGATCCGCTTCGACATGAGCGAGTTCCAGGAGAAGCACACGGTCGCCCGGCTCGTCGGAGCACCTCCCGGATACGTCGGCTACGACGAGGCCGGCCAGCTCACCGAGAAGGTGCGGCGCAATCCCTACAGCGTCGTCCTGTTCGACGAGGTCGAGAAGGCGCACCCCGACGTCTTCAACACGCTGCTCCAGATCCTCGACGACGGCCGCCTCACGGACGGACAGGGCCGCACCGTCGACTTCCGTCACTGCGTCGTCATCATGACGTCCAACATCGGCGCCCACCGCATCCTCGCCCACCAGGGCGACGCCGCCGAGCTCAAGGACGAGCTGATGGAGGACCTGCGGGGGCGGTTCCTGCCCGAGTTCCTCAACCGCATCGACGACATCATCATCTTCCACAGCCTCACCGAGGACGACCTCTCCGAGATCGTCGGACACCTGCTGGACCGCAGCAAGCGCCGGGTCCACGCCCAGGGCATGACCCTGGAGGTCACCGAGGCGGCGAAGAAGCTCCTGGTCGCCCACGGCTACCAGCCGGAGTTCGGCGCGCGTCCGCTGCGCCGCACGATCCAGACCGAACTCGACAACCGGGTCGCCTCCCTGCTGCTCGGCGGAGAAGCCGATCCCGGGGACACGATCGTCGCCGATGTGATCGACGATTCCCTGCACTGCACCATCCGCAAGGGCGACGACGCCGGCCGGCCCCCCGCGGCGGCCGCCACCCCCGACGGCAAGGAGTGAGTGACTGATGTCCCATCACCACCACAAGTCCAACGAAGAGGTCGAGGGCGACCCCGACACCGGCCACAGCCGCGGCATGCCCCGCCGCCCGGACGAGAAGCGACTCGACGAGCGCCTGGAGGAGGACCGCGAGGAGGTGGGCCTTCCCCCGGACCGGGACAGGAAGTCCGACTAGGAAACGACGCGCGGGCAGGTCCAGGCCGCTCAGGCGGCCGGGACCACCGTGATCTTGACGTGCTTCATGATCGGCTGGTCGCTCTGCGTGCTGTAGTCGCCCAGCGCGCACAGCACGTTCATCTCCGGCATGTACCCGGCCGCACAGCCGCGCGGAATGTCGTACGGGATCGCCGTGTAACCGTTCAGGAACCGCCGGCTGCCGTCCTTCGCGGTGCTCGTGATGTCGACGGGCCCCATGTCGGCGATCCCGCGCTCGCGCATGTCCGCCCGGTTCATGAAGACCAGCGTGCGCAGGTTCCTGATGCCGCGGTAGCGGTCGTTGTCGGAGTAGATGGTGGTGTTCCACTGATCGTGCGACCGCATCGTGCCGAGCGCCAGGGTGCCGGGCTCGGGCACGACGTCGGGCAGGGGGGCGGAGGAGAACTCCGCGCGCCCGGACGGGGTCAGGAAGACCAGTTCGCGGGCGGGCTGCTTGATACGGAAGCCGAGCGGCAGCCGGACCCGGCGGTTGAAGTCCTCGAAGCCGTCCAGGGCCTCGGCCATCGTGTCCCGGATCCGGTCGTAATCCTCGATGTACCAGTCCCAGGGCGTCTCGCTGTCCGGCAGGGCGGCGCGCGCCATCCCGGCGACGATGGCCGGCTCGGACAGCAGGTGCGGGGAGGCGGGGCGCTTCATCCCGACGGACATGTGGACCATGCTCATCGAGTCCTCGACCGAGGTGCTCTGGACGCCACCCCGCTGGTGGTCCTTCTCGGTCCGTCCGAGGCACGGCAGGATGAGGGCCGCGCGGCCGTGGACGACATGACTGCGGTTCAGCTTGGTGCTCACCTGGACCGTGAGATCACACGAGCGCAGCGCCGCGTACGTGGCCGGGGTGTCGGGCGCGGCGAGGGCGAAGTTGCCGCCCATCGCGACGAACACCTTGACCTCGCCGTCCCGCATCGCCTGGATCGTACGGACGGTGTCCAGGCCGTGTTCGCGCGGCGGGTCGATCCCGCAGGCCTCGGCGAGCCGGTCCAGGAACGCGTCGGTGGGGCGGTGGTCGATGCCGCAGGTGCGGTTGCCCTGGACGTTGCTGTGCCCGCGCACGGGTGAGGGGCCCGCGCCCTCGCGGCCGAGATTGCCGCGCAGCAGAAGGAGGTTGATGATCTCGCGGACGGTGTCGACGCCGTGCTCGTGCTGGGTGAGGCCCAGGCACCAGCACACGATGGAGCGGTCGGCCTCCTCGTACACCCGCGCCGCCCTGAGGATGTCGGCGCGGCTCAGCCCCGACTGGTGTTCCAACTCCTCCCAGGGCGTGGCCTCGCACAGCGTCCGGTACTCCTCGAAGCCGGTGGTGTGGCGGTCGATGAAGAGACGGTCCAGGGCCTTGGTGTCGCTCACCGACTGCTCCAGGACCGCCTTGGCCATGCCGCGCAGCAGGGCCATGTCGCCGCCGATGCGCGGCTGGAGGTTCAGCGTGCTGGTGGCGGTGGTCTTGAACAGGGCCATGTCCGCGAAGTCGTGCGGAACGATGGTGCGGGTGGCCGCCGCCTCGACCAGCGGGTTGACGTGCACGATCTGCGCGCCGCGACGGTCGGCCTCGGCGAGGGCGGTGAGCATCCGGGGAGCGTTCGACGCGGCGTTGACGCCCAGGATGAACAGGGCGTCCGCGGACTCCCAGTCCTTGAGGTCGACCGTCCCCTTCCCGGTGCCCAGGGCGGCCTGGAGAGCCCGCCCGCTGGCCTCGTGGCACATGTTGGAGCAGTCCGGGAGATTGTTCGTGCCCAGTTCGCGGGCCATCAGCTGGTAGAGGAAGGTGGCCTCGTTGCCGAGCCGCCCGGAGGTGTAGTACGCCGCCCGGTGCGGGCTGTCGAGCCCGCGCAGCGCGGCCCCGACGACCTCGAACGCGTCCTTCCAGCTGATCGGGACGTAGCGGTCGGAGTCCGGGTCGTACGCCATCGGTTCGGTGAGTCGGCCCTGGTTCTCCAGGTCGTAGTCGCTCCACCCGTACAGTTCGGTCACCGAGTGCGCGGCGAAGAACTCGCGCCCCACGCGCTTGGGCGTCATCTCCCAGGTGACGTGCTTGATGCCGTTCTCGCAGATGTCCAGGTGCAGGCCCTTGGTGTCGTCCGGCCACGCGCACCCGGGGCAGTCGAACCCGCCGTTCTCGTGGTTCATCCGCATGATGGCCCGCGGACCGTCCACCAGCGTGCGTTCCTCCACCAGGAAGCGGGTCACGCTCTTCGCCGCTCCCCAGCCCGCGGCGGGATGGTGGTAGGGCCGGAACCGCGGATCGCCCTCGGGGACGGGACCGACCCGGGGCTCCCGGGGCTCCTGCGCTTCGTGGGTGCTCACGGCACTTCCACCCTTTCACCTGCGGATACGGCGGGCTCGATGGACATAGGGCGTGTAACGGGTCCTTCCGGCAGGCTATGTCCGGTGATTCCGGGCTGCCAGTCGGTTCGGGGGCCCGTTCCGGACTGCGATCCGGAACACCCGCGCATACGCTGACATGGTCCGGCCCCGGCTGCGGGGGACACCCCGCGGAACCGGGCTCAGGCCCCTCGGGCAGCCACGTGAGGCCCCTCATGAACATGTACCGCCGGTTCGTGCTCCCCGCCGTTCCCCGGCTCGCGGGCTCCGCGCTGGTCGGAGCCGCCGTCGGCGTGCTGGTCGGCTTCCTCCTCACCAACGCGCCGCTGGGCATCCTCGTCGGCATCGCCGTCGCCGAGACCGTCTTCGTCGTCACGGGATGGCTCGTCCTGTGGCCGATGGACGCCGCCGCCACCCACGACAACGCCCGGCGCGAGGAGTTCCGGCCGCTCGCCGAGGAACTCGTCGTCGTCACGGCGGCCCTGTCCGGACTCGTCGGGATCGTGGTGCTGCTCCTGATCGGCGACACGGACCTGAGCCACGCGGCGGCCGCCCTGGCGCTCTGCGGCGTGTTCATGTCCTGGGCGGCGCTCCACCTGATGTACGCGGCCCGTTACGCGTACATCTACCACCAGCCG
Source organism: Streptomyces sp. man185 (assembly GCA_002551355.1). Taxonomy (GTDB): domain Bacteria; phylum Actinomycetota; class Actinomycetes; order Streptomycetales; family Streptomycetaceae; genus Streptomyces. The sequence goes on along the minus strand of NTHE01000031.1, from coordinate 5,085 downwards.
CCCGGCGGCGGGATCGACTTCAACACGAAGGAACCCCCGCGCTACATCGACTTCCTCTACTTCAGTTACAACCTGGGCATGACCTACCAGGTCTCCGACACCAACGTCTCCACCTCCAGGATCCGCGCGGTCGCCCTCCGGCACTGCCTGCTGTCGTACGTCTTCGGCGCGAGCATCCTGGCCACCACGATCAACCTGGTCGCCGGCATCGTCACCGGCTGAGAGGCCGCCGGGGGCGGGTCAGCACTCCGGGAGCGTCAGCCGCCGTGTGACGCGCAGCGCCGACTCCAGCAACCGCGCCTTGACCTCGGTGGTCCGGTACATCCGGTCCGACCGGAACGAGATGCCGATCGAACCGACCTGGTCACCGCTGTACACCGGCACCGCCGCGCAGGTCGTACCCCGTGAGTACTCTCCCCGGTCCAGCGAGAGCGGCCCCGCGGGGGGCGCGTCGAGCTGCCGCAGCAGCTCTTCCCGGCGCGTGATGGTGCGGGGGGTGAGGTCGGTCAGGGAGTGCCGGGAGAGGTAGTTGGCGCGCGCCTCCTCGTCCAGCTCGCGCAGCACGCTCTTGCCGAGCGCCGTGGCGTGCCCGGCGTCCTGGAAGCTCACCCAGAGGTCCACCCGCGGGGCCCGGGGACCGTCGACGATCTCCAGGACCCGGATCTCGCCCTCGTCGTACAGCGTCAGGTACGCGGCGGCGGACAGGGTGTCGCGCAGTGCGGACAGCAGGGGGCGGATGCTTTCCTGCAGTGCCGGGCCGTCGACGGCGGGCAGCAGCCCGGGGTCCCGCTCGCGCAGGCTGAACGCCCCGTCGTCCAGCTCGTCCAGATAGCCGTCCCGGGCGAGCTCGTGCAGATGCCGCCGGGCGGTGAGCTCCGGCAGCCCGGCCGCCCGGGCCAGCTGCTGGACGGAGGCGCCGTCCGGGTGTGCCCCCGCGGCCTCCAGCAACCGGAGGTCCTGCCGGACGGACACCGTCGGCTCGGGGCCGGCCTGGTCACCCATGGCACCAGGATGGACCCGGTGCCGGGGTGCGGCAAGGCGCGTCCTCAGGAAGCACCGGAAACGCCCGGCCCTACGTGGGGGGCCTCACGAGCATTCAAGAATTGCGCAATAGTTAAACTGTCGTCATGGACAGGATGGACAGCAACGAGGCGTCACGCTGGGAATCCGCGGTGCTCGACGGAGGCCCGGCCGACGGGCTGCGCACGAGGGTCGCCGACCGGCCGCACATACTGCAGGTGACCCGCCCCTGCCCGCCGGACGGCCCCGGAGACCCCGGTGACCCCGAAGGCCTCGGCGCAGGCGTTCGGGTGTCGGCCCTGTACGTCTACCGCCGCGACCCCCGTACGGACCGCGCGCCCCTGCGGTACACCTTCGATGTGGCCAGCCCCTGACCCGCCCCGTCATTCGGTACGCTCTCGTCTGATCTTCGGGGCGCGTGCGGGCTCCGGACTGCCGTGACCAGGGGGATGCTTCCTAATGAGCAGTGCACCTTCGAGCGATCCGTTCCAGCCACTCAAGGCTGACGACCCGGCTGTGGTGGGGGGTTACCGGCTGGCCGCCGTGCTGGGTGCGGGCGGGATGGGCAAGGTGTACCTCTCCTACACGCCCGGCGGCCGGCCTCTCGCGATCAAGGTGATCCGGGCGGAGTTCAGCGAGGATCCGGAGTTCCGGCGGCGCTTCCAGCAGGAGGTGCGGGCGGCCCAGCGGGTGCAGGGCCTGTACACGGCGCCGGTGATCGACTCGGACACCGAGGGCGCGCAGCCCTGGCTGGCGACGGCCTATGTGCCGGGTCCCTCGCTCGCGCACGCGGTGGCCCGGCACGGCGGACTGCCGTTGCGCAGTGTGCTGTTGCTGACGGTCGGGGTGGCCGAGGCGCTCGGGGTCATCCATGGTGCGGGCATCGTGCACCGCGACCTGAAGCCCGCGAACGTCCTGCTCGCCGACGACGGCCCGCGCGTCATCGACTTCGGCATCGCCCGGGCCGCCGACACGACCGCCCTGACCGGTACGGGTGTCAGTGTCGGCACTCCGGCGTTCATGGCGCCGGAGCAGGCGGCGGCCGGCACCGTCACCCCGGCCACCGATGTCTTCGCCCTCGGCCAGATCGCCGCCTACGCCGCGATCGGCGCGCCCGCGTTCGGTGACGGGCCCTCGCACGCGGTGCTCTACCGGATCGTCCACGAGGACCCCGACCTCAGCCGGCTGCCCGACGCACTCCGCCCCCTGGTCGCCCGCTGCCTCAGCCGCGACCCGGCCGACCGCCCGGCCCTGGCCGACATCATCCGGATGTGCCACGAGATCTCGCCCGAAGCCCTGCGTCAGGGCGAGGACTGGCTACCGCAGGCGGTCGCCGGGTCGATCACCGAGCGGCTGCGGATGCCCGCCCCCGCGCCGACGCCGCCCCCGCAGCCGAGCGTCGCGCCGACCCCCACCGAGCTCTCCTCGCCGACCCCGCCGCCGGGAGGGCGCCACTACACCCCGACCGGTTACGCGGTGGCCGCCGCACCCACGCAGACCGGACCGGCCGCACCCGGAGCCCCTGGGGCCCCACCGGGGGCACCGGGAACCGTGCCGCCCGGCCCTTGGCCGCAGAACGCCCACCCTCAGGGCTACCCCACCCCGCCGCCCCAGCAGCGGTCAGGGTTCGCCCAACCCGGCTTCCAGCAGTCCGGATTCCAACAGTCCGGCTTCCAGCAGCCGGGCTGGGGCTCGTCCGGTTTCCAGCCCGCCGCGCCGCGTCGGAAGCGGCCCGGGCTGATCGTCGCCGCTTCGATCTTCGGCGCGCTGATCGTCCTCGGGGTCATCGGCAGCCTGCTGCCGGACGACCCCGACACGTCCGGCAAGGGCGACCGGGCCACGTCGTCCTCCGTCGGCGGTTCGAGCGGCAGCGGTTCCGGGGACAACGCCCGGGAGAAGCCGGTCGACCCCAGGCCGGTCTCGTACAAGGGCATCGATGTGACGGCCGACTACGCCCTGAAACTCGCCGATCACCCGCCCCGGCCGGTGGAGGACGACGACAGCGGCGTCAGTTACGGCAAGGGGGACTTCTACTTCTACCGTGATGAGCTCTTCGGCGACGAGCGGGTGGGCAGCGCCAACGGGAAGCTGGTGGTGCTGAACAACTCGCAGAAGGGCTCGCTGGAGACCTGCCGCCAGGAGACCCGCTTCACCGAGAAGATCGAGCTCGAACAGCTCACCTCCGGGTCGCAGATCTGTGTGCTCAGCAAGGCCGGACACATCGCCGTGGTGACCTACCGCGGCAAGTCGGGCCCGGACGACCCCAGCCACTACATCACCATCGACCTGACGGTCTGGCGCAACGCCGAGGAGGCGCAGCAGAGCTGACGGTCAATCAGCCCGTGCCGGTCAGCAGGTGGCGTCGGGGCGGACGGGTTCGAGGTCGACGAGACAGGCGTCGACCTGCCCCGTGACACAGGCATCGCCGCGTCCGTACGCGGTGTGCCCCACCCCCTCGTACGTGAGCAGCATCCCGCGCGGGAACTGCTCCGCGGGGCTCACCGCCTCCTCGCACAGGGTGGACGGGTCGCCGGTGGTGCCCACGATCAGCACCGGCGCCACCCCGTCGGCGTCGACCCGATGCGGCTTCCGGTCGCCGGACGGCCAGCCACGACAGGTGAGTTCGGCGGTCACCCCGGCGGTGCAGTAGGCACCCGCGGCCTTCTCCGCGCGCGGCAGGGCGACCAGCCCCACCGCGCTGGTCAGGGCGAACAACAGGGTGATCCGGCGGCCGACAGGCAGACAGCTCAGCGGGCGGCCGATACGCAGGTCAGTGGCCGACCAGCTCCCCGTCCCGGGCCACGATCCGGCCGCCGCGCACCACCATGTCGCGCCGCGGCAGGTCCACCACCACCTGCGGCAGGCACTCGCCGCGCACCAGCAGGAAGTCGCCCGGCGAACCCGGCTTCAGGTCCGCCTCGGGCAGCCCCAGGAGCCGGGCCCCGCCGTCGGCCCCCGAGCGGAAGGCCGCCTCCAGCTCCTCGTCCAGGCGGGCGTCCTGCACCCAGGCCAGCAGGTGCGAGCGGTGCAGCATGTCCGCGTTGCCGAAGGGGCTCCACGAGTCCCGTACGCCGTCGGAGCCGAGGCCCACCTCGACCCCGTGCTCCCGCAGCCGGTCGATGGGCAGCACCAGGTCCGAGGAGGGCGCGACCGTCGTCAGCGAGATCCCGGCCTCCGCCAGATCGGCCGCCAGCCGGTCGAGTTCACGCTCGGGAAGCCCCGGCACGCAGAACACATGACTGACCGTCACCTTGCCCTGCAGCGACAGTGCCTCGGTGCGGGCGATGATCGCGCGCAGCGACTCCATCCCCGTCGCGGCCCGCTCGTGCAGATGGATGTCGACGCCCACCCCGTGCCGGTCCGCGATGCCGAAGACCACGTCGAGGTGCTCCTCCAGCGCCTCGTCGAACCCGATCGGGTCGATGCCCCCGACCCGGTCGATCGCCCCGGTGCGCGCGGCCTCCTCCAGCAGCTCCTTGGTTCCCGGGGTACGGATCACCCCGTGCTGCGGGAACGCGACGATCTCCACGTCGAGCGCGTGCCGCAGGGCCCTGCGGGCGGACCCCACGCCCTCGACGCCCACCAGGTCGTAGGCGGGCGCGACGTCGACATGGGCCCGCATCGCCCGGGTGCCCTGGGCGACGGCATGGCCCATCAGGCGTTCCGCCCGCTTCTTCAGCGGCGTACGCAGCGCGTGGTACAGCTTCACGTCCTCCTCGGTGTACTCCGCGATGGAGCTCGCCGGGTTCCGCGTCACCCAGGGCTCGCCCCAGGCCGTCTTGTCGGGGTGGATGTGCGCGTCGACCAGGGTCGGCAGCGCGATCCGCCCCTTGCCGTCGACGACCTTCGCACCGCGCGGGGCGGGGCCGCCGCTGATGACCCCGTCGACGACGGTGAGGTCGACGGGGTGCTTCGCCCCGTACGGCCGCACGTTCTTGAAGACCGTGGCGCGCGCGTGACCGCCCGTGCGGTCCGGCTGCTCGGTGATCCGGTCGGCGGTGGAGGGCACGGCGGCCGTCCCGGCGGGGCGTGGCTCGGCGGCCGCGGCCCCCGAAGCGCTGAGCG
>NTHE01000030.1 GCA_002551355.1 Streptomyces sp. man185 | reverse complement strand
CCGATAAGGCCCCCGCAACCTCGATCACCGTGGACAGGTCCGACATGATCAGGCCCCCAGCGGGGTCACAGCGACCGCGCGGAAGCTGATCCCGTGCCGCGTCTGACCGTTGAACGTGTTCTCCCAGTCCCGGGCCTTGAGGCCGACGACCGCGACCGGGGTGCCGGGGGCCAGGTTCTCCGGGACGCCCGTGTTCGGCACGGTCACCTGGTACAGGTTGCCCTCACCCTCGTCCGCGACCAGCAGACCCACCGTCGCGAGCGGGGCACCCGTCTCACGGTCGATCGCGATCTCACCGGTCTGCTTGCTCACGAGCTTCGGCGTCGGAGGCGTCGCCACGAACACGACAGCGGTCGAAACGTCGATCTTGAAGGACGGCATGAGCGTCTCCCTCATCGCGTGGGGCAGCACGAGAAGCGCCAACCCCAACTGGCTTGAGCCACTTACTGGCTTAAGCCAGTTGAGCACGCCATGGGAAGTGCCGTCAAGCTTCTGGCTTGAGCCAGTTGCTACGCTGTCGGCATGACCCCGTCCGAGCCCCCTACTCAGCAGCCAGCAAGCAGACGCATCGCGGAAGAACTACGCCGGCGGATCCGCGACGGAGAGATCCCGGCCGGTGAGAAGTTGCCTTCGGAGCGCGCCTTGGCCGAGGAGTACGGAGCCGCTCGCAACACGGCACGCGAGGCTGTGCGACTGCTTGCGGAGCAAGGTCTCGTGACTGCCAAGCACGGGCGGGGGGTGTTCGTCCGCGAGCCGCAGAAGCTGTTCAGATTCGGGAGTGATCGGTACTCGATCAAGAACCGGGAGACCGGGCTAACCCCGTTCCGGCTGGAGGCACAGCGCCAAGGGAAGACGCCCAGGATCGACGTGCTGTACATCGAGCGCGAGACGCCGCCGCTTGACGTGGCGGAGCGCCTCGGTGTGGCTTCGGCCGAACAGAGTGTCGTGCACCGGGAAAACCACTACTTCGCCGACGACGAACCCGTTCAGATCGTCTCGACGTACCTCCGCTGGGACGAGGCGCAGGGCACCTTGCTCATGCAGCCGAAAACCGGCAAGGACGGAATCTATGGGCGGCTTGAGGACCTAGGTCACGTCATGACGCGGGTCCGTGACGAGATCAGCGCGCGGATGCCGACGCCGGAGGAAGCCCGGTTCCTCCAATTGCTGCCAGGCGTGCCGGTTCTGGAGGTGCTCCACACCAGCCTTGATCAGGACTTGCAGCCGTTCGAGGTGTCCAGGTACGTACACCGAGCCGACCAAACAGGACTGCTCTACGAACTGCCGGTTGAGTAGACCGCACTGGAGGGGGAAACGCATGTCAGCAGCCACAGTTCGCCCGCGTGAGTCACGTGACCTTGCGGAGGCGGCAACGGTTCTCACCGCCGTACACGAATCAGACGGATACCCAGTCGAAGGGGTGAAGGACCCAGAAGCTTGGCTGTCTCCGGAAGGACTTCGGGCGGCATGGGTCGCGGAACTCGGTGGACATGTCGTGGGGCATGTCGCCATCAACAGCCCCCAGCCGGGAGAAGAGGTAGCCCGGCTCTGGAGGGAAAAGAGCGGCGACGACGACTCCCACATCGGGGTCCTGGCCCGACTCTTCGTGGCGCGTGAGGCACGCAAGGCGTCCGTCGGCAAACTCCTCATGGAAGCCGCTACGGCCTACGCCCGAGACAAGCACCTGCGCTTGGTGCTGGAGGTCTTGACGAAGGACGCAGCCGCGATCCGCCTCTATGAACGTCTCGGCTGGCAACGCATCGGTGAGGCCGTCCACACCTTCGGAGGCAAGCAGGTCGACGCCGTCTGCTTCGTGGCACCCGCCTGACGACGAGAGCTGTTACAGGTTTCTCTACCTCATCAAGGCACCCGGCTGCGCTCCGCTCCGCCGGGCGCGCTTCCCGGCTCTGGCTGCGCCCGCGCTCCTGCCTTCNTCAAGGCACCCGGCTGCGCTCCGCTCCGCCGGGCGCGCTTCCCGGCTCTGGCTGCGCCCGCGCTCCTGCCTTCGGCCCGCTCGGCGCTGCCGCCGCCGACGCGCGCCCGCAGTGGATAGGCCCGGAGGGCATGAGACGAGAACCAAGCCCGCGGCTTCACGAGGATGCCTCCGGCGGGGGCGCTCAGACTCCGGGATGGACGGGGCACCGTTCGCGAGTGCCGGCCGGAGCGTGGCGAGCGTCGTGGGGCTCCCATCCCGACCACCTTCGACCCAGGCAGAGCCGAGCAGTCGCGGCCCAGGGCGTCAAGGTCGTTCGTACAGTGGCGCGCTCCACCTTGACGCCCTGAACCACGACCGCTCCACGNTTCGACCCAGGCAGAGCCGAGCAGTCGCGGCCCAGGGCGTCAAGGTCGTTCGTACAGTGGCGCGCTCCACCTTGACGCCCTGAACCACGACCGCTCCACGGTGTGTGGGTCGAAGGCGGACGGGATGGGAGCCGGGGTAGTGGGGTGTTGAGGTAGGTAGACGGCTACGACCACGACGTCAGTCCGAGGACATCTCAAACCGGTACCCAAGCACCTTGGTCGCGATCTGCGTCAGTTTCTCAACAGAAACACCGTTATCAGACGTTGCAGCCCAGGTGCTGAAATCGGCCGAGACTCTCGGAGCTCCCTCATGCTCCGACGCCGCGATCTCCACCCTGGGCACATGGAAGTCATCTCGAATGCTCGCAGTGATGGACTGCACGTCGCGGTATACGTCGGCTTGATTCTCACCGGTGACCTGAACTCGCCTAACCAGGCCATCTAGCGTGACACCTGTCAGATGAAAGGGTTGGAGACATTCTTCGATGTCCGCCCACCGGGCGGGCGGGTTATCCTCGCGAGTTCGAATTCTCCGCCGATCTGCCGTAACCATCACACGGTACTGCCCCATGATCAGATTGAGCATCCGCGCGCGGATCTCCCAGCGCCTGACGGGATTCTCCTCCTCGCTGCCGGAAGGCTCGACATTGTAGGAAAGTGCTGCGCGCAGAGCGAGCCAGGAGTCCTTATTAGGCTCAACCAGTCGAGTTAGGTCGATTCCCTGAAGGTCGCCAGAGATGCTTTCCAGCATTTCAAGGGTAACCATTGAGCCTAGGTGCCTCCAATAGCGAGGATCACCGGTAATGTCATTCCGCCTCAGAAGGTAAGGCAGCATTACCCGCAATTCGCTTTCCGAGAGGCGGCCGCGGATCAAGTCATTTTCCGAAGCGTCCACCATGTGGCTTTGCTCGATGAGGCTGACATCCCCTGTCAGTCCCATTTGCATGAGCTGTGCGGCCCTTTCGAGTCGAGTGGCCATGTCCCCTCGAAAGAGGCTACGAACCGTAGTCCCGAATTCTTGCAGCTCGCTAATTTCTGTCTCTCTCGTGCGTCCTCGCGCTTGCCCTCTCAGCTCATGCGCCGTCTCAGTGGTCAGTAGTCCGCGTCCACCACGCATGACGCTGTTGCGCACGAGGTTCAGCAAGGGGGATCGGTCCCTGGGAGTTAGCTCCGCCACGCCGGCAGACTCAAGAGGACTTGATAGGGCCTCAGACGACCTGATCTCGTCGAGGGCTGGCACATCAGTTACGAGAACTTCTCCAGCGTCAGCAAGCTCTCGCCGAACGTGTGAAATGTCGTCACTGTCCTCGCCACCCTTAAGGGCCAGCAAGACAGGAGACCCTTGCGCTAGCGCTTGTACGTCGCGCCCCACCGATGCCGCTCGGAGACTAAAACGGAGGAATACGTCACGTTCTTGCTTTCGCGCACCTTCCCCCCACGTCATCACCAAGTCCGGAACAAACGTGTGATTGAAGTATCCGGTGTTCTCGATCTTTACTGACGGATCGAGTGCCGCGATCTCATACATAAGGACACTTTTGACTCCGCGGATCAAATCGTCACCGTTATGTGCACCCAGCGCTTCCTGGATGGCTGAACGCATGGTTTCGTTGATCACCGTCAGGCTCCCTTGCGCTTCAGCGCGCCCTGCACCGTATAGAGCTCCTCGCGAGTCAACAGCAATTGCTCTTGCCGCTTACTCACCATCATCAACCAAAGTCTGCTCGTTAGAAGATCCACGATATCGTCATCAACTTCAGCCCCGTCGAGGCTTTCCTCGTGAACCTTGAGTGCGCTTTTAATCTCGCTCTTGGTGGTGAGATTTACCCATTTGGTTTGACTGAAAGGGTGCCATGTGACCCACATGAATTCGCGCTTGCGGTCGATCCCGTCACGGATATCGCGGGCGGTAGCGCTATAGGCATTAGCCAGGTATTCGGTGTACTCTTCTGGCTGCTTACCGACCACGTTATACGCCTTGACCTCAACGAATAGTGGTCGCTTGGTGGCAATGATGTGACCTGCGAGATCGAAGCGTTTTATCTTGCTATCAAGTCGGATCACAGTGGTCTGTTCCGGGCACTCGTACACATCGAACGGCAGTTCGATGTGTGTCGTGCTCTCAAGGCACTGCTTAGCGAGGAGGACACCAGCCTCCCCTTCCCTGTGTGAGGACTCAGCCACCATGAGTACAGAGTAGTGAACGGTCTCCACCTTGACGAGGGGTCTGGCCTTCTGCTCGGTACCGGGCTGGGTTGGTCGAGACCGGCCGGATGGGCCGCCTGTCAGTGCTGGCCACTACGGTCATGGTGATCGTCAGGCCAGTTCTGTAGTGGGGGCTCATGTGGGTGGTCAGTTGCGTGTTGGACAGGTCTTTCGCTATGCCACGGGAAAGGACCCAAAGCCGGCGACCATCGAGGGGCACCCCAACTTTCACCACGTGACTCACTCGCCGAACCGCGCCAGGGCTCTGCTAGAGGCTGGGATCAACGGCATGGCCAAGGTCCGGACATCGGCGGGCGAGCGACGGCCAGTGATTCTTATCCGGTCGAGTCCCTGGAAGGCCGGCTCGGAACAGACGCCCTGGCACGACGTGTTCGACATGGACAACGGACACGTGCGCTACTTCGGGGACCACAAGGCCACGACCACCGCAGCGCCAGGCAGGACTACGGGCAACGCGGCTCTGCTCGATGCCTTCACCGGACACCAGGGGCACACCCCCGAGGAGCGGGCGGCCGCCGTCCCGCTGTTGTTGTTTCGCGCGGTATCGCGCAGTGGAAAGGTCAAGGGGCACGTTGAGTTCTGCGGGCTGGGAGTGATCGAGAGGGCGGAGCGCCTGGTCCAGTGGGGTGGTAGCGACCATGCGACGTTCACGAACTACGTTTACGACATCGCCCTCATCGACCTCACTGCTGAAGACGACACGGTGTCCTGGGCTTGGATCGACTCTCGCAGGGACAAGACTGTGGCGGACGCGCAGACGCTCGAACTCGCCCCGAAGGCTTGGCGAGAGTGGGTCAAGCACGGGCACTCGGCCCTGCCCAGGCTTCGCCGGCGGGTCGCCCGGGCCAAGGTGACCAAGGTGCCGGAGCAGCGGGCCAAGCCTGGGACCGTTCAGGCCAAGGATTTGGAGCTGATCTACAAGCACTTCGACGGGCGTAAGCACGACTTCGAGGCAGTGGCTTCAGCAGTAGCAGCGCGCGTGCTGCGTGGTGCCGGGAACAGCTACGTCGAAGGGTGGCTGACGCGTCGATCGGGCGATGGTGGTGCCGACTTCGTAGGCCGACTCGACATCGGCAGCGGACTGGCCGGCACCAGCCTTGTCGTGCTCGGGCAGGCCAAATGCGTCAAGCTCGACAACCTCGTCACGGCGGAGCAGATCGCCCGAGTCGTGGCCCGACTTCGCCGCGGCTGGATCGGCGTGTATGTCACGACCGGTGCCTACTCCGTGCCAGCACAGACAGAGATGGTCGAAGACCAGTACCCGATCGTCTTGATCAACGGCTTGGAACTGGCCAGGGAACTCAGGAGCATGGCCCGTGACGATCACGGAGGGGACCTGAAAGCGTGCCTTGGCCACATTCTCACCCAGAGGGAGATCGTGGTCACGAATCGCCGCCCAGAAGAGATCTTGCTTGAATAGCCGTCCTGCTCAGACGCGTACCGCGTGAACGAAAACGCGCCAACACCGTGCGACACGAACACTTGGCGTAGTCCTTGCCAGCGGCCGAGTGCATATGAGTAACGCAAGTATGACTTGCGAAGGCGCACGTATTCGTTGCATCTACTGTCACGCTCGGTATTCAGATCGGGGTCGGGGTGCGCCCCGCGCGACCGGGAGTGATCGCACGAACTGAGTCGACAGCCTGTGGCCGGCTAGCATTCACCGGGACAGAACGAAGCCCACCTGGCCGCAGATGCTGGCAGGCCGAGCGGCAGGTGGGCGACTGAACCCGGAGGCTCTACATGAGTTTGTCCCTTGTCCAGAGATGTGTGTCAAACCCGCGCCGCCAACTCACCGCGGTCACGGTGATCGTCGTGATCGTGCTTGCCTCACCGCCCTGGGCCGAGATCGTGGGTGCGTACGCGAACGCAGGAGCACTGCTGGCACTGCTCATTGCGAGCGGTACAGCAGCGAAGTACAGCAACCATCCGCGGACAGCAACATCCTGAACCGCTTAGATGATGACCTCTCTGCCCGAGCTTGACCGACCTCAGAGAGCTACGGACCAGAAGGTCTCTGACATCTACCGCTGACATCAACGACGCTGGACAGGGGCGTACGTGGGCGTTCCTGTCCAGCCGTGGCGGTGGCCGGAAGTGGGGGCCGCAGCGGCGGCCGGCCGAACTTACAAAGCAGATGTCGGCGGTTCGAAACCGTCCGCGCCCACCAGCACGAAACACGACGAAGGCCCCCGACCGGATCATGGTCGGGGGCCTTCGTCGTGCCTCCCCGTTGTCATGAGGCCTACCCTGAGCCGGGTGCGCAACGAGAGAGACGACGAGGACTTCGACGGAGCCTGGGCCGCGGCACCCGAAGCCGTGCGGCGCAGCCTGGAGCTTGCCTACGCGGCGCTGAGGGCCGGTGGTCTCGCGGTGGGCGCCGTGCTGGTCGACCCGGCCGGGGTGGTGCTGGCGGAGGGGCGGAACCAGGCCTACGACACCGGGCCCGGCGACGGACCGTTGCGCGGTACGCCGCTGGCCCACGCCGAGATGAACGCGCTGGGCCTCGCCCGCACCGCATGGGATCTGGGCGCCACGACGCTCTGGAGCACCCAGGAGCCCTGCTCGATGTGCTCGGCCGCTGCGTCGTTCACCGGAGTCGGGGCCGTGCGCTGTCTCGCGCCCGATCCCTGGGCCCTGGCGACCGGGAACGAGGACTCCTCCCGGGGTACGTGCGAGACCGGGAGCCCGTGGCTGGTCGCGGCCAACGCGATGTTCCTGAAGAGCGTCTCGGAGGCCGGGGACGACGGGGAGGAGCCGGCCACGCTGTCGCGCAACCGCGTGCTGGAACCGGAGACGGTCCGCCTGCACGACGGCCTGGCCGCCGGGCTGCCCGGGTCCCCGTCGGCGCGGGTCTGGCTGTCGGAGCTGTGGGCGGGGATCATCGGGGCGACGGTCGCGCGCCGACTGCGTACGGGCGGATAGGGGTTGCCTCGCGCACCGCGCGGTGGGAAGCCGTGGCCGGTGCGACGGCGGTACGAACCACGAGGAACACGGGGGCAGTTCATGGGGCAGACGCTGGCGGAGATCCTGGACGGGGCGGCGGGCGGGCGGTTTCCGGAGACTGATGGGCGAACGACCGTGGTCGCCGCGCCCAGTGGCCGCGACACGGGAGTGATCGCCTTTACCGCGCACTCGGTCGTGTTCACCGATGAGGATCCCGAGTGGGTCCATGCGACGCTCTCCGCCCTGGACTGCGATGCGTTGGCCGCGACGATGCATCCGCGCTTCCTGACGGCCTTCCTGGAACGCACCGGGCGGACCACCGACACGATCGACCTCCTGACCGTGGCGTCCTCGCAGCCCGGTGAACCCGGACTGGAGCTGCGGGAGGTCACCGATCCCGTGCACCCGCGGGTGGTGAGTGCCCGCCGGCGGCGGGACGGGGTGCGGATGTGGGAGGTCGACGGGGGAGTGCTGGTGCTCGGGCGCGGGGTGGCCGGTCGTTGGGAGGTGGCCGTCGAACTGGACGAGGACGCCCGGCACCGGGGACTCGGCCGGGCCCTCGCCACCGCCGCGCGGCACCTGGTGCCCCCGGGCGAATCGCTCTGGTCGCAGCAGGCCGCGGGCAACGCGCGCAGCATCCGGGCGTTCCAGGCCGCCGGATTCCGGCCGGTCGGCTCGGAGGTGCTGCTGCTCGGCCGCCCGGCGGGGGCGTGACGCCTGTGGAACCTGACGGGGTGCTCCCGGGCTCGTACGGGGGGAAGCCTCCTCCTGCTGCTCTGCTTGTCATGATCGACGGCCGCCGTGGCCGATCCGTTCAGCGGCGAGGTCTTCCTCACCGACGGGGAGAGCGCCCGGGTCCGTTCCGGTGCGGAGGGCGACGAGCGGCTGTTGACGCCGAGGGCGGACACCCGGCCGGTGGACGTGAACCTCGATGCGCCCTTCCCGAGCGCCCCCGGATTCCGGGCCGTCGACCTGCTCGCCCACCCCGGGTTCGTCGAGAGCTTCCGCCCGCGCGTCGTCTCCACGTCGCCGGCGCCGGCCTGGGTCGCGGCGGGCAGGCGGGCCGCCTACGTCACCGACGGCGGCGACCTGAGCGGGAGCGTGCACTTCGCCGCGGGCATCGCCCTGTGCCGGGCCGCCGACTGCGTCCTCACCGCGACTGATCCCCCTCGCGCGACTGGACTCCCACAGGCGACTGGACCTCTCAAACGTGCAGCTCGGGCGGGAAGCCGGTCCAGCGGAGTTCGACGGGCAGATGGCCGGTGTCGTTGTACAGAAGGAGGGCCGGCGGACGGCCCGGTGCGTAACGGATGACGGTGAGCCCGGCGTTGGTGTGGTTGAGGCCCAGCCAGCGGTGGGCCGGGGCGTCCAGCGCGGCGCGGACGAGCCAGCCGACGAGGAAGTTGTGGGTCACGAGGAGCTCATGGCGGGGCTCGTCACCCTCGACCGTTCCCGTGAACCGTTCCAGTGCCTCCCGGGCCAGCCCGGGGCCCTGCTCACGCTCCGCCGCCGGGAAGCCGGCCAGCCGGGCGAGCGTCTCGTCGGCCGTCTCCGCCGGCAGCTCCTCCCGGCGCGGTATGTACGGGATGTAGTCGCCGGCCGGTTCGGACCGCAGCAGCGGAACTCCCGCCAACTGCTCGCCTACCAGGCGCGCCGTCTGCTCGGCGCGTGCGAGCGGGCCGTGGTGGATCGCCGTGATCGGGGCCCCGCGGAGCCGCTCCCCGAGCATGGTGGCCTGGCGGCGGCCGTCGTCCGTCAGTGTGCTCTCGTCTGCGGAGGCCTGACCGTGGCGCGTCAGGTAGAGGTAGCGGGCCGCCGTTGCCGTCATGGGTGGGTCCTCCGTCGCGGTTCATGATCGTGGAGACGTCTGCGGGGACGCCGTGCCGCGCTCGGGCGGTTCCGCCGAGGGGGAGGGACCAGGGGCTCGCCTCCGGGATGCGCGGGGGCAGCGCTCGGGGCACCGTGGAGGCATGGCCGAGCACCCGCCCGTGATCGTCTATCCGCCTTCCGCGACCGGAGGACGGCGGGTCACCGTGCACGGGCAGATCGTGGGCCTGGCCCACGGACGGGGCGAAGTGGCCGCGCTGCTGCGGGCCGCTGGGTTCGCGCCGGGACCCGCCGAGATCGTCGAGCTGGACCGGCCCGGGCTGATCGAATGGCGCGGCGGCGACCTCGACACCTGGGGGTGATCCCGTGAAGCGTCGTCGAACGGTACGGGAGAGCGCCTCGATCGAGCCGCCCCCCGGCTACTACGCAGCCGGGGTCGCCGGCCAGGAGCCTCCCGACGCGGCGCAGCGGGCGCTGATCCTGGACTGGGTCGTGAGCCGGCGCATCGCGAGCGGCTGGCGTGTCGAGTCCCGCTCCGGGAGCCAGGTGGTACTGGTGCGCGGGCAGCCGGTGAACCATGTGCTGCACGCCTTCCTCACCGTCTTCTCGTGCCTGGCCTGGGGGATCGTGTGGGCCGGCCTGGCCCTGGTCAACCGCGTCGAGAGGGTGGCGCTCACCGTCGACGCCCAAGGGCGCGTCATCACGGTCAGCGCGCCATGACACGTCACCCGAACGGGTGCGCCCGGGTGGCTGTGACCGGAGGCCGCGAGGAACGTCGGAGCTGATCTGCACGCACCACCAGGGCAGGTCAGCAGTGACAACAGGCGCCCGGCGCCTGTTCCGGCCGAGGAGTCCTCATGTCACAGCCCAGCACGCCCGCACCCGGCGCCCCGCGCCCCGCCGACCCCCGTCCGGGGCGCTCCCCCGGCAGCCCGTGGGCGGCCGGGGGAGCGGTGTTCGCCGGTGTCCTGCTCTTCGTGGACGGTGTCCTCGGAGTGCTGAAGGGCATCGCGGGGATCGCCTCCAACGACGTGTACACACGGATCAACGACTACGTCTTCAAGTTCAGCGTGAGCTCATGGGGATGGATCCACCTCGTTCTCGGCGTGATCCTCATCCTGGTCGGCTGGGGCATCCTCTCGGGCGCCGCCTGGGCCCGCGGCGCGGGCATCGCCCTCGCCGCGCTGAACCTGATCGCCAACTTCATGTGGCTCCCGTACACGCCGGTCTGGGCCATCGTCACCATCGCCATCGACGTCTTCGTCATCTGGGCCCTGTGCACGGACCGGTCCAACCCCGGCGATCAGGCGCGGGGCGCCTGAATCCGTCCGGGGCGGGGCGGGGCGGGGCGGAACCGGGGCACGGGTGTCCGTTGTCAGTGGGGCGGTCCACACTGGAGACATGTGCCGCAGCATCAAGACGCTCCGCCCGCCCGCTCTCCCCGAAGAGGCCACCGAGGAGGACATGCGGGCCGCCGCCCTTCAGTACGTACGCAAGGTCTCCGGGTTCCGCGCGCCCGCCGCGCACAACCGGGAGGTGTTCGACCAGGCCGTCGACGAGATCACCGCAGCCACGATGAAGCTGCTCGACGGCCTGGAGATACGGGGCGCGGCCCGGAGCTGAGGCCCGCCGAGGAGCCGGTTGGTTGCCGACCGGATCGTCGTGCAGCCGGTCCGGTCGTCGTAGGCCGACGGCTGTTGGTTGTTGGCCGTCGGTCGTTCAGGGGATGACAGGTGCTGTCGTGGTGTCCGACGCCTTCCGTGGCTGCGACTTCTTCAGCGACTGCTGGGCCTTCAGCGGCTGTGGGGACCCCGGTCCTTCCGTCGCCTGCGGCGCTGCCGCTGCCGCTGCCGACGCCCGCGCCGCCGGGCGCTTCACCACGAACGCGGCCAGCGCGCCCGCCAAGAACAGGGCCAGGACCGAAACGGCCGTGCCGAACCACGTCGAGCCCAGCCACCGGCCGCCGAAGTAGCCGAGCCCCACGCTGTAGCCGGCCCAGGCCAGGCCCGCCAGCGCGGACCAGGGAAGGAAGTCCCGCTTCCTGCGGTGGGCGGCGCCCGCGCCGAGGGAGACCACGGAGCGGCCCGCCGGAGCGAACCTGGCGATGATCACCAGCGCACCGCCGCCCCGGCTCAGTGCCGCGCCGAGACGTTCCTGCGCCGTGGACAGGCGCCGGGACCGGGCGATGGCCCGGTCCAGCCGGTCGCCCCCGCGCCAGGCGAGCCGGTACGCGACGAGGTCGCCGACCACCGAGGCGGTGGCCGCGCACAGGATCAGCACGACGAGCGAGGGGACCTGCCCGCCGGCGCCGCTGACGGTGGTGGAGCCCGCAGCCGCCGCCGTGGCGGCCGTGATGACGAGAACGCCGCTGGGCAGCAGGGGCAGGAAGACGTCCAGGAGAACGGAGAGGGCGACCACCACGTAGATCCATGGGCTGCTGGTCAGCGCGCCCACACTCTCCAACACCGTCTACTACTCCCCGATCGTGTCAACGCCGCGACGTCGCAGGGGAGCGGCAGGGGCGGCAGGTTCAGCTGTACAGCGTACGCGTGAGGCTTCGCCGGAGATCGCCCAGGGCGGGTGATGTTGTGCAGGTCACGTACACCTGGAGGTCTTGTGTCCGTTAGGCGGGGGGAACGACCGGCACGAGCGAGGAGAGCAGCGCATGACGGCATGGATGGTACGGACGGGACAGGGTCCGGCGCACCCGAATTCGGGGCGGCGGGGGCCGGCGGGGCATGAGGCGCCGGGGCACGAGGGCGGTACGAGGTCGCGGGGCAGGGGAATCCCACGGGTCCCTGGCGTGCTGGCGGGCGCCGCAGCCCTGCTGACGCTGGCCTGCGGCGTCGGCGTCGCCCAGGAAACGGGATCGGGATCGGTGCCGGGCATGGGCGCCGGCACGGCTTCGGGCGGCGGCGTGTCCGACGCCCCCGGTGGCCACGGCGTGCACGGTGCCCCCGTCGACCACGGCGCTCCCGCGGCGGAGCCCTCGGCGCAGGGGCCGGGCGGTGGGGGAGACCCGATCCGCTCCGATGACGTCGCCGCCGTGGGAGGCAGCTCGTGGATGCGGGCCGCGGGGGTGTTCTCCCCGCCCGGTTCGTTCGTCGCGTCCGACGCGCTGACGTACGACACCCGGCTGGTACCGGCCGGCGCGCGGATCGAGATCACGCAGTTCACGGACCCCTCCGGCACCCGGGTCGGGGCCCGGCTGCGGGGGCTCGTGCCCGACCGTGCGTACGGGATGCACGTGCACACCTCGCCCTGCGGCGCCGATCCCGCCGCCGCGGGGCCCCACTACCAGCACCGCCCGGCGGCGACGGCGGACCCGGTCAACGAGGTGTGGCTGGACTTCCGGACGGACGAGGACGGCCACGGGCGGGCGGAGGCCCTGCATGACTGGACTTTCCGGGAGGGCGGAGCGCGGTCGGTGATCATCCACGACCGGCAGGGTGGTGCGGGGGAGCGGGCGGCCTGCTTCACGGTGCCGTTCGGGCCCCACGGGCGGGAATGACGAGAGCTTCACCCCCCCCGGCCGGATCACGGAGTACGGAGGTGGCCCGGTCCCTCCGCTCATCAGAGGGGACCGGGTCACCGCCTCGTACGTTCCGCGCTCTTCATCGGCGTCTCACCGCACGCCGGGGCGGGGCCGGGACGCAGGGGGCCGGCGTCGGTCCCCTGCGCAGGGGCGGCCGGCTGCCGGTCAGACCGAGACGGCCGGGGTCTTCTCGTGCCGCGTCGTGCTCTCGGCGGTGGCCGCCGTGCTCGGCGAACCGAAGAAGCGGTCCAGGGCGACGGCCCCCGGGCCGGTGAAGACCAGCAGCAGGAACGCCCAGCAGAACATCGCCGACGCCTCGCCGCCGTTCTGGAGCGGCAGGAGCGCATCCGGCTGGTGCACCTTGAAGTACGCGTAGGCCATCGAGCCCGACGCGAGGAAGGCCGCGGCGCGGGTGCCGAGGCCGAGGGCGACCAGAGATCCGCAGACCAGCTGGATCAGGGCGGCGTACCAGCCGGGCCAGGCGCCGCTCTCCGCCTGGTTGCCGCCGAACACCCCGAAGAGGGTGGCGGCGCCGTGGAAAGCGAAGAGCAGGCCGACGACGAAGCGGAAGAGGCTGAGGACGTAGGGCTGTGCCTGGTTCAAGCGGATGAGCATGGGGGGTGCTCCTTCGGTCGTGGTGGGGACGAGAGCCGACTGAGCGCATCAGGTTAGGGAAACCTCATCAGTGCTTGCAACTTCAACATTCTGTCGTGTGGCTGAAAATCGCCCTACTCCTCAGGGGTGAGTGAACGCTCAAGAACCGCTTCGAGCTGGGCCCCCTGCTTGCTCGCTTTGGCCTGGACCAATGTCAGCGCAGACTTCCGGCCAAGCAACGTGAGTGTCATGAGCTGGTTACCGAACCAGGGGCCGCCCGACCTGCCCCAGGTCACCGGCGATGCTCCGGTGCGGCCGTGGCGCGTCAGCATCCGGCCGATCCGTCGGCCCGCTCGGCTCCAGCCGAAACGGAATCCCGTCCGGATCGACCGGGGGATCGAGTTGTGCACGGGTGAGCAGGTCAGCTGCAGGATGCGGGACGCGGGGGCGCCCCCGGGGTCGGTCCCGGACCGGGTGTCCGGCCACCGGGGCTCGGTGATGTAGGCGTGGTGCACATCGCCCGAGAGGACGCATACCGTCGCCGGGGCGTCCGGACCGCTCCCGGCCTCCCGCAGCAGCTCCGTGAACCGGTCGAAGGATTCCGGGAAGGCGGCCCAGTGCTCCAGGTCGGCGGCGCGGCGCAGCTTCTCGCCGAAGCGTGCCCAGCGGTCCCCGCGTGCGCCCGCGCACAGAGCGGCGTTCCAGTGCTCCACGTCGTGGACGAGTGGGGGCAGCAGCCAGGGCAGGGAGCTGCCGATGAGCAGATGGTCATACGAAGCGGGGTCGTCGAGGACCGCTTCGCGCAGCCAGCCGGCCTCCTCGGGGTCGAGCATCGCCCGCTGGTCCTCGGCCAGGACGCGGGCCGCACGGGTGTCGACCATCACCAGCCGCACTCGGCCGAAAACACGTCGGTAGCTCCACCGGGTACGGGCGGGATCCGCGTCGGTCTCGGCCGCGAAGCGGCGCAGCGCCTCGGTGCCGTCGGGCGCGGCCCGGACCGCCGCGTACACGGGGTCGGCGGCCAGCTCGGCGGGGGAGAGGTTGCCCAGATGCTGGTGGACCCAGTACGACATCAGCCCGCTGACGATCCGTTCGTGCCACCAGGGCGTGGCGCGCATCTCCCGCTGCCAGGCGGCGCTGGTGTTCCAGTCGTCGATGACGTCGTGATCGTCGAAGATCATGCAGCTGGGAACCGTGGAGAGCAGCCAGCGGACCTCCGGGTCGCGCCACGATTCGTCGTAGAGGTAGGTGTACTCCTCGTAGTCCGCGATCTCCGCGCCCGGTGGCTCGCCCAGGTCCCGGCGGGCGGCGAGCCGGCGCCGGGTCGCCCCGGAGGTCTCGTCCGCGTACACCTGGTCGCCGAGGAGCAGCAGGACGTCGGGCCGCTCGGCCGCCGGGTCCGCGGCGAGGTGGGCGGCCAGGGTGACCAGGGCGTCCGGCCCCACGGGGTCGTGCCCGCCGCCTGGGGCGGCCGCCCAGCGGCACGACCCGAACGAGATCCGCACGCCGTCCGACGTCGCCCCGGAGCCTTCCGCTGTGTCGTCCGCCGCGCCCTCGGCGGTGTGCGCGGGCCTCGCCGCCGAAGGCGTGGTGATGGTGCTCGGCGGCAGACGGGTGCCGTCGGGCGGCCAGACGCGCCGGGAGCCGATCAGCACCTCGTACGTCGTCGTGGAGCCGGGGGTCAGCCCCTCCACCACGACCAGGGCGTAGTGATGCCCGGCCACCGCGAAGGTGGGCGACGCCCCCGACGCGCCGTCCGCGCACCGGACCTCCACGGTGCACGGACGGCTCGCCTCGACCCAGACGGTCGCGGTGGACCCGGACTCCCAGTCGACGTACCGCAGCAGTGGTCCCAGGCGCAGCCCGGCCATGTGTTGTCTCCTCGCGACGCCGTCAGGGATGGGCTCCGTAACGTACAGAACGCGCGGCGAGGGTGCACGGGTTCCGGCGGGTGCTCGGCGTGCTCGGGCGGGGCCGGCTTTCGCGGGGTTCCCGCGGGTCGGCGGCCCCGCGAGGGGGTCAGCAGCCGTTCAGGGCCGACTGCAGGGCGCTCTTCTCGGCGGAGTCCACGCTCAGGCTGTAGTGCTTCTTCACGTGGACCCAGGCGCGTACGTAGGTGCACTTGTACGAGGAGCTCGGCGGCATCCACTCGGCCGGGTCCTGGTCGCCCTTGGACTGGTTCACGTTGTCGGTGACCGCGATGAGCTGGGGGCGGGTCAGGTCGTTGGCGAACGACTGGCGCTGGGCGGTGGTCCAGCTGCTCGCGCCGGAGCGCCAGGCCTCGGCGAGCGGGACCATGTGGTCGATGTCCACGTCGGATGCGGCGCTCCAGGTGGCGCCGTCGTAGGTCGAGTACCAACTGCCGCTGACCGCGGCGCAGGAGGCGTCCTGCTGGACGTTCGTGCCGTCGCGCTTGAGGACGACCTCGCGGGTGTTGCAGGCCCCCGACTGGGTGATCCAGTGCGGGAACTTGTCGCGGCTGTAGCCGCTGGACGAGCCCTCGGCGCCGACGGCGAGCTGGCCGAGGTAGGTCCGTGCGGTCGCCGCGCTGACCGGGGTGGGCATGGCGGCCTGCGCGCTCGGCGCGGTGAACAGGGCGGACGTGGCGGCGAGTGCGGCGGTTGCGGCGACGACGGAGAGGCGACGCGCGTAGACACCGGACATGCGAACTCCCTTGATGTGGGGGGCGGCTTGGGCGGACGGTGGCGGGCGTTGAGCGGGCTTCGAGTGGCGCCCGGCCATCGTGGCGACGCCAGGTTTCTGTGGGGTGGGCGTCAGGTAACAGAGTGGCGACATGTGCACGTCACATCAAGGGGTGTGCAAGGGGAGTGACGGATCGCGGGAGCGCGTTGGGCCGTCACGAACGGTTTGTCCGGGTGGTGTTGGGCGTCCCCTCGGACGGCCGGGGGCGCTCGGGCTCCCGGGCGCGCCCCCCCGGGGGCGGCGTCGGGGTGAAGCGCGTCGGGCGGTCCCGGGTGGTCCCGGCCGGCCCGGGGCGGCGTGGGGGAGCCGGGCGGCCGCGCGAGTCGGGTGCCAGGGGTGGCGCGGGGATGCCGGGCGGTCCAGGGGGTGGGAGAGTCGGGCGGCCCAGGGATGGTGTAAGGGAGTTGTGTGCCCAGGGTCGGTGTGCGGGAGCCGGCGACGGGTGCGGTTCTATCGTTGCCGCGTACTGCTTCCCGTCCCCGTCACCCTCGGTGTCGTCCTCGCCGTCGCCGGCGCCGCGTGGGCCTCACTGGGCCGGTCGCGCGAGATTCTCGTCGCCGGGGTGCGGGCGGCGGCCCAACGCGCCGCCGGCTCCCTGCTCATCGGCTGGGTGGTCCGTGCCCTGGCGCCGCTTCTCGGGTTCGTGGCGCTGATGTTCGCCGTGGCGGTGCGGACCGTCGGCCGCCGGATCACCGGCAACCGCACCTGGCGCTGGGCGGTCGTGCTGCCCGTGGTGGGGGCGCTGCTGCTCACGGGGCTCGTGCCGGTACGGGGCCTGGCGCTCATCCCGGTGGCGGGCATCCGCATCGGCGGGGCGCTCCCCGCGACCGTACTCGGCGGGCGGCGTGCCCTGGACGAACTCACCGCCCGGCGCGGGGAGGTGGAGGCGGGCACGGCCCTCGGGCTGCTCGACCGGGACGCCCGGCTGGAGATCGTACGGCCCGCCGCCTCGGACGCGATGCTGCCCGGGCTCGATCAGACCCGGACCGTCGGGCTCGTCGCCCTGCCGGGGGCGTTCGTGGGCATGCTGTTGGGCGGCGCCTCACCCGTGCAGGCGGGCGCCGGGCAGCTGTTCGTCCTGGTGCCGCTGGTGCCGCTGGTGCCGCTGGTGGCGCTGGTGGCGCTGGTGGCGGTCCAGGTGGTGGCCGTCGCGACGATCCTGGAGCTGGTCGTGCGCGGGCTGCCGTACCGGGACTGAGCCGGGGCCCGGGGGCGGGGTGGGAGGCCGGGACGGGGCGGGCCCGAGTCCGCGATGGGGCGGGCCCGAGGCTCCGGGGGTGCCTCAGGCCTCGTCGATGTGCAGGCGGATCGAGCCGTCCTCGGCTGCCTCCACGCGCACCTGCGTCAGGTCCGCGACATGGGCGTCCGGCGCGAGGGCCGCGGCGCGCGGGCCGACGCCCACGACGCGCATGCCCGCCGCGCGCCCCGCCGCGATGCCCGCCTCGGAGTCCTCGAACACGATGCAGTCCGCCGCGTCGAAGCCCAGCTCCGCCGCGCCCTTGAGAAAGCCCTCGGGGTCCGGCTTGCTGGCGCCGACCTGCTCGGCGGTGACGCGGACGGCGGGCATCGGCAGTGCGGCCGCGCCCATCCGGGCCGTCGCGAGAGCGGTGTCGGCGGAGGTCACCAGCGCGTGCGGCAGCTCGGCGATCGCGGCCATGAACGCGGGCGCGCCGCCGATCGGCACGACGCCCTCGACGTCGGCGGTCTCCTCGGCGAGCATCACCCGGTTGTCCGCGTAGTTCTCCTCCACCGGGCGGTCCGGGAGCAGGACGGCCATCGTGGCGTACCCCTGACGGCCGTGCACCACCTTGAGTGCGGCCTCGGGGTCCAGCCCGTGCTCGATCGCCCAGCGCCGCCAGCAGCGCTCCACCACCGCGTCGGAGTTCACGAGGGTGCCGTCCATGTCGAGCAGGAGGGCGTGTGCGGTGAGGACGGTGGCCGGCATCGGCTGCTCCAGAAACGCGGGGAGGTATGCGAACCGCCCGGGCGCGCGTGCCGCAGGGCGGTACCAGAGCAACCCCCGCCCGCCGGTCAGGGAGTGCGGGCGGGAGCTACTTTGTTCCATCACGATACAAAAACCGGGACCGGAACGCCAATCCCCCGCGCCTCCGACCTTTGCCCTCCGCCCTCCGCCCTCCGCTTTCCGCAGGGCGACCGGGCTCAGTGGCGTCCGCGTCCGCTCGTCTCCGCCTCCAGCGCGCGCCGGGTGTTCGGCCCGTACACGCCCATCGGGTCGCCCTGGATCGCCTTGTACGACTGGTAGATCGCCACCGCGTTCTCCACCCGGTCGTCGTAGTTCTCGTCGGACGGCCCCGAGTAGAGCCAGACCTCCCTGAGCCGGTTCTGCAGTACGCCGACCTCGGGGCCGCGGTCGCCCGGCCGCAGCGACGGCCCGGCGAACTCCGCGGGCGGGGCGGCGGACGGAGAGGACGTGGGCGCGCCGCCGTCCGGTGCGGGCGACGCGCTCGCCGTCGGCGAGGCCGACGCGGTGGCGGTCGGCGTGGGCTCCCGGCTCTTCGACGGCGAGGCGGACGCGGACGGCGAGGTCGACGGTGTGGCCGAGCGGGAGGGCGCACGGGACGGAGCGGCCGTCGCGGAGGGGGACGGAGCCACCGACGCGGCCGGTTCGTCCTCGGCGTCCGGGACGCTCGTCGTGGCCTCCGGCAGCGCCTCGTCCCTGCTGTCGCCGCCTCCGAACAGCCCGCCGGCGAAAGCCGCCGTGCCGACCACCGCGGCCACGGCCGCCCCCACGGCGAGGGCCCCGAAGGGACGCCTGCGGCGCGGCTGCACGGGGTCGGGGCCGAAGGCGGGGCCCGCGCCGGCGGTACGCCTGCGGTCCTGGTTCCCGGCCGGCCCGGGGTGCGTCGCGCCGACCGGGCTGCCCGCGCCCGCCCCTGCCCCCGCGCCCGTGCCCACGCCCGCTTCCGTCCCCGTGCC
The DNA here is from genome assembly GCA_002551355.1 of Streptomyces sp. man185. Taxonomy (GTDB): domain Bacteria; phylum Actinomycetota; class Actinomycetes; order Streptomycetales; family Streptomycetaceae; genus Streptomyces. The sequence goes on along the minus strand of NTHE01000030.1, from coordinate 80,183 downwards.
CCTACCCGCGTCCGTGCTGTCGCCGCCGCCCACGAACAGCGGCATCGTGGTGGCCGCCGCCCCCGGGCCGTCGGGCCCCGGAAGTTCGCCCCCCGGAACGCCGGACCCCGCCGGACCGGTTCGGGAACCCGCGCCCTCCGACGTACCGGACTGAGGGCCCTCCCACGTACCGGACTGCGCGTCCACCCGCCTACCGGACTCCGGGCTCCCGGCCCCGGCCCCGGCTCCGTCCCCGCCCCTGCCTCCGGGCGTCACGACATGGTCCGTCAGCGTCACGTACGGCCGGATGCGCAGCGGGTCGAAGTCCTCGGCCGCGGCAATCTCCGCCGTACGGGCGGCGCGCTGTTCGTCCTCCGTGAGCGGCGCCGAACGCGCGCTCGTGCCGCACCGGCACGGCACCCGGTGCTCCATGCCGGCCTCCCCGGCCGTCCGTCTTCCGCACTCCGGGCATGCGTGTCCGGTCATCGTGGGTCCCCTCCCCTTGAACTGCCTGCGATTATGCAGCCCGCTCCGGGGAAGCCCAACGGCCCGCCGCGGCTCGGCCGGCCCTCGGCAGGCCATAACGGGACAGAACGGGACAGAACGGCCAGGATGGGGGTGTAGTGGATCAGCGGACCGAGGAGACGCCCATGGCCCAGCAGCTGAGCCCGCCGCGCCCGGCCCCCGGTGAGGGACACTCCCACCGGAGCGTCCTGGTGGCGATCGGAGCGCTGCTCCTCGGCATGCTGCTCGCGGCACTCGACCAGACCATCGTCTCCACGGCGCTTCCGACGATCGTCAGCGAGCTCGGAGGTCTCGACCATCTGTCCTGGGTGGTCACCGCCTACCTGCTGGCGGCCACCGCGGCGACCCCGCTGTGGGGCAAGCTCGGCGACCAGTACGGCCGCAAGAAGCTGTTCCAGACCGCGATCGTCATCTTCCTGATCGGCTCCGCGCTCTGCGGAGTCGCCCAGAACATGCCCCAGCTGATCGGATTCCGGGCCCTCCAGGGGCTCGGCGGTGGTGGGCTCATGGTGCTGTCGATGGCGATCGTCGGCGACCTCGTCACCCCGCGCGAACGTGGCAAGTACCAAGGCCTCTTCGGCGCCGTCTTCGGGGTGACGAGCGTCCTCGGGCCGCTCCTCGGCGGTTTCTTCACCGAACACCTCAGCTGGCGCTGGGTCTTCTACATCAACCTGCCGATCGGCGTCGTCGCGCTGGGCGTCATCGCGGCCGTCCTGCACATCCCGGTCCGCCGCGAGAAGCACACCATCGACTACCTCGGCACCTTCCTCATCGCGGCCGTCGCGACCAGCCTGGTGCTCATCGCCTCCCTCGGCGGTACGACCTGGGCCTGGACCTCCCCGCAGATCATCGCGCTCGCGGTGCTCGCCGTCGTCCTGCTCGTGGCCTTCATCGCGGCCGAACGGCGTGCGGCCGAGCCCGTGCTGCCGCTGAAACTTTTCCGGATCCGCACCTTCACTCTCGTCGCCGTGATCAGCTTCGTCATCGGCTTCGCGATGTTCGGCGCGATGACCTACCTGCCGACGTTCCTCCAGGTGGTCCACGACATCACCCCGACGATGTCCGGTGTGCACATGCTGCCGATGGTGTTCGGTCTGCTGATCACCTCGACCGCCTCCGGCCAGATCGTCAGCCGCACCGGCCGCTGGAAGGTCTTCCCGGTCCTCGGCACGGCCCTCACCACCGCCGGTCTCCTGCTGCTCCACCGCCTCGACGAGTCCAGCTCCACCTGGCTGATGAGCGTCTACTTCTTCGTCTTCGGCGCCGGCCTCGGCCTGGTGATGCAGGTCCTCGTCCTGGTCGCCCAGAACTCCGTCTCCTACCAGGACCTCGGGGTCGCCACCTCCGGCGCGACGTTCTTCCGGTCCATCGGCGCGGCGTTCGGGGTGGCCGTCTTCGGGACCATCTTCACCAACCGGCTGACCGGCCAGCTGACGGACGCGCTCGCCGGAGTGCCGCTGCCGCCGGGCATCGACGCGGGGAGCCTGTCAGCCGACCCCCGGGCCATCGGGCAGCTCCCCGCCGACCTGCGCCCCGGCGTCCTCAGCGCGTACTCCACCTCCATCACGGACGTGTTCCTGTACGCCGCCCCGGTGGTCCTCCTGGCCTTCGTCCTCGCCTGGTTCCTCCGCGAGGACAAGCTCCGGGGCTCGGTGACCGCCCCGGACACCAGCCAGACCCTCGCCTCCAACCCCGTCGAGCGCTCCTCGTACGACGAGTGCGCCCGCGCCCTGTCGGTGCTCGCCACCCGGGAGGGACGCCGCGAGATCTACGAGAAGATCACCGCGCGGGCGGGGTACGACCTGCTGCCCGCGGCCAGCTGGCTGCTCCTGCGGATCAGACGGCACGGCACCGTCGAGCCCGCCCGGCTCGCCGAGACCGCTCCCGTACCGCTGCACGTGATCACCGACGCGGCCCGGCAGGTGGAGGAGCGCGGACTGGCCCGCCGGGAGGGCCTGCAGATGATCCTCACCGACAGCGGGGCCGAAGCAGTCGTCCGGCTCTCGCAGGCCCGCGAGGACTCCCTCGCCGAACTCCTCGGCGACTGGTGGGGCCCCGAGCGCCCCACCGACCTGGTCAAACTCGTCAGCGAACTGACCGCCGAGGTCAGTGGCTCGACCAAGGAGCGCCCCCACTCCCCGGCGCCTCCCCGCGACCACGAGGCCCACCTGCGCCGCGACGAACGCGAGGCCGCCGAGCACCGGAGCGAGGACGACCACCGCCGGAGCCACGACGGCGGCCCGGACGGCCGCCGCCACCCGCCGGTCTGACCCACCGGAACGCCGGACCGGCTGGGCCGCCGGATCGCCTGACTCGTCGCCCTTCAGGTCACAGCTCCTTGGCGAACCAGTGCTCCGCGTACGGATTGCGGCGGTGGAACGCCGACACCTCTCGGTACCCGTGCTTCGCGTACAGCGACCGTGCCTCGACCAGGTCGTCGCGGGTGTCCAGCCGCAGCAGCCGTACGCCGTACGCCCGCGCCGCCTCCTCCACCGCGGCCAGCAGCAGCCCGCCGCCGCCCGTGCCCCGGAACGCCGGGCGCACGTAGACCCGGGTCAGCTCCGCCGTACCCGCTCCCGCGGCCTCCGTCAGCACCAGCCCGGCGCAGCTCGCCGCCTTGCTGCCGTAACGGCCCACGACGAACCGGCCGGTCGGCGGTACGAGCAGGTCGGCCCCGTCGTCGTCGAGACCGGTGGCGATCTCCTCGGCGGTCGCGGGGCGCTGCCAGTAGCGGCTCGCGACCTCGTCGTAGTAGTCACGGCGCAGTGCGCTCGCGTCGGGGGAGTCGAATCGTTCGGCGGCCACGGTCCAGGTCATGTGAGGCATTCTTGCTGCCGCAGTGCCTGACGACGACGCAGTTTTCCTGTGGAGGGGGCAGTAGTGACCGAAGTGTCCGAGACCGACGCCACGACCACGACGACGACCGGAACGATCCAAAACCTCGCCGAACGCTGGATACGGGACGGTATGGCCGCCGCCGCACCAGCAACGGGCCGGGGCGGGGGCGGTACGGAGGCGGGCACCGGTTTCGTCTGCTCGCCCGCCGGGCTGTGGCTCGCCCTGGCCGCCGTCGCCGCGGGTGCACGCGGCGCGACCGCCGCCGAGCTGCGAACCCTCCTCGGCACCGCGGACCGGGAGGCCGCCCCGGCCGTCACGGCGGTGGCTCGCGAGCTGGCGGCGACCGGGGCGCTCGGCGTGGCCACCCGGGTCTGGAGCCGGGTGCCCGTGCTGCGGGCGTACCGGGAAGCGCTGCCGGACGTCCGCTTCGACCCGATGGACCCGGCGGCCGTCGACGCCTGGGTGTGCGAGACCACCGGCGGGCTGATCGAGCGGCTGCCGCTGGAGATCACCGACGAGACCCTGCTCGCCCTGGTCAACGTGTTGGCGCTGAAGGCCCGCTGGGAGGATCCGTTCGAGGGCCTGAGGACACAGAACCTGCTGTTCACCGACGCGGCCGGAGCGGTCGGCCCGGTGCCGACCATGATCAAGGACGTGCCGTCGGCCGACGCCTGGACGGTCGGCGGTACGTCCGTCGTCGAGCTGCGCTGCGAGCGGGAACCCGGCGGCGGGCCCGGGGCCCGGGTCCGCTTCGTCCTGGGGGAGCCGGGGGCCGGGCCGGAGCGGGTGCTGCCCGTGGGCTGGGCGTCCCGGACCGCGGGCGTCCCGCTGGACGCCGACCGGGTCACCATCGGGCTGCCGCGGCTCGCCCTGCGGACGCGGGTGCCGGTCACCGGGCAACTGTCCGCCCTGGGCGTACGGCTGGCCACCTCCGACGACGCGGACTTCTCCGGCCTCTCGCCCGAACGCCTCGCCATCTCCGACGTGGTCCAGGAAGCCGTCCTGAAGATCGCCGAGGAGGGCGTGGAGGCCGCGGCCGTGACCGTGGTCGCGATACGGGCCGGCTCCGCCGCCGGGCCGCGGCGGGTGCACCACATCGCCTTCGACCGCCCCTTCGGCATTGTCGTGCTGGCCGGAACCGACGACGTACCCCTGTTCACCGCCTGGCAGGCGGATGCCCCCGCCGGCCCGGACGCCTGAGGCCCGCCGGGAAGGGGAGAGAGGGGCCCACCGGGCTCTCCGTCATCCGCCGCCTGCCGTTGTCATCCGCACGGACGACTTGTTCCGGCCCCAAGCAGGATGACAGTCAGGCAAAGAGGGGGTTGATTGTGTCTACCTCGTAGGGCAATGCGAGGCTTCATCCTGCATGGCCCCCACTCGAAGGGGCGGTGCATGGAACGGTGGGAGGGTCGGCGCAGCGTGGTGAATGCGGATCACAGTGTGCGCGGTGACGCGGCGGCGGACACGGGAGCGGGGGCCGGGCTGACCAGAGTCCTGCTCTGGCTGGTCGTGGCCGTGCTGGCGGTACGGCAGGTGGCGGTGGTGCTCCGGCAGCCACCGGGGGAACGGCTCCTCGATCTGGAGACCTGGATCGGGGAGAACGGCGTCCTGCACATGACGGGCTCGCTGTACGACAGCGGCCGGTTCACCGGGACGCCCTTCGCCGGTCTCGTCCTGAAACCGCTCACCGCAACGGCCCAGCAGACCCTGGGCGTCGCGTGGACGTTCGGGTCCCTGCTGCTCGTCGTCGCCCTCGGCCTCGTCGCGGCCCGGGCCCTGCCCTCGCCGGTGGGCCGCCGGACGGCCCTGCTCGCGGCCCCCGTGGCGATCAGCCTGTTCATGCTGTCGCTGCCGGTCCGCAACGCCCTGCACCTGGGCCAGACCAGCATCCTGCCCGTCCTGCTGGTGCTCCTGGCCTGGTTCGTCGTCCGGGACCACCGGGCGGCGGGCGTCCTCGTCGGCGTCGCCGCCGCCTTCCAGCCGGTGCTGCTGCTCTTCGCCGCCCTGCTCTGGCTGACCGGCAGGCGGCAGGCCTCGGTGAGCGCGGGCGTGACCTTCGCCCTCGCCACGGCCGCCGCCTGGGCCGCCGCGCCGAAGGACTCGTGGACGTACTGGGTGCACCACCTCGCGGGCGCCGGGCTGGGGGAGCGGCCGGACAGCCTGGCCAACCAGTCCCTGCACGGGGCGCTGCTCCGGCTCGGCCTCGAAGGGCCGCTGGAGATCACCCTGTTCCTGGTGCTCTCCGCCGCCGTCGTGATCTTCGGGCTGCGTCGCGCGGTGCGGTACGCCCAGGACGGGCAGCTGCTCCTCGCGGTGGCCGTGACCGGCTGCGTCGTGGTCGCCGTCTCGCCGACCGCCTGGCAGCACCAGCTCCTCTGGGTGCTCCTCGCGGTCGTCGGGAGGGTCGGCAAGCGGGCCTCCGACCGGCTGGTCTGGCCGTCCGTGGTGGTGCTGGTCGTCACCCTGCCGGGCACGATGCTGCTGCCGAACATCGAGGCGCTCTTCCCCGTACGCGACAACGTGCTGCTCCTCGTGGCGCTCGGCGCCGCCTGCCTCGCCCCGTTCCTGCCCCGCACCTCGCCGTACTGGCAGCACCCGGTCCCCACCGACTACGCGAAACCGGTCGCGGCGCGCTGGAGACGCGTGCCGCTCCTGCCGTTCTGGCGCCGGGTCCTCACCCGCCCCAACCTGCTGCTGGAACTCCTGCTCATCCGGGTCGTCTACGACGCCTACGCCCAGGTCCGCCTCGCCGCCCGGGCGGGCCGCCCGCTCGCCGAGGAGCACGGCCGGCAGATCCACGCCATCGAGCAGTGGCTGCACATCGACATCGAGCACTGGGTCAACCACACGGTCGTCCAGATCACTTGGCTGCGCGAGTTCTTCGACTACTACTACTCCACGTTCCACTTCATCGTCCCGCTGACGATCCTCGGGGTGCTGTACGCGCGCCGCCCCGCCGACTACCGCTGGGTCCGCTCCTCCATCGGCTTCGCCACGCTGCTCGCGCTCGTCGGCTTCTGGCTCTACCCGCTGGCCCCGCCCCGGCTCATGCCCGGGCTCGGTTTCATCGACACCGTCCACGGGGTGCAGGACTTCGCGAAGCCCGACTACGGGACGCTGACCACCGTCACCAACCAGTACGCGGCGATGCCGTCGCTGCACTTCGGCTGGTCGCTGTGGTGCGGTGTGGTCATCGTGATGCTGGCTCCGAAGCTGTGGATGAAGGCGCTCGGCCTGCTGCACCCGCTCTTCACGATCGCCGCGATCGTGGCCACCGCCAACCACTGGGTGCTCGACGCGGCCGGCGGCGCCCTGGTCGTGGCGATGGGCTTCGGGCTGACGTACGTGCTGTCGGGGCCGCGGAAGCTGGTGACCGACGAGGAGCGGGCGACCGACGCGGAACCGGTGGTCGCGGAGCCCGCTGAGCCCGCGGCGACGGAACCGAAGCAGTCCGACGAACCCGCCGAACCCGCCCTCGTACCGGAACGCGAACCGGCCGAGAAGGTCGCGGGCACCTAGGGCGCGCCCGGCACGCCCCGGCGAACAACGGGGGAGCAGGCCGAAGGGGTGCCGGGACGACGTTCACCGTCCCGGCACCCCTTCGGCATGGATCGCCGCGCGCCCATCGTCCGCCCGCGCCGCCTCGGCCGCCACTCGGGACCGGTGTCAGGATTCCGCCGCCGTGGTCACCTGGAGCTGCTTGATCCCGTTGAGCCAGGCCGAACGCAGTCGGCGCGGGTCCTGAAGCAGCCGCAGATCCGGCAGCACGTCCGCGACGGCGTTGAAGATCAGGTCGATCTCCATCACGGCCAGCGACTTGCCCAGGCAGAAGTGCGGACCGCCGCCGCCGAACCCGAGGTGCGGGTTGGGGTCGCGGGTGATGTCGAAAGCCTCGGGGGCGTCGAACACCTCCGGGTCGTTGTTGGCCGAGGAGTAGAACAGCCCCACCCGCTCGCCCTTCCTGATCCGCTGACCGCCCAGCTCCAGATCCTGGGTGGCGGTCCGCTGGAAGGAGACCACCGGGGTCGCCCAGCGCACGATCTCCTCGGCCGTGGTCCTCGGGCGCTCCCGCTTGTACAGCTCCCACTGCTCGGGATGGGTCAGGAAGGCGTGCATGCCGTGGCTGATCGCGTTACGCGTCGTCTCGTTGCCGGCCACCGCGAGCAGGATCACGAAGAACCCGAACTCGTCGGAGGACAGGTTCCCCTCGCCCTCCGCCGCGACGAGCTGACTCACGATGTCCTTGGCCGGGCACTCCTTGCGGGCCGCCGCCAGGTTCATCGAGTACGCCACGATCTCCATCGCCGCCTCGGCGCCGACCTCCTCGGTGATCGCGTACTCCGGATCGTCGTACGCGGCCATCTTGTTGGACCAGTCGAAGATCTTGGACCTGTCCTCCTGCGGTACGCCGATGAGTTCGGCGATGGCCTGGAGCGGGAGCTCCACCGCGATGTTCGTCACGAAGTCGAAGGAACCGTCGGCGTCCGCCGAGGCGAGGGCCGTCTCGACGATGGAGCGGGCCCTGCTGCGCAGCGCCGCCTCCAGCGAGCGCACCGCGCGCGGGGTGAAGCCGCGCTGGACGATCTGGCGGACCCGGGTGTGCTCCGGCGGGTCCATGTTCAGCATGATCAGTTTCTGGACGTCGATCTGGTCGCGGCTGATCGTCTCGTTGAAGCGGATGACGGCAGTGTTGGTGTTCGAGGAGAACAACTCCGGGTGCGTGGAGACGTACTTGACGTCCGCGTGCCGGGTGACGACCCAGTAGCCCTCGTCGCCGAACCCGGAGGTGTTGGCCGGCTGGGTGCACCACCAGACCGGTGCGGTCTCCCGCATGAGGGCGAACTCCCGGTGCGGAACACGGTCTTGGAGGAGGTCGGGATCGGTGAAGTCGAACCCGTCGGGCAGATGGGGGCAGCGCATGGGCACCTCTTCCACTTCCACTCCGGCATCTGGCGGCGAACCGTCGTCGTCCGATGCGCTGTTCGATTACCTGACGACCCATCAGGAGTTGCCCGCAAGGTAGTAACGAGTTCTACAAGTGGCAAGGGGCATGGGTCGATCCGTTGCCCCGGGCGGGCGTGCGGGCGTGGGCGGGAGTGCTTTCGCGCCGGAGTCGTGCGTGTGCGGCGCGTGCACGCCTCTTGCGCAGCCGGGCCGCCGTCACGAGACTGCTTGCAGAACTAGAACGCGTACTAGTTCCTTCCGTGGGCGCCGGGACGCCCCCTGCGGAAGCGCGAGGAGAGGACGAGCTCATGGCCGCGGAACCCGTCATCGTCGAAGCCGTACGCACTCCCATCGGCAAGCGTGGAGGCGCACTCGCCAATCTGCACCCCGCCTATCTGCTGGGCGAGACGTACCGAGAACTTCTCGGCCGCACCGGCATCCAGGCCGACTGCGTCGAACAGATCGTCGGCGGCACCGTCACCCACGCCGGCGAGCAGTCCATGAACCCGGCCCGCACCGCCTGGCTGACCGTCGGCCTGCCCTACGAGACCGCCGCCACCACCGTGGACTGTCAGTGCGGCTCCTCGCAGCAGGCCTCCCACATGGTCGCCAACATGGTCGCCGCCGGGGTCATCGACGTCGGGATCAGCTGCGGCGTCGAGGCGATGTCCCGGGTGCCGCTGGGCAGCGGCTCCAAGCACGGCCCGGGGAAGCCCTGGCCCGACGAGTGGAACGTCGACCTGCCCAACCAGTTCGAGGCCGCCGAGCGCATCGCCCGCAAGCGCGGCCTGACCCGGGAGCGGGTCGACGCGCTCGGCCTGCTCTCCCAGCGCCGGGCGGCCGCCGCCTGGGCCGAGGAGCGGTTCAAGCGCGAGACGTACGCCGTTCAGGTCCCGACCACCGAGGAGGAGCAGGCGGCGGGCCAGGGCATGTGGCGGCTCGTCGACCGGGACGAGGGGCTGCGCGACACCTCGATGGAGGCGCTCGCCGGGCTGAAGGCCGTCATGCCGAGCGCGATCCACACCGCCGGGAACTCCTCGCAGATATCGGACGGGGCCTGCGCGATCATGTGGTCCTCCAAGCGCATGGCCCGGGCCCTGAAGCTCAAGCCCCGGGCCCGGATCGTGGCCCAGGCCCTCGTCGGCTCCGACCCGCACTTCCACCTCGACGGCCCGATCGACGCGACCCGGGCGGTGCTCGGCAAGGCGGGCATGTCGCTGCGGGACATCGACCTCGTCGAGATCAACGAGGCGTTCGCCTCGGTGGTGCTGAGCTGGGCGCAGGAGTTCGAGGCGGACCTCGACGGCCTGGAGAAGGTCAATGTCAACGGCGGCGCGATCGCGCTGGGCCACCCGGTCGGAGCGACGGGCGCCCGGCTGATCACCACGGCCCTGCACGAACTGGAACGCCGCGACAAGGAGTTCGCGCTGATCACGATGTGCGCGGGAGGGGCCCTGGCGACGGGAACGATCATCCAGCGGCTGTGACCCCGTACAGGCACTTCATGGTGAGCCCGGGGCCGTCCCCTCGGGCTCCCCGAACGCCGCCCGCGCGTCGAAGGCTGCCCGCCGGGTGGCCCGGCGCAGCGCCTTCAGCAGCGTCGGGCCGAGCGTCAGGGTCAGCACCACCGTCAACACGGCCCGCCCCAGGTCCCAGCCCAGCGAGGTCGCCGCGCAGTAGGCGAGGAAGCGCACCAGGTTCTCGTGCAGCGGGTCGCCCGCGACGAACGAGATCCCCGAGCCGAGACCGCCGATGAGCGTCCAGCCCTGCAGATTCATCACCGTGCCGTACGCGAACGCCGCCACGCACCCGTACACCGCCAGCATCGCCAGCTCGGCCCGGCCGCGCAGCCGGTCCGCCCCCGGCAGCAGCCCCGCGCCCATCGTGAACCAGCCCATCGACAGCATCTGGAACGGCATCCACGGCCCGACCCCGCCCGTCAGCAGGGCCGAGGCGAACATGGTCACCGAGCCGAGGACGAAGCCGAAGCCGGGGCCGAGCACCCGGCCGCTCAGCACCATCAGGAAGAACATCGGCTCCAGGCCCGCCGTCCCCGCCCCGAGCGGGCGCAACGCCGCCCCGACCGCCGCCAGCACACCGAGCATCGCGACGGCCTTCGCGTCCATCCCGGACTCGGAGATCGTCGCCACCACCACCGCGACGAGCAGCGGCAGCAGCGCCGCGAACAGCCAGGGCGCGTCCTTGGCGTGCGCGAGCCCGGACCCGGCGTCCGCCAGCAGCGGCCATCCGAAGGCGACGACGCCGACGGCCCCGGTCAGCAGCAGGACGGCGACCGACTTCGGCCCGAGCCGCACGGGCCGGGGAGCCCGCTCCCGTACGTCCGTCATCACCTTGACATCCGTCGCCCCCTTCACGCTCCCGCCTCCAGGGCGTCGCGCACCTGGGAGACGGTCAGCCACTCCTGCGGGGCCAGGATCTTCGCCGTCTGCGGGGCGAAGGCGGGGGAGGAGACCACTACCTGGCCGGTCGGGCCGTCCGCGACGACCTCCCCGTCCGCGAGGATCACCACCCGGTGGGCCAGCTCCGCCGCCAGCTCCACGTCGTGGGTCGCCAGGACGATGGCATGCCCCTCGGCCGCCAGCCCGCGCAGGACGCCGACGAGCCGGGCCTTCGCCGCGTAGTCCAGGCCCCGCGTCGGCTCGTCCAGCAGCAACAGCGGCGGCCGGCCCGTCAGCACCAGCGCCAGGGCCAGGGCGAGCCGCTGGCCCTCGGAGAGGTCCCGGGGATGGGTGTCGTCCCCGACCCCCGGCAGCAGCTCCGACACCAGCGCCCGGCAGGCGCCCTCCGCCGCGCCCGCATCCCGGTCGGCGGCCGAGCACTCGGCGGCCACCGTGTCCGCGTACAGCAGATCGCGCGGTTCCTGCGGTACGAGGCCGACCCGGCGCACCATCGCCCGGGGGTCCGTCCGGGCGGGGGCCAGGCCGCCGACGCGCACGGTGCCCGCGGTGGGCTCGATCATGCCGACGAGCGCCCCGAGCAGGGTGGACTTGCCGGCCCCGTTGCGGCCCATCAGCGCCACCGTCTCGCCCGGGGCCACGGTGAGCGTCACTCGCCGCAGCGCCTCGACCCGGCCGCGCCGCACCCCGAGCCCCTCGACCCGGGTGACCGGATCGACGGCGGCCGGGGCGGCGGACGCGTCGGACGTGCGAGGGCTCTCCGCACCTCCCCGGCCCAGTAGCCGGGCGAGGCGTCCGGGGCGGGAGCGCCCCGCGGCGAGCGCCCCCGGCGCCGGTGCCGACACCTGGGGAACGGCCGTACGCACGGGCGCCGCGGCCCCCGCCAGTCGCTCCCGCAGCGCGCCCGCCCCACGCCGGGCGTCCCGTACCGACAGGGGCAGCGGGTCCCATCCCGCCAGCAGGCCCAGCTCCGCCACCGGCGGCCGGACCGGCGACACCTTCATGATCTCGGCGGGCGGCCCCATCACGGGGGCGGCGCCCGGTGTGGGCAGCAGGACGACCTGGTCCGCGTACTGCACGACCCGCTCCAGCCGGTGCTCGGCCATCAGCACGGTCGTGCCCAGGTCGTGCACCAGCCGCTGGAGCACCGCGAGTACCTCCTCGGCCGCCGCTGGGTCCAGCGCGGAGGTCGGCTCGTCCAGCACCAGCACCTTCGGGTGCGGCGTGAGCACCGAACCGATCGCCACGCGCTGCTGCTGGCCGCCCGACAGGGTCGCGATCGGCCGGTCGCGCAGCTCGGCCAGGCCCAGCAGATCGAGGGTCTCCTCGACCCGGCGGCGCATCACGTCCGGGGCCAGGCCGAGTGACTCCATGCCGTACGCGAGCTCGTCCTCGACCGTGTCCGTGACGAAGTGCGCGAGCGGATCCTGGCCCACCGTGCCGACCAGATCGGCCAGTTCCCGGGGCTTGTGCGTACGCGTGTCGCGACCGCCCACCGTGACCCGGCCCGACAGCAGCCCGCCCGTGAAATGCGGGACGAGCCCGGAGACGGTACCCAGCAAAGTCGACTTACCGACACCGGAGGGGCCGACGAGCAGGACGAGTTCGCCCTCGGGGACCGTGAGGTCGACCCCGGACAGCGTGGGATGCTCCGTGCCCTCGTACCGCACGGAGACCCGCTCGAACCTGATCACGCCTGCTCCTTGCTGCGATGGCCCGGTTTCTCGGCGACTCGGGTCGACGGCGGCACCGGGGCGACCAGCGCGGGCAGCAGCCCTATCAGCACCGCCGCCGCGGGCCACAGCGGCAGCACCGGCGCGGTCAGCGGTACGACACCGGGGCGCAGCGCGTCCGGATCCACCGCGCCCGCCCAGATCATCGCCGCCGCGACGGCCGCACCCGAGGAAGCCACCAGCCAGGCCCGCACGCCCCACCGGTCCGGGCGATAGCGGGTGCGCACCGAACGCCGCCCGCCGAGCCGCAGCCCGGCCATCGCGGCGACCAGTCCGGCCACCAGCAACGGCAGCCCGTACACCGCCCCCTGCGCTGCCAGCAGCCCGTACGTGCCGGCGCACACCCCGAGCAGCCCGCCCAGGGTGAGGATGTTCGTGGTGTGCCGGACGGCCGCCGGGACCTGGGCGGTACGCCCGTACCCCCGCGCGTCCATCGACGCGGCCACCGCCACGGACCGCTCAAGCGCGCCTTCCAGTACCGGCAGCCCGATCTGCGCCACCGCTCGGACGCCCCCGGTCGGCCGGCCCCGCAATCGCCGCGCGGTCCGCAGCCGAACCACATCCGCGACCATGTTCGGCGCGAACGTCATCGCGACGACGACGGCGACCCCCGCCTCGTACAGGGCGCCGGGCAGCGACTTCAGCAGCCGCGCCGGGTTGGCCAGCGAGTTCGCCGCGCCGACGCAGATCAGCAGAGCGGCCAGCTTCAGCCCGTCGTACAGCGAGAAGACCAGCTGCTCGGCAGTGACACGGCCGCCGATCCGCACCCCCTGTGCCCAGTCGGGCAACGGAAGTTCGGGAAGGACGAAGACCGTGTGCGAACCGGGGATCGACGAGCCGAGGAAGACGGAGAACAACAGCCGCAGCCCCACGACGAACAGCCCGAGCTTGACGAACGCGCCGTAGGAGCGGGCCCACGGCGCGTCGGTGCGCCGCGCAGCCACCACATAGCCCGCCACCCCGATCAGCAGCCCGAGCAGCAGCGGGTTCGTCGTCCGGGACGCGGCGGTGGCGAGCCCCAGCGCCCACAGCCACCACGCCCCGGCGGGCAGCGCGTTGCCGCGGTCCGCCTCCGGGGCGTGCAGGGCGCGGCGCAGCAGCCGGGCCGGGGCCGGGGAGGCGGTCACCGGCGGCGGCGGGCCTGGACCACGGCGGCGATGCCCAGCAGCAGGACGGCGCCGACGCCGACGAGCAGCCCGACGGACGGACCGCCGCCGTCACCACCGTCGTCCGCCGTCTCCTGGCCATCGGCCGTCTTCGCAGGGCCGGACGGCTTCGCGCTGCTGTCCTCGCCGGACACCTGCTCGCCGCAGCCCGACTTCGGATAGCCGGAGATCGCGCAGAGCATGGCGCTGCTGTCGTACCGCAGTGGCTTCGCCACCGCGGCGAGCGCCTCAGCGCTGCTGGCGTCCGGCGCGACCTGCGCGCAGGCGGTGCGCGGGGCGGGTGGCTTCTCCCCGTCCGGGGCGTCCGCCGCCGTACCCGCGTCGATCACCAGCGCCACCCGCTTCCGCCCGTCCTTCGCCGGGGTGTCCGCGCAGATCGCCCCGAAGTCGGGGGCGCGGCGCGGCTGGGCGGCGTCGCCCGAGTCCTCGCTCACGGCGAACCGGAAGCCCTGGACCGTACCGTCGTCCGGGCGCAGGAGGGACGGCCCCTGGGTGGCGTACTCCCAGTTCTTGCCGTTCCCCTCCCAGAAGGACCAGTAGCGGTACCCGGCGGCCTGGGCGCTGCCCGCACCGAGCAGGACGGCCGAGGCGGCGACCAGGGCGGCCAGCAGCGCGACGAGGGGAACGCGAAGCCGGGCCGAGGCCTGCGTACCGCTCACGGCTGCCTCTGTGGGCGTACCGGTCACGGCTGCCCGCTCTACTGTGGGCGTACCGGTCACGGCTGCTGCTTCTTCCGCCGCATGCTGAGCAGGAAGCCGATGCCGGTGCCGGCGAGGAGCCCGATGCCGATCAGCCATCCCAGGCTCAGCCCGCTGTCGTCGCTGTCGGTGCCGCTGGAGGGCTGCGGGCCCGTGGGCGTCGGCGAGGGGAGGGCGGTGGCGGCCGGGGAGGGCCCCATCGTGTTGAGCTGCTTGACGAGGTCGACCCCGCCGAAGCTGCGGGCGTCGGCGCCGGTGGCATGCGCGGCGAGGATCAGCTGCGCGGTGGCGGCCGGTCCGCCCTGCTTCGCCCAGCCCGTGGCGTTCTTCTGCAGCCAGGTGACCGACGCGTCGGCCTTGTCCGCGTGCCCGGAGGCGGCGAGCGCGACGACGGCGTCCGCGGTGTTGCCGTAGTCGGGCTGCGGGTCGGCGTCCTCGGCGCCCGGCATCGGGGGCTGCTCCAGATACGGCGACTTCTCCAGCGTGTCCGCGAGGAAGGAGGCGCCGTTCTGGGCGCTCTGCTCGGGGCTGAGGTCGTCGCCCTTCGTGCAGGAGGGTGCCTTGACCGCGTTGGACGTGCCGGAGGCGATGCCCTTGCCCATCAGACCGAGCACGGAGGCCGCGGTGGCGTCCATGTTGGCGGCGAGCTTGCCCTTCTTGTCCGGCTGGTAGGCGAACGCGCCGCCGTCCTTCTCCCCGCAGGCGATCGCCAGGGACCGGAGCGCGGTGTACGGGGTGCTGCCGTTCTTGGTGGTGAGCTCGTTGACCGGGACGCCGGTGCGGGCGAGGGCGCCGATGACGATGGAGGTGGAGTTCGCGTCGGACGGACTGCCCGGGTTGTAGCCCCAGCCGCCGTCCTCGTTCTGCACGGACTTCAGCCAGTCGGCCCCGTTGTTGGCGTCGTCGCGGCGCTGGTTGATCTCGACGAGGGCCTGGACGGCGATGGCGGTGGCGTTGGTGTCCATCACCGTGGACGCGTCGCAGGGCTTGGAGGTGTCGGCCCGGTACGAGGTGAACGCCCCGCTGTCGCACTGCTGGCCCGCCAGCCAGTCCACCGCCTGCGTCGACGGCGTGACGTACTCGATCTTCTGCGCCAGGAAGGCGAGCGACTGCCGCCACACCCCGTCGTAGGTCGGGTCCGTGGTGCCGTAGAGCCCGGCCGGCAGATCCGCCGACGGAGAGGGGCTCGGTGCGGCTACCGCCACAGGGGCGACCGCCACGGGGGCAGCGACGCCCAGGAGCACGGCGGTGGTCGCGAGCGCGGCTGCGCTGCGGCGTACGGTCATGGCTGGCTGGGCCTCTCCTGCGAGGGCCGGACTCCCCGGGCGCACGAGGGCACCGGGCTCCGGCCCCGTATGCCTCGACGGTGCCGACCACCGGGGTTCCGGTGGCCCGAGGGCCCCTCGTCGATGTGCCGACGGACCCGAGCCGCTCACGCTCCGCGGACAGGGCGGTCCGGCTGCCGTCGGGCGGACGGGTCACGGCTGGGGCGCTGCGCCGGATTCGCACCGGCTTCCCCCTGTACGGGCATGATGACGACCTGCCCACTCTACCGGGCCGTAGGGGAGAGGCTCGGGGCTCAGGTCGCGACGTACGTCACCGGGAGTTCCGGGCCGGGCGGCGCTCAGACGGCGATATACGTCACCGGGGGCTGCGGGTCGGGCGGGGCTCAGGTCGCGATGTACGTCACCGGGGGCCCGCCCGGGACGGCCTCCGCGCGGTCCAGCTTCACCAGCCGCCGCAGATGGGACTCGGCCTCCGACACGGCGATGGACCGCGAACCGTGCGGGATCTGCTCCCAGGGCCGGTTCCACTCCATCCGCTCGGCCAGCTGCCACGGGGTGAGGGGCGTGGCGAGCAGGGCGAGGAGCCCGGTCAGCCGCTCCTCGTGGTGGTCCAGCAGCTCCCGCACCCGCCCGACCGCATCGGTGAACGCGTGCTGGTGTGCGGGCAGCACCTCGGCCACCCCGAGCCGGCCGATCCGCTCCAGCGAGGCGAGGTAGTCGCCGAGGGGATCGGTGACGGCGGTGTCGTCGGGGTCCTCGTACAGCCCGATGTGCGGACTGATGCCGGGCAGCAGATGGTCACCGGAGAACAACCGCCCGTTCCCTTCCAGTCCGGCAGGATGCCGCTCCTCCAGATGGAGGCAGACATGGCCCGGGGTGTGCCCGGGGGTCCAGACGGCCCGCAGCTTCCGCCCGGCGAGATCGAGCAGCTCGCCGGGCACGATCTCCCGGTCGGGCAGCGCGGCGCGCAGCCCCGGCAGGGTCCGCAACCGCCCCCCACTGCGGGCGGCGCGCAGCGGGGCGAGGTGCTCCTCGGGTGCGCCGACTGCGGCGAGCTTGCGGGTGAGGTAGTCGAGCCAGGTGCCGGGCTCGGCGTCCCGGGTGCGGCGGACGATCGCGGTGTCGGCCTCATGCATCGCGATCCAGGCCCCGGACGCCTCGCGAACCTGGCCGGAGAGACCGTGGTGGTCGGGGTGGTGGTGGGTGATGACGACGCCGTGGACGTCGGTGACGGCGGTGCCGAGGGCGTCGAGCCCGGCGGCCAGGGTGTCCCACGACGCGGGGTCGTCCCACCCCGTATCGATGAGGACGGGCCCCCGGTCGGTGTCGACGAGATGGACCAGGGTGTGCCCCAGGGGGTTGTCCGGGATGGGGACCTTGATGCTGTGGACGCCCCCGCCGTGGTCGGTCACCTGCGGCACCTGCGGCACATGCGTCATGGGCTCCCCCTCTGCGGCTCTGCCTCCACTGTAACGAGAACTCGTTCCAGTGGTAGCCCAGGTCTACCACTTACTCGCTCCCCGAGTGCGGTCCGGGCCGTGGACTCCTGGAACAGGAACTGGTATCAGTTCTGACGAACAGTCAGTTGCGGTGCACGGGTTCGCTTCGCGGGAGGCAACGGCCATGACGGAACGTACGGAGCTGGTGGAACACGGACACCTGTTCATCGGCGGAGAGTTCACTGATCCGCTCTCCACCGAGGTCATCGAGGTGATCTCCCCGCACACCGAACAGGTCATCGGCCGCGTGCCGCACGCTTCCGAGGGCGACGTGGACCGGGCGGTCGCCGCGGCCCGCCACGCTTTTGACGAGGGCCCCTGGCCTCGTATGACGCTGGACGAGCGGATCGCGGTGATCACCCGGATCAAGGACGCCTTCGCCGTACGCCACGAGGAGTTCGCCCGCCTGATCAGCGCCCAGAACGGCACGCCGTACAGCGCGAGCGTCATGGTGCAGGCGCTGGCCGCGATGATGGTCTGGGACTCGGCGATCACGGTGGCGCGCACGTTCCCGTACGAGGAGCGCCGCGACGGCGTCCTCGGCCCCCTCCTGGTCCGCCGCGAACCGGTGGGCGTGGTCGCGGCGGTCGTCCCGTGGAACGTCCCGCAGTTCACGGCCGCCGCAAAACTGGCCCCGGCGCTGCTGGCCGGCTGCACGGCGGTCCTGAAGGTCTCCCCGGAAACCCCCCTGGACGCCTACCTCCTGGCGGACATAGCGGCGGAGGCGGGTCTGCCGCCCGGGGTCCTCTCCATCCTCCCGGCCGACCGGCAGGTCAGCGAGTACCTGGTGGGCCACCGGGACGTGGACAAGGTGTCCTTCACCGGCTCGGTGGCGGCCGGCCGCCGTGTGATGGAGGTGGCCTCCCGCAACCTGACCCGCGTCACCCTCGAACTGGGCGGAAAATCGGCCGCGGTGATCCTCCCGGACGCGGACCTGGAGGCGGCGGTAGCGGGCATCGTCCCGTTCGCCTGGATGATCAACGGCCAGGCGTGCGTGGCGCAGACCCGCATCCTGGCACCGCGCTCCCGCTACGACGAGATAGCGGAGGCCTTCGCGGCAGCGGCGGGAGCCCTGCGCGTGGGCGACCCCCTGGACCCGGTGACGGAACTGGGCCCGTTGGTGGCCCGACGCCAGCAGCAACGCTCCCTGGACTACATCAGGTTGGGCCAGGAGGAGGGCGCCAAGATCCTGACCGGCGGCAACCGCCCCGCCTCCCAGGAACGCGGCTGGTACGTGGAGCCGACCCTCTTCGGCTCGGTCGACAACTCCATGCGCATCGCCCGCGAGGAGATCTTCGGCCCGGTGATCTGCCTGATCCCGTACGCCGACGAGGCCGAGGCGGTCCGCATCGCCGACGACTCCCCGTACGGCCTCAGCGGCAGCGTCTGGACGGCGGACACAGAACGCGGCATCGAGGTGGCCCGCCGGGTCCGCACGGGCACGTACAGCGTGAACACCTTCAGCCTCGACATGCTCGGCCCGTTCGGCGGCTACAAGAACTCGGGCCTGGGCCGCGAGTTCGGCCCCGAGGGCTACGGCGAGTTCTTCGAGCACAAGATGATCCACCTGCCCGCCGGCTACCGGGAGGCGTGATGGGCGACCGCTGGCACGTGGAGGTCGACCGCTCGGTCTGCATCGGCTCCGGCATGTGCGTCAACCACGCGGGCGACGCCTTCCACCTGGACTCGGCCCGCCAGTCCCACCCGACAGCCGAGGACCGCGACGCGGGCGAACACGTCCTCGCGGCGGCGGAGGGCTGCCCGGTGGAGGCGATCACGCTGACGCTGGCGGGGTCGGGGGAGGTGGTTTTTCCGCCGGAGGAGTGAGGGGACCAGGAGGCAGCCCGGCTCAGCCGAGCGAACGCACGATGATCCAGTACTCATACTCTTCCTCCGTTACCGCACACAGGTGCATTCCATCCGCGGACAACGCCACGAACTCGGGAGCCCCGGTGGCGGCAGCAATGCGCGACGGCAGGCCAGGGGGTGCGATGTCCTTTACGGGAACCCATCCGACGGCAGCGCCACCGCCCCCTGGCGGCAGAATGAGGAACGTCCCGGCCCCTGGGCCGGCGAGCACGGGCCACGCCCTTTCGTGCCACTGAAGATCGAGCTGCTTCAGGGCATCGGGCGTCGCTGCATCGATCGTCAGGGTCGGTTCCACGTCGATGCCGGCGACCATGTGAATAGCCTTGGTAGCGGAAGGCGCCGTGGCAGGCACCTCCAGGTCCGCAAGCTCCAAACCGCAGGCATGCCAGTCCGATGGTGAGGGGCCTTGTCCGACACCGGCTACACGGATGACGACACCAACCCCACTCGCGCTGCGGACAGGACGACGGAACGGGCGCGAAAAAGGAGGGACGCTCCTTCCGACGTGATGGAGATATGGGCGCAGTGCGTGCCTGGGAATCGGGTGACTCTCCCTAGGTGCGAAGATGGGGCGCGGGGGTGAGTAAATTGAGGCCAATCAGGTGGTGCACTTTGTGATCCCGTCCCAGGAGATCCCTCTGGACTCGAGAAATTCACCCAGATACATCTCCGTGTCGTCGTGGACGTCCTGACCTTCCAGCCAGATGGATTCACACTCTGGACAAAGCCCAGTGGATCTGTCGAGGAATATCGGGCGGCTTCAGGGTCGTAGTATCGGTATCGGTGTACGGTGTAGTGAAATTCTGATTCTGGGTCATGGTGCTGCCCTGGGAAACGTAGTGGGGTATACGTTCCGGCATCCGAATTCCACGTGGTGGCACCCCATAGGGTAGTGCGGGTGCGCCAGGCGACATTGCCCTCTTCGTCGATAAGTTCTGCAGGGGCGCCGATCAGGTCGGTGACAATGCTGAAGAAGCGCACGTACGGGATGCTGCCATGTCGTTGTTCCCGCCAGCAACGACGAAAGCAGCCAGCACGAACCACCGGTGAGTGAACAAGCCGCTGCACCGTGAGAGCTTGGCCGGATTACGCCGGATCGCCGACGAGGCCCGCCGGACGCCGTGGCCGAAGGCGAGCGGGACTGGACGTACCGCACCGTCCTTGTCGCCGCCGCTGCACGAACTGGTGCGCCACCGTGCGCCCGACAGGTCTGGCGCGCTGTGTTCAGCTGCCGCCGGGTGCCTCGACGAAGGTGGCGCCGATCTCCGCCATCCGCTCGGCCGCGTAGGCCGGGTCGAGCACGGTTTCAGGGGTGTGGATGCCCGGTGGGACGGCTTCGCCGCGTAGGCCGAGCTGTCGCTCGACGCCGAGGGCGATGCCGAGTGCGGTCAGGGGGCGCTGTCCCGCCGGGTGGACGAGGTAGCGGCTTGTGCTGAGCGGTGCACCCGTCGGGCCTGCTCCTTCGAGGTCGATCCGGATCTCGCTGGAAGCCGGGTCGCCGCGGCGTCGGGCCGCAGATTCGCCGACGGCCAGGTCGAAGCGGACGTTCGGTGCGCCTGTCGCGAGGGCGAGACTCGGTACGTCGAGGATGGCGATGCTCTGGCCGGGCAGGACGACGCCGTCGGTACGGGTCACATCCGCCTGGGCGTCGGGGCCGTTGACCCAGGTGAAGACGCCGTCACGGCGTACCGTCCCCGCCGTGGTGGCGGTGGCCCACCGCTCCAGATCCGCTGTCCCCGCCGGCCCGCCGGTGTCCGACTCGTCCAGTACGGCGCCGATCCGGATGGTGTCGACCCGCTGGAACGCCCGGGCCAGTTCCAGCGTCGCGAGGACGACGACGCCGGCGCAGAAGTGGCTGGCCACCAGGATCGACGAGGCGCCGGCCCGCCGTGCGCCCGCGACGACTTCCGGTGCGATCTCCACCAGGCCGCTGGAGACGCTGAGGTAGGGCAACCCGTGGTCCTGCGCGTAGTGGAGTCCGTTCAGGTGGTCGTCCCACAGTGCGGCGACCACCGCCGAGTAGCTGTGTTCGGCCGGGAGACCGAGATCGCCGCGCCGCAGGTCGATGGTCACGGCTGTTGCGCCGCCGAGCCCGTCGGCCACCCGCTGTGCGCGGTCGATGTCGCGACCCGCGATCGTCAGTGGCAGTTGGGGGTGCCACTGACGCAGGAGAGAGGCGGTCCCCGAGCCCGCCTGCCCCGAACCACCCAAGATCAGTACTGGTTGTGACCGGTCCACTGCGGGTCCTCGCCTCCATGAAGCTACATTTTGTAGCCTACGTTTTGTAACATAGTCTGGAGTGCGACACAACGGAGGACCATGGCCACCACTTCGACCCGCTTGTCCAAGCAGGCCAGGCGGGAGCAACTGCTCAACACCGCCGTGGCGATCGTGCGAAACGAGGGCACCGACGGCCTGACTCTGGTCACCCTCGCGGAGGCTGCCGGGGTGAGCAGGCCGATCGCGTACGACCACTTCGGCACTCGCCCCGGCCTGCTGCTCGCGCTCTACCGGCGCCTCGACGAGCGTCACCGAGCCCACATCGCGCAGGCGTTGCAGGAGGCCGCGCCCACCGCTGACGAGGTCGCCCGTGTCATCAGCGCCGCGTATTTCGCGTGCGCCACGGACATGCCGGAACTCAGCGCCGTTTCCGCCGCGCTGAAAGGGAGCCCGGAGATGGAGGCGGTCCAGCGCGAGATGCTCGACAGCTACACGGACCTGATGGCCGCCGCGCTGCTGCCGCAGTGCGGCGTCACGCACGAGGCCCTCCGGCTACGGTGCGTCGGCCTGCTGGGCGCGGCCGAGACCATCGCCGCCGAGCTGAACCAGGGACGGGCATCCGCCGACGACGCGGTCGCCGTACTGACCGACCTGATCATCGGCGGCTTTAACACCCGGACCGGCCACTGGGGGCTGCTGGCCGAAGGGTGAGGCCATCGCGGACCTGGCCGTGCCGCGTGACCAGCCCGGCGGGTTCGGCGCCACCAGGGCGCCGTCCCCGGGTTGTGCTGGTCAGACCGCCGGTTCCGCCTCCGCCGTCGTCCGGAGCACGCCCTCCGGCGCCCGCCGCAGCGCCCGGATCGCCGGGACGCTGAGCATCACGGCCAGCAGGGCGAACGACATCACCGACGAGAAGATCAGCACCTCGTTCGCGCCGAACGCGTCCGCCGCCGGGCCCGCCAGGGCGCGGCCGAGCGGGATGACCATGATGGAGCCCGCGACGTCGTACGCCGAGACGCGGCTCAGGACCGTCAGCGGGATGTGCGACTGGACGCTCGTCGCCCACATCACCCCCCAGAACGCGAAGCCGTAACCCGCGATGACATGGGCGATCGCCGTGGCCGCGAAAGACCATTCCAGCGCCGGGGCCAGGGGGTTGAGCGCGAAACAGAGCATGGCCAGAGCGCCCGCGACCAGGGGGCGGCGGGGGCGGACCCGCATGCCGATCAGGCCCCCGATGATCGTGCCCGCGCCGTCCGCCGAGGCGATCCAGCCGTACCCGCTCGCCCCGTGCTGCTCGATCATCAGCGCCGCGCCCAGCGGCAGCGCCGGGCCGAACACGAACAGGCCGTACACGGACCAGACCGCGATCACGCCCCACAGCCACTGGCGGGACCGGAACTCCTGCCAACCCGTCGCCAACCTGCGCCACATCGGGGCGTCGCCCTCGTCGCGTTCCGTGTGCAGCTTCCGCAGGGGCAGCAGGACCAGCGCGCTGAGCGCATACGCCGCCGCGATCACCAGGTACGAGCCCGAGACCTGCCAGTACGCGACGAGGATGCCCGCCAGACCGGGGCCCAGCAGCGTGCTCAGCGCCTCGGAGATCCGCAGCAGCGCGTTGGCTTTCTGGATGTCCTCCGCGACCCGGGGGACCATGCTCGCCATCCCGGGCTGGAACATCGCCGTCGCGGCCCCGCTGAGCGCCATCAGCCCCATGATCTGCCACAGCGGGACGCTGTCCGAGGAGAAGAGCAGCGCGCCCAGCGTGATCATGGCCAGCATGCGCACCACGTCCGCGCAGATCATCATCAGCTGGGGGGTGAACCGGTCGGCCAGCACCCCGCCGAACAGCACCAGCAGCACGATCGGGGTCATCCACGCGGCCAGCGCGTACCCGACGCCGCTCGCTCCGTGGCCCGCCCCCAGCACCGCCGTGGTCAGAGAGACCATCAGCATGCCGTCGGCCAGCAGCGACGCGCTGCGGGCCGTGAAGAACAGCCGGAACCGGGTCGACCGCCAAGGGCTCGGCAGCGTGGCCGACTGCTGCGGGAGGGTCGTGTCGTCAACGCTCATGTCACACCTGCCGGCTTCTGCCGGTCCCTTCATCGATGGTCTTCAGCCGACGCCATGCGTCGCTCCGGTCCGGCTCGGTGGGCGGGTTCTCCACGAGTACGTAGCGTTGGGGCGCCAGGACCCCCGAACCGGCGGCCGGGATGAGGGCGGTCAGCGCCCGGTGGGCCTCCTCGGGCGTCAACGGGGTTGCGCCGCGGGCGATGTACGCCGTGAGGTGGGAGCCAGTGCCGGGCGCCCTCTCCGCTGTCCCGTACGGACCCGGCTCCTGCGCCACCCGCACCGGCAGTCCGCCCACCGCCCGGCCGAGGGCCTCGCGCACGGCGTCGGGCGAGACCCAGCAGCCGTCCACCCGGAGCCAGTCGGGCCCGCGTTCGGCGGGACGTACTCCCGTCACCTCGGCCAGCGCCTCCATCGGCACGTCCCCGGCGGCGGCCGCCTCCAGGAGCAGGACCAGCCCGGAGAGGAACCCCTCCGCCTCCTCGGGAGTGAAGACCGAGGGGGCTGCCCACAGGGAGATGTGCAGCTGGGGCGCCGTCCGGTACGTGAAGGCGAGCAGCCGGGTCGGCAGCGCCTGGGGCGGCCCCCAGACCAGCTCCTGCTCGGCGTCGTCGCGGTCCTGCGTGTCGGTGCCCAGGAGCGGGGCGGGCAGGGCGCTCACGTCGTTGAACACCACGTCCCGGCCGAAGTGGCTGCCGCGCTCGGCGGTGACCCGGTCGATCATCTCCCACAGCCGTACGGAGTCGAACTGGCTGTGCCGGTAGGCGTTGAGCACCGCCCCCCATGTCCGGGCCACCAGCGCGTCGAACGTCTCCACCCGGACGTCCAGGTGCAGCAGCGCGTCCTGGGACGTGGTGGTCACCGAACGGGCGACCCGGGCGTGGAACCGGTTGGCGCTCGGGACGGCGGTGACACAGCTGTCCTGGTCCGCCCGGTGGGCCACCAGGGCGCACCAGGCGGCCATCAGCACGGTGGCCTCGGGGTGCCCGGTGCGGCGGGCCGCACCGGCGAGCGCCCGGCCGCCCCGGCGCGAGCGCAGCGTCAGCTGCCGGGCCTCCTCGTCGGTCCCCGGCCTCCTGCCGCGCGGCTCCGCGAACATCTCCTGCGGCCCGGTGCGGAGGATCCGTTCCCAGTACCGCAGGGACGCCTCCGACTTCCGCAGCCCGGCCGGGGACGCCTCCACGGCGGCCAGGTCGACCGGGGGCAGGGACGTGAGCGCCGGCAGTTCCTTGCCCGCCAGCAGTTCGGCGAACTCCTCGCGCAGGATGGCCATCGCGCTGCCGTCCGCCACCGCGTGGCTGAACGCCAGGGCCACGTAGGCCGGTTGTCCGGCCACGGTGAGCAGGGTGATCCGCAGCGGGAACTCCCGCTCCAGGGCGAAGCGCCCGGCCCGGGCCGCCCGAGCCACCGACTCCGCGTACCTTGCCGGATCGCCGGGGAGTTCGGCGTGGTCGAGGACGGTCACCGTGAATGTGCCCTGCGCCGCCACGACCTGGTCGACCGGTGCGGCGCCCGGGGAGTGCGGGAAGGTGGTGCGCAGCCCCTCGTGCCGTACGGCCAGGACGCGCAGGGCGTCGGTGACGGCCGCCGAGGTGGTGCCCTCGGGGACGGACCACACATCGTGGATGTTGATGTGGGTGGGATCGTCCCGCAGGATGCAGCGGATCATGTTGGCCTGGCCCATGGTGAGGGGGCCTCGGCGCCGGTCGCCGCCCGCATAGGCGACGGTGACCGCGGTGGTGTGCGCGGAGTTCTGGTGCATGGTGTCCTTGCCGACAGCGGAGTTCATCGGTTCACGGCCCGGACCTGCCCCAGGCCCGATTCGGCGCTCGCACCTGCCAGCGCCTCCCAGTGGTCCATCAGGAGCGCGAAGTCGGCCATGTCGTCCCGGGCCTCGTCGAGGAGTCGGGAGCGGTGGTCGGCGAGCATGTCCGCGACCGTCGTGTAGCGGCCGCCGAGCCGCCGGTAGGCCCGGTCGATGACGTCGAGGCGGCGGGCGACGTCCGCGCGGTCGAGGCCGACGCTGTCCCGGACGAAACCGGCGACCACGGACGCCCGGATGCGGCCCTCGGGGTCGAGCAGCGCGTCACCGGCCGCCGCGGTCCTCGCGAACACGGTGTTCAGGTACGTCTTCGCCAGCAGGAACTTCGCGAAGCGGACCTGGTACGCGAGGAACCCGGCGTCCGTACGCCGCTCCTCCGTATGGAAGTTGACGATGTGCCGGTTGTGCTGAACGCCGGGCAGCTTGGCGTCGTGGACGAGATGGAGCAGGAAGTAGTCGCTGCCGATGGTGTCGGTGGCGGGCGGCAGCGGGACCCTGCGGTAGACCTCGTGGTCGAGTCCGATGTTGCACATGTCCACGCGCATCGGGCTGATGGGGGCGAGGGTGGTGCGGTCGCCGTCGAACGACGTGGTTCCGGCGCCCCGGAACGACTCGTCGATCAGATGGCTGCGCCAGATCTCCGGGTAGCCCTCGGGTATCGACAGGCCGACCAGTTCGCGGTACGTGTCCGGGTCGAGGTCGCGGATCTCCGCGACGTCCACCGACATCTCGCCCACGAAGGAGCCGCCGGTCATCGCCACCCGCCGGTCCCCGGAGCCCGGAGCGAGCTTGCTTCGGGTCGCCGACTGACGTACATCGTCGGCCTGTTGGCCCAGGTAACTGAGCTCCTGGTGGAGGGGGAAGACCGGTTCGCCGTCGAGGTGCTGGTAGCGGCTGTCGGAGTCCCGGCGGTGGACGGACGTGCAGCCGAGGGCCTGGGCAATGAGGAACGCCCGGTTGGTGCAGGCGCCGTAGGAGACCCGGGACGGCAGCATCAGTTCCAGCAGCCGGTCCGCCGATGCCCCGCCGGACCGTTCGGCCACCTCGCGCAGGAAAGCGCGCTGCTCGTCCTCGTCGAGGTGGTGGACGGCCACGCCGGGCGAGGCGGGCAGCGCTGCCACCGCCTTCCGGTGCTCCGCGAGGACCGGCGCGGGGGAGGAGTCCAGGATCAGGAGGTGTACGTCGACCCCGAACTGCCGTGCCCCGTATGCCGCTTCTTCGCCGATGGCCGCGATGGTGCCGGGGCAGGCCCGGTGGGTGGGCAGGGTCAGGCAGACGCGGCGCACGAAGGCTCCCCGCTCCGGGCGGCGGGGGTCTCGTCCTCGACCGGGTCCTGCCAGGAGGCGAGCCCGAGGAGCCGGCTGCCCAGAGGGTTCAGCTCGGCCGTCGGGTAACGCTCCGACTCGGGGCGCACCGGGTCGCCGACCAGGGTGCGGTTCCAGCGCGGGGTACGCAGGTGGCGCCAGGACTCCACCCGGGACCTGCGCAGCCGCTCGTGCTCCTCCAGCGCGGGCATCATCGACAGGTACTGCACGGCCCGCACCCCGTTCTCGGAGAGGTTGCGCGCCACACCGTGGGCCAGCAGGCCGTTCCAGATGAGCAGGTCGCCGGGACGCAGATCCGGGCGTACGACGGGGAGTTCGTCCCGGTCGATGTCGGGTCGCAGAGGATCCCGGTCCCCGGGCTGGCCGACCTTCCAGGTGTCGAACCGCCGGAACAGTTCCGGGCAGCACTGGAAGCCGCCCGTCTCCGGCCGGGTGTCGTTGAGCGCGATGATGCCCTGCACCCGCTGCGGTGGCACGGCGAGCGTGGTGTCGATGTCCCAGTGCAGCTCGATGTCGAAGCCCCGGTCCGTCGGCTCGATCAGCGCGCGGTCGCGGTTGCCCCGGTTGGGCGGGTTGAGGTTGAGCCGGTCCAGGGTGACCCACAGCTCCTCGCAGTCCCACACGTCGACGAAGGCGTCGTACACGCGCTGCGACTGCCGGTTGTCCCAGAGGAGTTGGTGGTGGTACGCCTCGACGAAGCCGTAGATGTGCAGCTGCTGGTCCAGCTCGGAGCGCAGCGGCCGGTCCTCGTACCAGCTCTCCGGCCGCTCGGGGTCCAGGCCCTGGAAGTCCCACGTGAAGTCCAGCAGTTGATGTGCCACAGAGGCCGGGACCGCTTCCCGGACGATCACGTAGCCGTACGTCTGCCAGTGGGCGAAGTCCTCCTCGGACAGCACTCGCAGCGGACGCGACTTGTCGAGCTCCCGCAGGGCGGTCTGCGCGAGGTATGCCTCGCCGTCCGCGCTGAAGTACGGGATGTCCGAGGCCGCGCGGTGCAGGCGGGGCCGACGGCGAGGGGCGGGTGTCGTCATGAGGTTCATGGCAGGTCCTTCTCCTCGGCCGGCCGCGCGGCGACCCCGGGGGAGCGGGGCCGCCGCGGACGGCGGGACGGATGGCAGTGCCGTGGTGGGAGGAGCCGTGACCACGTCGATCAGCAGGATTGGTCCAGACCGCCTGGACTGTCAAGTGCCCGGCACATATGTGGATATGGGGTGCGGTCCTGTGCCTGGCGGCCACGGAAGCGATACCTGCCGTTCGGTATTTTTGGTCTAGACAACAAGCGAGCCACGGGCCTAATGTCCAAGGGCGCGGTCGGGTTCGTGGCGGGCTGTCAACCCGTTTTCCCGGCTGTGCTCCGGCCGGTGACGGCCCTGTCGACGGCCCTGTTCGGGACCGCCGCCGTCACGGCGATGCGGCCCGTACATCCGGTGGGTTCTCCGATGGCCGGCCCAACCGAGAAAGACGCGATTCGATGAACACATCCAGCATCACGGCCCTGCCGGGTATCGAGCTGAGGAGTCCCGGTGCCGGGCTGATCACGCTGGACCCGGTCCGCACCGCTCTGCTGCGCGGCCTGGACGATCTGCTGACCGGCCTGGCCGCACGGCTTTCCGCTCCCGAGGTCATGGGGCCGCCCCTGCTGTCCGTCGACGGGCTGGCGCGGCTGGACTTCTTCCGCAACTTCCCCCACCTCGGGGTGTCCGCAGGGCGGTTCGGCCCGGAGGCGCTCGACGGACTGGCCTCCGGCGGCTCGCCCCAGGACCTCCCGCTCCACCCGACCGGCCATGTGCTGCCGTCCGCGACCTGCTACGGCCTGCTGCTCTCCCTGGAGGGCGAGGACGTCGGCGAGGACGGGCTGCGGCTCTCGGCGGTCGGCCGCTGCTTCCGCAACGAGACCCACTACGACGGCCTGCGCCGCTTGTGGGGCTTCCATATGCGCGAGGTGCTCTACCTCGGCACCAAGGACGGGGCCACCGAACACCAGGCGCGCGGCGGCGAGTTCGTCCAAAAGGTGGCCGGGCGGCTCGGCCTGACCCTGACCCGGGCGGCGGCCGACGACCCTTTCTACGACAACGGGGGCTCACGGGCCCGTCTGATGGCGCTGGACCCGGTCAAGTACGAGTACAGCGCCCCCGACGGCACGGCCATCGCCTCCGTCAACCGGCACCGCAACTTCTTCGGCGAGCGACTCGGCATCCGCGCCGGATCGCACGGGCCCGCCTACAGCTCCTGCGTCGCCTTCGGCGTCGAGCGCTGGGTGCACGCGATGATCCTCGCCCACGGCACCGCCGAACAGGCCCTGGAGCGGCTCCGGGCCGCCGGCTCCTGACCTTCACCCCGTACGGCAGTCGCCGGAACAGCTACGCCCGCAGTCACCTGAACAGCAAGAGGAGCGGTCTCCCCCATGGAACAAGTCGTCGCGTGGCTCCACGAGAAGAATCCCGGCCTCGACGGCCCGATCGGCGTCGACGAGGACCTCATCGAGGCCCGTCTCATCGACTCGATGGACTTCCTGGAGTTCATCGATCTCCTGGAGGAGATCTCGGGCAGCAGCATCGATCTGCAGGAGGTCACCATCGACGACTTCCGCACCCTCGCCCGCGTCAAGGAGCGTTTCCTCGACTCGGCCGGCCGCGCGGAGGTCACGGCCGGGTGAGCGCGGGCCGGACGTGACCCGCCACTCGCCCGCGTACGGGAAGGGCGCGGCCGCCGTCGCACTGGTGGCCACCACCGCCGAGGTGTTGGCCCACCCGGAGCTGGACGAGGGCCTGCTCGCCCCGTGGGAGCGGCTCCGGCTCACGGGCATCCGGGTGCCGGGGCGGCGCGACGACGTGGTGGCGGCCCGGCTGCTGCTGCGGCTGTGCGCCTCCCGGATCACCGGGCTGGAGCCGAGGGACGTGGTGGCGGCCCAGCGCTGCCCCGGCTGCGGGCGGGACGGGCACGGACGGCCGTACCTTCCGGACCGCCCCGGGCTGGGCGTCAGCTTCAGTCACGCCGACGGCCTGGCCGCCGCGGCGGTCGGACCGGGCCCGGTCGGCATCGACGTGGAGCCCCTGGCCCGCCGGCCGGGGCCCGTCTCCGTACTGCGGCGGCTGCTGCCAAAGGACGAGGTGGACGCCGCCTGCTCCGAGCCGGCCCCCGGTCCGGCGCTGCTGCGGTTGTGGGTCCGGCGGGAGGCGCTGTTCAAGGCCGGGCGGGACGACCTCCCGCTGACCGAGTGGACGGATCAGGGCCGCGCCGCGGTGGTGGCACTAGCCGGAGCCGACGGGGCTTTCGCGCCGCCCCTCAGCCCCGCCCCGGCTCCGCGGTCAGGTCGATGAGGCGGCAGACCGTCTCGATGTCGATCTTCACCTGGGCGATCGAGGCCCGGCCCGACAGCCAGGTGATCAGCGCCGAGTGCCAGGTGTGCTCGATGACCCGGACCGCCGACAGCTGCTCCGGGGTCGGGTTCTCCAGGCCCATCGCGTCCAGGATGATCGTCGTGGTGAGCCGCGAGACGGTGTCCACCTCGGGGCTCACGCTGCGGTCCGCGAAGGTGAGGGCGCGGACCATCGCGTCCGCGAGGTGCGGTTCGCGCTGCAGGGCGCGGAAGGCGCGCATCAGCGTCTCGGCCACCCGCTGCGCCGCGTCGTCGCCGGCCGGGGGGCGTTTGCGGAGCGTCGTGTGCAGATGCTGGAGCTGGTCCTGCATGGTCGCGACCAGCAGATGGATCTTGGACGGGAAGTAGCGGTAAAGGGTGCCCAGCGCGACTCCGGCGGCCTCGGCCACCTCCCGCATCTGCACCGCCTCGAACCCGCCCCGGCTCGCCAGCTGGGCGCTGGCGTGCAGGATGCGGCGGCGACGGGCCTCCTGGCGTTCGGTCAGCACAGGCGCTGCCGGTCTGGCGTCCGCGGTCATGCTGTCCCCGTTCCACGATCCATGATCCATGGCTTGATCCACCCGGACGGGCGAAGCGGGCCGTCCGGGCGCGCACAGCATGCCAGTGCGTCCGTCGTGGCGCGAATCACCTGATCCGGCCGTTCCGGCGACGCTACCTGCCGGTAGATTCGATGCACGTCGAGCGATCAAGTATGAAACTTGTTCTAGCAAGTCTGAAACTTGTTCTAGATTAGCGCGACCGGTTACGCTCCGGCGAACACGCAGTCAGAAGGGGGCCGAGTGTGACCGCTGAGGCCATAGAGACAGGCCCCCGCACGGGCGACGGCAGCACCACCGGGACCGGCGACCGGCCGTTGCGCATCGCACTCCTCACGTACAAGGGCAATCCGTTCTGCGGCGGCCAGGGCGTGTACGTCCGCCACCTCGGCCGGGAGCTCGCCCGCCTCGGCCACAGCGTCGAGGTGATCGGCGCGCAGCCCTACCCGGTGCTCGACGAGGGCGTCCCGCTGACCGAGTTGCCCAGCCTCGACCTCTACCGGCAGCCCGACCCCTTCCGCACGCCGAAGCCCGGCGAGTACCGCGACTGGATCGACTTCGCCGAGGTCGCCACCATGTGGACCGGCGGCTTTCCCGAGCCGCTCACCTTCAGCCTGCGCGCTCGCCGCCATCTCCTGGCCCGGCGCGGCGAGTTCGACGTCGTCCACGACAACCAGACCCTCGGTTACGGGCTCCTCGGCGACCTCGGGGCCCCGCTCGTGACGACGATCCACCACCCCATCACCGTGGACCGCAGGCTCGACCTGGCGGCCGCGGCCACCCGCCGCCGACGTGCCTCCGTACGCCGCTGGTACGCCTTCACCCGGATGCAGAAGCGGGTCGCCCGCAAGCTGGACACCGTCCTCACCGTCTCCGGCTCCTCCCGCGACGAGATCGTCGAGGACCTCGGCGTACGCGCGGACCGGATCAGCGTCGTCCACATCGGCGCCGACACCGACCTGTGGTCGCCCGACCCCGCCGTCCCCGAGGTGCCCGGCCGCATCGTCACCACCTCCAGCGCCGACGTCCCGCTCAAGGGCCTCGTCCACCTCGTCGACGCGCTCGCCAAGCTCCGTACCGAGAACCCCGCCGCCCACCTCGTCGTCGTCGGCAAGCGCGCCGAGGACGGGCCGGTCGCCCGCGCGATCGAGCGGCACGGGCTCGCGGACGCCGTCGAATTCGTCAAGGGCATCAGCGACGCCGAGCTGGTCGACCTCGTCCGCAGTGCCCAGGTCTCCTGCGTGCCCTCGCTGTACGAGGGGTTCTCGCTGCCCGCCGCCGAGGCCATGGCCACCGGCACACCGCTCGTCGCCACTACCGGCGGCGCGATCCCCGAGGTCTCCGGCCGCGACGGGGAGACCTGCCTCGCCGTCGCGCCCGGCGACGCGGACGCGCTGGCCGGTGCGCTGGCCAGGCTGCTGGCCGAACCGGAGCTGCGCGCCCGGCTCGGCGCGGCGGGCCGCGCGCGGGTGCTGGCCAACTTCACCTGGGCCAGGGCGGCGGCCGGAACGGCCGAGCTGTACCGTCAGGCGATCACCGCCCGCGGAGTCCGCAGGTGACCGCGGACTCCCGGGCGGCCGCGCGCCCCCGGGCGACCGCGGACCCGATCGTCACCACCCGTACCTCCGACCTCGAAGGCAGGCCCTCGTGCTGACCGTCGACTTCACCCGCTTCCCGCTCGCCGCCGGCGACCGAGTGCTCGACCTGGGCTGCGGTGCCGGCCGGCATGCCTTCGAGTGTTACCGGCGCGGAGCGCAGGTCGTCGCCCTCGACCAGAACGCCGAGGAGATCCGCGAGGTCGCCAAGTGGTTCGCCGCGATGAAGGAGGCCGGTGAGGCCCCCGAGGGCGCCACCGCCACCGCGATGGAGGGCGACGCCCTCAACCTGCCCTTCCCCGACGACTCCTTCGACGTCGTGATCATCTCCGAGGTCATGGAGCACATCCCGGACGACAAGGGCGTCCTCGCCGAGATGGTCCGGGTCCTCAAGCCGGGCGGCCGGATAGCCGTCACCGTCCCGCGCTACGGCCCCGAGAAGATCTGCTGGACCCTCTCCGACGCCTACCACGAGGTCGAGGGCGGCCACATCCGCATCTACAAGGCCGACCAGCTCCTCGCCCGGATCCGCGAGGCCGGACTCAAGCCGTACGGCACCCACCACGCCCATGCCCTGCACTCGCCGTACTGGTGGCTGAAGTGCGCCTTCGGCGTGGACAACGACAAGGCCCTGCCGGTGCGGGCCTATCACAAGCTGCTGGTCTGGGACATCATGAAGAAGCCGCTCGCGACCCGGGTCGCCGAGCAGCTCCTCAACCCGGTCGTCGGCAAGAGCTTCGTCGCGTACGCCACCAAGCCGCATCTTCCGAAGGCCGAGGCGTGAGCACTCCCGAACAGACCGAACACCTCGTTCTGCCGGGCGTCCTGACGGCGGCTCAGGCCGCCGACACGGTCGCCGCGATCGCTGCCGTGCAGCGGGAGGACGGGGCGCTGCCCTGGTTCCGGGGACATCACCTCGACCCGTGGGACCACACCGAGGCCGCGATGGCCCTGGACGCGGCCGGCGAGCACGGGGCCGCCGCCCGCGCCTACGAGTGGCTCGCCCGCAACCAGAACGCCGACGGCTCCTGGTACGCCGCCTACCACGACGGCGACCCGCTCCAACCGACGGACCGGGGCCTGGAGAGCAACTTCGTCGCGTACGTGGCCGTCGGCGTCTGGCACCACTACCTCGCCACCGGCGACGACGCGTTCGTCGACCGGATGTGGCCCACGGTCTTCGCGGCGGTCGAGTTCGTGCTCCGGCTCCAGCAACCCGGAGGCCAGATCGGCTGGAAGCGGGATCCCGACGGCACCCCGGTGAACGACGCGCTGCTGACCGGTTCGTCCTCGATCCACCAGGCGCTGCGCTGCGCGCTGGCCATCGCGGAGCGGCGCGAGGAGCCGCAGCCCGACTGGGAGTTGGCGACCGGGGCGCTGGCCCACGCGATCCGCAGCCACCCCGAGCGCTTCCTCGACAAGAACCGCTACTCGATGGACTGGTACTACCCGGTCCTCGGCGGCGCGGTCACCGGGGCCGAGGCAACCGCCCGCATCCAGGAGGGCTGGGACCGCTTCGTCGTGCCCGGCCTCGGGGTGCGCTGCGTGCTGCCCAACCCCTGGGTGACCGGCGGGGAGAGCTGCGAACTCGCCCTGGCCCTCTGGGTGACGGGGGAGTCGGACCGGGCGCTGGAGATCCTCCAGTCGATCCAGCACCTGCGCGCCGAGGGCGGGCTGTACTGGACGGGGTACGTCTTCGAAGGCGAACGGGCCATCTGGCCCGAGGAGTTGACCACTTGGACGGCGGGCTCGCTGCTCCTGGCGGTGGCCGCACTCGGGGGGGACGAGGCGACCACCGCGGTCTTCGCGGGTGAGCGGCTGCCGGTCGGCCTGGAGCCGGACTGCTGCCGCTGAACACCGCCCGGGGCGGAGCCGGTCAGCGACGGATGCGGCCCGCCACGGCGTGCCCGATGAAGAGATAGACCACGGCCGCGAGACCGTAACCGGCGACGACGTTCGCCCACGTCCTGTCGAACGTGAACAGGTCGTACGACCAGCCGGCGAGCCAGCGGGCCGCGTCGTGCACCCACTGCACGAAGTCGTTGCCACGGTTGGCGTCCAGCAGGTACATCAGGATCCAGAGGATGATGATGAAGGCCAGGATGTCGGCCACGACGGCTATCACTCGTGCCGCTGAACTGCTGCCTGAACGGGTTCTGGGAGACATGGAACTCTGGTTGCCGCTTTACGCAGGGTGAAACCCGGACGGCCCGCATTGAGTGGCGACCGGCGTGGGGACGGTCGAGGCTGAGCCGGAGTGCCGAGGTCCGTCACTCGCTGTGACATGCCCGGATTGGCCCATTCCTCCTGGTCCCGGTCCGGTCAGGAGGCCCGCCGTGTCCCGTTCCGTACCGCTGTGCCGCACCCTGGCGGCGCTGCTGCTGTCCTGCTCCCTGCTGGCGGGCGCCACCGCGTGCGGCGACTCCGGGGACTCCGCCGGCGGCAACGCGGCGAGCGCCTCGGCGTCCGCCACCCCCTCCGGAGCCAGCCCCTCGGCGGCCGCCGAGAAGCAGCGGCTCGCCAAGACCCGGTTCGTCGCCAACGCGGGGCTTGCGGCGGGGGCGACGTACCAGTGGATCGTGAAGCCGTACCGCGCCGGGACGTTCAAGAAGGGGGCGGAGGGGCGGCGCTTCGCCCTCGTCAAGGCGGGTCTGGCGGGCGGGTTCGCCTACAACCGGCTCAAGGCCGCGGCGGAGAACGCCAAGGGGGACCCGCTGCTGTCGAAGGCCGTCGCCCCGCTCACCGCCGGGATCGAGTCGCTCAAGGAGCTGGGAACGAAGCTCCGCAAGGGCGAGGCGGGGGAGGGGGATGTGGGCGCGTTCGAGAGCGTCATCGACAGCGTCAAGAACGCGGGCAAGGACGCGGGTGCCGAGGTGAAGGACGAGGTTCCCTCCACGTCCCAGCTGACCGGATAGCTTCCACAGCCCCAGTCGGCCGGGGAGCCTGCACGTCCCAGTCGGCCGGGGAGCACCGGCGGTAATCCGGATGATCAGCCCGGTGCCGCCGGTTAGGGTGCGCCGCATGACGTCTCTCTCCCACGACCGCTACTGCGACGAGATCCTGGCCCAGACCGATGCCCTGCGCGCGGTACTGACCGGCGCCGACCTCGCCGCGACCGTCCCCACCTGCCCCGACTGGACCCTCCGCGAGCTCGCCGTGCATGTCGGCGGCGCGCACCGCTGGGTCGGCGAGACAGTCCGCACCCGGGCCGCCGACGAGTTCCCGGAGGACAAGGTGCCCGGCTTCGCGGGGCCGGAGAGCGAGGACCCGGCCGCGCTCGACGCCTGGCTCGCCGAAGGCGCTGCCGCAACCGTCGAAGCGCTGCGGGAAGCCGGGCCGGACACCGAGGTGTGGACGTGGGTGACCGAGCAGCGTACGGCCTTCTGGGCTCGGCGCATGACGCACGAGACGGCGGTGCACCGGGCGGACGCGGCGCTCGCCGCCCGCGCCCCGTACGAGGTCGACGCCGAGGTGGCCGCCGACACCATCGAGGAGTGGCTGGGCATCGTCTCCCTGGCCCAGGAGGAGGGCGACCCGGAGGCGGCGGAACTGCGGGGCGGCGGGCGCTCGTTGCATCTGCACGCCACCGATGCGCCCGGCGCGGAATGGCTGATCGAGTTCGGCGACGACCGCTTCACCTGGCGGCACGCGCACGAGAAGGCGACCGTCGCGCTGCGCGGCTCGCTCACCGATCTGATGCTCGTCTTCAACCGCCGCCTGGAGCCCACCGGTCCGCGCGTGGAGGTGCTCGGCGACGCGGCCCTGCTGGACTTCTGGCTGGACCGGTCCTCCTTCGGCTGAGCGCCCTGTCTAGGAGTTGAGCTCCGCGAGGACCCGCAGGGTGTGCGGGTCCGGGGCGGTGACCAGCAGATCCGTCACCGGGCCCGTGCGCCACAGCTCCAGCCGCTCCGCGATCCGGGCGCGCGGCCCGATCAGCGAGATCTCGTCGGCGAACGCGTCGGGCACCGCCCGTACCGCATCCTCCTTGCGGCCCTGGAGAAACAGCTCCTGGATCCGCCGGGCCTCCTCCTCGAAGCCCATGCGGGCCATCAGGCCGGCGTGGAAGTTGCGGGCCGCGTGTCCCATCCCGCCGATGTAGAAGCCGAGCATCGCCTTCACCGGCCACAGCCCCTCGGCCACGTCGTCGCAGACGTGCGCACGGGCCATCGGCGCGACCATGAAACCGTCCCGGAGCCCGGTGAGCGAGGCTTCGTACACGTCCGTCCGCTGCGGCGACCAGTACAGCGGCAGCCAGCCGTCCGCGATCCGAACCGTCTGCGCGATGTTCTTCGGGCCCTCGGCCCCCAGCAGGACCGGCAGCGAGGCACGCAGCGGATGCGTGATCGGCTTCAGCGGCTTGCCGAGACCGGTGGCGTCCGGGCCGTCGTACGGGTGGGAGTGGAAGCGGCCCGCCAGCTCGACCGGGCCCTGCCGTGCCAGCACCTGCCGGATCACCTCGACGTACTCGCGGGTCGCGGTCAGCGGGCTCTTCGGGAACGGCCGCCCGTACCACCCCTCCACCACCTGCGGCCCCGACAGACCGAGACCGAGCAGCATCCGGCCACCGGAGAGATGGTCCAGGGTCAGCGCGTGCATGGCCGTCGCGGTGGGCGTGCGGGCCGCCATCTGGGCGATGCCGGTGCCCAGCCGGATCCGCGAGGTGTGGGCGGCGATCCAGGTCAGCGGCGTGAAGGCGTCCGAGCCCCAGGCCTCCGCCGTCCACACCGAGTCGTAGCCGAGCCGCTCGGCCTCCTGGACCAGGGCGAGCTGGCCGGGGTCCGGGCCGCGGCCCCAGTATCCGAGCGCGAGTCCGAGCCGCATGCCGTTCCCTCCAGCCGTAGCTGATGAAGTGTCAGACGCGTGGGTGCGGCTTGGACTGTACGACAACGGCCCCCCGCCCGGAAGGGCGAGGGGCCGCGGTGTGCGTCGGGGATCAGCCGCGCTGGATGCCCGTGGTGTCCTGGAGGACGCCGCGACGGCCGTCCTGCGTCTGGGCGATCAGGCTCTGGCCGCGCTGCTCCACCGCGAGGTACCAGGTGCCCGGCGCCAGCTCGGCGATCGGGTTCGGCGAACCGTCCTCGCCGTACAGCGGGCGCGCCACCGGAACGGCGAACCAGAACGGGGTGAAGTCGCCCGCCGGCGCCGCGCCGCCCTGCGAGGGCTGCTGGGCCTGGGCCTGCTGTGCCTGCGCCTGAGCGGGGTCGGCCTGGGCGGGCTGGCCCTGCTGGGCGCCGGGGTAGCCGTAACCCTGGTTCGGCTGGGCGCCGTACGGCTGCTGCTGCTGGCCGCCCGGGAAGCCGTAGCCCTGGCCGGGCTGCACGCCGTACGGGGCCTGGCCGCCCTGCACGCCCTGCGCCGGGGAGGGCGGGCTGAGGAGCGGGGCCTTGAGGAAGGGCACCAGCGGTCCGGCGATCGCGGCGCCGGCGAGCACGATGGTGGCGAGCAGACCGAGGATCAGGCCGGCCCCGGCGTTGCTGATGTCGAGGATCGTCCAGAAGGCGGTCCACACGGCGAAGACGGTGAGCGCCACGCCGAACTGGCCGAGGTCGAGCCCGACGACCTTGCGGCCCGGCATCGCACGGCCGACGATCACCAACGCCGCGGCGATGACGCCGGCGAGGTAGACGCTCATCAGGATGCCGAGCGCGTCCCAGGCGTTCGGGCTGTCGAACCGGGAGCAGTCGACACCCTGCGGGCAGTCGTAGCTG
The DNA here is from genome assembly GCA_002551355.1 of Streptomyces sp. man185. Classification (GTDB taxonomy): domain Bacteria; phylum Actinomycetota; class Actinomycetes; order Streptomycetales; family Streptomycetaceae; genus Streptomyces. The sequence continues at coordinate 42,574 of NTHE01000030.1, read as the reverse complement.
GAGAAGTCGAGGAAAGAGGCGATGAACAGCACGACCGCTGCTCCGATCACCACGCCGTCGCCTCGTGTGAGGGATCGGATATTCACGTGAAGGTCCTTAGTCGGTCGTCTCGTCGGGGCGGTCGTCGCTGCCGCCGGTGCGGCTCGAAGCTCGGGAGCGGCTCCCCATCGTACGGATGAATCTATCGTCTGCCCGGGCGGGTTGTGTCCGAGCCCGGATCATGAGCGGTTATCCCCCCAATTTCACCGCAGAACTACCCCTTCAGGTGGCTACTGATGCCGTCGGCCAGGCCCTGGGCCGCCTTCTGCCGCCAACTCGCGCTGGTGAGCAGGGCGGCGTCCTTCGGGTCACGCATATTGCCGCATTCGACGAACACCTTGGGCACGGTCGACAGATTCAGTCCGCCGAGATCATTACGCGTGTCCAGACCGGTATTTCCGCCGATGTAATTGGAAGGCGCGCTTCCGGTCGTGCGGACGAAGTGTCCCGCGATCCTCGCGCCGAGATCGGCCGAACTCTTCACGATCTTCGAGGTGTCGGCCCCGCCGCCCTTCACCCCGGCGGGCAGGATCACATGGAAGCCCCGGTTGCCCACCGCCGATCCGTCCGCGTGCACCGAGACCACCGCATCGGCCTTCGCCTCGTTCCCGATCCGGGCCCGCTCGTCGATGCACGGTCCGTACGGCCGGTCCGCGTCGTGCGTCAGTCGGACCCGGGCGCCCTCGGCCTCCAGCAGGGTGCGCAGCCGGTGGGACACGTCGAGGGTGAACCGGGCCTCCGCGTAACCGTCGTTCGTGGACGTACCGGTCGTATCGCACTCCTTGCGGCCGGTGCCGATGTCGACCTGCTCGTTGATCTCCCGGGTGTGGTCGCGGTTACCCGGATTGTGTCCCGGGTCGATCACCACGGTCCGGCCGGTCAGCGGACCCTTCGGCAGCGGCTTCGCGGAAGCGGAAGCGGAACCGGAAGGAGAGGCGGAACCGGCCGGCTCCGAGGGGGCGGGGGAGGTGGCGTCCGCGTCGGGGCGGGGCGGGGCTCCGTCGGCCCGGTCGGCTTCCTGACCGACGCCGCATCCGGCGGCGGTCAGGCACACGGCGGCCAGGGCGGCGGCCACGGACAGGGGCCGGGCGCGGCGGGTGGGGGGAAGGCTGTCGTCGTACGGCACGCGGCGATGCTACCCACCCGCTCCGTGCGGACGGCTCAGATCCCGGCCCCCGTGCGGCGCAGCACGCGCAGCGAGTCCGTCACCGAAACCTCGGTGAACGCCCCGGAGGCCAGCGCCCGCTGGTGGATCCGGTACGGGGCCTGCCCGCCGTCGGCCGGGTCGGGGAACACGTCGTGGATCACCAGCAGGCCGCCTTCGGCGACATGCGGGGCCCAGCCCTCGTAGTCGGCGCTCGCGTGCTCGTCGGTGTGCCCGCCGTCGATGAAGACCAGCCCGAGCGGCCCGTTCCATACGGCGGCTACCTGCGGGGAACGCCCGACGAGCGCCACCACGTGGTCCTCCAGGCCGGCCCGGCGCAGGGTGCGGCGGAACGTCGGCAGGGTGTCCATCAGCCCGACCTCCGGGTCCACCACGCTCGGGTCGTGGTACTCCCAGCCGGGCTGCTGCTCCTCGCTGCCCCGGTGGTGGTCGACGGTGAGCGCGCTCACCCCGGCCGCCCGGGCCGCGTCCGCGAGCAGGATGGCGGAGCGCCCGCAGTACGTGCCCACCTCCAGCAGCGGCAGCCCGAGCGCGCCGGCCTCGGTGGCGGCGGCGTACAGGGCGAGGCCCTCGTGGACCGGCATGAAGCCCTTGGCGGCCTCGAACGCGGCGAGGATCTCCGGCTCGGGTCCGGCGGGTCCGGCGGCGGAAGCGGAAGCCGCGGACGCGGCGGCGGACTCGGCGGTCACGGGGTTCCTCCAGGTGGGGCGGGGTGCCTACGACGGCTGGGACGGCGACCCATCGTGCCGTACGCCCCCGCCGGAAGGATCGGCGGGGGCGCACGTGGGGTGAGCCCGGGTCCGGGCGTCCCCGGCAGAACTGTGCGCTCGGGTCAGCAGCTCTGCCAGAGTCGGGTCATGACGCGGACGCCGAAGCGCAGGCCCTCCAGCGGGACACGCTCGTCCACGCCGTGGAAGAGGCGGCCGTAGTCCAGGTCGTGCGGGAGCTTCAGGCCCTTGAAGCCGAAGCAGCGGATGCCCAGGTGGGTGAAGGCCTTGGCGTCGGTGCCACCCGGGTTGCAGTACGGGACCGGGTGGCCGTCCGGGTCCTCGGCGCGGACGGCGTCGCACATCGCGTCGACCAGCGGGCCGTCGAACGTCGTCTCCATCGCGATGTCGTGGTTGACCCACTCACGGCTGACGGAGGGGAGCAGGAGCCGGTCGATCGTGTCGATCAGTTCCTGCTCGTGACCGGGGAGGAACCGGCCGTCGACGCGGGCGGTGGCCTTCCCGGGGATGACGTTGGTCTGGTAGCCGGCGGTGAACATGGTGGGGTTCGCCGAGTTGCGGAGCACCACCTGCATGAAGTCCGCGACCGGGCCCAGGCGGGCGAGGCTCGACTCGATGTCGTTCTCGTCGAACTCGACGCCGTAGAGCCGGGCGGCCTCCTCCAGCAGGGCGCGGACCGGTTCGATCAGCCGGATCGGGAAGGTCTCGCGGCCGATCCGGGTGAGCGACTCGGCGAGGTCGGTGACCGCGTTCTCGTCGTTGGGCGACGAGCCGTGCCCGGCCCGGCCGTTCGCGGTGAGCTCCATCCAGGCCATGCCGCGCTGGGCGTTCTCGATCGGGTACAGCCGGCGCGTGTCGTCGAGGGCGAAGGAGAAGCCGCCGCCCTCGCCGATCGCCTCGGTGACCCCGGAGAAGAGGTCGGGCCGGTGCTCCACCAGCCAGTGGGCGCCGAACTTGCCGCCCGCCTCCTCGTCGGCGAGGAAGGCGAGCACCACGTCGCGGGCCGGCTGCGTGCCGGTGCGGGCGAAGTGCCGGGCGGTGGCGAGCATGACCGCCACCGTGTCCTTCATGTCGATCGCGCCCCGGCCCCAGAGGTAGCCGTCGCGGATCTCGCCCGAGAACGGCGGGACCTGCCACTCGGAGGCGTCGGCGGGCACGACGTCCAGGTGGCCGTGGACCAGCAGGGCGCCGCGGGTGGGGTCGCCCCCGGCGATACGGGCGATGACGCTGGCCCGGCCCGGGGCGGACTCGACCAGTTCGGACGCGATGCCCACCTCGGCGAGGCGGTCCACGACCCAGTCGGCGGCGGCGCGTTCGTCGCTGGTCGGGTTGGAGGTGTCGAACCGGATCAGTTCGGCGCAGAGGTCCACGACCTCGGTCTGGGCCTGCTCGGAGGCGGGGACGAGGGTCATGCTGCTCCTGCCGGGGTGGTCGTGCGGGCGGCGGGGGCGGAGGCGGTCCCCTCCTCGTCGTCCAGGGTGGAGGTGCCGTACGGCTTGACCCAGCCCAGCAGGCCGAGGGCGCAGTACAGCAGGAAGGCGGTGGCCAGTGAGTTGAGGGCCGGGATGCCGCCGTCGTAGAACTTGCCGACACAGAAGGCCACGATCCAGATGACCAGGGACATCGGCACCCAGGTGGGCGAGGTCGGCGGCAGCGTCTCCGCCTCGCGGGTGTCGTCCAGCGGCTTGCGCATCCGCTTCACGACCCAGTACTCGGCGACGATGATGCCGCCGATCGGCGGGATCATCACGCCCAGCAGGGAGAGGAACTCCGTGAAGTGGGTCATGATGCCGACCGCGGACAGGAGCGTGCCGGCGATGCCGAGGACGACGGTGACCACGCCGCGGTGCAGCCGCTTGCGGAAGACGACCTGGAAGAAGTTGACGACGCCGAGCGAGGAACCGTACAGGTTCCAGTCGTTGATCTTCGCGGTGGACATCAGGACCACCATCACACCGAAGGCGCCTGAGGTGGAGAGCACGATGTGGGACACATCGCTCGACTTCACCAGGTGACCGAGCAGCACACCGACCATGCCGACGATGTACTCGGACAGGATCATCGAGGAGGCGCTCTGCACGAAGACGTGCGAGCCCTTCCTGTTGTAGCGGGTCATCTCCGGGGAGACGATCGCGCCGGTCATGTAACCGCCCGCGATGGCGGTGGCGGCGACGGCCAGCGGGATGGCCTCGCCGGGCGGCGGCGAGCTGATCAGCTCACTGACCGAGTGATCGTTCAGCGTCGTGATGATCGACCAGGCGACCATGCCGAAGAACAGCGGGGTGACGATCTTGGCGAACAGGGCCATGTACCGGAAGCCGAAGATCACCAGGGCGGTGATGGCGATGCCCGCGATCACGCACCACATCCAGGACGGTCCGCCGACCAGCGCCGAGACGCTGTCCCCGAAGATCGTGTTCTGGACGCCGAACCAGCCGACCAGGCTGACCGCGATGACGAAGCTGACCAGCGCCGAACCGTTGCGGCCGAAGCCCGTCCAGCGGGTGAGCATCGGGGTCGCCAGACCCTCGCGCATGCCGGCCAGACCGATCGCGAAGATCACGATCTCCAGGATCACCGCGCCGAGCGTGAAGGCGAGGAAGGCGTCCCCGAAGGTCATGCCGACGCCGATGGTGGCGCCCAGCGTGAACTGGGAGATCGAGCCGGACTGGGCCAGCCATTGCAGGAGCATGGACCAGAAGCCGAAGCGCTTGTCGCGCGGGACCCGCGAGAGGGAGTAGTCGTCGCTGCCGATGCTCTTGGCTTCGGGGGCCGTGGCGTCGGCCCGGTGGGCGGATGCCATCAGGACTCCTGGGTGGTGCGGCCGAGGGTCTGGAGGTGAGTCAGCGACCCGTAGCGGTTGACGAGGTTGTCGAACTCCACGGCGTCGTGGAAGTCCAGATTCCCGGCGCCGAAGCCCTTGGCGACTTCCACGGCGTAGCGGGCGGCGGACGCGATGTCGCTCTCGTGACTCGCGCCCGTCTGGCAGCCCGGCACCGCGGCGGCCGAGGTGACCGCGAGACCGACGACCGGAGCCGCGGTCGCGATGGCGGGCTGGAGGATCGAATTGATGTGGTGTGCACCGTTACCGTACGGCGTGATGTCCTGGGTGGTCACCGGGTATGTGACCAACGGCTCACCGGTCACCACGGCCAGCAGCTCGCCGAGCTGCTCGCTGACCCGGAGTACCCAGCCCTCCTTGACGGTGGGCGACAGGGCCAGGCCCTTGTGGTTGATGATCCGGTTGCCCTTGGTGGTGTCGATGGAGAGCACGGCCTCCATGTCGGCGGTCACCTCGTGCCGGTTCATGGTGGCGATGTCCACGGGCGAGCCCATGAACGGCACCGGGTCGTGCGGCTCGGTCGGCGCGTCCGGGCAGATGTGGGTGGCGACGATCACGTCACCGGGCAGCGCATCGCCGCGACGGCGCATGTCGAGCAGCTTGGCCGCAGTGGCGACGGCACAGGCCGCGCCGTCGGCGTCGGAGACCAGTCCGGTCACCTCGGGCCGGGCGCCGAGACCGCCGAGCCGGCCCACCACACCGAGGGTGCGGGCGCTGCCGCCCGCCGTCCGGCCGCGGGAGCCGGGGATGCGGACGAGCACGAAGTCCGTCGAGCCCTGGTCACCCGTGACGGTGGTGACCTGTGCGGACGAGCCCTCGGCCCCCGCTGCGGCGTCGAGGTACTCGACGACCGTCTTGCCAGTGACCTGGGGATCGTCCAGCAGCTCGACGATGTCCAGTACGTACTTCAACATGGGGGCTTTTCTCCTGATCCTGACACCCGCCCGGCGCTCGTCGGGGGAGAGCGCGGGGCGGGGTGCTGAGGCAACATTCGGGATCGGATAGCGTTGAGCGCAACTGTTTCCCGTTATCTGCAATCGCAGTCTGAATGGTGAGATGACGATGGCCGAATTCGATCTGGACCGGCGAACGCCCGCCGGGGCGCTGCAAACCGTCGACCGGGCACTCCTGGTGCTGCTCGCCTTCGAGCGCACGCGGCCCGACTGGGGCGTCACGGAGGTGGCCGAGGAGTTCGGCTGGGACACCTCCGTCGCCCAGCGGCTGCTCGCCACCCTGGCAGGCCGGGGCTTCCTGGTCTCCGATCCCGCCACCCGCCGCTACCGCATCGGCCCCGCCGTGCTGCGGCTCGGCCGGCTCTGGGAGCGCTCGGGCTCGCTGGAGCTGCTGGCCGGTCCGGTCCTGGAGGAGCTGCGCCGGACCACCGGCGACACGGTCCTGTTCTGCCTGCCCGACAACTTCCACATGCGCTGCGTGGCCGCCGAGGAGGGCGAGACCGGACCGCTGCGCTACTACCCGCTGGTCGGCGAGCTCTACCCGGCCCACGCGGGGGCGACCAGTAAGTCGTACTACGCCTGTCTGCCCGACGAGCAGCGCCACCGGCTCTTCCGGGGCCGCCCCATGGCGCGCTTCACGGACCGCACCGTCACCGATCCGGACCTGCTGGAGCGGGAGTTCCTGACGATCCGGGCCCAGGGCTACGCCTGGACGGTCGGCGAGTACGACACCGGGATCGCCACCGTCGCCGTACCGGTGTTCCTGGGGCGCGAACCGTACGGAAGTCTCAGCCTCGGCGGCGGAGAGGACCGGTTCCAGGGGGCTCCCGAGGACCGGCTCGACGCGCTGCGCCACGCGGCCCAGCTGCTGGAGCAGCGCCTCACCCACCCGCCGCAGCGGCCGAAGTCCCGCGCCCGGCGCCCCCGCACCACCTGACCGACCCGATCCGCCCGACGTACCCGAGGAACCCCGTGAATCTGCTGCTGCTCTCCAACTCCACCCAGTACGGCTGCGGTTACCTGGAACACGCCCTGGACACCGTCACCGCGTTCCTCCCCGCGAACGCGCGACTCGCCTTCGTCCCGTACGCGCTCGCCGACCACGCCGCGTACACCGCCCGGGTCCGCGAGGCCCTGGAGCCGTCCGGCATCACCGTGCGCGGCGTCCACGAGAACCCCGACCCGGTCGCCGAACTCGCCGCGTCCGAAGCCGTGTTCATCGGCGGCGGCAACTCCTTCCGGCTGCTCAGCGCCCTCTACCGCACCGGCCTGCGCGAGGCCGTGCGCGACGCGGTACGGGACGGGCTGCCCTACATGGGCGCGAGCGCGGGGACCAACATGGCCGCCCCGACCCTGCGCACGTCCAACGACATGCCCATCGTGCAGCCGCCGTCCTTCGAGACGCTGGGTCTGGTCCCGTTCCAGATCAACCCGCACTATCTGGACCCGGACCCGGACAGCACCCACAAGGGCGAGACCCGCGAGGAGCGTCTCACCGAGTTCCTGGAGGAGAACGACGTACCCGTGCTCGGGCTGCGCGAGGGCTCCTGGCTCCGCGTCGACGGCGACCTGGCCAACGTCCAGGGCGCCCGCCCCGCCCGGCTGTTCTCCCGCGCGGCCGAGCCTCAGGAGCTGTTGCCGGGGTCCGACGTGTCCCGGCTGCTCACGGCAGCGCCGCGGTTCGACGCTCCGGTGCGCTGACCGCGCTCGCGTCGTCCGCGCTGCTCGCCAGGAGCACCGGGTGCGCGGACGGGCGCTGCGAGGGCAGGAAGGCCGCCAGCACGAGGCCGATCAGCACCGCGCCCGTGGCGATCAGGAACGAGATCCGGAAGCCCTCCATGGACGGCACCTGGACCGAGCCCATCGTCACGGAGGTGTTGGCCAGCACCATGCCGATGACCGCGCTCGACACCGACGTGCCGATGGACCGCATCAGGGTGTTGAGGCCGTTGGCCGCGCCGGTCTCCGACGGGTCGACGGCCCCGATGATCAGGGCCGGCAGCGAGGAGTAGGCGAGGCCGATCCCGGCGCCGAGCACCACCGCGATCAGCACGGTCTGCCAGGCGGCGGAGAGCAGGCCGAGACCGGCCCCGTAACCGACGGCGATGACCAGCATGCCGAGCATCAGCGTGGCCTTGGGGCCGCGGCGGGCCGAGATCCGGGCGTAGAGCGGGGCGACGAACATCATCGTCACGCCCAGCGGGGCCACGCAGAGCCCAGCGACCACCATGGACTGGCCGAGGCCGTAACCGGTCGACGTGGGCAGCTGGAGCAGTTGGGGCAGGACCAGGGAGACCGCGTAGAAGGCGACCCCGACCATGATCGAGGCGAGGTTGGTGAGCAGCACCTCACGGCGGGCCGTGGTGCGCAGATCGACCAGCGGCGCCGGGGTGCGCAGCTCGAACAGGCCCCACAGCACCAGGGTGGCCACGGACGCGCCGAGCAGCCCGAGGGTCGGCGCCGAGGTCCAGCCCCAGTCGCTGCCCTTGGTGACCGGCAGCAGCAGGAGGACCAGGCCGAGCGAGAGCCCGAGGGCGCCGACGACGTCGAAGGATCCGGGCGCGCGCAACGGCGGCTCGGGGACGAGGGCGTACGTGAGCGCCATCGCGAGCAGGCCGAGCCCGGCCGACCCGAGGAACAGCGCGTGCCAGTCGGCGTGCTGGGCGACCAGCGCGGCGGCGGGCAGCGCGAGTCCGCCGCCCACGCCGATGGAGGAGCTCATCAGGGCCATCGCCGAACCGAGCTTCTCGCGCGGCAGCTCGTCGCGCATGATCCCGATGCCGAGCGGGATGGCGCCCATGGCGAAGCCCTGGAGCGCGCGGCCGGTGATCATCACGACCAGGTCGTCGGTGGAGGCGCAGATCAGCGAGCCGATCACCATGACGGCGAGGGAGGCGAGCAGCATCCGCCGCTTGCCGTAGAGGTCGCCGAGCCGTCCCATGATCGGGGTCGAGACGGCGCCCGCGAGCAGGGTGGCGGTCATCACCCAGGTGGCGTTGGCCGGGTCGGTGCCGAGCAGGACCGGCAGGTCCTTGATGACCGGGACGAGCAGGGTCTGCATGACCGCGACGGTGATGCCCGCGAAGGCGAGGACGGGCACGATGCGGCCGGAGCGCGCTTTCGGCGGCCCGGGGAGCTGCCCTGCGTGCCGTATCTGTCGCGTTCGTCGCATGCGTGGGGCCTCCCGGGCAGCCGTCGGTCACCCGGGCTCCCCCCAAGTGTGTGCAGGGTGAACGCTTCTGGGCGGCGCCGTTATTCCGGTCCGGACCGAACCGCCTTCTGACCTTCCGTCAGATTGAAACGTGTTCTACTCTTTCGCCGTTCCAGTGGCTGCGACCGGCGGAGACGCGCATGGGCATCGGCACAGGTATCGGCACGGTTATCGGCACCGGCATCGGGATCACCGACGAGCACCGCGCACTGGCGCACTCCGTACGGGGGTGCCTCGCCCGCGCCGTACCCCCCGGCGAGGTGCGCGAGCTCCTCGACGCGGCGAGCCCGGCCGCCTGTGGCGTGCGCCCCGCCCACGGGAAGGCGCTCGCCGCACAGGGGCTCACCGGCATCCATCTGCCCGAGGCGTACGGAGGTGCCGGCGGGGGCCTCCTCGACCTCGCCGTGGTCCTGGAGGAGGCCGCGTACGCCTCGCTGCCCGGCCCGTACCTCGCGACGGTGCTGACCGGCGCGGTGCTGGGGCGGGCGGTCGGTCCGGGGACCGGCGACCTGCTCCGGTCCATCGCCGCCGGGACCCTTACCGCCGCCCTCGCCCTCACTCCCGGCACCCTCACCGCCACCCCCGCCGAGGGCGGCCACCGGCTCGACGGCACCGCCCCGCCCGTCCTGAGCGCCGACGCGGCCGACCTGCTCCTGCTGCCCGCCGCCACGCCCGACGGCGAGCGCTGGTTCCTCGTGGACGCCGGGGCCGGGGGGATCGCCGTGCGCCCGCACCGCAGCGTCGACCCGACCCGGCCCACCGCCGAGGTGCGCGCCGACGCCGTCCACGTACCGGCGCACCGGACCGTGCGCACGGGCGACCCCGCGCTCGTCCGCGACCTCGCCGCCGTCCTCCTCGCCGCCGACGCCTGCGGCACCGCCGCCCGGAGCCTGGACACCGCCGTCGAACACGCCGCCGTGCGCGAGCAGTTCGGGCGGCCCATCGGAGCGTTCCAGGCGGTCAAGCACCTCTGCGCCGACATGCTCGTCCGTCTCGAACAGGCCCGCGCCCTGACCTGGGACGCGGCCCGCGCCGCCGACGAGGGGCCCGACGGGGCAGGCTCCGCCGGTGAGGGGGCCGGCCGGACAGGCGCCGAGGCGCGCGGGCTCGCCGCCGCCCTCGCCGCCGCCACCGCACCCGAGGCCGCCTACACCTGCGCCAAGGACGCCATCCAGATCCTCGGCGGCATCGGCTTCACCTGGGAGCACGACGCCCATCTCCGACTGCGCCGGGCCGTCCTCGCCCGGCAGCTCCTCGGCCCGGCCGACGCCCACCGGCTGCGCGCCGCCCGCCTCGCCGAAGCCGGGGCCCGCCGCGAACTCGCCCTGGAGCTTCCCCCCGAGGCCGCCCGCCACCGCGCCGAGGCCCGGCCCCGCCTCGCCGCCGCCCGGGGTCTTGCGCCCCACGAGGCCCGCCGCGCCCTCGCCGCCACCGGCCATGCCGCCCCGCACCTCCCCGCCCCGTACGGCCTGGACGCCGGACCCGTACAACAGCTCTCCATCCAGCAGGAGTTACGGGAACAGGGCATCCGTCTCAGCGATCTGTCCATAGCCACCTGGGTGGTGCCGTCCCTGATCGCGTACGGGACGAAGGAGCAGCGCGAGCGGTATCTGCCGGCCACCCTGCGCGGCGACCTCCAGTGGTGCCAGCTCTTCTCCGAACCCGACGCCGGATCCGACCTCGCCGCGCTGCGCACCCGCGCCGTACGCACCGACGAGGGGTGGCGGGTCACCGGGCAGAAGGTCTGGACGAGCGCCGCCCGCACCGCCGACCACGGCATCCTGCTGGCCCGCACCGACCCGGACGCGCCCAAGCACCGCGGGCTCACCTACTTCCTGGTCGACATGAAGAAGGCCCGGGGCATCGACATCCGGCCGCTGAAGGAGATCACCGGCGAATCCCTCTTCAACGAGGTGTACTTCGACGACGTCCTGCTGCCCGCCGACGCCGTCGTCGGCGAGGCCGGCGGCGGCTGGCGGGTCGCCCGCCACACGCTCGGCAACGAACGCGTCCACATGGCCGACCAGATGACCTTCGACAGCGGCCTCGAAGCGCTGATCGCCCGCTCGGCCGGGCTCGACGACCCCACCCGGGCCCGTATCGGCGCGCTCGCCGCCGAAGCGCACGCGCTCGCCTGCATCGGGCTGCGCACCACCCTCCAGCAGGTCTCCGGCCTCGAACCGGGCGCCGGAGCCTCCGTGCGCAAACTCGTCCAGACCGTCCACCAGCAGAAGGTCGCCGAACTCACCCTCGAACTCCTCGGCCCGGACGGCGCGGTGGACGAAGCGGCGGCGGGCGAGCGGGCCCTGCACGGCTTCCTGATGTCCCGCTGCCTGACCATCGCCGGCGGAACCACCCAGATCCAGCTCAACGTCGTCGCCGAACGGATCCTCGGCCTGCCCCGGGACTGACCCACACCAACAGACAGGACGGAAGATGAAGGCCTACATCGTCGGCGTCGGCATGACGCGATTCGAGAAGCCCGAGACCCGCGACTGGCAGTACTGGGACATGGTCCGCGAGGCGGGCGCCGCCGCCCTGGACGACGCCGGGATCCGCTACGACCAGGTCCAACAGGTCCCCGTCGGCTACTGCTTCCAGGCCTCCACCGCCGGACAACGCGCTGTCTACGAACTGGGACTGACCGGGGTACCCGTCTACAACGTCAACAACAACTGCGCCACCGGCTCCACCGCCCTGATGCTGGCCCGGCAGTTCGTCGAGGGCGGCGGCAGCGACTGCGTCCTCGCCGTCGGCTTCGAGAAGATGGCCCGGGGCGCGCTGGGCGGCGGCTCCGACGGCGGCGACTTCGCGACCTCGCCCGTCGCCCGGCACTACGGGATCATGGCGGCCGGTCACGGCTACGAGATGTCCCCGCCCACCGCCCAGATCTTCGGCAACGCGGCCCGTGAGCACATGGAGCGGTACGGGACGACGCCCGCGCAGCTCGCGGCGGTCGGGGCCAAGAACCACCGGCACTCGGTGAACAACCCGTACGCCCAGTTCCAGGACCCGTACACGGTCGAGGAGATCCTCGCCGCCCGTACCGTCCACGACCCCCTCACCAAGCTCCAGTGCTCACCCACCTCCGACGGGGCGGCCGCCGCCGTCGTGGTCTCCGAGCGATTCGTCGACCTCCACGGCCTGGGGGAGCGGGCCGTGGAGATCGCCGCCCAGGCCATGACCACCGACACCGAGGCCTCGTTCGCCTCCGGCCGGTGCATCGACGCGGTCGGCGCCCCGATGTCCCGGGCCGCGGCCCAGCAGGTGTACGCGGCCACCGGCCTCGGCCCGGGCGACCTCGACGTCATCGAGCTGCACGACTGCTTCTCCATCAACGAACTCCTCACCTACGAGGCGCTGGGCCTGTGCGGGGAGGGGGAGTCCGGCAAGCTCGTCGAGTCCGGGGCCACCACCTACGGCGGACGGTGGGTGGTGAACCCGTCCGGCGGGCTGATCTCCAAGGGGCATCCGCTCGGCGCCACCGGCATCGCCCAGGCCGCCGAGCTGACCTGGCAGCTGCGCGGCGAGGCCGGAGCCCGCCAGGTCCCCGGCGCACGGACGGCTCTCGCCCACAACGTCGGCCTCGGCGGAGCGGCGGTGGTCACGCTGCTGCGGCGCGGCTGAGCCGCGTGCGGCGCGCGGCGCGCGGCGCGGGTGTGTAGGACCTCGGTCCCGGTGACCGGGTCCCCGGACCTGGATCCGATACCCGATGTACGGGCCACGCGCCGCCTGCGACCATGGCCGTCATGCCCGACGTCTCCGCGCCCGTCACCGCCCCGTCCGCCGCCGCCCGAATACGGCCCAGCACCTGGGCCGTCGTGCTCGCCGCCTGCACCGGCCAGTTCCTCGTCGTCCTCGATGTCTCCGTCGTCAACGTGGCGCTGCCCTCCATGCGGGCGGACCTGGGGCTGAGCGCGGGGGGCCTCCAGTGGGTCGTCAACGCCTACTCGATCGCGTTCGCCGGGTTCATGCTCCTGGGCGGGCGGGCCGCCGACATCTACGGGCGCAAGCTGATGTTCCTCGTCGGCCTCGGCGTCTTCACCGCCGCCTCCCTCGCGGGCGGCCTCGCCCAGGAGGGCTGGCAGCTCCTCGCCGCCCGCGCCGCACAGGGCCTCGGGGCCGCCGTCCTCGCCCCCGCCACCCTCACCATCCTCACCGCCGCCGTGCCGGAGGGTCCGGCCCGCACCAAGGCGATCGGCACGTGGATGGCGGTCGGGGCGGGCGGCGGCGCGGCCGGCGGGCTGATCGGCGGAGTCCTCACCGACGCCCTCTCCTGGCGCTGGGTCCTCCTGATCAACGTGCCCATCGGCGCGCTCGTCCTGATCGCCGCCGCCCTGCGGATCACCGAGGGCCGCGCGGGCGACCGCCGCCGCGTCGACCTGCTGGGCGCGGTCCTGGTCACCGCGGGCCTCGCCGCCGCCGCGTACGGCATCGTCCAGACCGAGGCCGAGGGCTGGACGGCCGCCGAAACCCTCGTGCCGCTGCTCTCCGGAGTCGCGCTGCTGGCCGCCTTCGTGCTGGTCGAGGCGCGGACCGCCGTCCCGCTGGTCCCGCTGCGCGTCTTCTCCGTACGGGCCGTGTCCTCGGCCAACGTGGCGATGCTGCTCATGGGGTCGGCGACCTTCTCCATGTGGTACTTCATGACCGTGTACGCCCAGAACGTCCTGGGCTACACGCCGTTGCAGGCCGGCCTCGCGCTGATCCCGACCTCGGCGGCCGTCGTCATCGGCTCCAAGCTGGCCCCCCGCCTCATGGTCCGCACCGGGGCGAAGAGCCTCGCCGTCGCCGGCGCCCTGATCACCGCCGCGGGCTTCGGCTGGCAGTCCACGATGGGCGTGGACGGCTCCTACCTGACCGCGATCTGCCTGCCCGGCGTCCTGATGATGGCCGGCGCCGGTCTCGCCTCCACCCCGCTCGCCACCCTCGCCACCTCCGGCGCGGAGCAGGGCGACGCCGGACTCGTCTCGGGCCTGGTCAACACCTCCCGCACCATGGGCGGCGCGCTGGGCCTCGCGGTGCTCTCCACGGTCGCCGCCGCGCGCACCGCGGGCTCCGGCGACCTGGCGGAGGTCACCGCCGGATACGCGATGGCCTTCCGGACGGCGAGCGGGGTGCTGCTGGCCGGGGTGATCGTGATGCTGGTCTGGCTGCCGAACCACCGCGGGCCCCGGCGCCGACCCGTACGCCAGTGATCTGACGGGACGTCAGCAGTCTTCCCAACTTCCGGGGCCTGCGTTATACATGGGCCATCGGCTAGAACGCGTTCTAGAAGGAGCGTGCCCGTTCCGGAAGGGGCGTGCCCTGCCGGTCACCGCACGACCTCGGTGCGGCCGACGGTGCGGACGGCCGTGCCGAGGTCTTCCCACCATCAAGGAGCAGCTCCGTCATGCCCATTGACGCCTCAGCGGCCCTCGCCGCCGAACCCCGCCGGGCCGAGATCGGCTGGGACCACAAGGACGTCCAGCTCTACCACCTCGGGCTCGGCGCGGGCACCCCCGCCACCGACCCCGACGAACTGCGCTACACCCTGGAGTCCCGGCTCCAGGTGCTGCCGAGCTTCGCCACCGTCGCGGGCGCGGGCACCGCCGCCTTCGGGGGGATGGGCGCGCCGGGGATCGACGTGGACCTCGCCGCGGTCCTGCACGGCGGGCAGACCGTGCGCGTCCACCGCCCGATCCCGGTGACCGGCAGCGCCGTGCAGACATCGAAGGTCGCGGCGGTGTACGACAAGGGCAAGGCCGCCGTCATCGTGCTCCGTACCGAGGCGAGTGACGGCGACGGACCGCTGTGGACCAACGACGCCCAGATCTTCGTACGCGGTGAGGGCGGCTTCGGCGGCGAACGCGGCCCCTCCGACCGGCTCGCCCCGCCGGAGCGGGCCCCCGACCGCACGGTGGCGCGTCCGATCCGCGAGGACCAGGCGCTGCTCTACCGCCTCTCCGGCGACTGGAACCCGCTCCACGCCGACCCCGCCTTCGCCAAGACGGCCGGCTTCGACCGGCCGATCCTGCACGGCCTGTGCACGTACGGCATGACCCTGAAGGCTGTCACCGACACCCTGCTGGACGGTGACGTCTCCCGGATCACCGCCTACCGCACCCGTTTCGCCGGAGTGGTCTTCCCCGGCGAGACCCTCCGGATCCGGATGTGGACCGGGGACGGCCGGATCCAGGTGACCGTCGCCGCCGCCGAGCGCGACGACGCACCGGTCCTCGCCGACACGCTCGTCGAACACTCCTGAGCACACCAGAGCCCTGCTGTAGATCACGATGTGAGGGGAGCCGCAGCCATGCGCTCAGCCGTACTGCACGAGACAGGCCAGGAGAAGCTCGAAGTCCTCGACGACGTCGAGGCGGTGGGCTTCGGCCCCGGAAAGGTCAAGCTCCGCATCCGCGCCACCGGCCTCTGTCACTCCGACGTCTCCGCGATGAGCGGTGTCCTTCCGCAGCCCGCCCCCTTCATCCCCGGCCACGAGGGCGCGGGAGAGGTCGTCGACGTCGGCGACGGGGTGACCGGTCTGAGCGCCGGCGACCGGGTCCTGGTCTGCTGGCTGCCCGCCTGCGGGGACTGCCCGTCCTGCAAGCGCGGCCAGACCCAGCTGTGCCTGGCGGGCTTCATGAACGCGGGCACCCCCAACTTCAAGCGCCCCGGCGGTGACGTCTTCGGCTTCGCGGGCACCGGCACCTTCGCCGAGGAGGTCGTCGTCGGAGCGGGCTGCGCGGTGCCGATCCCCGACGACGTACCGTTCGAGGTCGCCGCCCTGATCGGCTGCGGGGTCACCACCGGCCTCGGCGCCGCCATCAACACAGCGAACGTGGAAGCCGGTTCGTCGGTCGCCGTGATCGGCTGCGGCGGCGTGGGCATCTCCACGATCCAGGGCGCCCGGGTCCAGGGGGCTGCCCAGATCATCGCCGTCGATCCGGTCGCCTCCCGCCGCGAGGCCGCCCTCCGCTTCGGCGCCACCGAGGCCGTCGCCCCCGACGAACTGGCCGACGCCAAGCAGCGGATCACCGGCGGCGAGGGCTTCGACTACGTCTTCGAGGTCGTCGGCAAGTCCGCCACCGCCCGCACCGCCTACGAGAACACCCGCCGCGGCGGCACCCTGTGCGTCGTCGGGGCCGGGGCCATGGACGACACCTTCCAGATCAACATGTTCGAGCTGTTCTTCGACGAGAAGCGCATCCTGCCCTCCCTGTTCGGGGGAGGGGACGTCCTGCGCTCCTACGAGAGGGCCATCGCGCTCTGGCGGGCGGGCCGCATCGACCTGGAGTCGATGATCACCCACCGGGTCCGGCTGGACGGGGTCAACGACGCCCTGGACCAGATGCGCACGGGCGAGTCGCTGCGTACCTGCATCGAGCTCTGAACCGCGCCCGCATCCAAGGAAGCCGAGGACCGTGATGTCACTTCCCCTCCCGCTGGACGGACTGTCCGCGATCGTCACCGGCGCGGGCCGCGGCCTCGGCCGGGCCGAAGCCCTCGAACTGGCCCGCCTCGGTGCGGCCGTCGTCGTCAACGACTACGGGCAGGCCGGCCGCGACGGCTCCGGCGAGGCGTCCGCCGCCCCCGCCGAGGAGGTCGCCGCCGAGATCCGCGCGGCCGGCGGCCGGGCCGTCGCCCACCTCGGCGACGTGTCCGACCACGAACAGGCCCGCGAACTCGTCGAGTCGGCCGTATCGACGTACGGTCGGCTCGACATCCTGGTCAACAACGCGGGCATCCTGCGCGACCGGATGGTCTTCTCGATGACCGAGGAGGAATGGGACTCGGTGGTCCGCGTCCACCTCAAGGGCCACTTCAACACCACGCACTTCGCCGCCGCCCACTGGCGCGCCCGCTCCAAGGAGACCGGCGGGCCGGTATACGGGCGGATCGTCAACACCTCCTCGGAGGCGTTCCTCGCGGGGTCGGCGGGCCAGCCCAACTACGCGGCGGCCAAAGGCGGCATCGTCGGCCTCACCACGTCCACCGCGCTCGCCCTCGCCAAGTACGGCGTCACCGCCAACGCCATCTGCCCGCGCGCCCGGACCCGGATGACCGAGGACGTGTTCGCGGGCTTCCAGGAACCGGCGGACGGGGCGCTCGACCCGCTGGCGCCCGAGCACGTCTCCCCGCTCGTCGGCTACCTCGCCTCACCGGCGGCGGCCGGGGTCAACGGGCAACTGCTCGTCGTCCACGGAGGCATGGTCGCCGTCGTCGAACGGCCCCGGGTGGCAGCACAGTTCGACTCTGCGAAGGAGACCTTCACCTTCGCGGAGCTGGACGGGATGCTCACCCCGTACTACGCGGACCGGCCTTTGAACGAGACCTTCGCCGCCGCCGAAGTGCTGGGGCTGAAGCGGCGGTAGCCGGACGCGCGTGAGGGCCTGTACGCGCGCGAGGGCCTGTACGCAAGGGAGGGCCCGGACCGGCTGTCCGCCGGTCCGGGCCCTCCGCGCTGAGCTGCTCGGCGGTTCAGGCCGCCCTGGATTCCTCTGCTGCGGGCCGGCGGTGGCGGCCGTGCGGCTGCACCGACGTGTTCTCCGCCGACGCACCCCCTCGGTGCTTTCCGGAACCACCGGTTCCGGCTCCCTCGTCCGCCCCCGTCGGGCGCTGCTGGGTCGTGTCGGTCCGTGCTTCGGACATGTGGGAAGTCACCCCGTTGTGATCGCTTACCTGTGTCGCACCTACGTGTGTCGCAAGCCCCGCCACCGCCATCCGACCCGGTCACCGTCGGTACCCGCCCGGTGCGGCCGCGTAGCCCAGGCCCCGAATTCAATCAGGTCGAGCGGTCCTGTGCAGAGGCGCCTGCCCCAACGGAACGGGCTTGTACACAGCAGGAGCGGCGACGGGCGCGGACGGTTCCGTTCCGTCCTCCATTCCGCCCACCCTCTCACCCGTACCGCCGGTCGCTTCGGAGTGATCCACGTCCTCGGGGGCGGCCAGCAGCGCCACGCCGCAGGGTGTCGCCCCGTTCGCGTACGGGAGACGCAGCACCCCGTCCCGGCTCCAGTATCCGGCCCCCGGGGCCCAGCCCAGCGGAGCCGCGAACTGGTGCAGCCGTCGGCCCGCCGGACGCCAGACGCCCACCCAGCTCCCCGGGGCCCCGTCGATCCGCAGCGCCACCGCGCAGCTCTCCGGCATCAGCATCTGGCCCGGCTGCACCGCGAACGGCGTCACCGCCACATCCGCGAGGCGCAGGCACTCCGGGAACCTCACCGGCAGGCAGCTCCCCAGCACCCCCCAGCCGATCCGGTCGTGGCCCGGGGCGTCGGAGCGGAGCAGCAGCAGCCCGCTGTCGGCGTCCGCGAGCAGCAGCCGGTCGTCGCTCCCCGGTGCGATCTGGAGCAGCGGCGTCACCTCGCCCCGTCGGCCCAGGTCGACGGCGACCGCCTTGACCGGTCCGCCGCCCGGGTCCTGCCGGTCCAGTGCCAGTATCCGGCCCGCCCGGTCCAGCCATACCCCGCCCGAGCAGTGCCCGGGGATCCGCGCGACCTCCTCGGGCCCGAACGCTCCGCCCGCCACCAGCCACAGCGCCGAGTGGTGCTCGCCGGCCGCCAGGGCGTACACGGACCGGCCGTCCGGGGACGGCGGCAGCAGGGTCATGTCCGCGCACTCGACCGCGCCGAGCAGGAGTTCGCCGGTCCCGGGCCCGGTCGGGTAGAGCAGCGAGAACATCTGCCGGTCCGCGACCTGCCGTCGGATCAGCACCCGCCCGTCGGCGAGCGGGGCCACCTCGGATTCCGGCTCCTCCGGCTGGTCGAGGGGGAGAGGTACCGCGTACGGCTCGGGGCCGTCCAGCGTCCACCGCTCCGGATACCAGGCGCGTTCCCCCGGCGGCCCGGGAGCCGCGGTGAGCCGGGCGGCATAGGCCCCGTCGGCGGTCAGCGTGAAGCCGCCGGGGAGCGGCGCGGCGTCGGCCGACGCCGCCTCCCCCGGCCCCTCGGCCGCGGTCGGGCCGGGCGGGCTGTGTTCGGCCGTCCGGGCGTGCTTCCCGGGGTCGCCGGACCTCTCGGGGGCAGCCTCGGCTGCGGCCCTCGCTGGGGCCTCCGCTTCGGAGCGGCCCCGATCGGACCCCTCCGGATCGGGCTCCGATTCCGGATCCGATCCCGGTCGCGTTCCCGGTTCCGTTTCGGGTTCACCCTCGATGGCACAGGCAGTCATGGACTCGTCACCTCCGGCTACGAAAGCTAGTTTTCGCACTTCCAGCCGAACAACACGAGCCACCTCACTTCACACATAAGGGTGGCGATGCCCGGATTCTCCTGAAGTGGAGGGGGTGAGTGTGCTGTTGGATGCGGCCGCGTCTATGGTTAGGCCGCCCTAACCAAAAACCCGTGCCCCCATGCACGTACGCGGACAACTGGAGCAAGCGATGTCCCTTCGGCCCCGCGGTACCGCCGCAGTAGCCCTGGCCGTGGCGGCCGCTCTCTCCCTGTCGGCCTGCGGGGGCGGTGGCGGCGGGGGCGCGGCCGAGTCCGACGCGGGCGGCGGCAAGAAGGCCGCCGTCGCCACGGGCGGCAAGGACTTCGCGGACGCGGCGAAGAAGACCGCGTCGTACGGCACGGACGCCGCGGCCGGCGAGTTCCCCCGTACGGTCACCCACGCCATGGGGAAGACCGAGATCAAGGCCGCGCCCCGGCGCGTGGTCGTGCTGGACGTCGGCGAGTTCGACAACGTCGTGTCGCTGGGCCTGAAGCCGGTCGGCTACGCCCCCAGCGAGGGCGACGCGGCCATCCCCTCGTACCTGAAGAAGGACGCGGGCGAACCGAAGAGCGTCGGCACGATCAACAGCCTCAACCTGGAGGCCATCGCGGGCCTGCGGCCGGACCTGATCCTCGGCAGCCAGCTCCGCGCGGCGGACAAGTACGACGAGCTGTCCAAGATCGCCCCCACCGTGTTCTCCATCCGTCCGGGCTTCACCTGGAAGGAGAACTACCTCCTCAACGCCCAGGCGCTGGACCGGACGAAGCAGGCCGAGTCGGCGCTCGCCGCGTACCGGGAGAAGGCCGAGAAGCTCGGCGAGGACCTCGGCCCCGACAAGCCGACCGTGTCGATGGTCCGCTACATGCCCGACCGCCTCCGGCTCTACGCCAAGGCCTCGTTCATCGGCACGATCCTCGAAGACGTCGGCCTGCCGCGTCCGAAGAACCAGCAGATCGACGACCTCGCCGCCGAGATCAGCCCGGAGAAGATCGACGAGGCGGACGCCGACTGGATCTTCACCGGCGTCTACGGCGACCCGAAGGCCACCCAGCGCGACACCGCCCGGTCCAACCCGCTGTGGAAGAACCTGAGGGCGGTCGAGGAGGGCCGGGCCAAGGACGTCTCCGACGAGACCTGGTACCTGGGCCTCGGCGTCACCTCGGCCGACCTGGTCCTCGACGACCTCCGCGCGGACCTGGTGAAGTAACGATTCGTGTCCGGTCGCCGGTCCTGGCGTACAGGTCCGGCGGCCAGGGGCGGCGGACCACGCCGGACAGGTAGCCTTTGACCCGTGCCCCGTCTGTCTGAAGTCATCGCCGCCCTCGACGCCCTGTGGCCCCCCGAGCGGGCCGAGGGGTGGGACGCGGTCGGGACGGTCTGCGGCGATCCGGACGCGGAGATCGGCCGGGTGCTGTTCGCCGTCGACCCGGTCCGCGAGATCGCCGACGAGGCCCTGGAGCTGGGTGCCCAGCTGATCGTCACCCACCACCCGCTCTATCTGCGCGGGACGACGACGGTCGCCGCCGACACCTTCAAGGGCCGGGTCGTCCACACCCTCATCAAGCACGACATCGCGCTCCACGTCGCGCACACCAACGCCGACACCGCCGACCCCGGCGTCTCCGACGCCCTCGCCGGCGCCCTCGACCTGCGGGTCACGGGACCTCTCGTCCCCGATCCCACCGACCCCGAGGGGCGGCGCGGACTCGGCCGGATCTGCGAACTGGACCACCCCGAGACCCTGGCCGCCTTCGCCGCGCGGGCCGCCGCCCGGCTCCCCGCCACCGCGCAGGGCATCCGGCTGGCCGGCGACCCGGAGGGCCTCGTGCGCACCGTCGCCGTCAGCGGCGGCTCCGGCGACAGCCTCTTCGACGCCGTGCGCGCCGCCGGCGTCGACGCCTTCCTCACCGCCGACCTGCGCCACCACCCGGCGTCCGAGGCCGTGCAGCACTCGCCGCTCGGCCTCGTCGACGCCGCGCACTGGGCCACCGAGTGGCCCTGGTGCGAGCAGGCCGCCGCACAGCTCGACGCGCTTTCCGACCGCCACGGATGGGACCTGCGGGTCCATGTCTCGAAGCGGGTCACCGACCCCTGGACCACCCACCATTCCTCTGGAGCCCCCAACTGAACGCCGCGCCCGCCGACCAGATCCGACTTCTCGACGTCCAGGCCCTCGACACCCGTCTCGCCCAGCTCTCCCACAAGCGCACCTCGCTGCCGGAGCACGCCGAGATCGAGCAGCTCAGCAGCGACCTCGCCCAGCTGCGTGACCTGCTGGTCGCCTCCACCACCGAGGAGAGCGACACCACCCGCGAGCAGACCAAGGCCGAGCAGGACGTCGACCAGGTGCGCCAGCGCGCCGTCCGCGACCAGCAGCGCCTGGACTCCGGCGCGGTCTCCTCGCCCAAGGACCTGGAGAGCCTCCAGCGCGAGATCACCTCGCTCGCCAAGCGCCAGGGCGACCTGGAGGACGTCGTCCTGGAGATCATGGAGCGCCGCGAGGGCGCCCAGGAGCGGGTCGCCGAGCTGACCGAGCGGGTCGCCGCCGTCCAGGCCAAGGTCGACGACGCCACCGCCCGTCGCGACGCCGCCACCGCCGAGCTGGACGCCGAGGCCGCCACGGTGACCAAGGACCGCCAGGTCGTCGCCGAGGTCATCCCCGCCGACCTGATGAAGCTGTACGACAAGCTCCGCGCCCAGCAGGGCGGGATCGGCGCCGCCCGCCTCTACCAGCGCCGCTGCGAGGGCTGCCGCCTGGAGTTGAACATGGCCGAGGTGGGCGACGTGAAGGCCGCCTCGCCCGAGACGGTCCTGCGCTGCGAGAACTGCCACCGCATCCTGGTCCGCACCTCGGAGTCGGGTCTGTAATGAGCGTCGCCCGCCAGGTGGTGGTCGAGGCCGACGGCGGCTCCCGGGGCAACCCGGGGCCCGCCGGTTACGGCGCGGTCGTCATCGACCCGGCCACCGGCGAGCCCCTCGCCGAGGTTGCCGAGTACATCGGCGTCGCGACGAACAACGTCGCCGAGTACCGAGGCCTGATCGCCGGTCTGACGGCCGCGAAGGCGTTGTTCCCGGACGCGGGGGACGCGCTGCGGGTCCACGTCCGGATGGACTCCAAGCTGGTGGTCGAGCAGATGTCGGGGCGCTGGAAGATCAAGCACCCCGACATGAAGCCGCTGGCGGCGCGGGCCGCCGCGATCCTGCCGCCGTCCTCGGTGACGTACGAATGGATCCCGCGCGCGCAGAACAAGCACGCGGACCGGCTCGCCAACGAGGCGATGGACGCGGGCCGCGACGGCCGGCAGTGGGAGGCCTCCGCCTCGACGGCCGCCCTGGACACCCCGGCCGCCCGCACGGTGAACACTCCGCCGGCCGCCGTCCAGGGCCCGCCCGGTGACCATGTCGCGGGTGCCGCCAGGGCCCGTGCGGCGCTGGCGGCCGCACGTGGCGCGACGGCCCCGGCGGCGGACGCGCTCTTCCCCGTACCGGAGGCCGGGGTGCCGGACACGACGGTCCCCGCCGCGCCGACGTCCGCCCCGGCGCAAACGGCCGGAGCGACCCCGCAGACCGGCTGGGGATCGGCCCCCGACCTGGGAGCTCCCGCCACGCTCGTCCTGCTCCGGCACGGCGAGACCGCCCTCACGCCCGAGAAGCGCTTCTCCGGCAGCGGCGGCACCGACCCCGAGCTCTCCGCCACGGGTCGGGACCAGGCCGAGCGGGCCGCCGGGCGCTTCGCCGCGCTCGGCACCGTCCAGGAGATCGTCAGCTCCCCGCTGCGCCGCTGCCGCGAGACCGCAGCCGCCGTCGCCACCCGCCTCGGCCTGGAGGTCCGGATCGACGAGGGCCTGCGCGAGACGGACTTCGGCGCGTGGGAGGGCCTGACCTTCGGGGAGGTACGGGAGCGGTACGGCGACGACCTCACCGCCTGGCTGGCCTCCCCGGACACCGCCCCGACCGGCGGCGGCGAGAGCTTCGCGGAGGTGGCCGAGCGGGTCGCGGCCGCCCGGGACCGGATCGTGGCCCGGTACGCGGGGCGCACGGTCCTGCTCGTCACCCATGTGACGCCGATCAAGACGTTCGTCCGGCTCGCTCTGGGAGCCCCGCCGGAGGCGCTGTTCAGGATGGAGCTGTCGGCGGCCTCGATCTCCACGGTCGCCTACTACGGCGACGGCAACGCCTCCGTACGCCTGCTCAACGACACCTCGCACCTGCGCTAGCAGCGGCGCGCATGAGCTGGTCGACGGGGCTGCTCGGGTTCGCCGCCGGGCTGCTGATCTCGATGGCCACCGCTCCGGTGGGCGTCTCGGGCGCGGTGTTCCTGCTGCCGGTCCAGGTCAGCGTGCTCGGCGTGCCCAGCCCGGCGGTCACCCCGACCAACCTGCTCTACAACGTGGTGGCGGGCCCCGGGGCCCTGCTGCGGCACCACAGGGCCGGCACCCTGCGGGGACCGCTGACCCGGCTGCTCGTCCGGGGCACCGTCCCCGGAGTCGTCGTCGGTGCGGTGATCGGGGTGTTCGCAGTGCCGGGCCCGTCGGTGTTCCGGCTGCTCATCGCTGTCCTGCTGCTGCCGTTGGGCGGCTGGCTCTGCCTGCGCACTTTGCGCCGCGCCGCCCGCCCGTCCCCGGCGCGGGAGCCCTCGTCCCGTGCCGTCACCCGGCTGGCCATGGCGGTCGGCGTCGCCGGAGGGATCTACGGGATCGGCGGCGGCTCACTCCTCGGCCCGATCCTGGTCGGGCGCGGCATGCCGGTGGCGAAGGTCGCCCCGGCCGCACTCGCCGCCACTTTCGTGACCTCCGTGGTGGGGGCGGGGACGTACGCGCTGCTGTCCCTGACCACCGCGGGCGACATCGCGCCCTTCTGGTCGCTCGGCCTGGCCTGCGGACTCGGCGGACTCTGCGGGGGCTACCTCGGCGCCCGCCTCCAGCCGCGCCTGCCGGAAACGGCGCTGCGGCTGCTGCTCGGGGTGCTGGCCCTGGGCGTCGGAGGGCTCTACGCCGTACAGCTCCTGCGCTGATCCTGCGCTGCTGGATGTTTACGCGGCGAGCGCCGCCGCCTCGGCCGCCAGGCGGGCCACCCGGTCCCAGTCCTTCGCCGCCACCGCGTCGCCCGGCACCATCCAGCTGCCGCCCACGCAGCCGACGTTGGGCAGCGCGAGATACGACGGCGCGGAGGCGAGCGAGATGCCGCCGGTCGGGCAGAACCGGGCCTGGGGGAGCGGTGCGGACAGGGCCTTGAGATAGGCCGTGCCGCCCGCCGCCTCGGCCGGGAAGAACTTCATCTCGCTCACCCCGCGCTCCAGCAGGGCCACCACCTCGGAGGTGGTCGAGACACCCGGCAGGAAGGGCAGCCCGGACGCCTTCATCGCCTCCAGCAGTGCGTCCGTCCACCCCGGGCTGACCAGGAACCGGGCCCCGGCGGCCACCGTCTCCCGGACGTGCTCCGGCGAGATCACCGTGCCCGCGCCGACCACCGCGCCCGGCACCTCGGCGGCGATGGCCCGGATCGACTCCAGTGCGTCGGGGGTCCGCAGCGTCACCTCGATCGCGGGGAGCCCGCCCGCCACCAGCGCCCGCCCCAGCGGCACCGCGTCGGCCGCGTCGTGCAGGACGACGACGGGGACGACGGGCGCGAGATCGAGGACGGAGGCGTCGGACGGGGCGGCGGGCGTGGCGGACGGCACGGAGGAGGTCATGGGGTCATCCTGCCGCGCGCACGGCGTTATGTGCAACGACCGTTGCGCCCTGCGCAACGCTCTGTGTATCCCCTCAGTGGATCTCCGTCACCACCACGTCCAGCGACCACGGCCGCCCGGCCCGCGCGGGGGCCTCGGCCTCCACCACGTACCCGAGGTCCCGCAGCGCCTCCACCAGGACGGCCGGATTCCTGGGCCGCGCACCCGCCACCAGCAGGTCGCGCACCATCCGTCCCTTGGTCGCCTTGTTGAAGTGGCTCACCACGGACCGCTTCTCCACTCCGCCGACCAGCTGGGAGTGCAGCACCCGCACGCTCGCCGTACGCGCGGCCACCTCGCCCTTCGGCTTCCACGCCGCCGTGTACGCGGAGGACCGCAGATCCAGGACGAGCCCGTCCCCGGCGGCCTCGGGCAGCACGGTCTCCATCGGAGCACGCCAGTACGCGCCGAGCGCGCCGAGACCGGGGAGCTTCACACCCATCGAGCAGCGGTACGGCGGAATCCGGTCGCCGATCCGGACCGCGCCCCACAGCCCGGAGAAGACCAGCAACGACTTCGCCGCCCGCCGCCGCGCGTCCGCTTCCAGCGAGGCCAGGTCGAGGGCGTCGTACAGCACACCGGTGTACAGCTCGCCGGCCGGACGGGTTCCGGCGGTGCGCAGCTCGGCGTTCTTGCCGACCTCGCCCCGCAGCCCCACGCTCAGGCCCAGCACCTCACGGGCCTTCTCCTCGTCCGCCTGGCACAGCTCGACCAGCTCGTCCAGCACCGCCGCACGGGCCGGGGCGAGCCCCGGCAGCGACAGCGACTCCGGCTTGAGGGAAGCCCCGCGCCCCGAGGCGGCCTTTCCTTCGGAGGGCGGCAACA
Source organism: Streptomyces sp. man185 (assembly GCA_002551355.1). Taxonomy (GTDB): domain Bacteria; phylum Actinomycetota; class Actinomycetes; order Streptomycetales; family Streptomycetaceae; genus Streptomyces. Next base: position 16,892 of record NTHE01000030.1, on the reverse strand, counting down.
GCACGAGCACGGCGGTTCTCCTTCGTACGTACGGCGAGCGCGGATCCGGTGGGCGTGCGGGCTCGCCGGGTCCTCGGCAAGGGTACGGGGACGGGCCGGGGGGTCCCGTACGGCGGCGGGGCCCTTGAAGGGCCGTGGGGGTCCTGGTACGGCGATGGGGCCTCGTGCGGCGGAGGGTCCCTTGTGCGGCGGAGGGATCATCCCCGTACGGCGGTGGGGTCCTCGTACGGCGCCGGGCTCCTCGTGCGGTGGTCGGCCGGACCGGGAGCGGGGGCGGGAGCCGCCCCGGATGCCGCCCGCCCCCGCCCGGCCTACGCTCGGGCCATGCCCCGTCGCCACCTGCGTATGACCGGCGCAGCCGACTGCTCGCTCGGGGCCGCCCTGCGGGCGCTGCGCACCGAGCTCGACCTGCCCGCCGCCTTCCCGCCCGAGGTGCTCGCGGAGGCGGAGCAGGCGGCGAGGGCCCCGGACCTGTCGGTTCACGAGGACGCCACCGACCTCCCCTTCCTCACCATCGACCCGCCCGCCTCCACCGACCTCGACCAGGCGATGCACCTGGAGCGCCGCCGGCACGGCTACCGGGTGCACTACGCCATCGCGGACGTCGCCGCGTATCTCCGTCCCGGCGGGGCGCTCGACGCGGAGGCCCACCGCCGGGTCACCACCCTCTACTTCCCCGACGACCGGATCCCCCTCCACCCCGCCGTCCTGTCCGAAGGCGCGGCCAGCCTCCTCCCCGGCGAGACCCGCCCGGCCGCGCTGTGGCGGATCGACCTGGACAGCGACGGGCGGGCCGTCGCTGTCGACGTACGCCGGGCCCTGGTCCGCAGCCGCGCGAAGCTCGACTACGCGGGCGTCCAGCGGCAGATCGACACCGGCACGGCCGAGGAACCCCTCACCCTGCTCCGGGACATCGGACGGCTGCGCGCGGAACAGGAGCTGGCCCGGGGCGGCATCTCGCTCGACGTCCCCGAGCAGGAGATCGTCGAGCACGACGGCTCCTACGGCCTCGCCTACCGGGCCACGCTCCCCGCCGAGGCCTGGAACGCGCAGATCTCGCTCCTCACCGGCATGGCCGCCGCCCGCCTCATGGCCGACACGGGCACCGGCATCCTGCGCACCCTGCCGATCGCCCCGGACGGGGCCGTCGCCCGGCTGCGGCGCTCCGCCGACGCCCTGCGCATCGACTGGCCGCACCACGTCCCGTACGCCGAGGTCGTCCGCTCCCTCGACCCGAGGAAGGGCAACCACGCGGCGTTCCTCCAGGAGTGCACCACCCTGCTGCGCGGCGCGGGCTACACCGCCTTCGAGAACGGCGAACTCCCCGACCCCGCCGTGCACGCCGCGGTCGCCGACCTCTACACGCACTGCACCGCACCGCTGCGCCGGCTGGTCGACCGGTACGCCTCCGAACTCTGCCTCGCCGCGACCGGCGGGACGGAACCGCCCGAGTGGGTACGGGAAGCCCTCCCCACCCTCCCGAAGGAGATGGCCGAGGGCACGCGCCGCGCGGGCACCGTGGAGCGGGCCTGCGTCGACCTGGTCGAGGCGGCGCTGCTGGAGGGCCGGGTGGGCGAGCTCTTCGAGGCGTACGTCGTCGACGTCCAGGACCGGGACCCCCTCGTCGGCACGGTCCACCTCCGGGACCCGGCGGTCGTCGGCCGGATCGAGGGCGGCACGGCCCCGCTCCCGCTGGGGGAGCGGCTACGGGTCCGGCTCACACGGGCGGGTCCGGCGGCGAGGACGGTGCTGTTCGCTCCGGCGTGACCGGCTTCCGCCCGAGCGCGGCGACGGCCGCCCGCGGATCGTCCGCGTGGAACCGGAGCGTACGGGCGCTCCCTCGCCGCCCGAGCGGCCGGACGAACTCCACCGGCTCGGCCAGCTCCACGGTCACCGTCGTCCGGCTCCCCACGGCCAGGTCGAGGACCCCGTCCTCATCGACCCGCACGAGCCCGCCGCCGTCGTAGCGCCGCTCCACCCGGGCGGAGACGATGACGGCGGCGGCCACCCGGAGGTCGAACAGGGCGCCGTAGCACAGCCGCAGCGATCCGTCGGCCTCCACGAGATGCGGCCGCGTCACACAGGCGGCGTGCAGGGCGAGGACGATCACGATCCCGTACACGTCCACCACGAGCAGGATCGCGTGGACCAGCGGCCAGGGGATCACCAGGGCCAGCACCACGGTCTCGACGACGGAGACGAAGAGGATCGTCCACATGATCCCGGTCTGCGGTTCGGTGTACGAGAAGGACCGGGCCCCGTCCGGAATCCGGTGGCGGCGGCGTACGGCCCACAGCCCGAGGCTGTGCAGCGCCCGGAACTCGTGCCCGATCAGCCGTCGCACGGCCACCGGCACCACCGCACGCACCGCCGCGAGCCCGGCCTCCCGCCGCCCGCCGCCGGCCCGCCGCCGGGCGGCGTACAGCGGCCACATCACGTACGCCTCCAGCGCGAGCATCCCCACGACCAGCGCCTCGGCCCCCAGCAGAACGGCACCCGGTATCCGCACCCCGGCCACCAGGCAGACCGCCAGCGCCACTTCCCCGGGCAGCACCGCCCACACCGCGACCCGAGCCGCCCGCAGCCCCAGCGTTCTTCCCGCGCTCATGACGTCCCCTTCCTCCGCACCCGCTCGGCCAGCGCCCCCATCACCCGGCGCACCACCGCGCGCTGCGCGGGCGGGTAGTCGTCGAGCAGCACCCGCCCGAGCCCCGTCGCCGACGGCTCCCCGTCGGGGATCACCGCCAGGACCTCGTCCGGTACGGCCGCGGCCAGTTCGGCGGCCAGCGGGGCGATGCGCGGGTCGTCCACCCCGGCCCCGGCCAGCTCGTCGAGCCGCTCGTACAGCGCGAGTACGCCCGGGTCCTCGGCCAGCGGCCGCAGCGCCGCGAACACCTCGGCCCCGGCCCCGTCGCCCGCCGCGTCCAGCAACGCAAGATGCTCGCGGTCCTTCGCGGCGGCCGGGGACGCGGTGGCGGGCACGTGCTCCAGGAGCGCGGCGAGGGCGGGGGAGAGCGGCCCGTCCGAGGTCAGCGGCGCCTCCAGGAGCGCGGCCAGCACCTGCCGCCGCTCGTGGATCTCCCGCTCCTGCCGCGCCAGATCGGCGTCCAGCTCCCCGAGCACCTCGGCCAGCTCCCGCCCCGCGTCGTCGGCGAGCACGTCCCGCACCTCGTCCAGCGAGAGCCCGATCTCCGTCAGCCGCCGGATCCGGGCCAGCAGCACGGCATCGCGGACGGTGTACGCCCGGTAGTCGTTGGCCTGCCTCGCGGGCTCGGGCAGGAGCCCGATGTGGTGGTAGTGCCGGACGGCCCGGGAGGTGACTCCCACGAGCGCGGCGATCTCTCCGATACGCATGCGGCCAGTAGAAACGTTGACGCTGCGGCAAGGTCAAGCGACTGTCCGGGTGCCGCGACCCGGTGTTTCCTCCCGGTAGTATGTGCGGCACGGCAGACGAGCCGGGCGGACGGCCGCGTGAGGACCCTTCGGGGTTCTCCCGAGGAACGTCCGGGCTCCACAGGGCAGGGTGGTGGCTAACGGCCACCCGGGGTGACCCGCGGGACAGTGCCACAGAAAACAGACCGCCCGGGACCTCGGTCCCGGGTAAGGGTGAAACGGTGGTGTAAGAGACCACCAGCGCCTGAGGTGACTCAGGCGGCTAGGTAAACCCCACCCGGAGCAAGGTCAAGAGGGGGCGCCCCAGAAATGGGACGGCTCTGCGTGAACGTTCGAGGGCTGCTCGCCCGAGTTCACGGGTAGACCGCACGAGGCCGGCAGCAATGCCGGCCCTAGATGGATGGCCGTCTCCCCGGCCGCCGCGAGGCGACCGGGAGACAGAACCCGGCGTACAGCCCGACTCGTCTGCCTCTGCCGTCCCGTCGTGGAAACGCGATGGCGAGGGCCCTCTCGGACATGCCCCTTTCCCATATCCACTGCCACCCGTGCTCTCTCGGCGTCCGGGCAATGGCGGACGGAGAATGCACGCCGGCCGGCAGGCGGCTCACGACCACGAGGCGTGCGACAGACGCGTGGTCGGTCCGCCCGAAGAGCATGATGGATGCAGCCGAGCTGCAGTCAAGAAGCCCTGGTTCGGGGGCCACTGTCGGAACCCGTTGCTACGATTCTCGCCCTGCCCTCTGGAGGGACGGATGCGCGCGATGGACTGCGCGCAACGCCGAGTGCGGGGGGTGCATCCAACGCACTAGGGGAATGGGGAAATGAAGCATGGGGGCAGAGGATGCTGCGCCGTGCCGTCACGCGGGGGCTCCTCCGGCTGACGTCGTCGAGCGGGTCTCCCGACTGATCCGGGGGCTCGGGGCCGAGGAAAGCCTGCTCACCCGCCACGGCATCACTGCGGAAGAGTTCCACGAGGCATTGGGGCCGAGCATCGAGAAGATGCGCGGAAGCTCGAGCGCCGGCGTCAGCGACCGACGAAGGTTCATGCAAGGCATTCTGGGCCATCTGACGTCCAGTGAGCTGGTCACCCGAGTCGCAGAGCCTCACTACGGCGACGACACCGTCTACCGCCTGTCAGTACCCGGGATGGCTGACGATGTGGCCATCATTCAGAAGGGCTGTCCTGACGGGGCGCACAGCAGCATTCGATGGTCGGTGCCCGACTGGGCCGGTGAAGCCTACCTGTGGTGGGTGTGCGGCAGCATGAACTACCACCCGGGCGTGCATGTTCACAAGGGCGTTCAGAGGCTTTTCCAGCGCTTCATCGATGACGGGCCCGACCAATTGGCCGGGGTGATTTTCCACAACGAGTTGTGCGGCGGGTCTCGGCGTCTGTGCCCGAAGTCGGAGCATGCTGTCGTGATCGACGGCCGAGAGACGCCGCCGCCCTGCGTCTACGTGATGCCCGATCGGGATCCCTCTGCGAACGAGTGGAACTGGAACGGCGGTCAGAAGCGCGCCTTTCCTGCCGTGTTGATGAAGGCTTTCGGTATCACGGAGGAACAGGCGCCGCTCTTCGTGGGCCATGTCGGCTACCGCTTGATCGGTGGCAAACGTAAGACCAACGTCGTATCGCGTTACGGCATCGCACGCATGACCTCGCACAGGAGCTGATCCCGCATGTACTTCTCCTCTCTCGACCCGGACCGGTCCCAGTTCCTTGCGGCGCGCCTGAGCGGAGTGATCAAGACCATGCCTGTCCCCGCATGGCCACGCTCCGAAAGGGAATTGCCGGTCGTGGAGCTCGAAGTCGCCTGGGTGCGGTTCTCGGTCATCAATCACCGCACCAAGGCCGAACAGATCCGCGAGCAGGGCAAAGCGGGCCGAAACGACCTGTTCAGCCGTGACCCTCTCGGCGAGGAAGCACAGCGAGCCCAGTATTCGATCCTGTGTGGGCAGGAAGGCTTCGAAGACCTGAAGAGCGACCTCAAGAGCCGGCGCCAGCAGGAGCCTGCGATCGTCACGGCTGATGGTGTCCTGATCAACGGCAACCGGCGTTCGGCGGCTATGCGTTCGCTCTTCGTCGAAGACGACGTGCGCAGTGCCCGATACATCACGTGCCTGGTGCTTCCCGCGGATGCGACCGCCGCCGAGCTCGTCGACCTGGAGACGGAGCTCCAGGTCGCGAAGGACTTCAAACAGGACTACTCGTGGATCAACGAGGCCCTGCTCATCGAGGAGCTCTACGAGCGCGAGAACAAGGACTTCAAGCGCGTCGCGGAGCGAGTGCACCGCAAGGTGGAAGAGGTACGCGACTACTACGAGAAGATCCAGCAGGTTCACCAATTGGTCGCGCTCTCCGGCGGGACGCGGGAGTACGTCGACTTCATCCCCAACGAGACTGCGTTCGCGGAGCTCGCGAAGCACGTCAAGAACAAGTCCGAGTCCGAGGCGAAGGCGGTCAAGGACGTCTACTTTCTCGGCACGTTGGTCGGCGTGGAGTACCGGAACCTCCGTCACCTGCGCCGACCGGACGCGGCGGAGCTGGTCGTCAACGAACTTCGGTCCCATGCCACCCTCGCGCCGCTGCTCGACGCTCTGCCCAAGGCCTCGGGTTCCGCGTCGACATCGGAGGACGACTGCCTCCTGGATTCGTTCCTCGAAGAGGAACCGGCCGTTTCCGAGCCGTTGGAGAGCATGCTGCGGCTGGCCGCAACGAAGCGGCCCGAAGAGACCGTTCAGGTGGCGGACGGAGAGTCGATCGAGATGACCGACCTGATGAAGAGCCTGCGCGACGTGATCAAGAGCGCCGCCCAGGAGGCGGCGGAGGACAGCCAGGACCGCAGAGAGATCACCGCTCCACTGGAACGTGCGGAGAAGGCCGCCGTCGAGCTGAAGCGCCTGCTCGACGCTCTGCCGAAGGCACGCCGATACGACGAGTGGGACGAGCGGGAGTTCTCCGCGAAGGTCGACAAGCTCGAAGGGCTCCTGCGAATGGTCAAGGAGCTGTCTTGATCCACGCCGAGCTGTACCAGGAACCGAGGCCGGTCGTCGTTCTCGAGAAGCGTTCCGGTGCCAGTGTCGGCGCGTGGGCGAGTGTCCAGGAGGCGCTCGCCCGAGGAATCGTCGGCGGCTCCGGCGACCGAACCGAAGTACGGGTCGAGGTGTTTCTCGCCGAACTCAACGTGATCGGCGCGGTCCGTAGGCGTTATGACCAGAAGATCGATCTCGGCCCGGCGCTGCGGGAGCAGATCGAAGCTCTGGCGGCGGACCAGAAACAGCGGCAGGCCGCACTGGACGCGCCGGTGTCCTCCGTCTCACTCTCGGACTTGGAACGGCAATTGTCGGCCACGGGTTTCACTCGGACGCTGAAGCCGTTCCAGCTGGAGAATCTGGCGCGGATCGTGCGCTTGCCGCACGCTGCGGACTTCTCGGTGCCCGGAGCCGGCAAGACGACGGTGGCGCTAGCCAACCACTCCGTGGCGCGTGCCGCCGGACAGGTCGAGCAGCTGTTGGTGATCGCGCCCATCGCCGCCTTCCCTGCTTGGAAGGAGGAAGTCGAGGCCTGCCTCGATCCGGCGCCGCGGCTCGTCGTCCACCACGGCTCAGCCTCTCCGATCCTGCTGAGTACGCAGATCTTGTTGACGAACTACAACCGGGCGGCGGGCGACTACGACAGGGTCAGGGACTTCGTCATGCGCCGTCCAACTCACGTTGTCCTGGACGAGGCGCATCGGATCAAGCGAGGTTCGGGCGGCGTGCACGGGCGCGCCGTGCTCGACCTGGCTTATGCCGCGCGCCGTCGGGACGTGCTCACCGGGACACCCGCTCCACAAGGTGCGCACGATCTCGTCGCACCGGTGCGCTTTCTCTATCCGGGCCAGGACCGAAAGATTCTTCCGGAGAGCGCATACAACGAGCGCAACGGCCGGGATGAGGACGTGGTCCGCGCTACGGGCACCGCCATCTCGAAGTACTTCGTTCGTACGCCGAAGACGCGGCTGGGACTGCCGCCGACGAAGATCATCTCTGAGCCGCGGGTCATGCGCCCGATCCAGGGGGCGATCTACGAGGCGCTTGTCGGGCGGTACCGAGGAGAGTTCGCACTTGCTGTCAAGGAACGTCGGGACTTCGATCGGCTCGGCCGGATCACGATGTACCTGCTGGAGGCGGCGACCAACCCGGCGCTGCTCGTGGCCGGCTCCGACAGGGACGACGAGGACGGTTTTCTCCACCCGCCGTTGAACGTGAAGGGCGACGAGCCCTTGATGCGGCTGCTCCAGCGATACCAAGCGCATGAGAGGCCGTGGAAGTACGACCGCGTCCGGGAGATCGTTGCGGAAGAAGCGGCGCGAGGCCAGAAAGTCCTCGTCTGGTCCACGTTTGTCCGCAACCTGAAAATTCTGCGCACCTTCCTCAAGGATTACGAGCCAGCAGTGGTGCATGGAGGTGTTCCCTCCGTCGACGGGAATCCGCCTGTGGGCGCGGTGACGAGGGAGGCCGAGTTCGACCGGTTCCGCAACGATCCGTCGTGCAAGGTCCTGCTGGCCAACCCGGCCGCTTGTGGCGAGGGCGTCAGTCTCCAGCACTGGTGTCACCATGCGGTCTACCTGGACCGGACGTTCAATGCCGGTCATTATCTGCAGAGCCAGGACCGCATTCACCGAATCGGCCTCGCAGAGGGGACGCTCACTCGGTTCACGCTTCTGCTGAGCGAGGGCACGATCGACCAGGGCGTGGACGGACGGCTGCGGGACAAGATCGAAGCCATGGCCAAGCTGATGAACGACCCAGGGCTGGTCCGCGCTTCGCTTCCCGAGCCCGATGAGCACATCGGAGGTGCGGCTGCCGCGGACGACGATATGCAAGTCGTCTCGGCCATGCTGCGCGGCTGAGGAGGATCCATGGACCTGCTCCCTCGGCACGGCGTCGCCTTCGCCGTGCTGCATCTCGCCCGCGTGGCGGGACTTGCACCCCGCGGAAGCATCGACGAGTGGGTGAGCGCCGCGTTGCGCCATGGCTCGTACATGACTGCGGCGACCGACCTTCGGTCGCCGGCGCACGCGATGGTCAATGCCGGGCTGGCTTCGGTGGGGGAGCAGGGCTGGATCAGGGTGGGGCGTTCGATCGCCGCCGTGGCGGCGTCGAAAGGAGGCGCTCGGCACGCAATGCGTCATGCGGCGGTCGTGTTGCTGGTCGCCCGCCCCCCGGCGTGGCTGCGGGTCGCAGTGAACGTGGACGGCGTTGAGCGTGCCTACATCCCGCAGTCGGATCTCGATGCTTTGAGCTGGCTGGAGGAGGCCCTCGACGAGGTCCTTGTCGAGGCCCGTCGACTCGTCGGAGATCCTGATGGTGCGGACCTCTCCACAGAGATCGGCGACGCCGCGGAAGAGATCGTCGCCGCGGCGCTTCGTGCGGCGGGCAAAGAGCCCGTTCATGTCGCCCGTATCTCCGACGCCTATGGGTACGACGTGGACGTATGCGAGGGACCCGTCCGGTTCCTCGAGGTGAAGTCGGCCGGGCCGAAGACCTTGTCGCGTTTTCACCTCTCCCGCCACGAGTTCGACACGAGTGTCCGGCACGGCGACGCCTGGCGTCTCGTCCAAGTGGTCTTTGCGGCGAGCGCATTCGTAGCCGACCCGATCACGGCCGCAGACGTCAGTTGCATACGCGAGCTTCCCGCATCGGCGCTGAGGGACCTCGTGCCCGTAGATTCAGTCGCGTTCCGCTGGGAGGAATCAGCGCTCGTCACTCCGCGGCCCGACCTGTGGCAGCCGAGCGCCCTGAGACCGGATCCGTCCTTCGTCCGGCCGGGTTTCGCGGCGGGAAGCCGCTCCTGAAGGCGAAGAACGAGAAACGACCAGGCCTCGGCTCCGGCCTGGAGCCGAGGCCCAACTGTTCAACCGCTGTGCGTCAACGGCTCTGCAGCGATCCCTCGACGAGAGGCTTCAGGTAGTGCTTTCCCAGCCAGGCCACCGCGTTCACGCAGACGGCGTCGCCGAAGCCCATGAGAGCCTGGTTCGTCCGCGTCGGTAGCGTGTAGTCGTGCGCGCCCATCAGACAGGCGTATTCGAGGGGCGTCATCCAACGCACCTTCAGGCCGTCCCGGGCGATACGGACGACGGCCTGCTTCGAGGACCCGCCGCCTGTCGTGCGCAGACAGCCGGCGACATCGTCACGACGGATCTCCCACGCCGGAACACCCTTGCGCGTCCTGCGGTACGCCGTTCGGTACACCGGCGTCCCGCCCTTCTGAAGGTCCTCGACGCGCTTGCGCTGGATATCCGAAAGCTCGGACTCGAACTTCTTTCGTCGAAGGTCGTCCCACCAGAGCTCTGTTTCCTCCCCGTTCCGGCGGTTCTTCTCGATGAGCTCAGTCCAGCCCTCCGAACGGTGCACCGGCGGGCTTTCGGACAGAGCGGCCCGGTGCGTGATCAGTTCGTCGTCCTCGAACAGGTGGTTCAGCCAGGCCGGACGCAGGAAGGTGTTTCGATTCGCCGGGTCCTCTTCGGCCGGTGCCTGCAGAGCGCCGACAACGAAGAGTCGCGGCCGAGACTGCGGAACCCAGCTACGCGCGTCCAACGTCAGGACGTCCACCGAGTACCCGAGCCCGTTGAGCTCCTTTGTCGCTGCTCGGAGATCCTCGCCGCCATGGCTGGTTGCGAAGCCGTTGACGTTCTCGAGGGCGACCACCGGCGGCCTGTGCCCACCGAGGTCGTGAAGAATCTTCGTGAAGTGATAGAACGTGCCCGAGTGTTTGCCTGCGAGCCCCTTCCGGCCGCCGGCGAGCGACAGGTCCGTGCAAGGGAAAGACGCCCAGGCGAGACTGAGATCGCGCGGCAGTCCGCGAGCGCCCCCGGCATCGGCGATGTCCTTGACGTCGCTCAGAACGTAGTGATTGTGCTCGTCGCCGAAGTGTGCCGTGTACATGTCGCGCTTGTCCGCCGACATGTCGTTCGCCCAGGTGACTCGCAGGCCGGCCTCAGCCAAGCCCATCCGGGCCAGCCCGATGCCCGCGAAGAACTCCGCCACAGCAAAAGTGGGTGTGGCCGACTGTTCCGGCGAGGTGGCAGGAGGGGGCAGCGTGGCTGTAGCAGGCGCGAGTGTCACCTTCCGAATCTTAGAGCACCCCTCCGGATCCTCTGCGATCGACTGGGAGGAACCTGCAGGCGGCGAGATGCGCCCCGATTCGGGATCGGCGTCGTCCGACGGAACCGCATCTGCGGCGCCGACTCCCGCCTCGTAGGGCCTCCCATCTTCGGGACGGCCGGCCGATCGTCTCTCGGAACTCTCTTCGACGAGGACGCTGTTGTCAGTCGGCCTCGACATTTGATCGTGCATGGTCTTGCTCCCGATGACCCTCGCCGGATGACATTCGCTGCGTCCGCCTTCTCGCGGGAACGGCCTCCGTCACTTGATCGTCAACGTAACGCGGGCCACTGACAGCGGTTCCCGCGGCGGCGTTGCTTGCCATACGCCGGTGGCCGGTGCGTGAGAAGCGCCATACTCGTCTACGTGAGCGCATCGGATGAATCGTGGGCGTCGACTCCCGGCGCAAGGGCCAGCATGCGGGCGAATCGCAGCCGGGACACCCGGCCGGAGCTCGCCTTGCGCCGTGCCGTGCACGCCCTGGGACTGCGCTACCGGGTCGCCGCCCGGCCCATCCCGACTCTGCGGCGCACCGCCGACCTGGTCTTTCCGCGACAGAAGATCGCCGTCTTCCTCGACGGCTGCTTCTGGCACGGCTGCCCCGACCATCACACGAAGGCCGCCAGAAACGCCGACTACTGGCAGACGAAGGTCCGCCGCAACCGTGAGCGTGACCTCGACACCACGGAGCGCCTGGCCGAGGAGGGGTGGCTCGTGCTGCGCTTCTGGGAACACGAGGACCCTGAGGCGGCCGCGATGATCGTCCGGCAGGCGATAGTGGAGCGCCGGACCGGAACGTAGCGGCCCGGCGCTCCCCTCAGTCCGAGTCGGAAGCCGAGGCCTCGAAATCGTCGGGGGCCGGCTGCTGGAGCGTGTCGTGCTCCTGGAGGAGGGTGCCGACCAGGCCCTCGATATTGATGGCGCCTGTCGGCGGGGCATCCCGACCTTCAGCGTATGCGAACCGGGACGCCGCAAGGTGCGCCAGCCTAGCCGCCTGGATCACGATCACCCTTCGCAGGCCGGGTGAGACTTCGCCCCTTTCGTGCGCCACGGCGCTCAGCCTGGACAAGGTCTCCGCGCGCCGTGCGATTCGGATGTCCGGATGGCCTCGCTCCTCGCGCGTCTCGTCGCTGATCAGCTGGAACCGGCGCGACGGAGGGAGCTCCGTCCGTTCGGAGCGTGGTGGGATCTTCTCATTCAAGATCGCGTTGAACTTGCTCTGTTCGATCGACTGCAGATAGGCCGAGTACTCCAGGGCGTCGAGTCGCCGTCGGGCTGACTCGTCCTTCTTGCTCAGGCCCTCTAGTTCCCAGAGTGGCCAGAGCTCCATCTCCGCAACCTCGAACACGTCGAGAATGCGCATGGCCACGGCGTCGCTCCGCTGGTTGGTGAGATGCCGACGGACCCGCGTGCGCAACTGCTCGTTGGTCTGGCCCACGTAAATGGGCTCGCCGTCATAGTCGTAGAAGGCGTAGCAGCCCCACTGTGCGGCGGCCCATGCCCGTCCTTCGGAGTCCTTCTCCTCAAGCGCCTTGACCAGCAGGCTTCGGAAGTTCTGGACCTGTGGAGCAGCCAGGGCGGAACGCTTGGGTACGGGGCGCGCAACCATGAATTCGTCGTCCTCGGATTAGTGGTTCAGCAGGAAAAGGGTTCGGCGGACGTTGAGAACGCAGCCCCGATGTCCGCTCCCGCCAGGTTATGTCATGGGTCGATCAACATCCTCCGAGGCCCTGACGCCTTCCGGCAGCTTCCGGCTGCGCTGGCAGCAGCTCCATAGCGGTCCGGAGCGCTGGAACGGACCAGGGCAAACACGGGCGCGCTGCAGCCAGGGCTTCCGTGCAGACAATCCGCCTGCGCGCAGGCCCCTCCGCGTGGCCTACTGCCCGTGGTCATCGTTGCGGGCCCGCACGGGCGGGGACGTACCGGCCTTGAGGTGTGGAGTGATGCGGGTGATGGAGAACATGTGCGCGGGCGGACTACGGCACCGGAAGCGGTACGGATAAGCCGGGTGACGGCCCGGGGCGCGGAGGCCGACACCGGGTCTTCCTCGCCACCCGGGCCGCCGCCATGCCGTATCTGCCCCGGATCCACAGCGACGAGGACACCCTCGCGTGGATCACCCATGTCGTGCTGCCCACCAGCACCGCGGTGTGGGTGGCCGAAGAGGCGGGGGAGGGCGGGGAGTTGCTCGGGTTCGCCGTGCTCGCCGGGGGTGACGAGCTCGATCATCTCTACCTGCGGCCCGACTCGCTGCGGCGCGGGATCGGGAGCCGGCTGCTGGCCGAGGTGCGCGGGGCGGTCGACGGGCCGCTCGGCCTGTACGTGTTCCAGCGCAATGCCGCCGCCCGCGCCTTCTACGAGCGGCACGGGTTCACCGCCGTCGCGTTCGACGACGGTGGCCGCAACGAGGAGAACGAGCCGGACGTGCTGTACCGCTGGACGCCTTAGCGGCAGGTCAGATGACCGGCGGGCGGCCCAGCCTCGTCATCTGCCACACCGTGGACCAGCGCATCGGGCGCCGGTCGCCGCACGGGGTGCGGACGCCCTCCGCGAAGCCGCCCGCCCAGGCCCGCAGGCCCTTCGGGTCGCGGGTGCGCGCGAGGGTGAGCAGGGTCCAGGTGCCGAGGTAGGCGGGGACCAGAGGGAGGGGCAGATTGCGGCGGGCCAGCCAGACGCGGTTGCGGGCCGTCATCCGGTAGTAGACCGCGTGCCGGGCGGGGCTCGTCTTCGGGTGCTGGAGCAGCAGCTCGGGCTCGTACAGCACCTTCCAGCCCGCGTCGAGTGCGCGCCAGGCGAGGTCGGTCTCCTCGTGGGTGAAGAAGAACTCCGCGGGCCACAGGCCGGTCTCCGCCAGCATCGTCATCGAGAACGCGTGGCCGCCGCCGAGGAACGCCGTGACCGGGCCGCCGCGCATCGGGTCGCCCGCCCGCAGGCGCGGCACGTGGCGGCGCTGCGTCTCGCCGGTCTCGTCGGCGATCCGGAAGCCGACGATGCCGAGCCGGTCGTCGGTCGCGAAGTGGTCCCGTACCCGGCGGAAGACGTCCTTGTCGACGAGCAGCCCGTCGTCGTCCAGCTCGATCACCACGTCCACGTCGCCGATCTCGGCGAGCCGGCGCAGTCCCTCGTTCCGGCCGCCCGGGCAGCCGAGGTTCTCCGGCAGCTCGATGGTGGTCACCCCGCCGTCGAGGTCCTCCAGGCCGGGCGTGGAGGCGTAGTCCGGGAGATTCGTACCGTTGCCGATGATCACGAGCCGGGTGGGCCGTACGTCCTGCATGGCGACCGACGCCAGCAGCGCCTCGACCGCCTGCGGGCGGTCTCCCATGGTCACGATGGATACGCCGATGCGTGGTGCGGACACGTTCGGTACTCCTGGAGCTCGGCTGCCGGTGGTCGGCTGCTGGTCGGCAGCGGTGCCCGCGATCGTAACGCCTCGGTGTTCAGTCCGCGGTTACCGCCCGGCCATCCACCGGCCCGTCGCCGTTCAGCAGCGCGTACACGCCCATGTCCCGCCGCTCGTCGCCCACCTGCTGCCAGCCGCGCAGCAGCCCCTCCCGCCGGAAGCCGATGTCCTCGGCGATCCGGGCGGATGCGGTGTTCCACGGCTCGATGTAGAGCTGCAGGCGCGGGACGCCGAGGTCGCGCAGGGCCCAGCCCGTCACCGTACGCAGGGCGGCGCGGGCGACGCCCTGGCCGCGGGCGGGGGCGGTGAGCCAGTAGCCGACGGAGGCGCGGCCCTCGGGCAGCTCCCCGAGCCAGAGCCCGATCGCGCCGACCGGGCGCCGGTCGCGGGAGCGCACGATCGCGAACGGGTACCCCGCGCCGGTGGCCGCGCGCTCCCACTGCCTGCGGACGAACGCCTCGGCGGCCGCGTCCGAGTAGCGGGCCGGGATGGTGGTGATGAGCGGGATGTACGGGTCGAGCGAGGCCTCGCGGACCAGCGGGAGGTCGCTCATCTCCCAGGGGCGCAGCACGAAGTCGGGGCCCGCGGACATGCTCGGAACGGTCAGCGGCTCGGGGCCGGGGTCGGGTTCGGGGCTGGTTTCGGGGTCAGGCTCGCGAGCAGCCATGTCCGTATCCTCCCGCTGTCGAGCCTCTTCCGCTTCCTGGGCCGGTCTCCCGCATCTCCCGGCCGACTCCGCTTCCGTACCGGTTCCGCTCTGCTCACCCGTCCGTCGGCCTCCGGTCCTCGCCCGTCAGGAAGTGACCGGCGAGCAGGGCGCCCGCCAGGACCAGGGCGGCGTTGACGAGGATCGCGGTCGAGACGCCGGACAGTACCGCGTCGGCCCCGTTCGCGGCCCCCATCCGGGCGGTGACGACCGCGCTCATCACCGGAATGCCGAGGGTGATGCCGACCTGCTGGGTCATGGTCGCCAGCCCGGTGGCCCGGCCCTGCTCCTCGTCCGGCAGGCCCGAGGTGGCCGTGACCATGAAGCCGACGATCATCAGCATGTTGCCGGCGCCGCCGACGAAGGTGGCTGCCAGCAGGAGCCAGATCCAGGCCCCGGACGTGCCGAGCGCCACGAGGGAGAGGGTGGCGGCTGCCTGGACGGTGCCGCCGAGGACGATGGCGCGGCGGTTGCCGAACCGGCCCACCGCCCGTCCGCCGAGCACACCGCCGACGACCGTGCCGAGACCGAGCACGCCGAACGCGAGGCCGGTGGCGAGTGCGGAGTAGCCCAGGACCTCCTGGAGGTAGAGGGTCAGCAGGAAGACCAGCGAGGTCTCGGTGACGAAGGCGATCAGCCCTGCGGCGTTGCCCCAGACGACGCTGCGCCGCTTCAGGATGCGGATCGGGACGAGCGGGGCGGCGGCCCGCTGCTCGATGCGGACGAACGCGACCAGGAGGGCGGCTCCGGCGGCCAGTGCGGCCAGGGTGGTCGGCCTGGTCCAGCCGGTCTCGCCGGCCTGGGTGAGCCCGAGCACGAGCAGCAGCAGCCCGCCGGTGACGGTGACCGCGCCGGGCACGTCCAGCCTCGGGCGCTGCTGCGGCCTGGAGTCGCTGATCACGGACGGAGCCAGGATCACGACCAGGGCCGCCACCGGTACGTTGATGAAGAAGGCCCAGCGCCAGGAGAGCAGGTCCGTCAGGAGCCCGCCGAGGATGGCCCCGGCGGTGAACCCGGCGGACATCAGGGCCCCGTTGAGCCCCAGCGCCCGTTCGCGCAGCGGCCCCTCCTTGAACGCGGTGGTCAGCAGCGCGAGTCCGGCCGGTGTGACGGCCGCGGTGGCCAGGCCCTGCAGCACCCGGGCGGTGAGCAGCACCTCGGGCGAGGTGGCGAGGCCGCCGAGCGCGGAGGAGAGGCCGAGGACGACCATGCCGCCGACGAACAGGTTCTTGCGCCCGACGAGGTCGGCGACCCGGCCGAACAGCAGCGTGAAGCCGGCGGCGGCGAGTGCGAAGGACGTGGCGATCCACTGGAGGTGGGCGAGGGAGAAGCCGAGCCCTTCCCCGACGACGGGCAGCGCCACGTTCAGGATGGAGAAATCCACCGCGATCATGAACTGGGAGCCGAGCAGCAGGGCCAGCACGAGCTTCTGGCGGCTGGACATCCGAGGGGCGGGGGCGGCGGCGGGAGGACCGGTCGTGGGACCCGCCGCGGGGCCGATGCCGGAGGATGCGGTACTGGGTGTGGGCATGGCAGGGGCGCCTTCCTGGGCACGGGAAACGCTTAATGGTTCTATGGTTCCGTTAAGGTGGTGTCACCATAGCAGGGGGAGCGTCATTAATGGAACTGGAGACCCGTTATGGCTTCGGAAGGTGCTGGAGGCGTCGACACCGGGGGCGCGGAGCCGGGGGGCGTGGAGCCCGGCACCGTGCGCCCCGGCGGCCGTACCGCCCGGGTGCGGGAGGCGGTGCTGCGCGCGGCCGGCGACGCCCTGGTCGAGCACGGCTTCGACGGGCTCGACCTGGCCGACGTCGCCCGGCGGGCCGAGGTCGGCAAGACCACCGTCTACCGGCGCTGGTCCGCCCCCGCCGGGCTGGTGGCCGATCTGCTCGCGGACATGGCGGAGCAGTCGCTGCCGCGCGCGGACACCGGATCCCTGGCCGATGACCTCAGGGCCAACGCCCGGCTCGTGGTCCGTACGCTGACCGACCCCCGCCAAGGGGCCCTCTTCGTGGCCGTCATCGCGGCCGCCGCCTGCGATCCACGCACCGCCGAGGCCCTGCACCGCTTCTACGCGGTGCGGATCGGCGAATGGTCCGGCTGTGTCGAATCGGCGGTCGCGCGCGGTGAACTGCCCGTCGGCACGGACCCGGGCGAGGTGATCGCGGCGGTGTCGGCGCCGCTGTACTACCGGCTGCTCGCCAGCGGCGCCCCGCTGGACGAGGCGGCCGCCGACCGTGCGGC
>NTHE01000003.1 GCA_002551355.1 Streptomyces sp. man185 | reverse complement strand
CCGCATCCACCCCACCCACAACCAAATCCCACAAACCCTCCGGAGACACCACACCCCCCGGAAAACGACACCCCATACCCACCACAGCCACCGGCTCATCGGTATGTACCGGCTGCCGGGGCTCAGGTGTCACGGCGGATCGAACCGTCCCCGAGAGGAGGTCATGGAGATGGTCGGCCACCAGGGCCGGGGTCGGGTGGTCGAATGTGAGGGTCGGCGTCAGCGGCACGCCCAGCTCGGCGCCGAGGCGGTCCCGGAACTCGACCGCGCTGAGCGAGTCGAAGCCCAACTCCTTGAAGCTGCGTGTGGTGACGACCGTGGCGTCGGCCCCGTATCCGAGGACCAGCCCGGCGGTGTCCCGTACGAGACTCGTCAGACGTCGCCGGTCGGGGACCCCGGCCGCCGACACGGGTGACGGCGCGAGGGCGTCCGCGACCTTGGACTCGATCACCTGCACCGGATCCTTCTCCGGGCGCCTCGTTCGATCCGTCAGCATCACCGGATCCGCCGCGGGCTCCGGTGCCAGGCGCGGCCAGTGCCTCAGCCTCCGGAACGCGTACGTCGGCAGAGACACCCGCCGGCCGCTCGGGAAGACCGCCTGCCAGTCCACCTCGCAGCCCTGCGTGTGGGCGACGGTCAGGGCCGTCACGGCGGACATCTCCTCCGGCCTGCCGCCACGCAGGGCCGGGACGAACGCGGTGCCCTCCGGTCCGGCGAGGGATACACGCGCCATGGGAGCGAGCACGGCGTCCGGGCCCAGTTCGACGTAGGTGGCGCAGCCCAGGTCACGGAGTGTCAGCAGTCCGTCGTGGAAGCGGACGGCCTCGCGTATCTGGCGGACCCAGTGTTCCGGGGTGTCGATCCCTTCGGCGACCCGGCCGGTCACGTTCGAGATCACCGGGACGGTGGGGGCGTGGAACGCCAGCCCGGCGGCGACCGTCCGGAAGGCGTCCAGCATGGGTTCCATCCGGGCGGAGTGGAACGCGTGGCTCACCGTGAGGCGTTTGGTCCTGCGGCCGCGTGACGTCCAGTGCGCGGCGACGGCCGCGACGGCGTCCTCGTCGCCCGAGACGACGACGGCCCGGGGGCCGTTGACCGCGGCGAGCGAGACCCCGGTGCCGCGCAGCAGCGGTTCGACCTCCTCGGGCGTCGCTTGGACGGCCGTCATCGCACCGCCCTCCGGCAGGCCGTCCATGAGCGCCCCGCGAGCCGCGACCAGCGCGCACGCGTCGGGCAGGGTGAGCACCCCGGCGACGTGGGCGGCGGCGATCTCGCCGACCGAGTGGCCGATGAGGGCGGCGGGCGACACCCCCCAGTGCTCGAACAGCCGGTACAACGCCACCGAGACGGTGAAGAGTGCCGGTTGTGTGAAGGCGGTCCGGTCGAGCAGTACGGCCGCGGTGCTGCCGGGCTCCGCCCACAGCACGTCCTTCAGCGGCCGTTCGAGCAGGCGGTCGAAGTGCGCGTCGGCCTCGTCGAAGGCCGCGGCGAACGCCGGCCGGCTCTCGTACAGTTCACGTCCGGCGCCGAGTCTTTGCGCGCCTTGGCCGGAGAAGAGGAACGCGGTCGTCGCGGTGCCGGCGCCCGCGTCCGCGACCGGACCGACGATCGTGCCCGCCGACGGTCTGCCCTGGGCCAGGGCGTCAAGCCCCGCGAGGAAGTCGTCCTCCGACGAGGCGACGACGGCGGCCCGTCGCGCGTGGTGCGCGCGGGTCGTCGCCAGCGAGAAGCCGATGTCGGCCGGCCTCCGCCCCGGGTTGCGCTTCACGAACTTCGCGATTCGCGCGGCCTGTTCGCCGATGTCCCCGGCGTCACGTCCCGAGATCACCCAGGGCAGCGGCCGCGAGGCGTCCACCGGCGTGCGGGCTTCGCCGGTCCCTGCCGTGCGGACGGGCGCCGGCGCTTCCGCCAGGACGGCATGTGCGTTGGTGCCGCCCATGCCGAAGGAGCTGACACCGGCGTACAACGGCCGGCCCTCGCGCGGCCACGGGGAAAGCCGGGTCACGACGTCGATGCCGAAGTCGGCGAGCGGGATGCGGGGATTCGGGGTCGCGAAGTTCAGGCTGGCCGGCACCTGCCGGCGCTCGATGCCGAGTCCCGCCTTCAGCAGCCCGACGATGCCCGACGCGCCCTCCAGATGGCCGATGTTGGTTTTGACGGAGCCCACCAGCAGCGGGCTTCCGGGAGGCCTCGTCCGGCCGTACGCGGCGCCCAGCGCCGCCGCCTCGACCGGGTCGCCCACCGCGGTGCCCGTGCCGTGGAGCTCGACGTACTGCACGGCGTCGGGCTCCACCCCGGCGTGCTCGCAGGCCCGCAGCAGGGCGTCCCGCTGGCCCGCGGCGCTCGGGACCGCCGGCCCGTCGGTGGCCCCGTCGTTGTTCGTCGCGCTGCCCCGGATGACGCAGTGCACCGGGTCGCCGTCCGCCAGCGCGCGGGCCAGCGGCTTCAGCAGGACCACGACCCCGCCCTCGCCGCGGACGTACCCGTTGGCGCGCGCGTCGAAGGTGAAACAGCGGCCGTCCGGTGACAGCGCGCCGAACCTCTCGACGACGGCGGTGCCGCGGGGGTCCAACACGAGGTGGACGCCCGCCGCGAGAGCCATGTCCGACTCGCCCCTGCGCAGGCTTTCGCAGGCCAGGTGCACAGCGACGAGGGAGGACGATTGGCCGGTGTCGACCGCCAGACTCGGGCCGCGCAGACCGAGGGTGCGGGAAACCCGGTTGGCGAGGAGGCTGCGCTGGGTCCCGCCGAGCGTGTGCCGCGTCGGCGAGCCCGCTTCGGGGCGGCTTTGGAGTTTCGCGAAATCGTCGGCCATGGCCCCCACGAAGACGCCGGTGGCGGTGGACCCGATCGCCGCCGGGGAGATCCGCGCGTCCTCGACGCACTCCCAGGCGAGTTCCAACATCAAACGCTGTTGCGGATCAGTCGCGGCTGCTTCTCCGGGTGAAATACCGAAGAAATCAGCGTCAAATTTGTCGATCTGATCAATAAACCCGCCGACGGGCCTTTCGTGCGCGTCGCCTCCGGAGATCCCGTCGCCTGCAAGGGGAAAGACAATCCGCCCTTCGGGCATTTCGGATACGGCGCTCACGCCGCCGACGAGCAGAGACCAGAAAGCTTCCGGATCTGCCGCCCCCGGGAGCCTGCAGGACCAGCCGATGACGGCGATCGCACCGGCAGGGCACAGAGAATCCGATGATCTTCCAGCCCCACCGCGCATGGCGAATACCCCCTGTACACAAACACCGGATCGTGGTGGAAACTTTCGCAGAGGGCGACCGAGCACGCACCTCCAATATTGCTCTCTACTCGGCTAGGTACGCGTGGGAGTCTCGCCGATTTCACGATACGGAGTGCGCCTGCACCCGGAGCGGCCGATCAACACCGACTGAGGAGAGATCGCCACCGAAGTGCGCGTCAAATCCGAAGCGAATTGTCCGGCGTCGAGCAATCGCGCCAGGGCGGCGGTCCGGAGGTGCGCGGGCTCCCGTTCGGCGCACTCCGCCGCGTAAATGCCCAGCAGGTTATGAAAACGGAACATGTCGTCCCCGGCTTCCTCCAGCAGATGGCTGTCGGTGAGCGCACCCAGCGCCTGCTCCGCACGCGGGAGATCGCAGCCCATCAGCGCGGCAGCGGCAGCGGCCGTGAACACTCCGCCGTGGTACAGCCCGAGGAGCCGGAAGAGCCGCGCCCCGTCCGCCGAGAGGACGTCGTAGGCCACGTCGAACGCGGCCCGCAGGCTCGCGGCGACATCGTCCTCGACCGCGAGCCGGTCGAGCCGCCCCTCTTCGGCGGCGTGCTGCTGCGCCATGTCGGTCAGCGTCAGCCGGGGGTGCTCGGCGAGGCTCTCCGCGGCGATCCTCAGCGCCAGGGGCAGGTGTCCGCACATCTCGGCCAGCAGCGCCGCGGCCTCCCCGTGGCCTTCCACCCGTCCGGCACCGATCAGATAGGTGATCAGCTGCACGGACTCGTCCGACGACAACGACTTGAGCACGATGCGGTACGCGCCGTCCCTGACCACCAGGCCGCGCTGGACGCGTCGGCTGGTGACCAGCACGCACGCCGGCCCGCCGGGGATGAGCGGGCGGACCTGCTCCGCGTTCTCCGCGTCGTCCAGCACCACCAGCACCCGCTTGCCGTGCACCATGCTGCGATACAGCGAGGTACGGCCCGCCAGGTCGTCGGGCAGATCCGACTTCGGCACACCCAGACTGCGCAGCAGTTGCGCGAGGGCGTCCATGGCGCTGAGCGCCTTCTGCCGCGAGGCGGCCCCCTGGAGGTCCACGTAGAGCTGCCCGTCGGGAAACCGGTCGCCGAGCTGATGGGCGGCGCACAGCACCAGTGTCGATTTACCGACACCGGGCGCACCCTCGACGACCACCAGGGTGGGGCGCATCTCGGGACCCCGCCCGCTCTGGGCGGTGAGGGAGTTCAACTCCGCGAGCTCCTCCGCCCGGCCGACGAACCCGCGGGCGCTGTAGGGAAGCTGGGCAGGCCGCACTGCCGGCTCGTGCGCGGGAGCGGCCGGTACGGCCTCGGCCAGGGCGATGGTGCGGCAGTCCTCGTGCCAGGCCGGGCCGTCCGTCGCCCGGGCGTCGAGATCGTGATTCCCGGCGAGTATCTGGGCGTGCAGGGACTGCAGTTCGCTTCCCGGTTCCAGGCCCAGTTCTTCCCTGAGGAGGCTGCGGGTCTCCCGGTACACGCCCAGCGCGTGGGCCCGGCGTCCACTGTGGTAGAGGCTCAACATCAAGAACCAGCGCAGCCGTTCGCGCAGCGGTTCCCTGGCGACCAGATGGGAGAGAACGGGCACGGCCTCGGCGTGCCGGCCAACGGCCAGCATGTCGGCGGCCCACTCCTCGACGGCGGTCAGGCGCAGCTCCGTGAGCCGGGTGCGCTCCATCTCCGCGAAGGGCCCGGGGACGTTGGCGTAGGCGTCGCCCCGCCACAGTCCCAGCGCGGTGTCGAACACGCTCAGCGCCTCGTGTGGGCGCCCCTGGCCATGCAGACGCCGCGCCTCGGCGTGGTGCCGCTCGAACACGGCGACGTCGACCTGATCGGGGTCGATACACAGGGCGTAGCCACCTCCGGCGGAGGTGAGCACACCGCCCGACGCTCGCCGCCCCCGACCGGGTTCGAGAGCGCGACGCAGCCCTGCGACATAGGTGTGCACTCCATTGGCCGCGGTCTGCGGAACGGCGGTTCCCCACACCGCGTCGACGATCTCCTCGACGCCCACGATCTCATTGACGCGACTCGCGAGGACACCGACCACCGCACGCTGCTTGGGCGGCCCGAGCCGCACCTCCGCCTCGTCGCACCAAGCCCTCACTGAACCCAACAGTTCCAGCCGCATGTTCTCCCCCGTCTGACGGCCGCCGGACAAACCCTTGCAGCGCTCTGGCTCACCGTGGTGACGAGCTGCGTACTCCTACGCCGTGCATGCGCCCTTCGATGGAGTTCCCTTCTGTACACGAGCCAATGCGAGTGAACACAGACACCACTGACCCCACCGCAACCTTGAACAAGGTATCCACCTCCTGACCGACTGTCACCGCCGACATTGCTCACCACCTGCGAACGGCCGCCGGAGCAGGGGTTGGAGGCTCCCGTTCCGCCTCTCCGCCGGGGGCCGGGCACGGGCAGGGGCACCGGCGCGGGCCACCAGACGGAAAGGTGCCCGCCTGATGGCCAGGGCCTGGTGCCCCCATGACATATCCCGCTGACGGCGTCCGTCCGCAGAGGAGCGTCGCAGCCCGACGATCAACCCCTAGGACCTCTCCGCTCCGATTCGGGCGATCAGCTCCGCCATGGCATCCAGGGTACGGAGCACGTCCGCCTCCGGAGCCGTTTCGAGGGTGAAGAGGATCCGGTCCGCCCCCGCGGCGACGATGGACTCGACCACCGCGGCGTCCGTCGGCACCTGGTAGGCGGTCACCGGGAGACGGCCTCGCCCCTTCTCCTCGGCGCGACGCCGGAAGTCGGCGATGACGCCAGCGAGGCCGGTCTCCTTCTCCATCATCATCGGCAGCCAGATGAGGCCCCAGTCGTCGCCGAAGTCCAGGACCCGCTCGACGGCGGCCGGGTGGTTCCCGCCCACCATGATCGTCGGGTGCGGGCGCTGGACGGGCTTGGGCCAGGAGAACACCGGGTCGAAGGAGACGAAGTCACCGTGGAACTCGGCCTCCTCCTGGGTCCAGAGGGCCTTCATGGCAAGGACGCGTTCACGCAGCAGTGCCATGCGGGTCCTCGGGTCGGTCCCGTGGTTGCGGATCTCCTCACGGTTCCAGCCCGCGCCCACACCGACGACCACGCGACCGCCGGACAGCAGGTCGAGCGAGGCGATCTCCTTGGCCAGCGTGATCGGGTCACGCTGGGTGACCTGGAAGACACCGCCCCCCAGGATCAGGCGCTCGGTCACGACGGCGGCCGCGGTGAGCGACACCACGGGGTCCAGTGTGCGGTAGAGGTCGCGTCCCAGTTCCCCGCCACCCGGCCACGGAGTCTCCCGCTTCACCGGGATGTGCGTGTGCTCACCGACGAACAGCGACTCGAACCCGCGCTCCTCCAGGGCCCGGCCCAACTGCGCCGGCCCGATGCCCTCGTCGGTCACCAATGTCGATACACCGAATTTCACATGCTCTCCCCACATCGAGGGACGTTCCGGTTGGTGGAGCCACGCGAGCGGTTCAGTTGCCGGCGGGCACGAGCGTGCCGCCCGCGGTCGCGATCGGCACCGTGTCGGAGATGCCCTCGGCCCGGACGACCTTCTCGTCGCGGATGTGCCAGAAGTGCACGAACCGCACGTTGAACTCGTTGCCGGTCTCCTTGAAGCGCCCGCTCCACCAGCCGAACGCGGTGACCCAGTCGCCGGACGGCAGCAGTTCCTCGAAGTCGAACTTGGCCTGATCCAAGTGGGTCAGTGCGCTGGCGAAGTACGCGGCGGCCCCGTCGAGGCCCTTGTACTCGCCCTGGGACCACGGCAGCGACTTCGGAGCGACGATCTCGACGCCGGGGTCGCAGGTGGCCAGCACGCTGTCGATGTCGAACGCGGACAGACCCGCGTAGAGACGCTTCACCGTGTCGACAGGGAGTTCGGACATTGTTCCTCCATTGATTTCGAGTGGTGCGGGTGTGATCTCGCCCGGTGCGCGGGGCACCAGCTCGGGCGGGGTTACGAAACCGGGGTCTGCGCCCGTGGGCTGGGCGGGGTCACGGCGGGCGACTTGCGTGCGGCGCGCAGTGACCGCGCGATGACCGTCGGCCGCATGAGCTTGGACGGGGGGGGCCAGCATCTGCTGGACCTCGAGCATGACGCGGTGCACGTCCACCGACGTGTGGCTGGCACGGGTGACCTGACCGACGTACCAGTTGGCGATGTCCGTGCCGAAGGCCTTGGGCCCCACGGTCTCCGGGAACATGAAGTCGCCCGCGGTCGCGATGCGCCAGGGCATCTCCAGCAGCTTGCCCACGGCGCGGAAGTACTTGCGCGACATCGCGGCGGTCGGACCGCCGCCGCTGTCGAGGCACTCCCCGAGTTCGAGCGCCTCCAAAATGGCGACGGTCATCCCCTGGCCGTACAGCGGGTTGAAGCTGCACACGGCGTCACCGATCGCGACATAGCCCGCCGGCGGCTGGTCCAGGCGCTCGAAGAAGCGGCGGCGGGCGTGCGGGTAGGTGTAGCGCAACGCCTTGCTGTCGTCCACCGGTTCGGAGCGTGCCAGCAGGTCGGCCATGTGGGAGACGGGCAGTCCGCGCGCGAACTCGGCGAAACCGGCCGGATCGGTGGGCGCGTAGGTGCGATGCCATCCCCCGAGGGTGACGAGCCAGCGGTCGTTCTCCACGGCGAACGCGGCCGCGGCTCGCTTGTCGTTCGGGGAGATGGAGGCCATCAGATAGATCAGGCCGCCCTGTTCGGTGAGCCGGTCCCCGGGCAGCCGGTGCAGCAGTTGACTCGTGTAGCCGACGTCGATCTTGACCGTGTCGACCTCGGGCGCGGAGGAGCCGACCTGCTCCAGCCACCGGTCCCCCCGGTCGCTCCGCCCGGTCGCGTCGACGACCAGATCGGCGGCGATGACCTCGCCGGAGTCGAGCTCGACTCCCGTCACCCGGCCGACGACCCCGCTCACTCCGGTGACCGAAGCGCCGCCCCGCAGTTCGGCGTTGGGTAACGCGGTCACGCGACGGCGCAGTGAGTACTCGAGGAACGCGCGGGTCAGGCTGACCCCGAGCATGCCGGTGGAGTACGGGATCCGAAAGGCGCCCATCTGGTGGAACATGAGGTCGTTGCCGGGATCCCAGGGGACCGCGCCGCTCGCCGTCAGCTCGGCGGTGAGCCCGGGAAACACCTTCTCCAGCGCCAGACGTCCGCCGATAAGCAGTGCATGGCCATGACGGGCCTGCGGCACGCCTTTCCGGTTTCGCGCGTCGGCGGGCAGTTCGTCCCGGTCGAGGACGGTCACTCTTTCGAATCTGCCGGCCAGTACTCCGGCCGCGGTGAGGCCGGCTATGGAACCTCCGATGACGACCGCATGCCTACCGAGCACGCCTACGCACCCACCTTCGTGACAAGTCCGGGACCCCCTGGATCACCGGGTCTCCTGGTGAGTCTGCGTCGATGCGGCGATGGCGTCGCCTCCGTGGTTGCTCAGCTCCCGGCGGCGATGTCGAAGGGTGGGAGATGATCCGGCCACGGTCCGCCCGAATGCGTTGCGGTCGGATGCCGCCACGCCGGACGGTGGACCGCTCCGGCCACGCGGTCGGCAGCACGGCGTAGCCGGCCGCCCGGCCCCTACGGCTACGCGATCAGCGGCACAGCGGCCGGTTCCGGCGCGCAGCGGCCGAGGATCTCGTCCATGGAGAGGCCCAGCGCACCGGCGAGGGCGGCCACGGTGAAGAAGGCGGGAGTGGGCGCGCGGCCGGTCTCGATCTTCCGGAGGGTCTCCGCGGAGATTCCGGCGCTCGCGGCGACGGCGGCCATGCTGCGCTCCCCGCGCGCCGCGCGGAGCAGTGCGCCGAGTCGTTCGCCGCGCAGGCGCTCTTCGGGTGTCAGAGGGGTGCGGACCATGGGCCCATCCTACTACGGAATGCCATTTCTATACCGTCATTACTATACCGCTTCGACCGGTATAGTAATGGGCATGGTGCACATCAAGACAGACACACAGATCGAAGCGATGCGCGAGGCCGGCCGGGTCGTCGCGCAGATCCTGACCCGCGCGCGGGAGGTGGCGGCGGTCGGCGTGACCCCCCGCCAACTGGACGAGGCGGCCCGCGAGGTGCTGAGCAAGGCCGGCGCCTCCTCCCCCTTCCTGAACTACAAGCCGCACTTCGCGCCCACGCCGTTCCCTGCCGTCATCTGCGTCTCGGTCAACGACGCGGTCGTGCACGGCATCCCCTCGGCCGAGCCGCTGCGGGACGGGGACCTGGTCAGCGTGGACGCGGGTGCGCTCCTCGACGGCTGGGCCGGTGACTCGGCGGTCAGCTTCACCGTGGGCGCGGCCCGCCCCGAGGACACCCGGCTCATCGCCACCGCGAACGAGGCCCTGGCCGCCGGGATCGGCGCGGCCGTGGTGGGCAACAGGATCGGGGACATCGCCCATGCGATCGGCGCGGTCTGCCGTGACGCGGGCTACGGCATCCTGGAGGGCTACGGCGGCCACGGGATCGGCCGGTCCATGCACGAGGACCCGTCCGTGCCGAACGAGGGACGACGGGGTCGGGGCATGGCGCTGCGGCACGGGATGGTCCTGGCGATCGAGCCCATGCTGCTCGCCGGTGGCCTCGACGAGTTCCGTCATGACCAGGACGGCTGGACGCTGCGGACGACGGACGGCAGCCGGGCCTCGCACGCCGAGCACACGGTGGCCATCACGAACGACGGGCCGCGCATCCTGACCGCGCTGTGACCGCCTCCGGGGGGCTCGCTAGGAACGCCCCACGAACTCCCTCGCCAGCTGCTGCCCCCGGCTCCGCGCCTTGGCGCGGCTCTCGATCGGGGAGACACGGGAGTCCTTGAACGCGATGTAGGTGACGCCGGACTCGGCGCCCCCGGTCGCCGGGTCGGGGTCGATCCCCAGCGTCTTCGCCATGGCGTACGACGCCTCCCCGATGATGCCCGTGGGGCCGGTGTCGCCGACCACGCCGTACCGCACCCGGTCGCGGTACACGACCGCCACGACGCTGCCGCCGGTGAGCCCCGACTTCCGGTAGTCCCACACCTTGCTCGGGCCCGGTACGACCACATGGGGCAGCACGGTCGAGTCGAGGGGTCTACCGCGGGAGCTCTGGAACGCGGTCTCCGGCAGGAAGTACGGATCGGTCTTCCGGTTGCAGGCCTTGGTCCTGCGGCCGTCGCAGTCGATGTCCATGTCCGCCTTCCAGAAGACGGCGTCCTCGGTGCCGCAGACCGGGACCGTGGCCTTCGCGCTGCCACTGTCGGTGCGGTACCTGCCCCGGGAGATACGGGAACAGGCACGGACCTCGGCGAGCAGTTCGGCGGCGGTCACCCCGGCGGCCTCCGGCTCGTGGCCGGAGGCGCCACCGGTCCCGGTCCCGGAGCGAGACACGGGGCCGGGGCCGGTGCCGTTGGCGGATGCGGGCAGCGCCGCCGCTGAGAGCAGAGCGGCGGCGCAGGCGGCGGACGTCAGAGGGAGCATGCGGGTGCGCATGGTACGGAAGGACCCTTCCCGTGGACGAGGGGACCCGTGCGGATCCTCCTGGCGAAGCGTCCGGGGGCGCACCCCTCCCGCCTCAGTGCCGGCCGCCCGGATGCACCACCATGGCCGAGCCACCGCCCCGGCGCACCTTTTCCGCCGCCGCCAGCCAGCGGCCGTCGGGCAGCCGCTGCACCCCGGTGGCGGCGCCGATCTCCGGGTTCTGCTTGAAGGCGTGGCCGAGCTTCTCCAGCTCCGCGCGGACCGGGCTGTTCCACAGCTCCGGCTCGATCTCGGTCGTCGGCGCGTTGCGCTGGCTGGCGCGCGGCGCGGCGATCGCGTCGACCAGCGGGAGCCCCCGGTCCAGGTGCCCGGTGAGCGACTGGAGCACGGTCGTGATGATCGTGGCCCCGCCCGGCGAGCCGAGCGCCAGCACCGGCTTGCCGTGCTTCAGCACGATGGTCGGGGAGATGGACGAGCGCGGCCGCTTGCCCGGTCCCGGCAGGTTCGGGTCGTGGACCGCCGGGTTGGCGGGGGCGAAGGAGAAGTCGGTCAGCTCGTTGTTGAGCAGGAAGCCGCGCCCGGGCACGGTGATGGCGCTGCCGCCGGTGGACTCGATGGTCAGGGTGTAGGCGACGACGTTGCCCCACTTGTCGGCCGCCGTCAGGTGCGTGGTGTTCTCGCCCTCGAACGTCGTCGGCGCGGCCGTGCCGCCGCTGCCGCACCGCTCGGGGTTGCGCGGGTCGCCCGGCGCCAGCGGACTGGTCAGCGCCTTGTCGTCCCGGATCAGGCACTCCCGCGCGTCCGCGAACCGCCGGCTCAGCAGCTCCTTGGTCGGCACGTCCTCGAACGCGGGGTCGCCGACCCAGCGGCCCCGGTCGGCGAACGCGATCCGGCTCGCCTCGATGAGCCGGTGGAGGTACTGGGTCCGGTCGGCCCGGGAGAGGTCGGTGGACTCCAGGATGTTGAGTGCCTCGCCGACGCTGGTGCCGCCGGACGAGGAGGGGGCCATGCCGTAGACGTCCAGGCCCCGGTAGTTCACCTTGGTCGGGTCCTTGCGCAGGGTCCGGTAGGAGGCCAGGTCCTTGCGGGTCAGATCGCCGGGGCGGACGACCCGGGTGGCGTCCGGATCGACGGGCGGCCTGCGGACGGTACGCACGATGTCGTCGGCCAACTCGCCCCTATACAGCTCGCCGACGCCCTTGCGGCCGAGCTTCTCGTACGTACGCGCCAGGTCGGGGTTCTTGAACACCGAGCCGACGACGGGGAGTTCGCCGCCGGGCAGGAAGAGCTCGGCGGAGGCCGGGAAGTCGGCGAACCGGGCCTGGTTGGAGGCGGTCTGCGAGCGGAAGGTGCCGTCCACGACGAAGCCTTCCCGGGCCAGGCGTTCGGCCGGTTTCAGCAGCGTGCGCAGGGACTTGGAGCCCCAGGCGTCCAGTGCCCGCTCCCAGGTGGCAGGGGTGCCGGGCGTGCCGACGCCGAGGCCGCTGGTCACGCCCTCGTCGAACGGGATCGGCTTGCCGTTCTCCAGGAACAGGGAGGCGTCCGCGCTGCGCGGCGCGGTCTCGCGGCCGTCGATCGTCCGCACCTGGCGCTTCTTCGCGTCGTAGTGGACGAAGTAGCCACCGCCGCCGATGCCTGCCGAATAGGGCTCGGTCACGCCGAGCGCGGCGGCGGTCGCCACGGCCGCGTCGACCGCGTTGCCGCCCTTGCGCAGCACCTCGATCCCGGCCGCCGAAGCGTCCGGGTCGACACTGGCCACCGCTCCCCCGTGGCCCACCGCCACCGGGGACTTGGGCGGCGCGGGGCGCGGCGTGGCGGTCGCCGTCGAGGCCGCCGGGGCGGCGGCTCCCACCGAGGCGACCACGGCGAGCACGGCCAACAGCGACGTGTTCCGACCGACGGAACGGCGCATACGTACCTCCAGTCAACGGATCTCCGCCGCAGGGTAGCCCCGGGGAGCCCGGATCGTCAGGACCGCCTCGAACGGTTACCCGAATGACCGATACCATGCGCGCCCATGACGGACGACGTGCGCAACATCGTGCTGGGCGTGATAGCCGCCGGGATCAGTGCCTCGCTGGGCTGGCTCGCCCGAACGTATCTCTGGCGGCGGGGGCTCCGCCGCAAACAGGCCTTCTTCGGGCTGCCGTCGAACTCCGAATGCCTGCTGGTCGTCAACCGGTACGCGGGTGCCGAGGGGTCGGTGCACCGCGTCGACGCCTTCGCCCTGCTCGAACTCTCCGCGCTCATCAAGGGGTGCGGGGCGCACGCGCAGATCGTCACGCACGACACGGCCCAGCAGGGGTTCGGGGAGCGTACGGAGTTCTGCGTCGGCGGCCCGACGTCCAACCAGCGGATGGCGGCGCATCTGCGGACCCTGCTGCCCGGGGTGCGGATCAACGTCGAACAGGATCCGGGGCCGGACCGGGTGGCGTTCCAGGTCGGCTCGGAGCGCTACCGGATGGAGCCGGGGACCGCGGAGTACGTCCTGCTCGCACGGCTGACGGGTGGTCAGGAGTCGCGCCCGGTCTTCCTGTTCTGCGGACAGCGGGCCATCACCAATCAGGCGGCCACCCGCTATGTCGCGCGCAACTACGAGAAGCTGCGCCGCAAGCACGGGAACAAGTCGTTCTGCCTGCTGCTGAAGGTCGTCAACTCCCAGGCTTACGGCCCCGATGTGGTCGAGCTGATCGGTGATGTGACGCGCGAGGCCCAGGCCCCGGCGCCCAGCCCGCCCGCCTCGCACCGGGCGGGCAGCTGACCGGACCCGCCCTCAGCAGCGCAGCCGGGCCCGGCCGGACGTCAGCACCGCGGTGATCTCCCCTATCCCGAGCGGCCTGGCCAGCAGCACCACGCCGAGGAGGAGAGCAAGCGTCCCGGCCCCGGCCGCCGCCACGTCGCCCGCCCTCTCCGTCGCGCGCGCCGCGCCGTACGCCAGGGCTCCGGCGGGCAGGCAGGCGGCGATCAGGCGGGCGTGCGCGCCGAGGGTAGGTGAGCGCAGCAGGGAACCGGCTCCGGGCCCTGAGAGCCGGCGGGACAGGACGTATCCGGTGACGGCGAACCCGGCGAAGAAGGCCACCGCGCTCGCCCCGGCCATCCCGGTCACCGCCCAGCGCGCCGGCAGCAGCAGGTAGGCGGCGGCCGAGAGGCCCGCCTGGACGGCGGCGATCACCAGGTTGAGGAGGAACGGGGTGCGGGTGTCGCTCATCGCGTAGAAGCCGCGCGAGAGGACGTACTGCCCGGAGAAGGCGATCAGCCCGGGGGCGAAGGCCATCATGATGCCGGCCATCACCGTGATGTCGGCGGGGGTGGTGCGTCCGTACCCGAAGACGGAGCCGATCACCCACGGCGCGAGCACCAGCAGGGCGGTGGCGGCGGGCACCACGACGGCGGCGCTGGTGCGCAGCGCGTACGCGACGTCGCGCCGCACCCCGGCGAGGTCGCCGTCGGCCGCGGCCCGGCTCATCCGGGGCATCAGGGCGGTGACCAGCGAGACCGTGATGATGCCTTGCGGGACGACCCAGAGCTGGTAGGCGTAGCTGTACGCGGTGTAGCCCGCGCCGCCCGCGACGCCCTGCTCGACGGCGTGCTGCCCGGTGGCGGTGGAGAGCCGGGTGACGACCCAGTAGGCGAGTTGGTTGGTGAGGACCAGCAGCACCAGCCAGCCGGCCGCGCGCACGGGGCGGGTCAGTCCGCTGCCGCGCCAGTCGAAGCGGGGCCGCCAGCGGAACTTCGCGGCGCGCAGCGCGGGGATCAGGGCGAGCGTCTGCACGGCTATCCCGGCGGTGGTGCCCCAGCCGAGGAGGTGGGCGTGCGTGTCGGTGAGCATGCCGTCGGAGTTCGCGGCGACGGCGATGTAGAGGCCGAACACCCCGATGATCACGACGTTGTTGAGAACCGGGGTCCACATCATCGCGCCGAACCGGCCGCGGGCGTTGAGGACTTGGCCGAGCAGAGTGAAGAGCCCGTAGAAGAGGATCTGCGGCAGGCAGTAACGGGCCAGTGCGACGGTCAGCTCGGCCTGGCGTCCGTCGTAGTCCGTGTAGAGGCCGACGATCAGGGGCGCCGCCACGACGGCGAGCGTGGTGAGGGCGAGGAGGCCGACGGTGCACAGGGTGAGCAGCCGGTCGGTGTACGCGGCTCCCCCGTCGGCGTGTTCCTTGGCGGCCCGGACCAGCTCGGGGACGAAGACGGCGTTGAGCGCGCCGCCGATGAGGAGGATGTAGAGGATGTTGGGGACGGTGTTGGCGACCGTGTAACCGTCGGCGGTCAGCCCGGTGCCGAGCGCGGCGACGACGACCGCCGAGCGGACGAAGCCGGTGGCGCGCGAGACGACGGAGCCGGCCGCCATCACGGCCCCGCTGCGCAGCACCGAGGCGGACCGGGGCGGGGAGCCGGTGGTGCCCGTGGTTCCGTCGACGGTCGCGCTCACTGGTGGTCTCCCGGGTGACGAGTTCTGGCCGACGGTGGAGCGTACTCCGCGCCGTGGAGTGACGTTTTTCCGGGGCGCGGAAGGAACCCGACATGGGGGAAATGCCTCTCCTCTGCTGAGCACCCCAGCCCTGGAGGTTTTTCCGTGAGTTCCGCACGCCCGCGCATCCGTCGTTCCGCCCCGGCCGTCCGGAGGACCCGGCTCGCCCTCACCGGGCCCGCGGCGCTGCTCGCCGCCGCGCTCACCGCGTGCTCGGGCGGCTCGTCGGGCTCCGCCGAGGCCGGCGGGGACGGCAAGGCGGCCGACACCAGCGTCTCGGTGAACCTCACGGGCAGGGCGGCGGCCCCGGGCGAACCCGTGAAGGTGACGCTGGCCCGGGGGAAGCTGAAGGCGGTTTCGGTGAAGGCGGGCGAGGGCGGTGCGCTGGCGGGGAGGATATCGGCCGACGGCCGGACCTGGACATCCGACCGGGTCGCCGCGCCGGGCACCGCGTACACGGTCGAGGCGACGGACGCGGACGGCGGCAGGGACAGGGCGACGTTCACCACAGCCGAGGCCGAGAAGGTCAACAAGCTTCTCCTCGCACCGGGGAAGAACACGACCGTGGGCATCGCGCAGCCGCTGTCCGTCGTCTTCGACCACCCGGTGAAGGACAAGGCGGCCGTGGAGAAGGCCCTGAAGGTCTCGACGTCCAACGACACCGAGGGCTCCTGGGGCTGGCTGCAGGACTACTCGGGCAAGGACCGCGTCGACTGGCGGCCGAAGGAGTACTGGAAGCCCGGCACGAAGGTCACGCTGGACGCGCAGTTGAACGGCGTCGACACGGGGGCCGACGGCGGCTGGTTCGTCCGCGACTACACGACGACGTTCACCGTCGGCGCGGCCCAGGTCGTCAAGGTCGACCTCGACGGGCACCGCCTGGCCCTGCACCGGGACGGGAAGCAGGTCCTGGACATCCCGATGTCGGCGGGCACCCCGGGCGGCGAGAAGGCCTCCTGGCGGGGTACGGCGGTCCTGATGTCGAAGGAGGGCACCATCAACATGCGCTCCGAGACGGTGGGCCTCGGCGACGCCTACGACAAGATGGTCGACTACTCGATGCGGCTGACCTGGTCGGGGATGTACGCGCACGCAGCGCCGTGGAACGCGGGCGTTTTCGGCCAGGCCAACCGGAGCTCGGGCTGCGTCGGGATGAGCGACGCCGATGCCGCGTCGCTGTACGGGCAGGTGCGGGTGGGCGATCCGTTCGAGATGACCGGCGCGGAGGCCAAGGGCACGGTCGCCGAGGGCAACGGCTACGGCGCGTGGAACCTTTCGTGGCCCGACTGGCAGGCCAAGAGCGCCCTGAAGTGACCCGGTAGCGCCCGTTCCGTACCGGACGCGCTACTGACGCCACGTCCAACAATCGTTATCTTCGCGCAACACGCCGAGTAGTTACCAGGGGTAAACAACCGGGGTTACCGTCGGGTCACTTTGCACTGACACGCGTGAGGAGTGACCCGTGGTACGTCCGAAACCGGCACTGCGCACCACCGCTTCGATCACCACCGCCGCCGCCCTGCTCGCCGGGGGCGCGCTCGTCGCCGCGCCCGCGGCGACCGCCGCCCCCGCCCCCCTCGTCGCGCCCGCGGGCACGACGGCCGGGGACCTGACGTTCCACGACATCCCCGGTTCCGGGGGCATCACCCTCAAGGGCAACGTCTTCACCCCGGCGGGAGCCGCGGCCGGGACGAAGCACCCCCTCATCGTCTTCCCGACGAGCTGGGCGATGCCGCAGATCGAGTATCTGGCCCAGGCCCAGAAGCTCGCCGACTCCGGCTATGTCGTGGTGAGTTACACCTCGCGCGGCTTCTGGCGGTCCGGCGGGGAGATCGAGGTGGCGGGCCCGCCGGACATCGCGGACGCCTCCGCCGTCATCGACTGGGCGCTGGAGCACACCTCCGCCGACCCGGACCTCATCGGTATGGGCGGCGTCTCCTACGGGGCGGGCATCAGCCTGCTGGCGGCCGGTCACGACCCGCGCATCAAGGCGGTGGCCGCGCTCAGCGGCTGGGCCGATCTGATCGACTCGATCTACAGCGGCCGCACCCAGCACCTCCAGGCCGCCGCCCTGCTCGGCGGCGCGGGTCTCGTCACCGGCCGCCCCAGCGACGAACTGACGCAGACGCTCGGGGACTTCCTCGGCTCCAAGCTGGACAAGGAGCCGGAGATGATCGCCTGGGGGAAGAAGCGCTCCCCCGCGACATACCTGGACCGGATCAACGCCAACGGCGCGGCGATCATGATGGGCAACGCCTGGGGCGACACCATCTTCCCGCCCAACCAGTACGCCTCGTTCTACGACAAGCTCACCGGCCCGAAGCGCCTGGAGTTCCGCCCCGGCGACCACGCCACCGCCGAGGCCACCGGACTGCTCGGGCTGCCCAACGACACCTGGACGAGCACCCGCCGCTGGTTCGACCGCTATCTCAAGGGCGAGCGCAACGGCATCGACACCGAGCAGCCCGTCCAGCTCAAGTCCCGCACCGACAAGGGTTACGAGGGCTACCCGGACTGGAAGTCGGTCGGCGCGCTCAAGAACCGGATCCCGCTGGACGGCACCAAGAAGGTGTGGGCGAACGCCGATTCCGGTGCGAACGGCGGCATCGCGATCCTGTCCAACGCGCTGGACCAGTTCCTGAAGCTCCCGCCCATGGTCTCCGTGCCGCTGCTGCCGCGTACGTTCGCGAGCGTGTGGCAGTCGGAGTGGTATGCCACCGAGCAGCAGATCAGGGGCACGTCCACACTGCACACGACGGTCACCAGCACGAAGCCGAGCGGCACCCTCGTCGCGTATCTCTACGACGTGGGGCCGCTCGGCGTCGGCAAGCTGGTCAGCAACGCTCCGTACACGTTCCACGGGCAGACGCCGGGCCGGCCGTTCCCCGTCGACCTGGAGCTGTACTCCACGGCCTACGACGTCCCGGCCGGTCACCGGCTCGCCCTGGTGATCGACACCGTCGATCCGCTGTACATCGAGCACAACCCGACCGGCGCGCAGCTGACCTTCTCCTCGCCCGGCACGGACCCGAGTCATCTCTCGGTCCCGCTGCGCGAGAAGTGATCACCGACTGCTGCCGGGCGGGCACTGCCCGGCTACTGCCCTCCCGGCAGCAGCGTCCCCGGTTCGGCCGGGGCCACCCCCACCGCCCTCGTCCTCGGATTGCGCCGCTGACGACGGGCCACCCACGTGGCGAACCACGAGAGCAGCATGCACATCCCGATGTAGATCGGAGAGATCACCATCACGACGGGGATGAAGGGAAGATCGTAGTCGAGATTCGACGCGATCAGCTTTCCGGCGTGGAGGAATTCCTCGTAGGTGATCAGATAGCCCAGTGAGGTGTCCTTGAGCGCGACCACCAGCTGACTGATGATGGTCGGCAGCATCGCGCGTACGGCCTGGGGAGCCAGGACGAACGTGGTGACCTGCGTCTTGCGCATCCCGAGCGCGTACGCGGCCTCGCGCTGGCCCCGGTCCACGGAGTTGATCCCGGTGCGGAACACCTCCGCGAGAACGGAACCGTTGTAGAGGGTCAGCCCGGCGACGAGGGCGGGCAGCGGCTGGACCTTCAGCGCCACGAAGATGAAGAAGATCATCACCAGCACGGGCATGGCCCGGAAGAACTCGACCAGCACGGTGGAGATCCAGCGCAGCACCCGGTGTTCGGACAGCCGGCCGACCGCGAGGACCGCGCCGAGCGCGAGCGAGAGGACCGCGGCGTACGCGAACGCCTTGAGGGTGTTGCCGAGCCCGCGCAGCAGCAGTTCCTGAATGCCCTTGTACTCGAAGGGCGTCCACTTCTGCGCGGTGAACTGGTCGGTGTCGAAGAGCAGATAGACGATCCAGCCGAGCAGCGCCGCGATCAGGACGGTCGACGCGATCCCGTACATCAGGTGCCGTTTGCGGGTCACCGGTCCGGGGATGTCGTAGAGCGCGGTGGCCGCGGGCAACGACGGCCTGCGGGTGAGGGTCTTGGTCATCGTGCGACTCCCCAGCGCTTCTCCATCACGTTGAACACCGCACTGATGGTCAGGGTGATGATCAGGTAGCCGACGGCGATCCAGATGAAGGACCAGATGATGCTGTAGCCCAGTTCGTTGAGGGTCTTGTAGGTGCCGAGGAGTTCGGTGACGCTGAACGCCCCGGCGATCGCGGAGTTCTTCGCCAGCGCGATCAGGGTGGAGCCGACCGGTGGGATCACCGACCGGAACGCCTGCGGCAGCACCACGGTGCTCAGGGTCTGGCCGAAGTTCATGCCGAGGCTGCGCGCGGCCTCGCCCTGTCCCCTGGGCACGGTGTTGATGCCGGAGCGCAGCACCTCGCAGATGAACGCCGAGGTGTAGCAGCCGAGCGCGATGACCGCGAAGACCTGGAACGGCAGGACGAGCCCGAAGCGGGGCAGGCCGAGCAGGACAGCGAAGAACAGCAGGGTCAGCGGGGTGTTGCGGAGCACGGTGACCCAGACCGTGCCCAGCACCCGGAAGGAGCCGACGGGCGCGACCCGGAAGGACGCCATCAGGAAGCCGAGGACGAGCGCCAGCGCCGAGGCGTAGACGGTCAGTTCGACGGTGCCGAGGAAACCCTTGCCGTAGAGGGAGAAGTTCTCTGTCAGTACATCCATGGGTGGGGCCGTCCCCTCAGGTCGCCGGGTAGCGGTCGATGGGCGGCGGTGTCGGCGCGGGCGCTCCGGAGAGGCCGAGCGTCGCGTCGTACGCCTTCTTCCAGTTGCCGTCCTTCTCGTTGGCCTCCAGCGCGTCGTTGAGGGCGTTGCGCAGCGCGTTGTCGCTGCGCGGTACGCCGATGCCGTACGGCTCCTCGGAGAAGGGCTTGCCGACGACCTTCATCTCGTCGGGCGCCTTGGCCGCGAAGCCCAGCAGGATCGCGTCGTCGGTGGTGACGGCGTCGACCTGGTAGGTGAGCAGGTTGTCGACGCAGATCGAGTACGTGTCGTAAGCGACGAGGGTCGCCTTGGGGTAGTCGGCGGCGATGCGCTGGTAGGGCGTGGAGCCGGCCGCGGAGCAGACGGTCTTGCCCGCCAGGTCCTGGGGCCCGTTGATGTCGTTCTCGTCGGTGCGCACCAGCAGTCCCTGGCCGGCCATGTAGTACGGGCCGGCGAAGCCGACGAGCTTCTTGCGCATGTCGTTGATGGTGTAGGTGCCGACGTAGTAGTCGATCTGGCCGTTCTGCAGGGCCGTCTCGCGGTTGGCGGAGGCGATGGTGCGGAATCGGATCGTCTGCGGCTCGAAGCCGAGCGAGGCCGCCATCATGCGGGCGATCTCGATGTCGAAGCCGGAGTAGATCCCGCTCGCCGGGTCCTTCTCCCCCAGATAGGGCTGGTCCTCCTTGGCGCCGACGATCAGATAGCCGCGCCGCTTCGCCTTGGTCCAGGTGCGGGAGTCGGGCAGCTCGAAGCCGGTGTCGACCTGGTACACCGGCAGGGCCTCGGCCTTCGGCCCCTTGACGGGCGGGCTGCCGTCCTTGCCGCAGCCCGCGGCGAGTGCGGCGAGCAGGAGGCCGGCCACGAGGGCGGCGACTCTGCCCGTACGCGTGTTCCTCGTACGCAACATGGAAGCCTCCCCCTCAGTGCTTGAGGATCTTGGACAGGAAGTCCTTGGCGCGGTCGCTCGAAGGGTTCGTGAAGAAGTCCTCCGGGGTGCGGTCCTCGACGACGCAGCCGTCGGACATGAACACGACCCGGTTGGCCGCGGAGCGGGCGAAGCCCATCTCGTGGGTGACCACGACCATGGTCATGCCGTCCCGGGCGAGCTGCTGCATGACCTCCAGGACCTCGTTGATCATCTCCGGGTCGAGCGCCGAGGTGGGCTCGTCGAAGAGGAGGGCCTTGGGGTCCATGGCCAGGGCGCGGGCGATGGCCACGCGCTGCTGCTGACCGCCGGAGAGCTGCGCGGGGAACTTGTCGGCGTGGGCGGCCAGGCCGACCCGCTCCAGCAGTTCGCGGGAGCGCTTGTCGGCCTCGTCCTTCTTGCGCTTGCGGACCTTGAGCTGCGCCAGCGAGACGTTGTCCAGCACGGTCTTGTGGGCGAAGAGGTTGAACGACTGGAAGACCATGCCGACTTCGGCGCGGAGCTGGGCCAGGCCCTTGCCCTCGGCGGGAAGGGGTCTGCCGTCG
The DNA here is from genome assembly GCA_002551355.1 of Streptomyces sp. man185. Classification (GTDB taxonomy): domain Bacteria; phylum Actinomycetota; class Actinomycetes; order Streptomycetales; family Streptomycetaceae; genus Streptomyces. Next base: position 179,131 of record NTHE01000003.1, on the reverse strand, counting down.
ATCGTGATGCTGCCGGACTCGATCGTCTCCAGCCGGTTGATCGCCCGGCACAGGGTGGATTTCCCTGAGCCGGAGGGGCCGATGACCACCACCACCTCCCCGCGGCCGACGGTGAGATTGATGTCCTGAAGTACGTGCAACTCCCCGAAGTGTTTGTTGACGTCCCTCAGTTCGATCAACGGATCGACGGCCATGCGCTGCCCTACCCACTTGTCGCTGTGTCGAGGTCAGCGCAAACTATCCATCGCGAAAAGGGACTTCGCACCCGACACGCGTAAATGGCGCAAAAGGCTTTTTATCTAGATTAGGTGAGAAGAGCGGGCCGCTCGCCGGTTCCCGGCTCAGTTCTCGGCGGACTCGGCGTACACCTGGGAGAGCTCCGGGCTGCCCGCCATCGCCCAGTCGAGTCCGGCCGCGACGACGTCGATCTCCCGCCCGGAGACCAGCCGCACCACGGGCTGGCCGCTCGGCCAGACGTCCCACGCGGCGCCCGGCACGGTCCGCACGATCACCGTGCCGAGATAGAGGCCTGCGTCGTTGCCCAGCCAGGGCAGTTCCTCGGGGTCGTCGCGCCAGCGGGGCGGCAGCTGGTCGAGCGCGGTCAACGAGGCGGGGCTGTCGTCCAGTTCGAGTCCGTGCTGCCCCGCCCGGACGCGCAGCAGTTCGCACTCGGCGAGCAGCTCGGCCACACCGTCGGGGTCTGCCTCGACGGCGGCGGCGAGCGCGCCCGCATGCGTACCACCCTGACGCTTACGCCAGTTGTCCAAGAAAGGGATGTTCATACCACTAGGGTCCCATCCCGGCCAGGTTCCGCACCACAGGGCGCGCGGCGTTCACCGATCCCCCACCCCGCCCCGGACGGGGATCCGAGCGCATATCTAAGGTGCGTACATGAGTGCACGGGCATACGTCGCGGAACTGTTCTCGCTGGAAGGCCGGGTGGCGGTGGTCACCGGAGGAAGCTCCGGCATCGGCCGGGCGATCGCCGGCGCCCTGGCCCGGGCCGGCGGACGCGTCGTCGTGGTGGCCCGCCGGGAGGCGGAGCTGAAGGCGACCGTGGACGAGCTGAGCGCCGAGGGCTGCCGGGCCGCCTGGGTGAGCGCGGACCTGAGCACGCCGGAAGGGGTGCGCGCCGGAGCGGAGGGCGCCGTGGAGGCGTTCGGGGAGCCGGACATCCTGGTGAACTGCGCCGGGATCAATCTGCGCCCGCCGCTGACCGAGCTGGGCGAGGACGTCTGGGACACCACGATGGCGGTGAACCTGAAGGCGCCGTTCCTGCTGGGGCAGCGCTTCGGGCCCGGCATGGCCGAGCGCGGCTACGGGCGGATCATCCACGTCACCTCGCAGCAGGCGCACCGGGCCTTCGTGAGCAGCGGCGCCTACGGGGTGTCCAAGGGCGGCCTGGAGTCGCTGACCCGCTCCCAGGCCGAGGCGTGGTCGCCGTACGGCGTCACGGTGAACAGCCTGGTGCCCGGGTTCGTGCTGACCCCGCTGAACGCGCGCCTCCAGTCGGACCCGGAGAAGGTGGCGTCGCTGGCCGCACGCACGCTGGTCGGCCGCAACGGTCTCGCGGAGGACTTCGCGGGGGCCGCGGTGTTCCTGGCGGGGCGCTCCTCGGCGTACGTCACCGGGCAGTCGGTGTTCGTGGACGGCGGGTTCTCGGTGCACTGACGGCCGGTGTTCGTGGCCGGCGGGCTCGGTGCGCCGACCGCCGGTGCGCCGAGCACGCCGCCCCTCGCGGGAAGACCGCGGGCTCCTACTGCCGCAGGGCCCGGGCCGCCTCGCTCACCGCCCGCTCCACCGCGGCGGACACGGCTTCCTTGTCCAGGCCGAGGCCGGTCAGCACGCCGGAGCCGTCCTCGAACTCCAGCAGGGCCAGCAGGATGTGCTCGGTGCCGACGTAGTTGTGGCCGAGCCGCAGGGCCTCCCGGAAGGTCAGCTCCAGGACCTTGCGGGAGTCCGGGTCGTACGGGACCGTCTCGGGCGCCGCGTCCACGGTGGCGGGCAGCGCTGCGGTCGCCGCCGTCCGCAGCGCGTCCGGCGCCACGCCCTGCCCGGTGAGGACGCGGGCGGCGATGGCCTCGGGCTCGGCGAGCAGGCCGAGGATCAGGTGGGCGGGGACGATCTCGGCGTGCGGGGCGGCCTGGGCCTCGTTGTGGGAGGCGACGACCACGTTGCGGGCGCGCGGGGTGAAGCGGTTGAAGCCCTCGTTGGGGTCCAGGTCCGAGGAGCTCTCGCCCTTCTTGGGCACGAAGCGCTTCTGGGCGGCCTGGCGGGTGACCCCCATGCTCCGGCCGATGTCGGTCCAGGAGGCGCCGGAGCGCCGCGCTTGGTCCACGAAGTGGCCGATGAGGTGGTCGGCCACGTCGCCGAGGTGGTCGGCGGCGAGCACCGCGCCGGAGAGCTGCTCCAGAGCGTCGTCGCCGGTCTTCTTGATGGCCTCGATCAGATCGTCGAGGCGTACGGAAGGGGTGACGGGAAGAGGCTGCGTCATGTGACAACCGTAGGTTGACACCCGAGAGGTGTCAACCTCGGGTTGTCACGCGATCCGTAGCCTCCCGCCCGCCTCCGCTCGGCCCGGCTCAGAGGTCGAGGTCGACGACCACTGGGGCGTGGTCGGAGGCGCCCTTGCCCTTGCGCTCCTCGCGGTCGACGTAACTGTCCTTGACGGCGGCGGTGAAGGGGGCGTTGCCGAAGGTCAGGTCGATCCGCATGCCCTTGTTCTTGGGGAACCGCAGCTCGCGGTAGTCCCAGAAGGTGTAGGCGCGGTCGTACTTGAGGGGGCGGGGCAGCACCTCGCCCAGGCCCTCCGCCTCCAGGGCCGCGAGGGCGGCGCGCTCGGCGGGCGTCACATGCGTGGCGCCCTCGAACAGCGCCGGGTCCCAGACGTCCTCGTCGGTCGGGGCCACGTTGAAATCGCCCAGGACCGCGAAGGGCCGGGTCCCCGCGGCGTCCGCCGCCACCGCCTTCCGCAGGGCCTCCAGCCAGCGCAGCTTGTAGGCGTAGTGCTCGTGCTCGACCTCGCGGCCGTTGGGCACGTACACCGACCAGAGGCGCAGCGGGCCGCAGGTCGCCGAGATCGCGCGGGGCTCCTGCACCCCGTCGTAGTCCGGGCCGCCGGGCAGCCCGGTGACGACGTCGTCGAGGCCGACACGGGAGAGCAGCGCGACCCCGTTCCACCGGCCGGTGGCGTTGACGGCGGATTCGTACCCCGCCTCGCGCAGGGCTTCGGCGGGGAACTGCTCCGCCGTGCACTTGGTCTCCTGGATGCACAGCACATCGGTGCCGCTGCTCTCCAGCCAGGCCAGGAGCCTCGGCAGCCGGGCGGTGATCGAATTGACGTTATAGGTGGCGATGCGCATGGCAGCCAACCTAGCGGCTCCCACTGACAGCGGCCGCCGGGCTCACAGCTCGGTGGTGCCGCCCGGGGCAAGCCGGCCGTGGTCCGCGCCGCCCAGGGCGCCGATCTGGTGGTCGTAGACCGGGCGGGCCAGATCGGTCAGCAGGGCGTCGTGGACGTCGATGGCGCGCCGCGGCTTCACCTCGCGTACGTAGTCGATGACCTCGGAGATCTTGCTCCAGGGGGCCATGACCGGCAGCAGCAGCGTGTCCACGGGGCGCTCGGGGACGGTGAGCGCGTCGCCGGGGTGGAAGACCGAACCGTCGACCAGGAAACCGACGTTGGTGATCCTCGGGATGTCCGGGTGGATCACCGCGTGCAGCTCGCCGTGCACAGTGACGTCGAATCCCGCGGCGGAGAACGCGTCCCCGTGACCCACGGTGTGCACCCGGCCCGGAAAGGCGGCCGAAAGCTGCTCGGCGACGCTGCGCAGCGTCCAGACCTCGGCCGCCGGGTTGGCCTCCATGCCCGCCCGCAGCCGTGCCTCGTTGAAGTGGTCCGGGTGCTCGTGCGTCACCAGCAGGACGTCCGCGCCGAGCGCCGCGTCGTCCTCGGAGAAGCCTCCGGGGTCGATGACCAGGACGCGCCCCTCCTTCTCGATCCGGACGCAGGAGTGGGTCTTCTTGGTGAGGGTGAGTGCCCCGCGCGATGCGTTCATGGGCCCCATCCTGCTACGCGGGCGGCGTGGTTTCCTCCTGGATCACCTTCTGCGCGACGGCGAAGGCGGCTCCGGCGGCCGGGATGCCGCAGTAGACGGCGGTCTGGAGCAGAACTTCCTTGATCTCGGCGGGCGTCAGGCCGTTGCGCAGGGCGGCCCGGGTGTGTGCGGCCAGGCCCTCCAGATGACCGGAGGCGACGAGCGCGGTGAGCGTGATGACGCTGCGGGTGCGGCGGTCGAGGCCGTCGCGGCTCCAGACCTCGCCCCAGGCGTACCGCGTGACCAGTTCCTGGAAGTCCTCGGTGAAGGCGTCGGCCGCGGTGTTCACCGCGTCGACGTGGGCATCCCCCAGCACCTCGCGGCGGACCTTCGTGCCCTGCTCGTACCGGCCGTCCGGGGTCGGCGCGACGGCGTCGGGCGCGCCGGCGGCCGGGGCGATCTCGGCCACCGGGGCGAACGGCATGCTGGGGGCGACCGGCGCGGTGACGTGGGGCAGCACGGGGATCGCGGCCGAGGTGTCCTGCTGCCAGGCGGTGGAGAAGTGCATCAGCAGCAGGTCGCTGACGGCTGCGGGCTGCTCGACGGGCGCGAGGTGGGAGGCCCCGGGGACGAGCGCCAGGCGGGCGTCCGGTATCCCGGCGACCAGGGTGCGGGCCTCGGCGGGACCGGTGACCTGGTCCTCCGCCCCGACCAGCACGAGAGTGGGGACGCCGATCCGGCCCAGGGCACCGCGGATGTCGAACGCCGCGAGCGCCTCGCAGGCGGCGATGTAGCACCCGGGGTCGGTGGTGCGGACCATCTGCACGGCCCATTCCACGATGGCGGGCTGCGCGGCGGCGAAGCCGGGGGTGAACCAGCGCTCCGGCGCGGTGCGGGCCATCGGCTCCAGGCCGTTGGTGCGGACGATCACGCCGCGCTGACGGAACTCGTCGGCCGTGCCGAACCGGGGCGAGGACGCGACGAGCGCCAGCGAGGCGACCCGGTGCGGGTGGCGCAGGGCCAGGTCCGCGCCGACCGCGCCGCCGATGGAGCAGCCCGCGTAGCCGAAGCGCTGGACACCGAGGCCGTCCAGGGTCGCGAGCAGCCGGTCGCCCAGCTCGGCGACGGAGGCGGCGGCGTGGGCGGGCGCGCCGCCGTGACCGGGCAGGTCGTAGCGGAAGACCCGCCAGTGCTGGGACAGCTCGGGTATCTGGCGGTCCCACATGTGCCACGTCGTCCCGAGCGAGGGACCGATGACCAGGACCGGGGCGTCCTCGGGCCCGTCGAAGCGGTACTGGAGAGTCCGCGGGGCGTCGATCCCTGCCTGCGGTGCCGGCGGGGCCGCGGCAGAAGCCCCCTGCGGGGCGGGGGTGGCCTGCGGGGCGAACGGGCCCTGCGGTGCCGGCGGGGCGAGCGGGATCCGGTCCGGCTGCGCGGTCACCGGAGCCTGCGGGAACCCGGGGGCCCCGCTGCCACCGGGCACCGGGTAGGACTCCGGGGCGGCCGACAGGGGCACGGCGTCCGGTGCCCGGTGCGGGGCCGGAACCGCCTGGTGAGGCACTCCGGGGTGCGGGGCGGGCCCACCGGGGTGGGGGGCCTGCACGGGCTGCGGGGTCGTCTCGCTCACTTCGCTCACTCGCTCCAGGTTACTGAGCGCCCCTCCGGCTCCCGGGTCAGGGGGTCGCCGCCGATACGACATACACGACGGGGCTGGCCGGATCGGTCATATTGACCGTGATGTTCTGGGTGGGGCGCGGCTTCTTGTTGCTGTGCGTGGTACCGGCCCAGTGCTCGCCCGGGCCGAAGGACCAGCCGGTGATCTTGACGTCCCGCGGGCTGATGGTGATCCTGTCCGGCTCCAGCGCCGCACGTCCGGTGCCCATCCCGGTCAGGAAGCGGTCGAGACCGGCGGAGGTGGTCCGGAACTTCGCGTACATCCGGCTGGCTTTCCAGTTGTTCGTCTCGTAGTACTGGACGCCCTGTCCGTTGCCGGGGATCGGGATCTCGAAGATCCGGCGCTGCATCTTGGAGGGCCAGCCCTCGCGCAGCCCCTGGGCGGCCGCCTCGCTCTCCTTGTCCATGCCCGAGCGGCGGCTCTGGCCGGCCGAGATCAGCAGGTAGCCGGCCGGGATGCCGATCAGCAGCACGATGATCGTGGCGGTGATGAAGCGCCGCTTGAACACACGCCGGCGGTCCTCGGGCGGTTTGCCCTCGCCGTCGCCCGGCGACTCCGACTGGTGCGGCACCACGGGGTGCTCGGCTGCGATCATGATCAGGTGGTCCCTAAGGTGCTGCGGCGACGGCGTGCTGAAGAGGCGTACTGAAGGGTGGACGCCGGAAGGGGCGGCCGCGGTTCAGTCGGCGGTACGGGTGGACCGCGTGTTGCGGATGGTGCTCGCCGCCTGGTCGTAGATCTGGGCGTACCGCTCGTACCGTTCGACGCGTCGCCGGTTGGCCCGGCGGAATCGGCGGGCGACCAGCCGGGCCAGGTCCGCGGCGCCGACCATACCCGCCTCGGGGCCGAGCTGTGCCTTCGCGATCCGGGCCTCGGGGCGGTAGCCGCGGCCGGTGAGGTGGCGCTTGAAGGCGTCCCGGGCGGGGTTGATCAGGAGGTCGTCGGCGGCGCTGACGCCGCCTCCGATGACGAAGCAGGAGGGGTCGAGCGCGGCGGCCAGGTTGGCGATGCCGATGCCGAGCCACTGGCCGATGTCCTGGAGGAGCTCGATGCACATCGCATCGCCCTCGCGGGCCAGTTCGGTGATCAGCGGGCCGGTGATGTCGGGGATGTTGCCCTTGACCCGGTCCAGCAGATAGTGCGCGACCGGGGAGTCGGCGGCGGCCAGTTCCCTGGCCTCGCGGACGAGGGCGTTGCCGGAGCTGTACTGCTCCCAGCAGCCCCGGTTGCCGCAGGGGCAGCGGTGGCCCGAGGGCACGACCTGCATGTGGCCGAACTCACCGGCCACCCCGTACTTGCCCCGCTTGACCTGGCCGTCCTCCAGGATCGCGCCGCCGATGCCCGTACCGAGGGTGATCATGACGAGGTGGTCCTCGCCGCGGCCCGCCCCGAAGCGCCACTCCGCCCAGGCGGCGGTGTTGGCGTCGTTGTCGACCATGACGGGGACGACGAGGCGGGAGGCGATGGCGTCGCGCAGGGGCTCGTCGCGCCAGGCGAGGTGGGGGGCGAAGAGGACCTTGGAACGGTCGGCGTCCACCCAGCCCGCAGCCCCGATGCCCACCGCGTGGACGTCGTGCCGGTCGGAGAGGTCCAGGACCAGTTCGACGATGGTGTCCTCGACGACCTTGGGGCTCTTGGACTTGTCGGGCGTCTCGGTGCGCAGCTGTTCCAGGATGTTGCCGTCGGCGTCGACGACGCCCGCCATCACCTTGGTGCCGCCGATGTCGATCCCGACCGTGGGGACCCGGGGGGCGGACAGATGCGAGCGGCGTTCCTTGGTGCCGACGGTCTTGAGGACGGTGGCGCGGGCGGAGCCGCGGTGTGCGAAGTCGCGGTACGTGCTCATCGTCCCTGCGGGGTCTGGGGGGCCGGGCCGCTGTCGCGGTCGGCGGCGGACGGCGCCCGCCGGGCTCGATTCTGCCACTGCCCGGCCCCGGGGGTCCGGTGGGCGGGGTCGGCCGCGCCGGGGCGGTCTCCGCTCAGGGAGCCTCGCCCTTCGTGCCGTGGCCGCCCGGGAGGGTGGGGGTGGGGGTGCGCTCCAGCTCGTGGCTGAGCTCCTCCAGCTCGCTGCCGCCCGCCATCTGCCGGGTCAGCTCGTCCAGCGTGACGTCGTCCTTGGTGTGGCTGCCGGACATCACGCCGCGCTTGAGGAGGACGAACCGGTCGCCGACCAGGTGGGCGTGGTGCGGATTGTGCGTGATGAGGACCACGCCGAGCCCCGCGTCGCGGGCGGCCGCCACGTACTTGAGGACCACGCCGGACTGCTTGACGCCGAGCGCGGCGGTCGGCTCGTCCAGGACGAGGACCTTCGCGCCGAAGTAGACGGCGCGGGCGATGGCCACGCACTGGCGTTCGCCGCCCGACAGGGTGCCGATGGGCTGGTCGACGTCGCGCAGGTCGATGCCCATGCGGAGCAGTTCGGTACGGGTCGTCTCGCGCATCCTGCGGACGTCGAGGCGCTTGAAGGGACCGACGCCGGTCGTGGGTTCGGAGCCGAGGAAGAAGTTCCGCCAGACCGGCATCAGCGGGACGACCGCGAGGTCCTGGTAGACGGTGGCGATGCCCCGGTCCAGGGCGTCGCGCGGGTTGGCGAGGGTGGTCTCCTCGCCGTCGATCAGGAAGCGCCCCGCGTCGTGCCGGTGCAGCCCCGCGATGATCTTGATGAGGGTGGACTTGCCGGCGCCGTTGTCGCCGAGGACGCAGGTGATCTCGCCCGCGTGGACCTCCAGCGAGACGTGTTCCAGGGCTTTGATGTTCCCGTAGAACTTGGACACGTCGTCCAGTTCGACCAGCGGGCCCGCGGTCGCTGCCCCGGTCGTTCCCGCGGTCTCTTCAGGGGTGGCCGTCATGACGTCGCCTCCGCGCGCTTGCGCACCCACGCGTTGAGCAGGGTGGCCAGGAGCAGCATCGCTCCCAGGAAGAATTTGAACCAGTCCGGGTTCCACTCGGCGTACACGATGCCCTTGCTGGTCATGCCGAAGATGAAGGCGCCGACCGCCGAGCCGATGGCGGAGCCGTAACCGCCGGTGATCAGGCAGCCGCCGATGACGGCCGCGATGATGTACGTCAGCTCGTTGCCCACGCCCTCGCCGGACTGGACGACGTCGTAGCTGAACAGCAGGTGCTGGCCGGAGACCCAGGCGGCGAAGGCGACGCCGAGGTAGAGCCCGATCTTGGTGCGGATGACCGGGACGCCGACCGCGCGGGCCGCGTCGGCCTCGCCCCCGACGGCGAAGATCCAGTTGCCGAAGCGGGTACGCAGGAGGATCCAGGTGGCCACGCCGACGAGCGCCGCCCACCACAGGATCGTCACCTTGAACTCGACGCCGCCGAGGGTCAGCGTCGAGGCGAACAGCGCGCGGGCCGAGTCGAAGCCCTCCATGTCACCGATGGCCTTGGTGGAGACGGTGCCGCTGATGAGCTTGGTGAAGCCGAGGTTCAGGCCGGTCAGCATCAGGAACGTGCCGAGCGTGATGATGAAGCTCGGCAGCTTGGTGCGGGTCAGCATGAAGCCGTTGAACGCGCCGATGGCGAGCGTGACCAGCAGCGACACGAGGACGCCGACCCAGACGTTGGCGGTCATCTGGTAGCTGAACATCGAGGAGATCAGCGCGGAGCTGGTCACCATGACCCCGGCGGAGAGGTCGAACTCGCCGCCGATCATCAGCAGCGCGACCGGCGCGGCCATGATGCCGAGGACCGAGGCCGCGTACAGCACCGTGCCGAAGCTGGAGGCCTGGAGGAAGCTGTCGGCGACGATCGCGAAGAACAGGAAGACGGCTGCCGCGCCGACGACCGAGCCGAGCTCGGGGCGGCCGAGCAGCTTGCGCAGCGGCGAGGTGCGCACCAGGCGCTCGTCCGCCTTCGCCGGCGTCTTCGGTGCGGCGGTGGAGCCGCTCATCGGGTGCCCCGCTTGGTGTAATCGGCGAGCGCGTCGGCGTCGTCCTTGGTGATGACCTGCGGGCCGGTGAGGACGGGGAGGCCGCCACCGAGGACGTTGCGGTTGTAGCGGTAGAGCCAGAGCAGGTCGACGGCCTCGTAGCCCTGGAGGTAGGGCTGCTGGTCGACGGCGAAGCCGAGCTTGTCGTCCTGGAGGCCGGTGGCGACCTTGGCGTTCAGGTCGAAGGTGTCGATCTCGGCGTCGCTGCCCGCGGTCTGCTTGGCCTGGACGGCCGCGTCGGCGAAGGGGGCGCCGAGGGTGACGACCGCGTCGATGCTCTTGTCGGACTGGAGCTTGGCCTCGATGGACGCCGTGACGTCTGGCATGTTGGTGCCGTCGACGTACAGGTTCTGCATGGTGCCGTCGAAGGTCTTCTTCGCTCCGGCGCAGCGCTGCTCGTGGCCCACGTTGCCCTGCTCGTGCAGGACGCACAGGACCTTCTTGCGGTCCCGGCTGTTCAGCTCGTCTCCGACGGCCTCACCGGCGATGGTCTCGTCCTGGCCGATGTGGGTGAGCGCCCCGAACTCCTTCGACTCCGCGGAGCCGGAGTTCACGGTGACGACCGGAATGCCCGCCTTCACGGCCTTGGCGACCACGGACTTCATCGCGTCCGGCTTGGCCAGCGAGACGATGAGCCCGTCGACCTTCTTGTCGATCGCGGTCTGGACGAGCTGGGCCTGCTGGTTGGCCTCGTCGTTGTGCGAGTAGAGGAAGTTGATGTTGTCCTTGACGGCGGCCTGCTCGGCGCCCTTCTGGACGATGTCCCAGAAGGTGTCGCCGTCGCCCGAGTGGGTGACCATGGCGAAGGTCCAGCGCGGAGTGTTCACCGCGGCCCGCCCCTCGGCCGCGGCGGCCGCACGCTCCTCGGCGCGCTTGCCGCCGGTGCTGCTGCATCCTGCGGCTGCCAGCACCACTGCCAGCACGGCGCCCATCGCGCGTACCCCTGTCCGAACCCTTGCCACGACGCCGTGCCCTTCTGCTGCTGCTCGCTGTGCGCTTCGCTTGACCGGGCCGGGGAGTGTGGCCCCGGGCCGGCTGCCCAAGTATCCCCGAGCGCCCGACGGACACGGAGCCTGGGGCACGGGGGGCGTCGAGCGCAACCCGTGTACCGGGACCATTTCAGCCCGTCCGGCGTTTGAGGACGAGCTGGGGGGGGCGCCCTTCAAGCGCGTCCGGCGATCGAGGACGGAACCCCGGGGTGGGTCGGCCCGCAGACAGAGGGACCCGGGGCACGGGCACCCAGCGGGTGCGGCCTCGTCCACGCCGACGGTTCCGCCCTCAAACGCCGGACGGGCTCCACGGTGACGCTCAGGTGCGTACCAGGAGCTGGAATTCGAAGGCGTACCGCGCCGCCCGGTAGACGTGCGAGCCGAACTCGACCACCCGCCCCGTGTCGTCGTACGTCGTGCGCTCCATCGTGAGCAGCGGCGCCCCCGGCTCCTCGTCCAGGACCCGGGCCTCCCCCGGCGTCGCGGCGCGCGCGCCCACCGACTGGCGGGCGCTGTGCAGCGTGATGCCCGAGGCCCGCATCAGCCGGTAGAGGCCGGTGGCCTCCAGTTCCTCGGTGCGCAGGGGCAACAGCCCCGGCGGCAGGTGGTTGCGCAGGAGAGCCATCGGCTCGCCGTGGGCACTGCGCAGCCGCTCCACGAGGTGGACCTCGCTGCCCTCGGCGACGCCGAGAGCGGCGGCGACCTCGGCGGTGGCCGGTTCCGTGGTGTTGCGCAGGACGCCGGTGGCGGGGCGCTGGCCCGCCGACTCCAGGTCGTCGTAGAGGGAGCTGAGCTCCAGCGGGCGGCGGACCCGACTGTGGACGACCTGGGTGCCGACGCCGCGGCGGCGCACCATCAGGCCCTTGTCGACGAGCGACTGGATGGCCTGGCGGACGGTCGGCCGCGACAGACCGAGACGGGCGGCGAGGTCGATCTCGTTCCCGAGCAGGGCACCGGGGGCCAGCCGGCCCTGTTCCACGGCGGCCTCCAACTGCTGCGCCAGCTGGAAGTAGAGCGGCACCGGGCTGGTGCGGTCCACGCTCAGCGGCAGCGGCCGGTCGGTTCCTTGTGCGGTCACGCGGCGAGCGTAGTTCGCTTGTCCGGACAAAGCCATGGCACGCCGGGACGGGACCCGCGATCGACGCGACCGCCGTTCACATCGATGCGGCCGCCATTTGTCAGGACAAACGCTTGACATGACGACCGGGCGAACGCCACCTTGGGGCCCATGCGCATCGGACTGATCGGAACGGGACGGATCGGCACATTCCATGCGGAGGTGCTGAGCCGTCACCCCGCCGTGGACGCCCTGCTGCTGGCGGACGCGGACCCGGAGCGGGCCCCCGCGACAGCCCTGCGGACCGGGGGGACGGCCGTCGCCGTGGACGACCTGTTCACCGGGGCGGGCGAGGCCCGGGGCCTGCCCGACGCCGTGGTGATCTGCTCGGCGACCGCCGCTCACGCCGGGCTCATCGCGCGGGCCGCCCGCGCCGGGCTGCCGGTCTTCTGCGAGAAGCCGATCGCCCTGGACCTGCCCGGCACGCTCGCCGCGCTGACGGAGGTCGAGGCGGCGGGCAGCGTCCTCCAGCTCGGTTTCATGCGGCGCTTCGACGCGGGGTACGGCGAGGCCAGGGCCGCAGTGCGGGAGGGGAGGCTCGGGCGGCTGCACACCGTGCGGGCGGCCACCTCCGACCCCGCCCCGCCGCCCGCCGCCTACCTCCCGCTCTCCGGCGGGCTGTACCGCGACTGCCTGGTCCACGACTTCGACATCCTGCGCTGGGTGACGGGCCGCGAGGTGAGCGAGGTGTACGCCACCGGCTCGGACGCCGGGCCCGCGATGTTCCGGGAGGCCGGGGACGTGGACACGGCCGCGGCCCTGCTCACCCTCGACGACGGGACGCTCGCCACCGCCACCGCGACCCGGTGCAACGGTGCCGGGTACGACGTACGGATGGAGCTGGCCGGCGAGCTGGACCAGATCGTCGTCGGCCTGGACGACCGTACGCCGCTGACCTCGGCCGAGCCCGGGGGTCCCGGCGCACCCGCGAAGCCCTGGCCGGGCTTCCTGGAGCGGTTCGCCCCGGCGTACGAGGCGGAGCTGGACGCGTTCCTGCGCGTGGTCCGCGGCGAGCTGGCCAATCCGTGCGACGGGCGGGAGGCCCTGCACGCCCTGCGGATCGCCGAGGCGTGCGAGGTCTCCCGCCGCGAACGCCGGCCGGTGGCGCTGACCGAGATCCCCGGCGGCTGAGCGGGGAACCCCGGGGGGCAAAACGGAGGCCGGCGGGGGAGCCCGGCCGCTACCAGCCGACGGGCAGGCTCAGCGGCCCCCGCATCAGCATCCCGGCGCGCCAGGCGAGCGTCGCCGGGTCGGCGGTCAGCCGCAGGTCCGGGCAGCGCTCCAGCAGCGACCGGATGGCGATCCGGGCCTCGATGCGGGCCAGCGGCGCGCCCAGGCAGTGGTGGATGCCGTGCCCGAAGGCGATGTGGCCCCGGGCGTCGCGGGTGATGTCGAAGCGGGACCCGTCGGGGTAGCGGGCGGGGTCCCGGTTGGCGTCCGACATGGCGACGAGGACCAGCTCGCCGCCGCCGGGGATCACCGTGCCGCCGACCTCGATCGGCTCGGTCGTGAAGCGGTACGTGGGGGTCTCCACCGGCCCCTCGAAGCGCAGGACCTCCTCGACGGCGTTGTCGATCAGGGAGAAGTCCGCGCGCAGGGAAGCCAGTTGGCCGGGATGGGCCAGAAGGTTGTGCACGCCGTTGGTGATGAGGTTGACGGTGGTCTCGTGTCCGGCGACCAGCAGCAGCCAGGCCATGCCGAGCAGTTCGTCGCCGGACAGCCGGTCGCCGCCCTCGTCGGCGGTGTGGATGAGCGCGCTCAGCAGGTCCTCGCCGGGTTTCTCGCGTTTGTCGGCGAGCAGCCCGGCGATGTACGCGGTCATCTCCTGCGTGGAGGAGGCGCGCACGGACGGGTCGATGGAGGAGACCGCCCGGCCGGACCAGGTACGGAAGTCCTCGCGGTCCAGGAACGGAACCCCGAGCAGCTCGCAGATCACCGACATGGGCAGGGGGAAGGACAGCGCCTCGACGAGGTCCGCCGTGCGGTTCGGGGCCGCGAGCATCGCGTCCAGCAGATCGTCGGTCATCTCCTGTATGCGAGGCGCCAGCTGCTCCATGCGGCGCGGGGTGAACTCGCGGGCGACCAGCTTGCGCAGCCGGGTGTGGTCGGGGGCGTCCGAGCCGAGCATCGAGGAGCCCGCGGACACCTTGCTCACCCCGAGCGTGGGCGAGGCACGGCTCCAGTCCTTGGAGAGCCGCTGGTCGGCGAGGAGGGCCCGGCCCGCCTCGTATCCGACGACGAGCCAGGCGTCCGCGCCCTCGGGGATCCGCACCCGGTGGACGGGGCCCTTCGCGCGCAGGGCGGCATAGACGGGATAGGGGTCGCGGGTGAACTGCTCGCCGAGCGCGGCGAGATCGACCAGGGGCTGAGTGGTCAACGCGGTTCCCTTCGGGAGGAGGTGCGGCGGACGGGGCCGAGTTCTCCCACGCATCGTCAGCGCGCCGGCAGCCCGCACATGCTCCGCTCAGCGTAGGCCGCCGCCGCCCTCCCGGTCCGTGTCGAGGAGTCCCGCGTCGTGGACCAACAGGGCGATCTGAACGCGGTTGTTGAGTTCGAGTTTGGCCAGAATCCGTGAGACGTGGGTCTTGACGGTGGCGACGCTGAGATAGAGGGAACCCGCGATCTCCGCGTTGGAGCCGCCGCGTCCGACGGCGACGGCGACTTCCTTCTCCCGCTCGGCGAGTTGGTCGAAACGCCTGCGTGCGCGGTCGGTGCGGCCGGCCCGCTCGTCGTGCCCGCCGCCCGCGGCGCGGGCCATCAACTGACGGGTGACGGCGGGCGAGAGCACCGGGTCCCCGGCGGCGACCCGGCGGACCGAGTCGACGATCCGGGCGGGCGGGGTGTCTTTCAGGACGAATCCCGCCGCCCCGGCCCGGATGGCCCGGAGCACCTGGTCGTCGGCGTGGAACGTGGTGAGGACGACGACTTCGGGGGCGTCGGGCCGGCGGCGCAGCCGCTCGGTCGCGGTGAGTCCGTCCATGACCGGCATCCGGATGTCCATCAGGACGACGTCGGGGCGCAGCCGTTCGACCAGCTCCTCGACCTCGTCGCCGTCCGCGGCTTCCCCGACGATGTCGATGCCCTCGGCGCCGCCGAGCATCAAGGTCAGTCCTGCCCGGACCAGCGGGTCGTCGTCGACGATCAGCAGCCGGACGGACCGCCCGGGCGGGGGCGTGGGGGATGCCGGGGGTGTCGGGGACGCCGGGGTGCTCATGACGACCACCGTAGCCAGCCGGGGCGCGGCCCCCCTGCGGCGGGCGTCACCCGCTCCCGTACGACGGGCATCGCCCGTCCCCGTACGGCTCGCGTCACCCGTCCGCGTACGACGGGCATCGCCCGTCCCCCTGCGGCCCGCGCGACTCGTCCTCGTACGACGCGCGTCATGCGGCGGGCCACGGCAGTCGGGCCCGGACCGCGAAGCCGCCGTCCTTCGTCGGGCCGTGTTCCAGCTCTCCCCCGGCGAGGGTGGCGCGTTCGGTGAGGCCGATGAGTCCCTGGCCGGAGCCGGGGACCCGTTCGAAGGGTTCGGTGGGGGCGGGGTTCTCCACCTCGACGGTGAGGCCTTCGCCGGGGCCGCCCGCCACGGTGAGGGAGACCTCGGTGCCGGGTGCGTGCTTACGGGCGTTGGTCAGGGCTTCCTGCGCGATCCGGTAGACCGTGCGGCCGGTGGCGGCGGGGGCGTCCCGGGGGTCGGCGACCCGGTTGTCGACGGCGACCTTCATGCCCGCGAGCCGGGACTCGGCGACGAGGGCGTCCAGGGTGGCGAGCGTGGGCTGCGGCCGCTCGCCCTCGTCGGTGTCGCCGGGGCCGCGCAGGACGCCGATGATCTCGCGGAGGTCCTGGAGCGCCTCGTGGGCGCTGTCCCGGATGACGCCGGCGGCCCGGCCCACCTCGGCGGCGGGGGCGTCGGGCCGGAATTCGAGGGCCCCGGCGTGGACACTGAGGAGGGTCAGCCGGTGGGCCAGGACATCGTGCATCTCGCGGGCGATGGCCTCGCGGGCGAGGCGCTGGGCCTGTTCGGCGCGCAGCTCCGCCTCGGCCTCGGCGCGGCGGGCCCGTTCGCGGAGGCTGAGGACGAGCTGGCGCCGGGAGCGTACGACCATGCCCCAACTGAGCACCAACAGGACCAGCAGGATCCCGAAGATGAGCGAGGCGAGGAAGGAGGTCGCCGGGTCGGGACGCAGCAGCGGCTGGATCGGCGTCATGGCCAGCGCACCCAGGCCGACGATCGCCGCCGGCTTGAAGGGGCGGTGGACGGCCAGGCTGAAGAGGGCCACCAGCAGTGCCCCGGCGGCCACGGGTTCCACGACGCACAGGACGGTCAGGGCGACGGCGAGGCCGACGGGCCAGCGCCGCCGCAGCCAGAGCGCGCAGCAGGCCGCCGCGCCGACCACCGAGTCCACGAACACGACCACGTCCGCCGTGCTGTCGTCGGCCTCGATCGCACCGATGGCGAGCATGCCGATGCCCGCGGCGATGAGGAAGGCCGTGATGTCGACGGCCCAGTCCCGCACGGTCCGCCGCGTCCGGGCCCGGTCGTCGGGCAGCCCGGGATCGGCCATCGCCGAGGGGAGCAGCCAGCGGTACTCGGTGCGCGTCATATCGACAAAGTTACGCAGCACCTCGTCCCCGGGGGGCGTCACGAAGCCAGGCGGCTACCAAAGTCGCACGACCCGCTACTTTCGGCGCGGCAGGACGGGACCGGTGGCCGACGCGGCGGCGTCCGGACGGGCGGGAGGCTCGGCCCATGAAGAAAAGCGTCGAGACGATCGGGTTCCTCGTCTTCATCCAGGGCGTCGGCGGGCTGCTGTACGAGTGGACGGGCTGGTTCCGGCTGTGGACGGTGGTGCGGCACATCGACTTCCTCAGCGACCGCGGGCTGTTCGTCAACATCGTGCTGATCGTGGCGGGGGTGGCCGTGATGATCGCCGCCGACTCGATCAGGACCTGACGGCGGTGGTCGGGCTCACGCCTCGGCGCGCTCCCGGTCGGCTCCGCGCCGGCCCCACGCGGTGCCCGCCAGGACGAGGACCGCACCGGCCGCCCCGAGTAGCCCGAGCCGTTCCCCGCCG
Organism: Streptomyces sp. man185; assembly: GCA_002551355.1. Lineage (GTDB taxonomy): Bacteria > Actinomycetota > Actinomycetes > Streptomycetales > Streptomycetaceae > Streptomyces. The sequence goes on along the minus strand of NTHE01000003.1, from coordinate 162,301 downwards.
AGGCTGATGCCGACGGCGGCGGCCCACAGCGGTTCCGTACCGAGCAGCAGACTGACCCGGGACGGTGAGGTGCGGCGTACGGACCACATCTGCACGAAGAACGCGAACAGCGTGCAGAACACCGAGAGGAAGACCAGGCCCGCCCACTCCCGGGCGCCGAAGTCCGCCGCCGTGCTCCACGGCGAGGCGCCGGTGCCGGGGACGGCGGCGAGGACGGCGAAGACGGCGACCGCGCTGCCGAGCTGGACGGTGGTCAGGGAGAGCGAGTCGGCGTCCTGGACCGCCTTGATCCGGGCCATGGCCAGGACGTGGACCGTACGGGCGAGGGCGGCGAGGAGCATGAGGAGATCGCCGCCCGAGGGGCTGGTGAAACCGCCGCCCTGGGTCAGCAGGACCACTCCGGCGACGGAGAGCCCGGCCGCGGCGACGAATCCGGCCGACGGGCGGACGCGGGTCACGGCGGCCTCCGCCAGCGGCGTGAAGACCATGGTGAGGCTGATGATCAGCCCGGCGTTGGTGGCGGAGGTGTGGACCACCCCGTACGTCTCCAGCAGGAAGATCCCGCTCAGCACCAGGCCCAGCAGCCCGGCGCCCCGCCACTGCGCTCCGGTCAGCGCCCGCAGCCTGCGCCATCCGGTCGCCACGAGCACCGGCAGCACGATCGCGAAGCGCAGGACGAGCACGGCGACGACGGTGTGGGCGGTGGTGATGCCCTTGGCCGCGAGGTAGCTCGCGCCCCAGACGACGGCGACCGCCAGCACGGGCAGATCGGTGACCCAGGCGCGGCGCGGGGGTGCGAGCACGGGCACGGCGACAGCGGACACCGGGTTCTCCTGGGTCTCTCCACGGAACGTGTTGTGGAGACCTCACCGGCTCGCACGCGGAATGATCACGCTACCCACCGGAGCCCCGGAAAAGGAACACCTGTCTCAACGGCCGGATCGTTGCGAGGTATCTCCCGTGGTCAGAGGCGGTCGGGCCGTTCGGCAGGGCGACGGAGGGTGCGCCGCCCGCTCCGCCGCTCCCTAGACTGACGCCTCGATAACTCTGAGACACGGAGTGGTCACATGGCGTCGGTAAGAGTGGACGGGCGGGTCGAGCGGGGGAACCAGACCCGGCAGTTGATTCTCGGGCGGGCGGTGCAGATCGCCTCGGTCGAAGGCCTCGAGGGCCTGTCGCTGGGGCGGCTCGCCACCGAGCTGGGGCTGAGCAAGAGCGGAGTGTTCGCCCTCTTCGGCTCGAAGGAGGGGCTCCAACTGGCCACCGTGCGCGGGGCGGTGGCCGTCTACGTCGATCACGTGCTGCGCCCCACCCGGTCGGTGCCGCCGGGGCTCGGGCGGGTCTGGCGGCTGTGCGAGGCGTGGATCGCCTACTCCCGCGAGCGGGTGTTCCGGGGCGGCTGCTTCTTCTATGCCGCCACCGCCGAGTTCGACGCCCGCAGCGGCCGGGTGCACGACGCCCTGGCGTCCGCGCAGACGGGCTGGGTCACCTTCGTGGAGCAGACGATCGAGGAGGCCAGATCCGCCGGGGAGCTGGCCCGGGACACCGACGTCTGTCAGCTGGCCTTCGAGGTGATCGCCCTGCTGGAGCTGGCCAATGCCGAGTCGGTGCTCCAGAACAACAACCTCGGCTACGACAAGGCGGCCCGCGCCATCCTGGTCCGGCTGCGGGCAGCGGCGACGGACCCCGCGCTGCTGCCCTTACGGTGAGCGGCCCGGCCGGCGGTGGGCGTCCGATACCCGCCGGTGCGCGGGCCCCGGCCCGCGTTTGCTGGGGGATGCCGTCGGAGCGACGGCATCCCCGATCAGCAAGGAGACAGCCATGTCCAGCACCCTTTCCAGCGCTCCCTCCCCCTCCGCTCCGACCGGCCTCGCACCCCGGGCCGCCCTGGTCACCGGGGGCAGCCGGGGCATAGGCGCCGCGACCGCGCTGCGACTCGCCCAGGAGGGCGCGGACGTCGCCGTCACCTACGTGGCGGACGAGGCGGCGGCCCGTGCGGTCGTCGCGAAGATCGAGGGCTTCGGCCGCCGGGGGCTCGCCCTGCGCTGCGACGCGGCGGACGCCGGTGCGGCGGCCGAGGCGGTGCACCGGGCGGCGGACGCGCTCGGCCGGCTCGACATCCTGGTCAACAACGCGGGCATCGGCGTCCTCGGCCCGATCACGGCGCTCACCGGGGAGGAGGTGGACCGCACGCTCGCGGTGAACGTGCGGGCCGTCTTCCTCGCCTGCCGGGCGGCGGCGGAGCGGCTGGCCGACGGCGGCCGCATCGTCTCCGTGGGCACCGCTCTGAGCCGGTACGCGGGCGGGCCCGGTGGCACCCTCTACGCGCTGAGCAAGTCCGCCCTGGCCGGACTGACCAAGCCGCTGGCACGGGAGCTGGGGCCGCGCGGCATCACGGTGAACCTGATCCAGCCCGGACCCGTGGACACCGATCTCAACCCGGCCGACGGGCCGTTCGCCGAGGGCCAGCGCTCGGCGACCGCCCTGGGCCGCTTCGGCACGACGGAGGAGGTCGCCTCGCTCGTCGCGTACCTCGCGAGCGCGGAGGCGGGCTTCATCACCGGCACGGAGGTCGTCGTGGACGGCGGCCACGCGGCCTGAGCGGCGACGCCGCCCGGCGTGCGCCCGGGCGCGTCCCCCGGCCGTTCACCCCGAGCACTCCCCCGGCGACCCCGTCCGGCGGCCCCGTCCGGCGGCCCCGTCCCGCTCGCGCCCCTACGCTGGCCGGGACGGGGCAGCGACGGGAAGGACGGGATCCAGCACATGTCCGGCACACCGGTTCACACGCTCAACGACGGCACACGGCTCCCCGCGGTGGGGCTCGGCACCTACCCGCTGGACGACGCGGCGGCCGAAGAGGCGGTCGCCGGGGCCCTGGAGCTCGGCTACCGGCTGGTCGACACGGCCCTCGACTACGGCAACGAGACCGGCACCGGCCGGGGCATCGCCCGCAGCGGGGTGCCTCGCGAGGAGGTCGTCGTCACCACGAAGGTGCCCGGCCGGCACCAGGGGTACGAGGAGACGCTCGCCTCGTTCGAGGAGTCACGGGCCCGCCTGGGCGTCGAGTACGTCGACCTCTACCTGATCCACTGGCCGCTCCCCCGCGTCGACAAGTACGTGGACACCTGGAAGGCGATGATCAGGCTCCGCGAGGACGGTCTGGTCCGCTCCATCGGCGTCTCCAACTTCACCGCCGCCCACCTGGAGCGGCTGGAGCGGGAGACGGGCGTGCTGCCCTCGGTGAACCAGATCGAGATGCATCCGCTGCTCCCGCAGGAGGAGCTGCGGGCGGTGCACGCGGCGAAGGGCATCGTCACGGAGAGCTGGAGCCCGCTGGCCCGGGGCCGCGAGGTGCTGGAGGACCCCTCGACCGTGGCGATCGCACAGGACCACGGGGTGACCCCCGGCCAGGTGGTGCTGCGCTGGCACACCCAGCTGGGCGCGGTGCCGATCCCGAAGTCGGCGGACCCGGGCCGGCAGCACGAGAACCTCGATCTGTTCGGGTTCGAGCTGACGGCGCAGGAGTTGACGACGATCGCCTCAGGGCGGCAGCGGCGGTTCGGCGGCGACCCGGAGTCCCACGAGGAGTTCTGAGCGCCCCGTGGCAGGTCCGGCCGTCACCGGTTGCGCGGGGTGACCTCCGCCATCCGGGACCAGCCGGCGCCCTCCACCTCGACGTTGATGATCTCGGGGACGTCGGCGACCATCTCCGACATCGTCTCGATCGCCGCCTTGAAGTGGTCGGAGTTCACGTGCGCCTCCCCCGCCGCCCCATCGGCGAAGGCCTCCAGCAGCACGAACTCGTTGGGGTTCTCCACGCTGTAGGACCAGTCGAAGAAGACATTGCCGGGCTCGCTGCGGGTGGCGACGGTGAAGTCCTCCAGCCGGGGCAGCCAGTTGTCGCGCTCGGCGACGAGGGCGGTGAACTTGACGGCGATGAAGATCATGGGGGGCTCCTGGGCGGGGCGTCGGAACGTCGAGATATCGGGAACACCGAAAGGTGCGGTTCGCCTGCCCTTCGGGGCCGCTCCCCACACCCCGACCAGGGTGACACACCCTCATGTAACGGGACCGGCCGGGCACACCGCGATCCCCCTGCGACCGCGGTGTGGCCCGCCCCGGGATCAGCCGCCGAGCTCCCGGTGGCGGGCCGCCAGGGCGGCCGCGCCCTCCTCGGTGAGCGATCCGTACAGCCGGAGCCGGGAGATGCCGCCGTCCGGGAAGATGTCGATCCGTACGTGGGTGGCCCGGACGGTCGCGTCCAGCACGAAGCGGTGGTTGGTGTCGGGCTGGAGGCGGGTCCGGGGCAGGACCTCCGTCCAGTCGCCGCCCTCGCCGTCCCGTACCGAAAGGCTCGCCCAGCCCGCCGAGTTGCCCTTGAGGTAGGCGGTGTCGATCTCGACGGCCCGGATCCCGGACTGCGCGGCGAGGCGGTAGCTGATCCAGTCGTTGCCCTTGTCGCGCCGGCGGCGGGTCTCCCAGCCGTCGTCCATCTTGCGGGAGCGGCCGGGCTGGATGGTGTTGGTGGCCGGGGAGTAGAAGCGGTCGGATGCGTCCTCGACCTGGCCGCCGTTCTCCAGGGCCGCGAGGTCGAACGTACCGAGGGCAGCCAGCCAGGCGGGGTCCGGGGCGACCTCTCCGTACACGCGCAGCCGGGCGATGCCGCCGTCCGGGTGCTGGTTGACCCGCAGGTGGGTGAAGCGCTGCTCCGCGTCGACGGCGAACCCGTTGGCCGCGTGGCCGCCGACCGCCGTCCGGGGGACGAGCGTCGTCCACTTCACGTCGGGGGCGAGGAGGTCCTCGGGGGACGGGGAGCCGGGCAGGGCGACGGCCTCGACGGAGACCGCCTGCGGGTAGTTGCCGCGGAAGTGGGCGGTGTCGAGGACGATGCCCCGGATGACGCCGGGCGCGCCGAGCCGGACGAGGGCCCAGTCGTGGTCGTCGGCGGTGGGGTGCGGCTCGGCGGCGCTGACGCCGCGTCGGCGGCGGGTCTCCCAGCCGTCCATGATCTTGCCCTTGTGCCCGAAGTGCTCCGGGTCGAAGACGGCGGGCTCGGGCTTGAGCAGGTTCTCGCGCTCGGCGAAGAACTCGTCGTTGGCGGCGATGACCCCGGCCCCGAGGCGGCGGTCGGCGAGGTCCACGAGGTGGGTGAAGGGGAAGTCGGCGGTGCGGTGGTCGGCGTACGGGTCGCCGCCGCCGTAGGGGCGGGCATCACCGGTGAAGCGGGGTATCGCGACGTCCGTCATGGTCGAGGCGTTCCTTTCGGGCACGGTCAGGTGGCTCGTTCGTGGAGTGGACCGGTGGGCGCGGTCAGTGGTCCCGCTCGAGGAGGCGGCCGGCGGGCTCGGCGAGGACGCCGTCGGAGGCGATGCGGACGCCGCGCAGCCAGCTGGAGCGGACCACGCCGTGCAGGGTCTTCCCGGCGTAGGCGGTGACCTGGTTGCGGTGGAAGAGCTCGGCGGGGTCGACGGTGAAGGTCGCCTCGGGGGCGAGGACCGCGAAGTCGGCGTCACGTCCGGCCTCGATGGCTCCCTTGCGGCTCAGCCCGGCGAGTTCGGCGGGTGCGGCGGACATCCAGCGGGCGACGTCGTCGAGGCAGTGGCCGCGCTTGCGGGCCTCGGTCCAGATGGCGGGGAGGCCGAGCTGGAGGGAGGAGATGCCGCCCCAGGCGGAGGCGAAGTCCGGAGTCTTGAGGTCCGTGGTGCACGGCGAGTGGTCGCTGACGATGCAGTCGATGGTGCCGTCGGCGAGCCCGGCCCACAGGGCGTCCTGGTTGGCGGCCTCGCGGATCGGCGGGCAGCACTTGAACTCGGTCGCTCCGTCGGGGACTTCCTCGGCGGTGAGGGTGAGGAAGTGCGGGCAGGACTCGACGGTGACGCGGACCCCCTCGCGCTTCGCGGCGGCGATCAGCGGCAGCGCGTCGCTGGAGGAGAGGTGCAGGACGTGGACGCGGGCGTTCAGCCGCTTGGCGTGGGCGATGAGCCCCTCGATCGCGGTGTTCTCGGCGTCGCGCGGACGGGAGGCGAGGAAGTCCGCGTAGGCGGGGCCGGAGCGCTGCGGGGCGTCGGCCAGGTGGTGCGGGTCCTCGGCGTGGACGATGAGCAGTCCGCCGAATCCGGCGATCTCCGCCATGGAGCGGGCCAGCTGCTCCTGGTCCAGCTCCGGGAACTCCTCGACGCCGGAGGGCGACAGGAAGCACTTGAAGCCGAAGACCCCGGCCTCGTACAGCGGGCGCAGGTCCTTGACGTTGGACGGGATCGCGCCGCCCCAGAAGCCGGTGTCGACGTGCGCCTTGGGGGCGGCGACCTGCTGCTTGGTCCGCAGGTTCTCGACGGTGGTGGTCGGCGGGAGGGAGTTGAGCGGCATGTCCAGGAGCGTGGTGATGCCGCCCGCGGCGGCCGCGCGGGTGGCGGTCCAGAAGCCTTCCCACTCGGTGCGGCCGGGGTCGTTCACATGGACGTGGGTGTCGACCAGGCCGGGCAGCAGGACGTCGTCGCCGAAGTCCTCCAGGCGGGCGCCGGCAGGCACCTCGGCGTCGTACGGCAGGACCGCGTCGATCGTCCCGCCCGCGACGGCGACCGCCGCCGGGCGGGTGCCCTCGGGGGTGACGACGCGCGTCGAGCGCAGTACCAGGTTCACGTCCACACCGGACACCCGTGCTCCTTCACTCCAAAATGATCACGACAGGCGTTCAACGAGCTCAGGAATTCAACGAACTGTTGAAGCTTCGATGGAGTCTTCACTCGGGAATCGCCCTCGTCAAGACCCACCTTCCGGTACGGAGGGCCGGCGGGCCAGCCCCGCCGGCCCGACTGGAGGTTTCCACAAAGTAAAAGTCATATTTCGCACTGCGGAACGTAGCATGGGCCAGGAGGGGCGGCGCCCGGCCGTCCGAACCGACTGTCGGCACCCGGACAAAACAGGCCCTGACCGGCACGGACGCCGACCGGGCAACTGTGGGCCGTTCGGGAACCGCCCGGTAGGCTGCTGCCTTGCCTTCCGCTTCGAAAGGACCGTTGACGTGCCGCCGTCCCACGCCAGCACAGCCGACTCCAAGCCCTCCGGTTCCAGCGGTGGGGTGCAGTCCCTTGAGCGCGCCTTCGATCTGCTGGAGCGGATGGCCGACGCCGGGGGCGAGGTCGGGCTGAGCGAGCTGTCCGCGAGCAGCGGTCTGCCCCTGCCGACCATCCACCGGCTGATGCGCACCCTGGTCGTCTGCGGGTACGTACGCCAGCAGCCCAACCGCCGCTACGCGCTCGGCCCCCGCCTGATCCGGCTCGGCGAGTCCGCGTCACGCCTGCTGGGCACCTGGGCCCGCCCCTACCTCAGCCGTCTGGTCGAGGAGACCGGCGAGACGGCGAACATGGCGCTGCTGGACGGGGACGAGATCGTGTACGTCGCCCAGGTGCCGTCCAAGCACTCCATGCGGATGTTCACCGAGGTCGGCCGCCGGGTGCTGCCCCACTCCACCGGCGTGGGCAAGGCGCTCCTCGCGCACACCCCCGCCGACGAGGTCCGCGCCCTTCTGACCCGTACGGGCATGCCGGCCGCGACGGAGAAGACGATCACCACGCCGGAGGGCTTCCTCGACGCCCTGGAGCTGGTGCGCCGCGCCGGATACGCGGTGGACGACAACGAGCAGGAGATCGGGGTGCGGTGCCTCGCGGTCTCCGTGCCGAACTCCCCCACCTCGGCCGCGATCTCCATCTCGGGCCCGGCGGGACGCGTCACGGAGGCAGCCACGGAGCGGATCGTGCCGATCCTCCAGCAGGTCGCCAAGGAACTGTCCGACGCGCTGGCGAGCAGCGGGGCGAACGGCGGCTGAGCCGGCGGAACGCGGGGGCGGGTGAGAGGCGCGGGCGGCGGACGCGCGGTCGGCGTCGGGCCCTCGCCTGTCGTGGGCCCACGCCGTCAGGCCCGCCGAGCCTCGTGGGCCTGAGCCGTCGGGCCGTGCCCGCCGTCTGCCCGCACCTGGTCAGAGCAGCGCCGGGGCCGTCAGCCGCCCGTCGCCCATCGTCACCGTGCGGTCCATCCGGTCCAGGTGCGTCAGGTCGTGCGTGACCAGCACCGTGGCCGTACCGCGCTCCCGGGTCAGGGTCACCAGCAGGTCCAGCACGGCCGCGCCGCGCTCGTGGTCGAGCGCGCTGGTCGGCTCGTCGACGAGCAGGACCGCCGGCTCGTTCATCAGGGCCCGCGCGATGTTGATCCGCTGGCGCTGACCGCCCGAGAGCTGGTGCGGCCGCCGGCCGGCGCGGTCGGCCAGTCCGACCGCGTCCAGCAGCTCCAGGGCCCGGCGGCGGGCGCTGAGGGCGGACTGGCCGGACAGATGGCGCATCAGCTGGAGCTGCTCGGCTGCGGTCAGCGAGGGCAGCAGGTTGGGCTGCTGGAAGACGATGCCGATGTGCTCCCGGCGCAGGGCCGCCCGCCCGGCCCGGCTCAGCCCGGCCGTCGGCGTCCCCGCCACGACGACCTCGCCGGAGTCCGGGGTGACCAGGGTGGCGGCGGCCGCGAGCAGGCTGGACTTGCCCGAACCGGACGGCCCGACGACGGCGGTGAGCGTGCCCGGGGGCACCTCCAGCGAGACCCGGTCCAGGGCGGTGAGCCGCCCTTCGCCGTCCGGGTAGGTGAGGGTGACATCGGTCAGGTTGAGCGTCATCGGGCACTCCCGAGTGCGGTGAGCGGGTCGACGGCGGTGATCCGCCGGATGGACAGGGCGGCCCCGAGCGCGCCGAGGGCGATCATCACGGCGGCCGGGACCAGAACGGTCGCCGCGTCCAGGACGAACGGCACGGCTCCCCCACCGATCAGGGCCCCGGCCCCGGCGGCGAGCGCGGTGCCCAGTCCCGTACCGAGGGCGAGCATCACCACGGCCTGCCCGAGCGCGTCGCGCAGGAGGTACGGCGTCGACGCGCCGAGGGCCTTCAGTACGGCGACGTCGCCGCTGCGCTGGATCGTCCAGACGGTGAAGAACGCCCCGATCACGAGAGCGGAGATGGCGAAGAGAAAGCCGCGCATCAGTTGCAGCGAGCCGTTCTCCGCCTGGTAGGAGCCGATGGCGGTGAGCGAGTCGTCAAGGGTGAGGGTGCTGGTGCCCGCCGCCTCGTCCCCAGCGGCGAGGTCGACGCCGCCGGTGGTGGTAAGGGCGATCACGGTCGCCTGTTCGGCGGGCCCGGCCCCGTCGTGGCCGATCTGCTGCCAGTCGTCGAGGGTGGTCCAGACGACGGGCGTGTGGCTGTGGGCGGCGTCCCCCTCGACGGCGGCGACCTCGCGCTCGGTCCGGCCGAGTGCGATCCGGTCGCCGGGGGCCGCGTCCAGCTCCTCGGCAGCCCTCGCGGAGAGCACGACCCGCCCCGGGCCGGTCCCCTCCGGCCCGAGGGTGCCGTCCGGTTCGACGCCGAAGGCCGACACGGCGGCGGTCCGCTCGCCGGCGGCGGTGGCGTTCAGGGTCCGGATGCCGACCGGCTGCGCGGCCTCGACCCCGGGCCGCCCGGCCCAGGCACGCCAGTCGTCCTCCCGGACGGCCGAGTCGGCGAAGGACACCGCCCGGCCGTCCGGCGGCGCGGCGAAGGCCAGGTGATCCGCGTCGAGCCCGGTGACGGCCGAGGTGTTCTCCCGGGCAAGACCGGCGGTCAGGCCGGACAGCAGCCCCACGAGCAGCGTGATCAGCACCACGACCGAACCCATGAGCGCGAACCGGCCCTTGGCGAAGCGAAGGTCTTTCCATGCGACGAACATGGCCCCAGCGTCGTCGGGCCGGGGCGGCGAAACATCGCGCGGCAGACGGGCCCGGGATCAACCTTTCGATTGACCGGGCCCGAGGGGGCCGCAGCTACGCTGGACGAACCATGGATTCGCGTTCGCACACCCACGTCACGGCTGCCCTGCGGCTCTGTCTGCATGCGCTGCTGGCGGGGCTGCTGGCGCTGGTGGCGGTCCGCGCGGTGGCCGAGGACGCGCCGCGCGCGGCCGCGGTCGTGGTGGTGGCGCTGCTGGTGGGCGCGCTGTACGCGGCGGGGGCGCTCGGCGCGTCCGTACGGCTGCGGAACCGGGCCGAGCAGCGCGAGGCGACGGTGCGCCCGGGGGCCGGGACCGGGACCGGCGACCGCCCGGGGCCGACAGGCCGTGGCGGCGACCGACGCGGGCCGACGGACCGTGGCCGCGACAACTCCGGGCCGAAGGACCGTGCGGGGGCGTTCGCCGCCTCCGTACCGCTGCCCGGGAGCAGGGCAGCGGCCCTGTGGCTGGCGGGGCTGTGCGCCCTGTGGGCCGTACTGCTCGTGCTGTCGCCGGACGCCCTGTGGGTGGCCTTCCCGCTGTACTTCCTCCAGCTCCACATGGTGCCGATGCGCTGGGCGCTGCCCGCCGTGGTGGTGACCGCGGCCGCCGCGATCACCAGTTTCGTCGTGCACCGGCAGGAGATCGCGCCCGGCGCGTTCATCGGCCCGCTGCTGGGCGCGGCCGTCGCCGTCGCCACGGTCCTCGGGTACGACGCGCTGTTCCGGGAGAGCGAACGGCGGCGGGAGCTGATCCTGGAACTGGTCACCACCCGGGCGGACCTGGCCGAGGCGGAACGTACGGCGGGTACCCTCGCCGAGCGCGAGCGCCTGGCCCGGGAGATCCACGACACGCTGGCCCAAGGCCTGTCCAGCATCCAGCTGCTGCTGCGCGCCGCCGAGCGCTCGCTGCCCGAGGACGCCCCGGCCGCCGCGCATGTCCGGGCCGCCCGCGAGGCCGCGCAGGCCAATCTGGCCGAGGCCCGTTCCTTCGTACGCGCCCTGACGCCGCCGGACCTGGAGCACGGCTCGCTGGCCGCCGCCCTGGAGCGGCTCTGCGCCCGGACCACCGCCCCGGACCTGACCGTACGGTTCGCGGTCAGCGGCACCCCGGTGGAACTGCCCACCCCGTACGAGGTGGCGTTGCTGCGGACCGCGCAGTCGGCGCTGGCCAACGCCGTGCGCCACGCGAGGGCCGGCCGGGCGGAGATCACCCTGAGCTTCATGGACACCTCTGTGGCGCTGGACATCGTGGACGACGGCCGGGGCTTCGACCCGTCGGCGGCCCCGGTCCGGCAGCCCGGCGACGGCGGCTTCGGGCTGCCGGCGATGCGGGCGCGCGCCGGTTCGCTCGGCGGGGTGCTGAGCGTGGAGTCGGCCCCGGGCCAGGGCACGGCGGTGGCGGTCACGCTGCCGCTGCCCGTGGCGGAGCGGGAGCGTGCCGCATGAGCGGGGAGGCGATCCGGCTGCTGCTCGCGGACGACCACCCGGTCGTCCGGGCGGGGCTGCGGGCGGTCCTGGACACCGAGCCGGACTTCCAGGTCGTGGACGAGGCCGCCACCGCGGAGCGGGCGGTCGCCCTGGCGGCCGCGGGCGGGATCGACGTGGTCCTGATGGATCTCCAGTTCGGGGCGGGGATGCACGGCTCGGAGGCCACGGCGGCGATCACCGCCGCGCCGGACGGCCCTCGCGTCCTGATCCTCACCACGTACGACTCCGACGCGGACATCCTGGCGGCGGTCGAGGCGGGGGCGAGCGGCTATCTGCTGAAGGACGCGCCGCCGCAGGAGCTGGCGGGCGCGGTGCGCACGGCGGCGGCGGGCCGCTCGGCACTGGCACCCTCGGTGGCGCACCGGCTGATGGACCGGATGCGGACCCCGGCCGAGGCGCTGACCCGGCGGGAGCTGGAGGTGCTCCAGCTTGTCGGGGAGGGCCTGTCGAACCTGCAGATCAGCAAGAGGCTGTTCCTGAGCCAGGCGACGGTGAAGTCCCACCTGGTGCACATCTACGCCAAGCTGGGCGTCGACTCCCGTACGTCGGCGGTCGCGGCGGCGACGGCCCGCAGGCTCATCCGCCGCTGACGCGACCGCGCGTCACGTCAGCCTCGGATCGGATCAGCCGCAGATCGCTTCAGGCACACGTCGCCTCAGCCGCGCGGGGGCTCGCCGAAGAGGTCCACCGCGTTGCGCACCTCGCGCAGGGCGGCGGCCACCGCGCTCACCGAGCCGATCGCCCCCGCGATCAGCAGCAGGGAGCGGCGCATCCGGGGGATCTCCGGCACCCCGCTGACGGCCATGGCATCCAAAGCAGCCAGCTCGTCCTCGGCGATCGGCCGGTCGGGGAATTCGGTCCGGAGCCCGGCCAGCTCCCGGCGCAGCCGCGAGACGGCCATCCGCAGCTCGGCCACCCTCGGGTCCTCGCCGCTGCCGGTCAGCCGCTTCTGCCCCACGCTTCGCAACACAGCACTCCCCCTCGCACGCCTTGTGCCGGTGTGACCCCCGAATCCGGGCTGTGGCCAAGTCCCCGGGTTCGCCCGCAAGTTAACGCCATGACAGGCTGTGCGCGCCAGCCCACGGAAAGAAATCAGGGTTACCCCTGAGGGTGACATGCGTGTCGCGTGTGCGAAGGCCTCAGTGGTATCCAGACCTCATGGTTACGGACATGGCGACGAACGCGCACTCCAAGGCGAGGAATCCCAAGGTCGCGGGGGTGCTGCTGGCCGCCGGAGGGGGTCGTCGGCTCGGCGGCCGCCCGAAGGCGCTGCTGGAGCACCGGGGCCGCCCGCTGGTCGAGCACGCGGTGCGCTCCCTGCGCAACGGCGGCTGCGGCCCGCTGCACGTGGTGCTGGGCGCGGCGGCCGACGAGGTGCGGGCCCGGGCGGATCTCACGGGCTGCGCGGTGACGGTGAACACGGGCTGGGAGGAGGGCATGGGCTCCTCGCTCCGGCTGGGCCTGGCCGCCCTGAGCGCGACGGACGCGGATGCGGCGCTCGTCCTCCTGGTCGATCAGCCGGGGATCGGGGCGGAGGCGGTGGCGCGGGTGCGTCTCGCGTACCGCTCGCGGCTGAGCCTGGCGGCCGCCTCGTACGGCGGGGAGCGGGGTCATCCGGTGCTGTTCGGGGCGGACCGGTGGGCGGACATCGCGGCGGGGGCGGTGGGCGACCAGGGCGCGCGGGCGTATCTGCGGGAGCACCGCGATGCGATCACGCTCGTGGAGTGTTCGGATGTGGCGGAGGCCTACGACATCGACACCTCGCAGGACCTCAGGCATCTGGAGTGACCGAAGCGCCGGTCGCCCGGGGCGATGGGCGCCGCCGCCCGCCGGTCGACAGTCCGTGGCCGCGCTGGCACGCTGCGCCGCCGTCGGCCCGTTTCTGTCGACCCGGAGAATCTCGACATCAACAAACCATTGAACTTCCACCATGAGGAAACTACTATCCACTGGTCAGAAGCCCTCTGAACCTCAGACGGCACCCACGGCCGTATCTCGGAGCCATGGCACGCCGTGCCGTCTCAGGCGACCCGGCGGCCATGAGACGCCGCCGCCCGCTGAAGGAGTGACAGCTCATGTCCGCACCAGCGCCGTCCACGCTGGCCATCGTCGATGCCGAGCCCCTGCCCCGGCAGGAAGAGGTCCTGACCGACGCGGCCCTCGCGTTCGTGGCCGAGCTGCACCGGCAGTTCACCCCGCGCCGCAATGAGCTGCTCGCCCGGCGCGGTGAGCGCCGCGCCGAGATCGCCCGCACCTCCACGCTGGACTTCCTGCCCGAGACGGCGGCGGTCCGCGCGGACGACTCCTGGAAGGTCGCGCCGGCTCCGGCCGCTTTGAGCGACCGCCGGGTGGAGATCACCGGTCCGACCGACCGCAAGATGACCATCAACGCGCTGAACTCCGGCGCGAAGGTCTGGCTCGCCGACTTCGAGGACGCGTCCGCCCCCACGTGGGAGAACGTCGTCCTCGGCCAGCTCAACCTGACCGACGCCTACGAGCGCCGCATCGACTTCACCGACCCGAAGTCCGGCAAGTCGTACGCGCTGAAGTCCGCCGACGAACTCGCCACGGTCGTCATGCGCCCGCGCGGCTGGCACCTGGAGGAGCGCCACCTGCAGCTGGACGGCGTTTCCGTGCCGGGCGCGCTGGTCGACTTCGGCCTCTACTTCTTCCACAACGCGAAGCGCCTGATCGACCTCGGCAAGGGCCCGTACTTCTACCTGCCGAAGACGGAGTCGCACCTGGAGGCCCGCCTCTGGAACGACATCTTCGTCTTCGCCCAGGACTACGTCGGCATCCCGCAGGGCACGGTGCGCGCGACCGTCCTGATCGAGACGATCACCGCCGCGTACGAGATGGAGGAGATCCTCTACGAGCTGCGCGACCACGCCGCCGGGCTGAACGCCGGCCGCTGGGACTACCTCTTCTCCATCGTCAAGAACTTCCGTGACGGCGGGGCCAAGTTCGTCCTGCCGGACCGCAACGCGGTGACGATGACCGCCCCGTTCATGCGGGCGTACACCGAACTCCTGGTCCGCACCTGCCACAAGCGCGGCGCTCACGCGATCGGCGGCATGGCTGCCTTCATCCCCTCGCGCCGCGACGCCGAGGTCAACAAGGTGGCCTTCGAGAAGGTCAAGGCGGACAAGGACCGCGAGGCGCACGACGGCTTCGACGGCTCCTGGGTCGCCCACCCCGACCTGGTCCCGATCGCCCTGGCCTCCTTCGACGCGGTCCTCGGCGAGAAGCCCAACCAGAAGGACCGGCTGCGCGAGGACGTCTCGGTGGCCCCGGGTGACCTGATCGCCATCGACTCGCTCGACGCGAGCCCCACGTACGACGGCCTGCGCAACGCCGTCGCGGTCGGCATCCGCTACATCGAGGCCTGGTTGCGCGGCCTGGGCGCGGTCGCCATCTTCAACCTGATGGAGGACGCGGCCACCGCCGAGATCTCCCGCTCTCAGATCTGGCAGTGGATCAACGCGGACGTGGTCTTCGAGAACGGCGAACACGCCACCGCGGACCTGGCCCGCAAGGTCGCCGCCGAGGAACTGGCCGCGATCCGCGAGGAGATCGGCGAGGAGACCTTCACCGCCGGCAAGTGGCAGCAGGCCCACGACCTGCTGCTCCAGGTCTCGCTGGACCAGGACTACGCGGACTTCCTGACGCTGCCCGCGTACGAGCAGCTGCGCTGACCTGTCCGTCGCGACCACCGCCCCCGGCACCGCACAGCGCCGGGGGCGGTGGTGTTCCCGGCCGAGCACACCGCGAACTCCACCGGGCCGACGCTCACCCGAAGCCGTAGCGGCGGTTCAACTCCCCCATGTCCCAGGCCACGACGGTGTCCGCTTCCGGCTCCCGCCACTCCAGGAAGCCCTCTTCGTCGACGCACGGCTCGTGTTCACCCCAGAGGCCGTCCTGGAGCCCCCGGGCCGTGGACTCCAGGAATGCCCCCAGCGACGCCAGCGCCCCGTCCTCGGAGAACGATCCGCCGTCGTCCTTCGCGTGGTCCCCGATCCGGCCGAAGGAGGGACCGGGCTCCTGGCTGACGAAGAGGCTGTTGCCGCATCCGTCGGCAGCGAGCGGGATCCAGCGCGATTCCCACCAGGTGCGCTGCCCCGGGCGCCGCCCCTGATCCACTCGCCGGTACACGCGGTACTCCGTGGCGATCAAACGGGCGTCATAGAGCTGGTGATGGGGCGGCAGAGCGAACTCGCCGGACCCGTCGTGCCGCGCCAGGGAGGCCACCAGCTCGGCCGGGAACGCGCAGCCGACCGCGTCCTGCGCCTCCTGGACGCCGCCCGGGGTCGCCGGCGGAGGAAGCTCGGCGTAGGAGCCTGGAGCGTTGGCGCGGAGCCAGGCCTCGATGCGGTCCCACGCCTCGTCGACGGTCATGGATGACAGCCTCGCGGAGGGGCCGTGGCCCCCGCAAGGACGGGTCCGCCGAGGACGGTGGCCGACACGCCGGCAGGACCCCGTCCGGTGCGACGGCGGCCTGTCCGTCGGCCGTTCAACCCTTCAGGACCACCGTCCGCTGGGCCGAGAAGTCGCCCCACTCGCCGTCCGGGAGCTTGGCCCTGAGCTTCACCGAATAGCGGGTGCCCGCCGGGTCCGGGAGGTTCAGGCGGTAGGTGGCCCGGCCCTTCGGAGGTGTGCCGCCCCAGACGATCGTGGTGGTCAGCTTGCCGTTCAGGTAGAGCTCGTAGGCGGGGATCACGCCGCCCGTGTCGGGCTGGTCCCAGGACAGGTCGAGGGTGAACTCGGCGCCCTCCTTGCCGGTCTCGGTCCGCAGGCCGGTGGGGGCGGTGCTCGCGGGCGCGCCGGGGGCGGACTCGGTGGTGAGGTCGAGCGCGTCGCTGTCGGCCGAGGACTTGTCGGAGGCGTCCCGGGCCCGGACGGTGAAGGTGTAGACGGTCCCGGGGCGCAGGCCCGTCACCTTCGCCGTGGTCTCGGAGGCCGGGACGCTGTGGATCCGGGAGTCCTCCTGGTAGATGTCGTACGAGGTGACGCCGACGTCGTCCTTGGCCGCGCCCCAGCTGAGGGTCGCGGCGCGGCTTCCGTCCGCGCTGCCCGCCAGCTTCGCCGGGGCGGTGGGGGGCGTGTCGTCCTTGGGCGGGGTGGCCTGGGTGGTGACAGGGACGGTCTTGCTGGGCGCGGAGAGGTTCCCGGCCGTGTCCTTGGTCCGGACGCTGAAGGTGTAGTCCGTCGAGGCTGTCAGCCCGTCGACGTCGATCATGGTCTTCGTCGCGGGGACGCTCTTGACCTTGGCCTTTCCCCGGTAGATCTCGTAGCCGGCGACCTTCCCGTCGTCGGAGGCCGCCTTCCACATGACGTGCACCGAGGTGGAGCTGCTGGCCTGGGCGGTCACGCCCTCGGGGATGCCGGGGGGCTGCGTGTCGGCTTCGGCGGTACCACCGCAGGCGGAGAGGAGGGGGGCGAGAAGCAGGGCGGAACAGGCCAACGCGGCAGATATGTGGGGGCGTTGCACGGGGGTGCCTTCCATCCGGACAGCAATGGTCCAGACCTGTATGACATGGCGTGGGGCCCTCCGACAAGAGTCCGGCCGGGAAGCTTCCGCTTTATGCCGGGTTGCGCCGCCCGCCCCGTCGTGCGGGTGGGGCGTCGGCCGATGACTTTTCGGTGGTGGAGGGGTCTTCCCTGTATGGATACGCACGAGACCCCCGCGCCGGACGCCGCCGCCCTTCTCGATCTGGAGCCGGCTGCCCGGCGTATCGCCGCGCTGCTCGGTGCGGTCGACGACAGCCGGCTGGACGGCCCCACCCCCTGCCCGGACTACGCCGTACGGGAGCTGCTCGGCCATCTCACCGGGCTGGCCACCGCCTTCCGCGACGCCGCCCGCAAGGGCCTCGGGCCGAGCACCGCCACCGCCCCGGACGCCGCCCTCCCCGTCCTCGACGACGACTGGCGCGAGACGCTGCCCCGGCGGCTGGAGGAGGTGGCGGCGGCCTGGCGCTCGCCCGACGCCTGGACCGGCATGACCCGGGCGGGCGGCGTGGAGCTGCCCGGCGATGTGGCCGGGGCCGTCGCGCTCGACGAACTCGTGATCCACGGCTGGGACCTGGCCCGCTCGACCGGTCAGCCGTACGCGGCGGGCGAGGCCGAGCTGCGGTCCTGCGAGGCGCTGCTCGCCCCGGACGAGGGCGACCCGGACCGCGGGGGCGTCTTCGCGCCGCCCGTGCCGGTGGCGGACGACGCCCCGCTGCTGGACCGGGTGATCGCTCTCAGCGGCCGCCGTCCGCACTGGCGGCCATCGGGGGGCTGAGGGGGTTCCTCTACGCCCGGCACGCCGACGGAGTGGAGATCGAGTACGTCGAGAGGACGCCGGAGCTGGTCCGCAGGGTCATTCGCTCCTGGTCGCCCTCTGCGCACCCGGGCGCGCAGAGGGCGACCAGGGCGGACGGCAACCCGGAGAGCGCCTGCCCGACCCCCCTCAGCTGGTGAAGAACTCCGTGATGTGCGCGGCCACCTGGTCCGCCCGGGTCTCGTGCATCCGGTGGCCGCCGGGGACCGTGATCAGCCGGCAGTCCGGGATCAGGGAGGCCACGTCCGCCTGGCGGTGCTGCTCCATCGTGCTCTCCGGTCCCCCGGTGATGATCAGCGTCGGGGAGACGATGTCGCCGAGGCCCTCGTCCGCGTCCGGGCCGGGGTCGGCGAGCTGGTCGCGTACGGCGGGCACCGCGTTCTCGTCGTAGTCCACGGGACCCTCGGCGCGGCCGGCCGGTCCCGGGTCGCCGGGGAACGGGGCCGGGGTCTCCACCAGCACCAGCCGCTCCACCCGGTCGGAGTGCTCCTGCGCCACCAGCCGCGCGACGACGCCTCCCATGCCGTGGCCGACGAGGCCGACCCGGTCCAGCTCCAGTTCGTCGAGAAAGCCCACGACGTCCTCGGCCATCAGGTCCAGGCCGTAGTCGTCGGGCCAGTCGCTCTCGCCATGGCCGCGCAGGTCCAGGGCGAAGACCCGCCACTCCTGGCCCAGCAGGGGGCCGGCCGCCTCCCAGTTCGCGGCCGAACCGCCGAGGCCGTGCAGCAGCACGACGGGCGAGCCGTACGCATCGCCCCAGGTCCGGTACGCGAGGCGCACATCGCCGACATCCACAACAGACTGCTCTTCCATACCCCTGACGCTACAGCCGCCGGGCGGCCGTCCGCTCCACGGCCCCGGCTCCGGTCCCGCCCCGGGCTTCATCGGGTTCCGCTCCGGCGCCGAACGGCCGAAGCCCCGTGCGAGGGCACGGGGCTTCACCGGGCTGCGAGCGGATACGTCAGTGGACACCCACTCCCGCGGCCGCCGGGACCACGTGTTCGCCGGGCTGCTGCTCCTCGTCCGCCGCGTCGGGCTTGCGGCCGAAGTGGTTGAAGGCGAGGTTCAGCACGATCGCCACCACGCAGCCGGTGGAGATGCCCGAGTCGAGGACGACCAGCAGGCTCTCCGGGAAGGCGTGGTAGAACTGCGGCGCCGCGATCGGGATCAGGCCGATGCCGAGGGCCGCCGCCACGATCAGCGCGTTCTCGCCCTTCTCCATGGCGGCGGTGGCCAGGGTCTGGATGCCGCTGGCCGCCACCGTGCCGAAGAGGACGATCCCCGCGCCACCGAGCACCGGCAGCGGTACGAGGGCGATGACGGATGCCGCGACGGGGACCAGGCCGAGCACGATGAGGATGCCGCCGCCCGCCGCGACGACGAAGCGGCTGCGGATCTTCGTCATGGCGACAAGGCCGACGTTCTGGGCGAAGGCGCTGCACATGAACCCGTTGAAGAGCGGGCTGATGGCGCTGCCGAGGGTGTCGGCGCGCAGGCCGCCCTCGATGATCTTCTCGTCGGCGGGACGGCCGACGATCTTGCCCAGGGCCAGCATGTCCGCGGTGGACTCGGTCATGCAGACCAGCATCACGATGCACATGGAGATGATGGCGGCGATCTCGAACTGCGGGGCGCCGAAGGCGAAGGGCGTCGGGAAGCCGACCACGTCGGCCTCCTTGATGGCGCCGAAGTCGGTGATGCCTGCCGGGATGGCGATGAGGGTGCCGATGACCAGGCCGAGCAGGATCGCGATCTGCTGGAGGAAGCCGCGCAGCAGTTTGCGCAGGGCCAGCACGATCACCAGGGTCACGGCGGCCATGGTGATGTTGGTCATCGAGCCGTAGTCGTCGGCCGTGGCGTTGCCGCCCTGGGACCAGTTGAAGGCGACCGGGAGGAGTGAGACGCCGATCAGGGTGATCACAGTGCCCGTGACGACCGGCGGGAAGAAGCGGACCAGTTTGCAGAAGTACGGGGCGAGGACGAACCCCAGAAGACTCGCGACGATGATCGCGCCGAAGATGACGGCTATCCCGTCGTGGCCCCGGTCCTTGCCTATCGCGATCATCGGGGCGACCCCGGCGAACGAGACGCCGTTGACGAAGGGCAGCCGGGCGCCGACCTTCCAGAAGCCGATGGTCTGGAGCAGGGTGGCGATGCCCGCGGTGAACAGGCTCGCCCCCATCAGGAAGGCGGTCTCCTTGGCGGTGAGGCCGACGGCCGGCCCCACGATGAGCGGCGGGGCCACCACGCCCGCGTACATGGCGGCCACGTGCTGAAGGCCGCTGGTGAACATCTTCAGTGGGGGGAGCGTCTCGTCGACCGGATGTTTCCGGCCGTCACCTGCTGCTACTGATTCTGTGACGGCATCGTCCGTCACGTCGGGGGCGGCTGCATCTGCGTCTTTGCGAAACCTGGGCTTAGCGGCCACGGCGGTTCCTCCGGTCGGTTACACATCGTCGGCGACGTGGGGTTCAGGGAGGTGGTGCGTAAGTGGTGCGGTGGTGCTTGCGGCTCTCTCAGGTGGTGCAGGTCGTGCAGAGGGGGGTGCGGGGGCGCGCACTGGGGATGTTGTGCGGGCAGCGTTCATCACCGGTCCGGCGGGCGCGCGCCATGGGGCGTGCGCCCGCCGGACCGGCTGCCGTGGGCCCCGCTCGGGTCCACGGCGGCCGGTCTCGGGCCGTCCCCCTCGACCGGCCGGTCGGGGATACCGCCCGGAGTCAGGCTCCGGCGGCGATCTGCGCGAGGCGGCGGGCCTCGTCGCGGGTGACGCGGGCGATGGCGTCCTCGTCCACCGTGGTGAGGTGGTTGCCCTCGACGACCGGCTTGCCGTCGACGAGGGAGAGGGTCACCGGGGCGGCCGCGCCGAAGATGAGCGCGGTCACCGGGTCGGCGATCGAGGAGTGGGCCAGGGTGTCCAGCTTCCAGAGGACGAGGTCGGCGAGCTTGCCGGCCTCCAGGGAGCCGATCTGGTCGGCGCGGCCCAGCACCTGGGCTCCGCCGAAGGTCCCGAGGCGCAGGGCCTGACGGGCGTTCAGGGCGGCCTCGCGGTGAGCGCCGAGGCGGTTGATGAGCAGCGCGTTGCGCAGCTCGGTGTGGAGTTCGCCGGACTCGTTGGAGGCGGTGCCGTCCACGCCGAGGCCTACGGGTACGCCGGCGGCGAGCATGTCGGGGACGCGGGCGATCCCGGCGGCGAGGCGGGCGTTGGAGGACGGGCAGTGGGCGACGCCCGTTCCCGTACGGGCGAAGGCGGCGATGTCCGAGTCGTTCATGTGGACGCAGTGCGCCATCCACACATCGCTGCCGAGCCAGCCGGTGGACTCGAAGTAGTCGGTCGGGCCCATCCCGAACAGCTCCTTGCAGAACTGCTCCTCCTCGACGGTCTCCGAGCCGTGGGTGTGCAGCCGTACGCCCTTGCGGCGAGCCAACTCGGCGCCCTGGCGCATCAGTTCGGTGGAGACCGAGAAGGGCGAACAGGGGGCGACGGCGACCTGGGTCATGGCGTCGAAGGCGGCGTCGTGGTGCGCGTCGATCGTCGCCTCGGTGGCGGCGAGCGCGCCCTCCAGGGTCTCGACGGCGAAGTCCGGCGGGAGGCCGCCGTCCTTCTCGCTGCGGTCCATGGAGCCCCGGGCGAGAGTGAACCGTACGCCCATCTCGCGGGCGGCGCCGATGATCGCACCGGACAGGTCGCCGGAGTCCTTCGGGAAGACGTAGTGGTGGTCCATGGCGGTGGTGACCCCGCCGCGGGCCATCATGGCGAGCGAGCCCTGCGCGGCGGCGCGGGCCATCGGCTCGTCGATGCGGGCCCAGGTCGGGTAGAGGGCGACCAGCCAGTTGAAGAGGTTGTGGTCGGTGGCCAGGCCCCGGGTGATCCACTGGTAGAAGTGGTGGTGGGTGTTGACCAGGCCGGGGGTCGCCAGGTGCCCGGTGCCGTCGATGCGCCGGACGACTCCGGTCAGGCCCTCCGGGGCCTTGCCCGCGCCGACGGATTCGATGCGGTTGTCCGCCACGACGATGTACCCGGACGCGTACTCCGTGTCGTGGGCGTCGACGGTGGCGATCGAACAGTTCTCGATGATGATGCGCTGAGGGTCTGCCGAAGCTGCCATGGTGCTTCCTTCTTCTTTCTGTGGCGATGTGGGCACGGCAGGACCCTAGGAGGATTTGAGTGCCACAGCGGTGCGGCTGTGGGTGCCGAGATGGTGGAAGAACAGGTTGAGCACGACCGCGACCAGTGCTCCCGCGCTGATCCCGGAGCCGAGGACGGTCTGCGCCCAGGCCGGGAAGCCGGCGTAGAAGGTGGGCGCGGCGAGCGGGATGATGCCTGCGCCGAGCGCGACGGCGACCAGGATGATGTTGGAGCTGTCGTCCAGGCCCGCCTCGGAGAGCGTACGGATGCCGCTGACCGCGATGGAGCCGAAGAGGACGATGCCGGCGCCGCCGAGGACGGGCATCGGGACGAGCGAGACGACCGCGCCGAGCACCGGGAAGGCGCCGAGGACCAGCAGGGCGCCGCCGGCAGCCGCCACGACGTACCGGCTGCGCACGCGGGTCAGCGAGACGACGCCGACGTTCTGGGCGAAGGCGCTGGTGGGGAAGCCGCCGAAGACCGGGCCGAGGAGAGTGGCGATGCCGTCGGTGCGCAGTCCGCGGGTGATGGTGCGGCCGTCGGTGCGGCGGTCGCAGATCTCACCGAGAGCCAGCATGCCGGCGGAGGACTCCGTCATCAGCACGAGCATGACGATGCAGAGAGAGAGGATCGCGGCGGGCTGGAACTCCGGCGCGCCGAAGGCGAAGGGGGTCGGCAGGGCGGCGAGGGGTGCGGACTTCAGCGCGGAGAAGTCGGCGAGTCCGAACGGGATCGCGGCCAGCGTGCCGACGAACATGCCCATGAGCAGGGCCACTTGCTTGAGGAAGCCGCGGCCGAAGCGCTGGATGAGCAGGATGACGACAAGGGTGAAGGCGGCCAGCGCCAGGTACTTCATGGCGCCGAAGTCGGCGGCGGTGGCGTCGCCGCCCTGCGCCCAGGCGACGGGCACAGGCATGAGGGTGACGCCGATGAGGGTGATGACCACGCCGGTGACGAGCGGCGGGAAGAAGCGCAGCAGCCTGCCGAAGAAGGGGCCGACGGCCAGACAGAAGACTCCGGCGACGAGCACCGCCCCGTAGATCGCGGGGAGTTGATGGCCCGGCGCACTGGTCTCGGCGATGGCGAGCATCGGCGCGATCCCGGCGGAGGAGGCGGCGTTGACGAAGGGGAGCCGGTTGCCGGCGAAGCGGCCGAGGCCGACCGTCTGCAGGATGGTGGCGAGACCCGCGATCAGGAGGCTGGCCGCGATGAGCCGGGTCATTCCGGCGGTGTCCAGGCCGACGGCCTGGCCGATGATCAGCGGAGGGGTGACGACGCCCGCGTACATCGCGGCGATGTGCTGGAGAGCGGCGGGGACGAGCCGCGCGGGAGGAAGCTTCTCGTCGACCGGGTGAACTGCCGTGTCGGCGGCGGTGGTCGGTGAGGTCTTACATGGGCCTTCTGCCGGCCCCGTTGCAGGCTGTGCCATGGGTGTTCCCTCCGGGATGACCGGCCCCCGCCCGTCTGTGGTCGGACGGGGGCCGGTTCAGTGCCGCGTCAGAGGTTGGTCATGTCGACCGGGATCTTCGGCTCGACGCCGTCCCGGAGCACGGTGGCCTCGATCAGACCGTAGGGACGGTCCGCCGCGAAGTAGACCTCGTTGTCGTTCTTGAGGCCGAACGGTTCGAGGTCCACCAGGAAGTGGTGGTTGTTCGGCAGCGAGAAGCGGATCTCGTCGATCTCGCTGCGGCTGTTGATGATGCGCGAACCCATCTGGTACAGGGTCTGCTGGAGCGAGAGGGAGTACGTCTCGGCGAAGGCCTGGAGCATGTGCTTGCGCGCCTGCTCGTAGGACTTCTCCCAGTTCGGCATGCGCTGCTCGTCGCTGGTCCAGTTGTAGCGCCAGCGGGCCGAGACGTCCGTCGCCAGGATGCGGTCGTACGCCTCCTTCAGCGTCGTGTACTTGTCCTTGACGTAGCCCCAGAACTCGGAGTTGGTCGAGTTCATCACGGTGAGGTCCTTGAGGCCCGAGATGACCTCCCAGTTCTCACCGTCGTAGGTGATCTGGGAGACACGGGTCTCCATGCCCTTGCGGGCGAACGAGTGCCTGACCTCGTCGGCGCCGATGAACCTGGAGTTGCCGTCGGAGGTCGCGATGCGCTCCCAGCTGTACTCCTCGATCCGGATCCGGGCGCGGTGGATCGGCTCCTGCGAGGAGACGAAGTGCCGGGCGAGGTGGATGCCGAACTGCTCGGCGGACTCGATCCCGTGCTCCTTGGCGAACGCGTACACCGTGTTCTTGGTGGTGTCGGTCGGCAGGACGTTGGCGTTGGAGCCGGAGTAGTGCACATCGTCCATGTCGCCGGAGAGGGCGACCGAGACGTTCAGGTCCTTGATGTGGTGGGTGTCGCCGTCCCGCGTGATCTTGACGACGCGGTTCTCTGCTTTGCCGTACTGGTTCTGGCCGAGAATCGTGGGCATGTCGGTGCTAGCTCCCTCGGTAAACGGAGTAGCCGAACGGGTTGAGCAGCAGCGGTACGTGATAGTGCTCGCCCGGCACGACCGCGAAGGCGATCGTCACTTCCGGGAAGAACGCGCCGCTGTCCCTTACGCGGGGGGCGTCCTGCTGCGCCTCGGCTTGCTTCTTGGAAAAGTACGTCTCGGTGTCGAAGTCGAGACGCACATGGGTCGTTCCCTCCGGCAGCGCCGGGAGGTCCTTGCAACGCCCGTCCGCATCGGTCGCGGAGGCTCCGAGCGTCACGTACGGCGCGTCGCTGCCGCTGCGGGCGGCGAGCGAGACGGCGACGGACGCGGCGGGGCGGCCGATGCTGGTGTCCAGGATGTGGGTGGACACCGATGCGGTCGTGTCGGTACTCAAGACCGTCACTCTCCTAGATCTCAAGAGTCCTGTGCGGGAGCGCCCTCTGCGAGGGTCTCCGTCACGAGACGGGTCAGCCGGATGCGGTTGATCTTGCCCAGTTCGGTGCGCACGATCTCCTGCTCCTGCTCGGGCGAGTTCCCGATCCGGGACTTCACCGCGTCGCGCATCTGCTCACCGGTGGCGCCGGTGGCGCAGATCAGGAAGACATGTCCGAACCGCTCCTGGTAGGCCAGGTTCAGTTCGAGCATCTCGGTCTTGAGCTCCTCGGAGGCGCCGGCCATCCCCCGCTGCTCGCGGGAGGAGGTCGGGTCGCCGGGCTTCGGGCGGCCGATCGGCGGGTGGCCCGCCATCGCGTCGGCCAGGTCCGCCGCGGTGAGCTGCGCCGTGGCGGCGTCGCTCGCGGTGAGCAGGGCTTCTTCGGTGGCGTACGGGCGCCCGGCGAGGATGGTGTTTCCCCAGGTCGCACTGGCACACACCTCGTGCAGTGCGGGGGTGGCCTCGCCGTCCGCCAGGGTGTTGAACCGGGTGAGGCCCGGTGTGGAGCTCGAAGTCACGGGAGCCTCCGTGGCTGTTTTTCGCTGTGCGTTGTTCGGGCTGCGGATAGCTAACGCCCTCCGCAACACGACGTCAACACTTTGTTGAAATCTCGCGAACGAAGAAAGCCGCCGTCCCGGCATGCGGACGGCGGCTTTCCTGTGCGTTCGGCGGGTTCGGCCAACTACTCACCCTTGGCCGTATGTTCCCGATTGAGGTAGTTGTACACGGTGAACCGGGAAACGCCCAGGGCGCCGGCCACCGTCTCCACCCCGTGTCGTACGGAGAAGGCACCCCGTGCCTCCAGCGTCCGGACCACGCTCTGCTTGGCCTTCCGGTCCAGGTCGGCGAGCGGCATCCCGTGCCGTCGCTCCATCGCGGCGAGGATGTGGTCCAGCGAGTCGGAGAGCTGGGGCAGGCGTACGGCTATGACGTCCCGGCCCTCCCAGGCCAGCACCACGTCGTCCGGCTGGGCCTGCTCGGGTCCGAGCAGTTCGGCCCCCATCGCGTCGACGAGCGGCTTGACGGCCGAGACGAGGGGGTGGTCGACCGTTGCCGAAGGGTTATCCACCGTCGCCGGGGAACTGTCGACTGCTGCCGGGGGGCGGTCGGCGGATGCGGTCATGACGCGTCCCCCTCGATCACGTTCACCTGGAGCGAGACCCGGGTGGCGCCCGAGGCGAGGGCTTGGCGCAGCAGGGCGTCCACGGCGGTGAGCACCTCGTCCGCGCCCCCTTCCGCGGTGTTGCCGAAGGGGCCGACGTCGACGGCGTCCAGCTCGGCCCCCTGGATCACCTCACGGGCCACCACCGCGTGGGTGGGCGCCTCGTCGAGATCGAAGGGCTCGGTGGTGAATTCCACCCTCAAGCGCACTGTGCCTCCCTGATGTCCTCGCCGCGGGTGCGGGCGCGCGGCCGGGCCACGACTGTAACCGCTGTACGGGCCCCGGCCCGGTGCGCGCGGGGCCGGGGCTGCGGTGGTCACGGGAGCGGCAGGACACAGACCGCGACCGGCGCCGGGAAGGGGTCTCCGGCGGCGGTCAGGGTGCCGTCGGGGCCGACCCCGAAGACGGTGACGGTGGAGGACCGCTGGTTGGCCGCGAAGAGCAGGGAGCTGTCCGGCGACAGGGCGAGCTGGCGCGGCCAGTCGCCGCCGACGGGCACGGTGTCCAGCAGCCGCACGGCCGCCCCGTCGTCCTCCACGGCGTATCGGGTGAGGCTGTTGTGGCCCCGGTTGGCGAGGTAGACGTACGCCCCGTCTCCGGTGACGACCGGCTGGGACGGGTAGCTGGTGCCGGATCCCGTACCGGTGGGCTGCCCGGGCCCCGGGGTGAGGGCGCCGGTGGCGGGGTCGTACGCGCAGACGACCAGGGTGTTGTCCAGCTCGCAGGCCAGGTACGCGAAGCGCCCGCCGGGATGGAAGGCCAGGTGGCGCGGACCGGACCCGGGGGCCAGGGCGGCGCGGGAGACCTCGGTGAGCGTCCCGGCCGCCTCGTCGAGCGCGTACGTGTACACGGTGTCGGTGCCCAGGTCGACGGCGAGGACGTGGCCGCCGTCGGGGGCGGTGACGACCTGGTGGGCGTGCGGCCCGCCCTGGCCGGGGCCGGGCGGCGGTGAGCCGTGGGTGACCAGGTCGGTGCGCTCCCCCAGCGAGCCGTCCTCGGCGATGGGGTGCACGGCGACACTTCCGGAACCGTAGTTCGCGCTGAGCAGCCAGCGCCCGGAGGGGTGGACGGAGAGGTGGGTGGTCCCGGAGCCGCCGGTGGGACGGCTGCCCAGCACCCCGTACGTCCCGTCCGGCGAGATTCTCACGGCGGTGACGGCCCCCGCCTCCTGCTCGGCGACCGCGTAGACGGTGGCGCCGGAGGGGTGGAGGGCCAGGTAGGAGGGGTTCTCGACGCCGGAGATGCCGGGGCCCGGGGTGATCGCGCCGGTAGCGGTGTCGTACGCGGCGGTGCCGATGCCGGTGCCGCCTCCCGCATCGGAGGTGTACGTGCCGAGCAGCAGCGGGCGGGTGGCGCGCGGGGCGGGCTCAGGGGCAGGGCGGGCCGCGGCGTGGGCGGACGAGGCGAGGGCGGGGGTGGCGGCCAGAGCGGCTCCGGCCAACAGGCCGCCGAGGAGGGCGCGGCGGCCGGGGAGGGCGGAGGCGGGACGCGAGTGGGGGGCGGGAGCCGGGCGGCCGGGGGCGGCGTGACCGTTGGCAGGCTCGGGGACCGGGTGGGGGGCTGCGTTCATGCGAGGCACCTCGTGTGGGGGTTCGGCTGCTTCGGATGCGTCCGCCACCCTGGCCCGCCGACACCCGCTGGGCAAGAGGCGCAACAAGAGTTGCATCCTGCGCAACGGGGGTGCGGGCGGCGATCCGGCCCGCGATCAGCCGCCCGCCTGGATGTCCCCCCTGGTCGAGGAGGCGATGGCGTCGCCGTGCGCGAAGTCGCCCGGCGGGATGCCCGGGTGGTGCCCGTCCCGGTCGGGGGCGACCTCGGCCGCCGGGCCGAG
The DNA here is from genome assembly GCA_002551355.1 of Streptomyces sp. man185. Taxonomy (GTDB): domain Bacteria; phylum Actinomycetota; class Actinomycetes; order Streptomycetales; family Streptomycetaceae; genus Streptomyces. The sequence continues at coordinate 134,739 of NTHE01000003.1, read as the reverse complement.
CGCGAGCCGGGAGACGATCCGGTAGCGGTCGCCCCGGTAGAGCGAGTGGACGTACTCCACCGGCCGGCCCGTGGTGTCGGAGGTCAGCCGCTCGAAGAGCAGCGCCGGGGACAGCTCGGGGACGTCGAGCAGCCGCGCCTCGGCGCGGGTGACGACGGTGGGCTCGATCGCCTGGACCGCCTCGTGGACGTGCACGCCGTGGGTGGCGCGCAGATGCTCGTACAGGTCGCCGCTCTCCAGCTCCTGCGCGCTGAGCCCCGGCACCAGCTCGGCCCGGATGTGCAGGTGCTCGATGGCCATCGGCGCACCGTCGACCAGCCGCAGCCGCGCCACGTAGACGATCTCGGCGGCGGGTGACATGCGCAGCTTGCGGCCGACCCGGGCCCCCGCCTGGAGGGTGGTGAACTCCAGCAGCCGGCTCGACCAGGCGCCCGCCGCCTGCGGCACGCTCAGCGCCCGGTCCCCGGCGACCAGCTCCTGGGTGATCTTGGCGGGGGCGACGAACATACCCCGGCCATGCTCGCGCACCAGGAGCCCGGCGGCGACCAGCTCGTCGACCGCCGCGCGCACGGTGGGCCGCGACACGCCGAGCAGGGCGCACAGCGCGCGCTCCGAGGGGATGGCGTCCCCGGGGCTGCGCGATTCGATCAGCTCCAGCACGGCATCGCGGGTCCGCTCCCGTTTGAGCACCGTCCCCGGCACGTCCGCGTCCATGGGCTCCCCTCCCGACGACTCTGTTTTTCTTACCAGTTGACCACCCCACCACGTCAACTGGCCTGCTGGTCAGGTGAAGTGTAGCGCTCGCGAGTCCCTCATCGGTCGTTCACGTGACGGCTAGATCACCAATTTCCCTTTGTACGCAGGGGGTTGACGACCCCATTGGTCTATGCCACCTTCATCCACCACCGAGAGGCAAGCTGTCCAGTGAGCCTCACTGGTCAGGTGGTCAGGCCTCGCCAGGTCCGTCCGATCCATTCTGCTTCCGAGGTGAACCGTGAAGTACCGCTTGCTCGCCGGTGGGTCCGTGCTCGTCCTGACCGCCGCGCTCAGTGCCTGTGGTTCGTCGTCCGGGCCCGACTCCGGCAACGGGGACGGCCGGACGACGGTGGACGTCTGGCTGATGCGCGACAGCGTCTCGGCGCAGTTCCAGAAGGCGTTCAGCGCGGACTTCGAGAAGCGCCACCCATCGATCGACGTGAAGATCCAGATCCAGGAGTGGGACGGGATCGGCCAGAAGATCACGGCCGCCCTGGCCAGCAACGACGCCCCCGACGTCATCGAGGCGGGCAACACCCAGGTGGCCCAGTTCGCGGAGAGCGGCGGACTGCTCGACCTCAGCGACCGCAAGGGCGAGCTGAACGGCGAGGACTGGCTGCGCGGCCTGGCCGAGCCGGGGTCGTACGAAGGCAAGCAGTACGGGATCCCCTACTACGCGGCGAACCGGGTGGTCATCTACCGCACCGACCTCTTCGAGAAGGCGGGCGTCGACGCGGCCGGGATCAAGACGCGCGAGCAGTGGATCGACGCGACCACCGAGCTGAACAAGGGCGGCACGCAGGGCATCTACCTGCCGGGACAGATGTGGTACGCGCTGGCCGGGTTCATCTGGGACGAGGGCGGCGACCTCGCCGCCGAGTCCGGCGGGAAGTGGTCGGGGGCGCTGGACAGCCCGGAGGCGCTGCGCGGCATGGCGTTCTACCAGGAGCTCCAGGCGCTCGGCAAGGGCCCCAAGGACTCCGACGAGGACGACCCGCCGCAGGCCGAGGTGATGGCCCAGGGACAGGTGGCGCAGGTCATCTCCACACCGGGCGGGGCCAAGGTCATCGCGGAGAACAACCCCGAGCTCCGGGGCAAGCTGGGCTTCTTCCCGATCCCGGGCAGGACGGCGGAAACCCCGGGTGCGGTCTTCACCGGCGGCTCCGACCTGGTCGTGCCGGCCGCGGCGGCCCACCCCGACGAGGCGGTCGCCTTCGTCAAGGAGCTGACCGGGGACACCTGGCAGAAGAAGCTCGCCGTCGCCATGAGCTATGTGCCGAACCGGACCTCGCTGGCCTCTGCCGTGGCCGACGACCCGGGGGCCGCCGCGATGGCGGTCGGCGCGGCCAACGGGCACGCCACGCCCAACACCCCGGGCTGGGCGGCGGTCGAGGCGGAGAACCCGATCAAGGACTACATGACGGCCGTGCTCACCGGGGGCGATCCGGCGAAGGAGGCGGCGAAGGCCTCGCAGGACATCACCCGGGCCATGAACGCCGGTTCCTGATCCTGCCGCCCTCTCCCTCCCGGCCTCGAAAGGAGACGTGCCGTGCCGGTCGTCGACCAACGGACCGCACCCCGCACACCCCGGCGGCGACCGGCACCGCGTCTCGCCGTACGCAAGGCCCCGCCCCGGCGGCGGGGCCCCGGCCGGGCCCACGGTCTCTGGCCGTACGCCCTGGTCGCCCCGGCCGTCGGCGGCATGCTCTATCTGCTGGTCTACCCGCTGGTGCGGGCCGTCCTGATCTCGTTCCAGGACTTCCGGCTCCGCCAACTGATCACCGGTGACGCGGAGTTCGTCGGGCTGCGGAACTACCGCACGCTGCTGGCGGACCCCCGGTTCTGGGAGGTGGTCCGCCGCACCTTCCTGTTCATGGCGGTCAACGTCGTCCTGATCATGGTGATCGCCACCCTGGTCGCCCTGATGGTGGAGCGGCTGGGCCGGATCGGGCGGACGGTGGTGCTGTGCTCGCTGGTGCTTGCCTGGGCGATGCCGGTGGTGGCGGCGACCACGGTCTTCCAGTGGCTGTTCCACTCGGAGTTCGGCATCGTCAACTGGTCGCTCACCTCGCTCGGCTTCGACTCCTTCGACCGCTATCCGTGGTTCGCCGACGGCGCCGCTGCCTTCGCGATCCTGGTGACGCTGATCGTCTGGCAGTCGGTGCCGTTCGCCGCGATCACCCTGTACTCGGCCCTGACCACCGTGCCCCTGGAACTGTACGAGTCGGCGCGGCTGGACGGGGCGGGCGCGGGGCGGATCTTCCGTTCGGTCAGCTTCCCGATGCTCCGGCCGATCTTTCTGCTGGTCCTCTCGCTGGAGGTGATCTGGACGTTCAAGGCGTTCGTCCAGATCTGGGTGATGACCCGGGGCGGACCGGGCGACGCGACGACGATCCTGCCGGTCTACGCGGTCCAGACGGCGCTCTCCAGCCAGCGGTACGACCTCGGTTCCGCCGCCTCGATGGTCACCGTGGTCCTGATGTCCGGGGTGCTCGTCCTCTACTTCCGCCAGATGCTCCGCCAGGAGGACGAGACCCGATGAACGCACCTGCCCGACGCCCTCGGCTCCGGCGCCTTCCGCTGAACATCGGCGCCGCCGTGACCGTCGTGATCTGCCTCTTCCCCGTCTACTGGATGATCTCCACGGCCTTCAAGCCGTCCAAGGACATCCAGTCCGCCGACCCGCAGCTCTTCCCGCACACCTGGACGCTCGACCACTTCCGACGGGCCGTGGAGGCCGACGGCTTCGCCCTGTTCTGGCGCAACAGCATCCTGGTCACGCTCGGGGCCGTCCTGCTGGCGCTGCTGGTGGCGCTGGGCGCGGCGTTCGCCGTGGCACGGATGCGGTGGAAGGGACGGCGACAGTTCATGCTGATGATCTTCATCGCGCAGATGGCGCCCTGGGAGTCCCTGATCATCCCGGTCTACATCATCTCGCGGGACACGAACATGCTCGACCGGCTGCCGACGCTGACGCTGATCTACTTCATGATCACGCTCCCGTTCACCGTCGTGGTGCTGCGCGGCTTCATCGGGACGATCCCGCCGGAGCTGGAGGAGGCCGCGCAGGTCGACGGCTGCACCCGGACCGGGGCGTTCTGGCGGGTGGCGATGCCACTGCTGGCTCCGGGTCTCATGGCGACCTCGCTGTTCGGCTTCATCACCGCCTGGAACGAGTTCGCCTATGCCAACTTCCTGATCATCAAACAGCAGGACAACCGGACGCTGCCGGTCTGGCTGTCGTCCTTCCAGAACACCTTCGGCACCGACTGGGGCGCCACGATGGCCGCCTCCACCCTCTTCGCGCTGCCCGCCCTGGTGATCTTCCTGCTGCTCCAGCGCCATGTCACGTCCGGCTTCGCCGCCGGTGCCGTCAAGGGCTGAGCAGCGGAGAACGCCCCGCCCCCGCCTGCCCGCGAACCGACCCCGGAGGCCCCCGTGCCCGCATCGCGCCCCGCCCTCTCCCTCCTCCCCCGCCCCAGCAAGGTCTCCTCGCTCGGCGGCCGGCTCACCCTCGACCGGGACACCGCCGTCCGGGCGCTGCCGGGGGCGGGACCGGCGGCGGACCTGCTGCGCTCCCTGGTCGGCCGCGTCGCGGGACTCCCACTCGCCCCGTCACCGGACGGCCGGGTCGTCCTCGCCCTGGACGACCGGCTCGGCGGCCTCGGCGAGGAGGGGTACGGGCTGACGGTCGCCCCGCAGGCACTCCAACTGCGTGCCGCCCATCTCACCGGGCTGCTGAGGGGCATCCAGACGATCCGCCAACTCCTGCCCCCAGAGGCTTTGTCGGGCGGGGCGGCGGGGAACGGCTCCTGGGAGCTGCCCTGCGTCGAGATCACCGACGTACCGGACCGGCCGTGGCGCGGGGCGATGCTGGACGTGGCGCGGCGCTTCCAGCCGGTCGGCTATCTGCGCCGGTACGTGGACCTGATGGCGCTGCACAAGCTGAACGTCCTGCACCTCCACCTCACCGACGACCAGGGCTGGCGGATGCCGGTCGACGCCCACCCCCGGCTGATCTCGGTCGGCTCCCGGCGGGCGCGGTCGCAGCAGGGCCCGACCGGTCCGGACGGGGCGCGCTTCGACGCTCTGCCGCACGAAGGGCACTACACCAAGGCGGAGTTGAGGGGGCTGGTGCGGTACGCGGCGGAGCGCGGGATCACCGTCGTACCGGAGATCGAGATGCCCGGCCATGCGCGGGCCGCGCTGGCCGCCTACCCGGAGCTGGGCAATCATCCGGGGCGGCAGCTGGATGTGTGGACCCGCTGGGGGGTGTGCGACACCATCCTCGGCGTGCACGAGGGGGTCTTCGACTTCTGCCGGGCCGTGCTGGAGGAGGTGATGGACGTCTTCCCGTCGCCGTACATCCACATCGGGGGCGAGGAGTGCCCGACCACCGAGTGGGAGGACAGCCCGGCCGCCCGGGAACGCGCGGCGGCGATGGGGCTCGCGGAACCGGCGGAGCTGCACGGCTGGTTCATGGGCCGGATCGGGGCGTTCCTCGTGGAGGGCGGCCGGATTCCGCTCGGCTGGGTCGAGAACGGCGCCGAACTCCCTCCGGAATTCACGGTGATGACCTGGCGGGACTCCTCGCACGCCCGGGCCGCCGTCCGCCGCGGCCACCAGGTGATCGCCGCGCACCACCGGGCGACCTACCTCGACTACGCCCAGTCCGGGGACCCGTCGGAGCCGGTCGCCCAGCCCGGGGCGCCGGTTTCCCTGCACACGGTCCACAGCTACGAACCGGCTCCGCACGACTGGCCGGAGGCGGAGCGGGCCCGAGTGCTCGGGACCCAGGCCCAGCTGTGGACCGAGTACGCCCGTACCCCCGAGGAGATCGAGTACCTCGGCTTCCCCCGGCTCTGCGCACTGGCCGACCGGTCCTGGTCCGGCGGGCACGGCGACTGGCCGGGGTTCGTCGAGCGGCTGCGCCACCACACCGCCCGGCTGGACGCCCTGGGCGTCCCCTACCGCCCGCTGGACGCACGGTCGCTCGCGACCGAGGCCGCTCCGGCATCCGCGTGACCTTCCCCGTCCCCTTCTCCCCACCCCCTCCGCAGGAACAGCGCGACGTCATCCGTCATCACTCCCCCACCACCGTTCCGGAGAGGAACAAGCCCGTGAAGACACCTGTCGACACACCCCGCAGCAAGCACCGCCCGAGCAGGCTGCGCACCGCCGCCGCCTCGGCCGCCGCCGTGGCCCTGACCGCCACCGGTCTGGCCGCGTGGCCGTCCTCGGCGTCCGCCGCGGCGGACGGGATCGTGGTCCAGTACCGGACGAGCGCCGCCGGGACGAGCGCCGACCAGAGCGAGCCGTGGCTGAAGGTGCGGAACGCCGGCTCCACCTCCGTACCGCTGAGCAGCGTCAAGGTGCGCTACTACTTCAAGGCCGACTCGGCGTCCGCCGCCTACCGGTTCGCCTGTTCCTGGGCGGTGAAGGGGTGCGCGAACATCACCGGTACGTTCGGGACGCTCGCCAGTCCGACCGCCACCGCCGACCGCTATCTGGAGATCGGCTTCACCGACGGGGCGGGCTCGCTGGCGCCGGGCGCGGACACCGGGGATCTGCAACTCCGGTTCCACCAGAGCTCCTGGGCCTCGCTCGTCCAGTCCGACGACTACTCCTTCGGCCCGGACCGGACCGCGTACGGCGACTGGTCCAAAGTGACGGCCCACGTGAACGGGGCGACCGTGTGGGGCGAGGCGCCCGGCGGCAACGGCCCGACCGACCCGCCGGACCCCACGGACCCGCCCACCGACCCGCCGGCCGACGGCCCCCGGCTGTTCGACGACTTCGACTACAGCTCGCACACCGACCCGAAGATCAACGCGAACGGCTGGAGCGTACGCGCCAACTCCGGCGGCCCCGGCGTACCGGGCGCGACCTGGGCCCCGGAGAACGTCACCTTCGCCTCGCAGAGCGGGAACTCGGTGATGAACCTGGAGACCTCGACGGCGGGCACGGGGGCGTCGACGAAGCACACCGAGATCCTGACCAAGTCGATGAAGTTCAAGAACGGGACGTACGCGTCCCGGGTGAAGTTCAGCGACGCGCCGCGCTCGGGCCCGGACGGCGACCGGATCGTGCAGACGTTCTTCACCATCAACGACCTGAAGGCGCCGATGGCGGACGACTACGCGGAGTACGACTTCGAGTATCTGCCGAACGGCGGCTGGGGCGAGCCGGCGAACATCCTCTACACGACCTCGTGGGAGACCTACCGGCCCGACCCGTGGGAGGCGGTCAACGCGCACAGCGAGGTCCGGCAGTCGTACGCGGGCTGGCACGACCTGGTGGTGACGATCGACGACAACCAGATCACGTACTACGTCGACGGTCAGCACTTCGGGACGCACGGGGCGGCGTATCTGCCCGAGCGGCCGATGTCGATCAACTTCAACCAGTGGCTGATCGACCTGGAGGGGCAGCCGAGCACGACGCCCCGCGCCTACGACCAGCAGGTCGACTACGTCCTGCATGTGAAGGACCAGGTGCTCACCCCCTCGCAGGTGAACGCGATGGTCGGGGCGTACCGCGGTGCGGGGACGAGCTTCGAGGACACGGTTCCGGCGGGATAGCGGTACGGGCGCGAACAGCGCTCGCGGCGTGAGAACCGGGCGGGGCGGGGGTCGACAGCGGCCCCCGCCCCGCTTTCGCATGCCCGGCCGGGCCCCCGGGAGAACTTCGAAGGCGCCCCGGCAGCGATTCCGTACGCCGTCGACCGGGGCGAATTTTGCGGCACCCCCTTGACAGCTCCACCACCCTCCGGGCAATCTTCCGTTAAGCAGAAACTAACTTCCGCAATACGGAAGGAGCGCCGAAATCCTCATGGGATACCCGGACCAGCGCTTCAATGTGAACCTCTCAATCCTCTTCACGGAACTCCCGCTCCTGGAGCGTCCCGCGGCAGCCGCCGCGGCGGGCTTCACGGCGGTCGAGCTGTGGTGGCCCTGGATCGAGACCCCGACCCCCATCCGAGCTGAGCTCGACGCCCTCAAGAAGGCGCTCGACGACGCCGGCACCCAACTGGTGGGGCTGAACTTCTACGCCGGACAGCTCCCCGGCCCCGACCGTGGCGCGCTCTCCGTGCCCGGCACGGAGTCGGACCGTTTCCGGGAGAACATCGAGGTGGCGGCCGACTTCGCCGCCTCGGTCGGCTGCACGGCGCTCAACGCGCTGTACGGCAACCGCGTCGAGGGCGTGGACCCGCAGGTGCAGGACGCGCTCGCGCTGGAGAACCTGGTGCTGGCCGCCCGCGCGGCGGACCGCGTCGGGGCGATCCTCCTCGTGGAGACCCTCAACAAGCCGGAGTCGCCGCTCTATCCGCTGGTCTCCGCACCGGCCGCGATCGAGATCGTCGACCAGGTCAACGCGGCGACGGGCCTCGGGAACGCCAAGTTCCTGCTGGACCTGTACCACCTCTCGATGAACGGCGAGGACCTGAGCCAGGTCATCAAGGCGTACGCCGCGAAGACCGGCCACGTCCAGATCGCCGACAACCCGGGACGCGGCGCGCCGGGCACCGGCTCGCTCCCGCTGGAGCGGCTCCTCGACGAACTGAAGGACGCCGGTTACGCGGGCTGGGTCGGCCTGGAGTACAAGCCGGGCGACCGGCCGAGCGCGGAGTCCTTCGACTGGCTCCCGGCGTCGGCCCGAGCGGCCGGCTGACCGGCTGCGGACGGGCCGGGCCGACCCCGGTCGAGCCCAACCCCCTTACGTAACAACGTTTTTCAGGAAGGCACCCTCATGAGCAACAACCTCCCCAAGGTCGCCTGGATCGGTCTCGGCATCATGGGCTCCCCCATGTCGGAGAACCTGATCAAGGCCGGTTACTCCGTCACCGGATACACCCTGGAGCAGGACAAGATCGACCGGCTGGTCGCGGCCGGCGGCACCGGCGCCTCCTCGATCGCGGACGCGGTCAGGGACGCGGATGTCGTCATCACGATGGTGCCCGCATCGCCGCAGGTCGAGGCCATCGCCTACGGCCCCGACGGCATCCTGGAGAACGCGAAGCGCGGCGCGCTGCTGGTGGACATGTCCTCCATCACCCCGCAGACCTCCGTGGACCTCGCCAAGAACGCGACCGAGAAGGGCATCCGGGTCCTGGACGCGCCGGTCTCCGGCGGCGAGGCCGGCGCCATCGAGGCGGTTCTGTCCATCATGGTCGGCGGCGAGCAGGCGGACTTCGACGCCGCGAAGCCGCTCCTCGACGCGCTCGGCAAGACCATCGTGCTCTGCGGCCCGCACGGCTCCGGCCAGACGGTGAAGGCGGCCAACCAGCTGATCGTCGCGGTCAACATCCAGGCCTGCGCCGAAGCCGTGGTCTTCCTGGAGAAGTCCGGGGTCGACCTCACCGCCGCGCTGGACGTCCTCAACGGTGGCCTCGCCGGCTCGACCGTGCTGACCCGCAAGAAGGACAACTTCCTCAAGCGGGACTTCGCCCCCGGCTTCCGGATCGACCTGCACCACAAGGACATGGGCATCGTGACCGACGCCGCCCGCAACGTCGGCGCGGCCCTGCCCGTCGGCGGCGTGGTCGCCCAGCTGGTCGCCTCGCTGCGCGCCCAGGGCGACGGCGGCCTGGACCACTCGGCGCTGCTGCGCTCGGTCGAGCGGCTGTCCGGCGCCCAGGTCTGACCCCTCCCCGGCTCCGTGAAGGGCGACCGGCCATGATCGCCGGTCCGCCCCCGGGGCCACGGCCCGCACGAAGGGCCCCCTGATCTCCGGGCCGCGGTGGCGCTGACACCTGTCCTGTCGCGCCCAGGCGCTGCCGCGGCCCGGAACCACACACTTCGTTTTCAACAAACTGTTGACGTTGCTTCGCGGCGAATCTACGCTCCTCAAGCCGTCAGCAGCTCGTACGAAAGGTCATCCCGCCACATGGCTAAGCGTGTGCTCACGACCGAGTCAGGCGCCCCGGTCGCCGACAACCAGAACTCCGCCACCGCCGGTGTCGGTGGACCGATCCTCCTCCAGGACCAGCACCTTCTGGAGAAGCTCGCCCGCTTCAACCGTGAGCGCATCCCGGAGCGCGTGGTGCACGCCCGCGGCTCCGGCGCGTACGGCTACTTCGAGGTGACCGACGACGTCACCGGCTTCACCAGCGCCGACTTCCTCTCCTCGGTGGGCAAGCGCACCGAGACGTTCCTCCGCTTCTCGACCGTCGCCGACTCGCTCGGCGGCGCGGACGCGGTCCGCGACCCGCGCGGCTTCGCCCTCAAGTTCTACACGGACGAGGGCAATTACGACCTGGTCGGGAACAACACCCCGGTGTTCTTCATCAAGGACCCGATCAAGTTCCCCGACTTCATCCACTCGCAGAAGCGCGACCCGTTCACGGGCAAGCAGGAGCCGGACAACGTCTGGGACTTCTGGGCGCACGCCCCCGAGGCGACGCACCAGGTCACCTGGCTGATGGGCGACCGCGGCATCCCCGCCTCGTACCGTCACATGAACGGCTACGGCTCGCACACCTACCAGTGGACGAACGCCGAGGGCGAGGCCTTCTTCGTCAAGTACCACTTCAAGACGAACCAGGGCGTGCGGTCCCTCTCCGCCGACCAGGCAGCCGAGCTCGTCGGCAAGGACGCCAACTCGCACCAGACGGACCTGCTCCAGGCCATCGAGCGCGGCGTCAACCCCTCCTGGACGCTGCACGTCCAGGTGATGCCGGCCGCCGACGCCGCCGACTACCGGTTCAACCCGTTCGACCTCACCAAGGTGTGGCCGCACAGCGACTACCCGCTCCAGCGGGTCGGCCGCCTGGTCCTGGACCGCAACCCGGACAACGTCTTCGCCGAGGTCGAGCAGGCCGCGTTCTCCCCGAACAACTTCGTGCCCGGCATCGGTCCGTCCCCGGACAAGATGCTCCAGGGCCGGCTGTTCGCCTACGCGGACGCGCACCGCTACCGCCTGGGCGTCAACCACACCCACCTACCGGTGAACGCGCCGCGGACCGCCGTCGTCGACAACTACGGCCGCGACGGCATCCACGCGACCCGCAACGGCTCGCGCCACGACAAGAACTACGAGCCCAACTCGTACGCCGGTCCGGCACAGACCGACGCGGCGCTCGCCGCACCGCTCGCGATCCACGGCTGGACGGGCACGCACGAGGCGCCCGCCCACGCCAAGGACGACGACTTCTTCCAGGCGGGCGAGCTCTTCCGGCTCATGTCGGAGGACGAGAAGGGCCGCCTGGTCGCGAACATCGCCGGAGGCCTCTCGCAGGTCACCCGCGACGACGTGATCGAGAAGAACCTCGCCCACTTCCACGCCGCCGACGCCGACTACGGCAAGCGCGTGGAGGAGGCCGTCCGCGCCCTGCGCGAGGACTGAGTCTCCCTCAAGTCCCTGCCCGTACCGCGCACCCGGATGAGGGGTGCCGCGCGGCACGGGCAGGACGACGAGGCCGCGGCGGTCGAGCGATGCCAGTGCGGTGGTGAAGGCCCGGGGACCGTCTCCTGACCTGAAGGAGACGCCCTCCCCCGGGCCGATCGCCGCCGCCGCGGTCCCTGTCACCCCTGAACGAGGGCGTGGAGTACGGATACGGTCCCGTACTCCGCGCCCTTCTCGTGCGCCCGGGCATACTCGGCCCGTCCGGCGTTCGAGGACGGAACCCTCGCTGCGGTGGGGCCGCCCCCTCCATGAAGGGCCATGGGCGATTCGCTGCCCGAAGAGTCCGGGCCCACCCGCCCCAGGGTTCCGCCCTCAAACGCCGGGCGGGCTGGGACTGGTGCGGGCTCCCCATCAAGCGCCGGGCGGGGCGGAGTTCGGGGCGAGGCCGCCCCGCAGCAGGGCGAGGTAGTTGTCGGCGGCGGCGGACCGCCGCTCAGCCGGGTGCTCGCCGACCGCGTGGACCAGGCCGCACAGCAGCTTGAGCAGGTTCTCACCGGTGAGAGCGGGTGCCGGGCGGACGAGCCCGAGCAGCCGCGAGACCGCCGCGACCAGCTCCCCCTTGGCCCGGCGCAGGGACTCCGTCTCGTCGGTCCCGGTGATCAGCACGTTGATCAGGCCCGGTTGAGCGAGGGCGGCGGTGAGCGCCGCGCGCAGGAAGCCCACGAGGGCCGAGGCGGGATCGGGCTGCCCCTGAGCTTCCTCGGCCGTGTCGACGAGCCGCCGCACCGCCTCCTCCAGGACGCACTCCAGCATGGCCCGCTGCGTGGGGAAGACCCGGTAGACCGTCCCGACGCCCACCCCGGCCCTGCGCGCGAGCTCGTTGAGCGTGAGCGCGATCTCCCCGTCGAGGACGGCCCGCCGGGCCTCGTCGAAGACCTTCTCCCTGTTGCGTACGGCGTCGGCCCTCATCGCATCCCTCCTCGGCAACCGATGTGGATAACTTATCAGCTCACTGCTACGGTCAAGTGGATAGATAATCCACTTCTCTGTCCAGGAGCCGTCATGACCGTCGTGTTCGTCCATGGAGTGCCGGAGACGCCCTCCGTCTGGAATGCCCTGCGGGAGCGGATCGACCGGCCCGGCGTGGCCCTGCGACTGCCCGGGTTCGGCAGCCCCCGACCGGCCGGCCTGGCGGACAAGGAGGCGTACGCCGCCTGGCTGGCGGACGAACTGCGCGCGCTCGGCGGACCGGTGGACCTCGTCGGCCACGACTGGGGGGCGCACCTGGCGATGCGGGTCGTCTCCGCCTACGACGTTCCGGTGCGCAGCTGGGTGTCGGACGTGCCCACGGCTGGCACCCCGACTACCGGTGGCACGAGGCGGCCGCCCTCTTCCAGCAGAGCCCGCAGGGCGAGGAACTGCTCGCGTCGCTGCGCGCCGGGTCCCCCGACAGCCCGTCCTTCGGCGACTTCCTGCGCCCTCGCGGAATGAGCGCCGAACTGGCGGCGGAGGTCGACGCCGTGCACGACGAGGTGATGAGCGCGTCCATCCTCACGCTCTACCGCTCGGCCCGGCCCCACCTCCACACGGACTGGGGCAAGGAGTTCGACGGCCCCGCCCCGGCGCCGGGTCTCGTCCTGATCCCGACCGGCGATCCGATGGCGCGGCCCGCGCTGGACCGGGAGGTGGCCGAGCGCCTCGGAGCGCGGGCGACGGAACTGGACGGGCTCACCCACTACTGGATGCTGCAGGACCCCGACCGGGGCGCGGAGGCGCTGAACCGGTTCTGGGCGGCATGCGAGACCCGCTAGCCAGAACCGTGGAAAGGGCCCCTGCCCCGGAGGTTCGCTCCGGGGCAGGGGCCCCCGTGGGTGACGCGTCCGTCAGGTGGTCGTCAGGGGACGGATCGCGGTCGGGGCGTGGGACGGGTCCGTGGCGAGGTCCTCGAACTCGTTCACCGACGCGATGTCACTGCCGCTCATCGCGATGTTCGTGATCCGCTCCAGGATCGCCTCGACCACCACCGGCACCCGGAACTCCGCCGCCAGCTTCTTCGCCTCCTCGAAGGCCGGCAGCAGCTGGTCCGGCTCGGTGACCCGGATCGCCTTGCAGCCGAGGCCCTCGACGACCTTGACGTGGTCGACGCCGTAGACGCCCAGCTCCGGGGAGTTGATGTTCTCGAACTCCAGGTTGACCTGGAAGTCGATGTCGAAGTTGCGCTGCGCCTGGCGGATCAGCCCCAGGTAGGAGTTGTTCACCAGGACGTGGACGTAGGGGATGCGGTGCTGCGCGCCGACGGCCAGCTCCTCCAGCATGAACTGGAAGTCGTAGTCGCCGGAGAGGGCCACGACCGTGCCCTCCGGGTCGGCGGTGGCGACGCCCAGCGCGGCCGGGATCGTCCAGCCCAGCGGGCCCGCCTGGCCGCAGTTGATCCAGTGGCGCGGCTTGTAGACGTGCAGCATCTGCGCGCCCGCGATCTGGGAGAGCCCGATCGTGGTGACGTAACGGGTCTCGGGGCCGAACGCCCGGTTCATCTCCTCGTACACGCGCTGCGGCTTGAGCGGCACGTTGTCGAAGTGCGTCTTGCGCTGGAGGGTCGCCCTGCGCTCCTGCGTTGATCCGGCCCAGGCCGAGCGGTCCTTCAGCTCGCCCGCGGCCTTCAGCTCGCGCGCCACCTCGACGAAGAGCTTCAGCGCGGCCTTGGCGTCGGAGGCGATACCGAGGTCCGGGGCGAAGATCTTGCCGATCTGGGTGGGCTCGATGTCCACGTGGACGAAGGTACGGCCCTGGGTGTAGACGCCGATCTCGCCGGTGTGGCGGTTGGCCCAGCGGTTGCCGATGCCGAGGACGAAGTCGGACTCCAGGAAGTTCGCGTTGCCGTAGCGGTGCGAGGTCTGGAGGCCGACCATGCCGGCGTTCAGCTCGTGGTCGTCGGGGAGGATGCCCCAGCCCATCAGGGTCGGGATGACCGGGACGCCGGTCAGCTCGGCGAACTCCACCAGCAGCTCGGAGGCGTCGGCGTTGATGATGCCGCCGCCCGCGACGAGCACCGGGCGCTCCGAGGCGTTCAGCATCTGCACGGCCCGCTCGATCTGCTTGCGGGTGGCCGCGGGCTTGTGCACCGGGATGGGCTCGTACAGCTCGGGGTCGAACTCGATCTCGGTGAGCTGGACGTCGATGGGCAGGTCGATGAGGACCGGGCCGGGGCGGCCGGTGCGCATCAGATGGAAGGCCTGCTGGAAGACGCCGGGGACCTGTGCGGCCTCCAGGACGGTGGTCGCCGCCTTGGTGACCGGCTTCGCGATCGAGGCGATGTCGACGGCCTGGAACGACTCCTTGTGGAGCGCGTCCGTCGGCGCCTGGCCGGTGATGCACAGGATCGGGATGGAGTCGGCGATGGCGGAGTACAGACCGGTGATCATGTCGGTGCCCGCCGGGCCCGACGTACCGATGCACACGCCGATGTTGCCGGCCTTGGCCCGGGTGTAGCCCTCGGCCATGTGGGAGGCGCCCTCGACGTGCCGGGCCAGGGTGTGGTTGACCCCGCCGGAGGCCTTGAGGGCCGCGTAGAAGGGGTTGATCGCCGCGCCCGGAACGCCGAACGCGTTGCTGACGCCTTCGCGCTTCAGGATCTCAACTGCCGCTCGGGCAGCGGTCATACGAGGCATGGAAGCTCCTGCTCGGGATTGGTGGAGTCGGGCTCTGTCGCGCCACCTGAGAGCACCAATTCCGTATTACGGAAACTTAGTTCTGCTATATGGAAGCAATCTAGAAGCTGGGGCGACCGCAGTCAAGGGCGCGCACCGCCGCACGCACCGCACGAAGTACGTCAATCCCCTCCCGGGAGCCTCGCTCCTGGTGGACGATGATGTGACGCGTCAGGCACGGAGCGGAGTCGGCCGCGCGTCCGTGCCGGAGGGAGAGATACGTGGAGTCCGTGCCGGTCCGCTGCCCTGTCTGCAGCCGGGACCACGCCTACAGCACCCCGGCCTACCCCTGCCCGTGCGGAGCGCCCACCGCCCCGCCGCTGCTGCGCGGCGCCCCGGCGGTCCGGGTCGGTCACCGCAGCTGGAACGACGCCTGGGTCACCGTCCGCTGCACGTCCTGCGCCCGGGAGGACCAGTGGCCGCAGCCCGAGCTGTGCTGCCCGTGCGGGACCGTGCTGCGGATACCGGTGCGCCCGGTGGCCGCCGCGCCGGCCCCGGCAGCACCGGTCTCGCCGGCCCACATCCCCCTGCCGCGCACCGCGGCGCACCCGCGCACCACGTTCCGCCCGATGACCATCCGTACGGGCCACGACGCGGTGAGCGCGGCCGGCCTGTATCTGACCTGGCTCGGCTACCGCGATGTCGGGCGGCCCGGGGCGGGCCCGGCCTCCGGCATCGATCTGCGGGGCGACGGCGTGATCGCGCAGGTCGACTCCAGCACCCGGCCGGCGACACTGCGCGCGGTCGAGACCCTCTGGCTCAACGCGCTGGGCACCTCGGCCACCGGGGTGTTCTTCTCCCTGGCTGGGTACGCGGCCGACGCCCGGGCCCGCGCGGACGGCGTCGGCCTCCCCCTCTTCGTCATGGACCTCACCGGAACCCCGCAGCCGGTGAACAGCCCTGCCGACGAGCTGGTGAGCACGGGCGCCTGAACGGAGGACCCGGGCGCCGACCGGGGAGGTGGATCCGGCCACCCGCGTACCGGCCCGGCCTCCGGCGCGGCACACTGAGTACATGCGTACCCGCTCCGCCAGACGCTCGGATCTCCCGCTACTCCAGGACATCGAGCGCGCCGCAGGGGAACCGTTCCGCGCCCTGGGCATGGCCTTCGTGGCCGACGACGATCCGCCCCCGCTCGACCTGCTGGAGAGCTACCGGCTGGCAGGCCGCTGCTGGGTGGCCACCGACCCCCTCTCCGCCACCGGCGACCGGCCGCTCGGCTATGTGCTCGCCGACCCCGTCGACGACGCCCTGCACATCGAGCAGGTATCGGTCGACCCCGCCGCCGCCCGCCGGGGCATCGGCCGGGACCTGATCGCCCACCTCGCCGCCCTGGCCGCGCGGCGGGGCATGGCGGCGCTCACCCTGACCACCTTCACCGACGTGCCGTGGAATGCCCCGTACTACGCCCGGATCGGCTTCCGGGTCCTGGCCGAGCACGAGTTCACCGACGGGCTCCGCGCGATCCGGGCCGAGGAGGCCCAGCACGGCCTCGACCGCTGGCCCCGCGTCTGCATGCGACGCGAAGTGGCGGCCGTTGCCCGGCCGGCGAAGACCCCGAAGCCCGCGAAGGCCCCACCGGTTCCGGACGATTCCGGGGCCTCGGACACTTCGGAAGCCCTCGCTGTCAGTGGTGGCCCGTAAGCTGTGCGCATGGCTTTACTCCCGGACAGCTCCCACCCCGCAGACCGCCCCGCCCCCGCCGCCGCCGAACAGGCCAACGAGGCGATCCGCGCGCTCGTCGACGCCACCGGACAGGACTGGTCCGCGGTGGAGGCGGCGACGTACGAGGTGCTGCTCATCGAGTGGGCGGCGGCGACCCGGGGCGACCCCGACATCATCGAAGCCGCCTGACCGGCCGCCCCGCCCGGCCTCGCCCGCTCAGTCCGCGTACGTCTCACGCAGCTCGATCTTGCGGACCTTCCCGCTGACCGTCATCGGGAAGGTCTCCAGGATCCGCAGCCTGCGCGGGATCTTGTAGTGCGCGAGCCGCTCCCGGCAGTGCTCGGTCAGCTCCTCCAGGGTCGGCGGGTCGGCCGGGTCCCGGGGGATGACGCAGGCCAGGATCTCCTCGCCGTACCGCTCGTCCGGCACCCCGACCACCTGGACGTCGGCGATCTTCGCGTGGCCGTACAGGAACTCCTCGATCTCGCGCGGGTACACGTTCTCGCCGCCCCGGATGATCATGTCCTTGATCCGGCCGACGATCCGGACGTATCCGTCCTCGCCCATCACCGCGAGGTCCCCCGTGTGCATCCACCGCCCCGCGTCGATCACCTCGGCGGTGCGGTCGGGCTGGTCCCAGTAGCCGAGCATCACGCTGTAGCCCCGGGTGCGCAGTTCGCCGGCGCTGCCGCGCGGGAGTGTGACGCCGGTGACCGGGTCGACGACCTTGACCTCGATGTGCGGCAGTACGCGGCCCACGGTGCCGGTGCGCCGCTCCAGGTCGTCGTCGCGGCGGGTCTGGGTGGAGACCGGGGACGTCTCCGTCATCCCGTAGCAGATGGAGACCTCGGCCATGTGCATCTCGGCGACGACCCGCTTCATCACCTCGGCCGGGCAGGGGGAACCGGCCATGATCCCGGTACGCAGCGAGGAGAGGTCGTACGCGGCGAAGTCCGGCAGGTTCAGCTCGGCGATGAACATGGTGGGCACCCCGTACAGCGAGGTGCAGCGCTCCTGCTGGACGGCCGCCAGCACGGTGGCGGGCTCGAAGGACGGGCCCGGGATCACGATACAGGCGCCGTGCGAGGTGGCGGCGAGGTTGCCCATCACCATGCCGAAGCAGTGGTAGAAGGGCACCGGGAGACAGATCCGGTCCTCCTTTGTGCAAGCGACCGTCTCCCCCACGAAATACCCGTTGTTGAGAATGTTGTGGTGGGAGAGCGTCGCCCCCTTGGGGAAGCCGGTGGTGCCCGAGGTGTACTGGATGTTGATCGGGTCGTCGCAGGACAACTCCGCCTCACGGGAAGCCAGTTGTTCGGGGGTGACGGCCGCGGCGACGGCGGTCAGCTCCGCCCAGGACGGGTCGCCGATGTAGTGGACGGCGCGCAGGTCGGGGCAGTTGCCGCGGACCTCCTCGACGAGGGCGCGGTAGTCGCTGGTGCGGTGCGAGAGGGAGGCGATCAGCAAGGAGATGCCCGCCTGCTTCAGGACGAACTCCACCTCGTGTGCGCGGTAGGCCGGGTTGACGTTGACCATGACGGCCCCGATCCGGGCCGTGGCGTACTGGACGAGCACCCACTCGGGGCAGTTGACCGCCCAGATGCCGACCCGGTCGCCCTTCGCGACCCCCGCGGCCATCAGGGCCCGGGCCAGGTCGTCGACGTCCGCGACGAATTCCGTGTACGTCCAGCGCCGGCCCGACGCCACGTCGACCAGGGCCTCGCGGTCGCCGTGAGCGGCGGCCGTCCGGTCGAGGTTGCGGCCGATGGTGTCGCCGAGCAGCGCGGTGTCGCCCACTCCATGTGCGTAACTGAGCAGGCTCACTTGAGGTCCCCCTCGTCGAACTCGGTGCCGGCGCCCAGGGCGGTGCGTTCGCGGAGCTCGATCCGGCGGATCTTGCCCGAGACGGTCTTGGGCAGTTCGGCGAACTCCAGCCTGCGGATGCGTTTGTACGGGGCCAGGACCGCCCGGGAGTGCTCGAAGAGGGTCTTCGCGGTGTCCGGGCCCGGCTCCCAGCCCTCCGCGAGCACGACGTACGCCTTCGGTACGGCGAGGCGGAGCGGGTCGGGGGCGGGCACGACGGCGGCCTCGGCTACCGCCTCGTGCTCCAGCAGGGCGCTCTCCAGCTCGAACGGCGAGATCTTGTAGTCGGAGGCCTTGAACACGTCGTCGGCGCGGCCGACATAGGTGATGTAGCCGTCCTCGTCGCGGGCGCCGATGTCCCCGGTGCGGTAGTAGCCGCCGGCCATCGCCTCGGCGGTGCGGTCGGGGTCGCCGTGGTAGCCGGTCATCAGGCCGACGGGGCGGTCGGCCAGGTCGAGGGAGATCTCGCCCTCGGCCGCCCCCGGCTGACCGGTGACCGGGTCGAGCAGTTCGACGGTGAACCCGGGGCTCGGGCGGCCCATGGAGCCGGTCTTGAGGAGCTGGCCGGGGCTGTTGGCGACCTGGACGGCGGTCTCCGTCTGGCCGAAGCCGTCCCGGATGGTTACGCCCCACTCCCGCCGGACCGTCTCGATGACCTCCGGGTTCAGCGGCTCGCCGGCCGCGACGACCTCGCGCGGCGGGGTCTTCAACTGGCTCAGGTCCGCCTGGATGAGCATCCGCCAGACGGTGGGCGGAGCGCAGAAGCTCGTGATGCCCGAGCGGTCCATCTCGGCCATCAGACGGCCCGCGTCGAAGCGGGTGTAGTTGAAGATGAAGACGGTGGCCTCGGCGGTCCACGGGGCGAAGAGGTTGGACCACGCGTGCTTGGCCCAGCCGGGCGAGGAGATGTTCAGATGGACGTCGCCGGGCTTGAGGCCGATCCAGTACATCGTCGCCAAGTGGCCCACGGGGTAGGACACATGGGTGTGCTCGACCAGCTTGGGGCTGGCGGTGGTGCCGGAGGTGAAGTAGAGCATCAGCGGTTCGTCGGCGTCCGTCTCCCGGCCGGGCGTGAACCCGCCGGGCGCCTCGGCCGCCCCCGCGTACGACCGCCAGCCCGCCACCTCCTCACCCACCGAAATCCGGGTGTAGCGGCCGGGGACCTCGTCGAACTTCGCGGTATCCGCGTCCCGCACCAGCACATGGCGCACCCGGCCGCGCTCCACCCGGTCGCGCAGGTCGGCGGGGCCGAGGAGCGGGGTGGCGGGGATGACGACGGCGCGCAGCTTCATCGCGGCGAGGGCGGTCTCCCACAGCTCGACCTGGTTGCCGAGCATCACGAGGATCCGGTCGCCCTCCCGTACGCCCTGCGCCTTCAGCCAGTTGGCGGCCCGGCCGGAGCGTGCGGACATCTCCGCGAAGGACACCTCGGTGCGTCGGCCGTCCTCCTCCACGATGTGCAGGGCGGTGCGGTCGTTGTTCTCGGCGATGACGTCGAACCAGTCCAGCGCCCAGTTGAAGTGGTCCGCCCTCGGCCAGCGGAAGCCCGCGTACGCCCGCTCGTAGTCCTCGCGGTGCTCCAGCAGGAAGTCCCGGGCGGCGCGGAACGTCTCGGTCGCGCTGGTTGCCGACATGTGCCCTCCTCATTACGGACCGGTCGCCTAACATCATGTAAACAGTGACCCAGGTCTCACCACCCCCGGACGGGGGTGGTCCTCTCCCCCGTCCGGGGGACTGCGCGGGCCGGGTGGAGGGGCGTCGGAGTGCCGGAACCGGTCGATGCGGTCGAGATGCAGGCAGCGCTGTTGAGGCTGCGCCGCACGAGCGGGCTGCCCGTGGTCTTCGGCGGTCTGCTGTCGGACGCGCGGCACGCCCGGATCGCCGAGCTGAACGGGGCGCAGACCAGCGCCCTGCGGGGCCTGGTCATCTCCGCCGGGAGCGGTCTGGGCGGCAAGGCCATCGCGCTGTCCCGGCCCTGCGCGGTGACGGACTACGCCTCCTCGCGCCACATCAGCCACGAGTACGACGCGGCGGTGGCGGCGGAGGGGCTGCGCTCGGTCGTCGCGGTCCCCGTCGTCGTGCGGCGTGCGGTGCGGGGCGTGCTGTACGGGGCGCTGCGTACGCCGGTGACGCTCGGCGACCGGACGTTCGACGCGGTGGTGGCGGCGGCCCGTGATGTGGAGCAGTCGCTCGCGGTACGGGACGAGGTACGGCAGTTGCTGGCGGCGGGCCGGGAGCAGGTGAGCGATCCGGACACGGCGCCCGGCGCCTGGGAGGACGTGCGCGAGGCCCACCGCGGACTGCGCGCGCTGGCCCCGAGGGTCGTCGACCCGGCACTGCGCGACGAGCTCCTGGACGTCTGCGGGCGTCTCGCATCGGCCTCGGGGGCCAAGGCCTCCGCCGCCCGGGAGGTCCGCCTCGCGCCGCGCGAGGTGGACGTGGTGGCGTGTGTGGCGGCGGGTGCGACGAACGCGGCGGCGGCCGAGCGGCTGGGGCTGCGGCCCGAGACGGTGAAGGGGTATCTGCGGTCCGCGATGCGGAAGCTGGGGGCGCATACCCGGCTGGAGGCGGTGGTGGCGGCCCGCCGGGCGGGGTTGCTGCCCTGACCTCGCGGGCCGCCGGCCCGGCGGGTCTCAGTCCGCGAAGTCCAGGAATGCGCCGAACCGGATGTCGTGGTCCGTTGCGTCCGTCATCACCGTCAGCATCCGGGCCGCCTCCTCGGTGATCTCCGCGCGCTCGTCGCGGGTCGTCTTCCGCAGTGGCTGGACGGTCAGGACCGCCGTGCCGCCCTCGCGTTCGACGCGCCACAGGGCGTCGAGGAAACCGTCGACGAGGACGCTCCCGTAACTCTGGTTGCCCTTGCCGTTGCGCCCCTTGTTGACCTCGGGGATGACGCGGGTGCGGTCGGCGTGGCCGAGGAGGACGTTGTCGAACTCGGGCAGGAAGCGCGGCGGGGCCGGGGTGTCGGGGTCGGGGCGCGGGGCGTCCGGGAGGTCGAAGAGCTCGACGCCCCGCTCGTCCCGGAAGGTGAGCAGCCGGGGCCTGAGCCGTTCGAAGACCTCCTTCGTACGGGTGAGGCCCGCCCATGCCTGGAAGTCCATCACCGAGGCGGGGCCGAACGCGCCCAGGTAGCGCAGCACGGTGGCGTCGAGCGTGGGCGCGGGTTCGGCGGACCGGCCGAGCCAGCGCTCCAAGGTGGTCAGGGCGACCTGCCCGCTGCGGCCCCACAGTCCGCGCGGGGTGACCTGGACCAGGGGCAGCACACAGCGGGCGGCGACGGTGAGCGCGAGGGGGTCGGCGTCCGGCCAGCGGGTGAGGAGTTCCTCACGCAACTCCCCCAGCGGGCGCGGGCGCTCCTCGACGAGCTCCTCGGTCACCGCCGCGAGCCGGTCCAGGTCCACGCCTTCCAGCCCGCGCCGGAAGGCCCTCAGCTCCCGGTCGCGCGGCGCCCGTACCAGGGGGCCCAGGGTGAGCGCGTCGTCCGCCGTATGGGTGTGGAGGGTGGAGCGCAGGGAGACGGTCCGGACCACCTCCCGCGACTCCATCAGGGCGGACAGCTCCGCGGGATCGAAGTCCGCGAGCCGGGAGTACAGCTGGAAGTACGGGGGCTTGGTGTTCTGGGCCTGGAGCCCGAGGAGGTGGGTGACCGCGTCCTTCGCGGACATCGGTGACCGGCGCAGCAGGAGCTGCCGCTCCAGGGTCGCCCGGTTCAGCGCCGAGAGGGAGAGGACGGCGGGGTGTGCGGCGGTGCGGTGCGTCTTCGCGGCCATGGTCCGCACGCTACCGGGGCTTGCGGACAGGTACGGTCCGCCAAGCCTGTCGGCGAGGGACGTGCGTTACGCCCACCGGCCCTCCGCGCCGCGCGCCCCGGGCGGGCCGCCGCCATGATGGGCCGGTGATCAGTGTCCTGTTCGCCGTCCTGACCGCTCTCAGCAACGGTTCCGCCTCGGTGCTCCAGCGCCGGGCGGCGATGGAGGTGCCCGACAGCGAGGCGATGCGGCTGTCGCTGATCGGCCGTCTGGTGCGGCAGAAGGTGTGGCTGGCGGGGATCGGGCTGGTGATCGTGGCGGCGGTCTGCCAGGCGATCGCGCTGGCCACCGGGCCGATCGCGGTGGTCCAGCCGATCTTCGTGATCGAGCTGCCGCTGACCCTGCTCGTCGCCGGCCTGGTGATGCGGGTGCGGGCGGACGCGGCCGTCTGGTCCGGGGTATCGGCGGTCACGGCGGGCCTGGCGCTCGGCATGGCGGCGGCCGCCCCGGTCGAGGGCAGCGACACGGTCGAGGGCGCCGCGTGGATTCCGGCGCTGCTGGTGACCGGGCTGTTCGAGGCGGCGCTGATCGTCGCCGCGCTCCGCACCCGGGGCAACCCCCGGGCGGCGCTGCTGGGTCTTGCCGCCGCCTGCGGGTACGCGCTGACCGCCGCGCTGATGAAGGACGCGATGTCGAACCTCGACGACGGCGGGGTCCTCGCGCTGCTGACGTCCTGGCAGCTTTACGCAACGGCGGCGGCCGGGGTGGGCGCCCTGTTCCTGCTCCAGAACGCCCTGCAGGCGGGCAGTCTGGTGGCCGTTCAGCCGATGCTGACGCTGGGGGACGCGCTGATCAGCATCCTGTACGGGGTGACGCTGTTCGAGGAGGAGTTGCGGACCGGCTGGTGGCTGCTGCCGGAGCTGGCGGCGCTGGCCCTGATCGCCGCGGGGTGCGTGCGCCTGGCCCGTACCCCGCTGGCGGCGGGCACGCTCGCCCCGCCGCCACCGACTGCTTCTGGCTGAGCGCCCCGGTCAGCGAGAAGCAGGCGGGGTGACCCGCTCGCCCTGCGGTACCGGGCCCGGGGGTGTGCCGTCGCCGAAGGGGCGGCCGCCGAGCTGTTCACGGTGGTGCGGGGTGGTCCAGCCGGAGAGGTCCGGGCCGACGGGGACGATGCCGGTGGGGTTGATGCCCGTGTGCACCTGGTAGTAGTGCCGCTTGATGTGGTCGAAGTCGACGGTGTCCCCGAATCCGGGCGTCTGGTAGAGGTCGCGGACGTAACCCCACAGGACGGGGTCCTCGGTCAGCTTGTTCCGGTTGCACTTGAAGTGGCCGTGGTAGACGGGGTCGAAGCGGACGAGGGTGGTGAAGAGGCGGATGTCGGCCTCGGTGATGGTGTCGCCGACCAGGTAGCGGCGGTCGGCGAGGCGGGCGGAGACCTGGTCCAGGCGGGCGAAGAGCGCCTCGTACGCCTCCTCGTACTCCTGCTGCGAGCTGGCGAACCCGGACCTGTAGACGCCGTTGTTGACGTCCCGGTAGATGCCCTCCATGACCTCGTCGATCTCCGCGCGCAGCGGCTCGGGGTAGAGGTCGGGGGCGCCGGGGCGGTGCAGGGCGGTCCATTCGGTGGCGAGGTCGAGGGTGATCTGCTGGTAGTCGTTGGTGACCAGTTGCCCGCTCGGTACGTCGACGATCGCGGGCACGCTGACGCCGCCGGGGTAGTCGCGCTGCCGGGCGTCGTAGGCCTCGCTGAGGTGGCGGATGCCGAGGACCGGGTCCTTGCCGTCCGGGTCGAGGGTGAAGCGCCAGCTGCGGTCGTCCTGGATCGGGTCGGCGACGGCGAGCGACAGGGCGTCCTCCAGGCCGAGGAGCCGCCGGGAGACGAGGGCCCGGCTCGCCCAGGGGCAGGCCCGGCTGACGGCGAGCCGGTAGCGGCCGGGTTCGACGGGCCAGCCGTCGCGGCCGTCCGCCGTGATCCGGTCGGGGAAGTGGCTCTTGGACCGCTTGAACGGCTTGTGTCCGTAGGAGTCGTTGCCCTCGCTCCCGGCGCTGTCCGCTCCCGCGGCGTCCGCTGTCGTGTCGCTCATGCCGTGCTCCTCGATGCGTCGGTGGATCGGTCCGCTGTGCGTCGTCTGCCCCGTCGGTCGGCGCCCACGTCGGCCAGCGCCACGATCAGCGCGGCCAGGACGAAGGCGACGGAGACGATGAGTCCGTGGTCGTAGGCGTCGGCCCAGCCGTCCGGGCCGACCTGGGCGAAGAACACCGCGCCGACGGCGGCGATCCCGACCGCGGAGCCGACCCGCTGGCCGGTCTGCAGGGTGCCCCCGGCGCTTCCGGCCCGGTCCACCGGGATCTCCGCGAGGGTCAGGGTCTGGTTCGGGGCGATGACCAGCCCGCTGCCGAGGCCGGCGAGGAGCAGGGGCGCGGCCATGGCCCAGCCCGCTCCCGTGCCGGGGACCAGGTGGACGGCGAGGGCGGTGCCCGCGAGGCCGAGGGCGACCATGGCCAGGCCCGCCACCACCAGCGGGCGGCCGAAGCGGCCGACGAGCCGGCCGCCGATGGACGCGGCGGCTCCGGAACCGAGGGCGAAGGGAGTGATCGCGAGTCCGGCCTGGAGGGCGGAGTAGCCGAGGCCGGACTGGAGGTAGAGGGTCGTGACGAAGAAGATCGAGGTGAACCCGGCGAAGTAGAGCAGGATCAGCAGACAGCCCAGCCAGTAGGAGCGCAGCCGGAACAGCGACAGGTCCAGGACCGGGTGGGTGCGTCCGCCGGTGCACCGCGATTCCCAGGCCACGAACGCGGCGAGCAGGGCCCCTGCCAGGAGCAGCAGGAGCCACTTGGTGTTGCCGGGCCACTGCTGGGCCTGGACGAACGGCAGCAGCAGGGCCAGCACCCCGGCTCCCAGGAGCAGCACGCCGAACGGGTCCAGGTCGCGGGGGCGGACCCGGCTCGCGGAGGGGGTGTCGGGCAGCAGCCGGCGGGCCAGCAGGAGGCAGACGATGCCGAGCGGGAGGTTGACGTAGAAGACCCAGCGCCAGCCGTGCTCCGGTCCGGCGGCCTGGATGAGCAGGCCGCCGAGCAGCGGGCCGACGGCTGTGGAGATGCCGACGACGGTGCCGAACATGCCGAAGGCCCGGCCGCGCTCGCGGCCGGAGAACATCTGCTGGATCAGGGCGGAGATCTGTGGGGAGATCAGACCGCCGGCGATGCCCTGAACCAGTCGGGCGATCACCAGCCACAGGCTGGACTGGGCGGCTCCGCAGGCGGCGGAGGCCAGGGTGAAGAGGGCGAGTCCCGCCATGAAGACCGCCCGGCGGCCCCGCGCGTCGCCCAGGCGTCCGGAGGGGATGAGGAAGAGGCCGAAGGCGAGGGCGTAGCCGGAGAGCACCCATTGGAGGTCGGACTCGGGGGTGTTCAGGCCCTCCCGGATGGAGGGGAGGGCCACGTTGACGATGGAGACGTCGAGCAGGGTCATGAACCCCGCCACCAGGCATACGGCGAGTGCCCGCCAACGCCGTGGGTCGGGGCCGTCCGGGGCGGCATCGCTCCCGGTCGGCCCGGGCTGCGCCGCGCTCCGTGCCATGGTTCGCACCTTAGGGGGTGTTTCCTCATCCGGGACGCGGCCGCACCGGTGGCCCGGATTCCGGTTCTCCGGGACGGGTCCGGCACGGCGTGTCGGCGTCCGCCGGGGGTATGGGTTCCCGCATGACTGTGGAGAAAACGAGCGTTCTCGTCCTTGACTGTGCCGAGCCCATGGAGCTGGCCGAGTTCTACGCCGGTCTGCTCGGCGCCGAGACCCGGATCGGCACCGACCCCGACTTCATCGAGATCGTCGGCAACGACGGCGTCCGGCTGGCGATCCGCCGCGACCACGGGTACGCCCCGCCGAGCTGGCCCCGCCCGGAGGACTCCCAGCAGGCGCACCTGCGGATCCTGGTGGGACGTGAGGACATCGACGAGGCCGAGCGGGAGGCGATATCCCTGGGGGCCCGACCCGTCGACACTGGCGACAGCAACAGCGGGCCCCGGGACGTGCGGGTGTACGGGGACCCGGCAGGCCACTCGTTCTCGCTGGCGGTCTACCCGCTGCGGGAGGACTGAGCGGCACAGCGGCGCACCCAGGACGAACGCGTGGGTGGCAGAGCCCCAACGGGCTCTGCCACCCACGCGTGTTCATCGGCAGGAAAATCTTCCCTCACCGTTGACGGCAATTGGTAGGAACCTTTACTTTCAGTTCTGCCGACATGGCGCCTCCCACCCCCCTCCGAAGGGAGCACCACCATGCACCAGCGCACCAATCCCCCCACCGGCTCCACCCCCACGGCCGGCCGCCGCAAACTGGCCCGCAAGGTCCTGCTCGCCGCGTCCGCGCTCGGTGTCGTCACCGCGCTCATGGCTCCCGTCCGCGCCGGAGCCGCACCGGCCCCCGCCGCTCCCACCGCCGCCACCCCGCTCGCCGCCAACGGGCAGCTGTCCGTCTGCGGCCGTCAGCTCTGCAACGCCTCCGGCCAGGCCGTCGCGCTCAACGGCATGAGCACGCACGGCACCCAGTGGTACGCCCAGTGCGTCACCGACGGTTCGCTCGACGCGCTCGCCCAGGACTGGCGCGCCGACGTGCTGCGCGTCTCCACCTACGTACAGGAGGGCGGGTACGAGACGGACCCGGCCGGATTCACCGCCCGTGCGCAGAAGTTCGTCGACGCGGCGCACGCGCGCGGCATGTACGCGGTGATCGACTGGCACATGCTCTCGCCGGGCGATCCCCACGCGAACCTCGCGCGGGCCAAGACCTTCTTCACCGCGATGGCGAAGAAGTACAAGGACCACCCGGGCGTGCTCTACGAGATCGCCAACGAGCCCTCCGGGGTGAGCTGGTCGGCCATCAAGTCCTACTCCGAGCAGATCATTCCGGTGATCCGGGCGCAGGACCCCGACGCGGTGGTCCTGGTCGGGACGCGCGCCTGGTCCTCGTTCGGGGTCTCCGAGGGCTCCAACGAGTCGGAGGTCGTGAACAACCCGGTCCGCGCCTCGAACATCATGTACACCTTCCACTTCTACGCGGCGTCGCACCGCGAGGAGTACCTGAGCGCGCTCGACCGGGCCTCCGACCGACTCCCCGTGTTCGTCACGGAGTTCGGGACGCAGAACTACGCGGGCGAGGGCGCGAACGACTTCACCATGTCGCAGCGCTACCTCGACCTGATGAAGCGCAAGAAGATCTCCTGGACCAACTGGAACTACTCCGACGACCACCGCTCCGGCGCCGTCTTCAAGACCGGCACCTGCAGCGGGAGCACCTGGACGGGGACCGGGGTCCTGAAGGAGGCCGGGGTCTGGATCCGCGACCGCATCCGCCAGTGACCCCGGCCCGCTCCCCGCGCCGTCAGGCCGAACGGCGGCGCAGAGAGGCGTCGGTGAGGACCGCCGGGGTGTAACCGGCGTCGCGCGCCGACAGGTTGACGCCGGGCGGGACGATCTCGTCGATCCGGTCGAGGACGTCCCGGCTCAGCCGCACCTTGTCGGCGCCGAGCTGGCTCTCCAGCTGCTCGAAGGTACGCGGCCCGATGATCGCCGAGGTGACGGCCGGGTGCTCCAGCACGAAGGCCAGGGCGAGTTGGACCAGGGTGAGCCCGGCCTCCTCGGCGAGGACGGCGAGCGCGTCGGCGGCCGCCAGCTTGGCCGCGTTCTCGGGTGCGGCGATGTCGAACCGGGCGGCCTGGCGCCCGGCACGGCTGGAGGCCGGCTGCTCGGCGCCCGTCCGGTAGCGGCCGGCCAGCCAACCACCCGCCAGCGGGCTCCAGGACAGCACCCCGAGGCCGTACCGCTGCGCCACCGGCAGCACCTCGCGCTCGATGCCCCGGGCCAGCAGCGAGTACGGGGGCTGCTCGGCGACGACGCGCTCGCGGCCCCGGCGCTCGGCGGTCCACTGACCCTCCACGATCGCGGAGGGCTCGAAGGTGGAGGTGCCGATGTAGCGGATCTTGCCCTGGTGGACCAGATCGGAGAGCGCGCCGAGGGTCTCGTCGAAGTCGGTTTCGGGTTCGGGGCGGTGGACCTGGTAGAGGTCGATCCAGTCGGTGCCGAGCCGGCGCAGGCTGTTCTCGACCTCACGGACGATCCAACGGCGGCTGTTGCCATACTCGTTGGGGTCGTCGCCGAGCCGCCCGTGGAACTTGGTGGCCAGCACCACGTTGTCGCGGCGGCCGCCCGCCAGCGCCTTGCCGACGATGGTCTCGGACTCGCCCTGGGAGTAGACGTCGGCGGTGTCGACGAAGTTGATGCCGGAGTCCAGGGCGTGGTGGATGATCCGGATGCTGTCGTCGTGATCGGTGTTGCCGCGCGCACCGAACATCATGGTGCCCAACGCGAGGGGGCTGACCTGGACGCCGGTGCGGCCGAGGTTGCGGTATTCGGTCATCCTGCACTCTCCTTGACGAGCTGTGTGGTGGGGTCGGGGCGGTTCACGGGCGGAGTCGGTGCGCCGGTCTGCCGGAAGGCCTCCCACAGCCGGTGGTACGGGCCCCGGGCGGCGAGGAGTTCGGTGTGGGTGCCGCTCTCGACGACCGCTCCGGCGTCGAGGACGACTACCCGGTCGGCGCGGGCGGCGGTGGTCAGCCGGTGGGCGACGACCACGGTCGTGCGGCGACGGCACAGGGCGTCGGTCGCAGCGGCGACCCGGCGTTCGGTGGCCAGGTCGAGGGAGGCTGTGGCCTCGTCGAGCAACAGGACGTCCGGGTCGACGAGTTCGGCCCGGGCCAGGGCGAGGAGCTGCCGTTGCCCGGCGGACAGACTCCGCCCCCGCTCCCCCACCTGCTGGAGGTAGCCGAGCCGGAGACCGGCGATCATCTCGTGGGCGCCCACGGCCCGGGCGGCAGCCTCCACCTCGGCGTCGGCTGCGTCGGGCCGGCCGTAGGCGATGGCGTCCCGCACGGTCCCGCTGAAGAGGTACGGCTCCTGCGGTACGAGGCCGAGTCTGCGCCGGTAGGCGGGCAGGTCGAGGTCGCGCAGGTCGTGGCCGTCGACGCGTACCGTTCCGGCGGTCGGGTCGTAGAAGCGGGCCAGCAGTTTGACCACGGTGGACTTGCCCGCGCCGGTGGCCCCGACCAGGGCGACGGTCTCCCCGGACGCGATGCGCAGCCGCAACCCGTGCAGGACTTCCTGCCCGCCGCCGCCCGCGTAACCGAACGACACCTCGTCGAACTCCACCTCTCCGCGCAACCGCCCTACGTTCAAGGGGTTTTCGGGCTGTGGTGTGCCGGCCGGGGTGCGCATCAGGGAGCGCAGGCGGCCGAGGCCGATGACCGCTTGCTGGTAGCCGTCGAAGACCTGCGAGAGCTGTTGGATGGGGGAGAAGAACAGCTCCACGTAGAGGAGGAAGGCGATCAGGGTGCCCGCGCTCAGTTCGCCGGAGCGTACCTGGCCCGCGCCGACGAGCAGGACGCCGGCGGTGGACAGGGTGCCGAGGAACTCCACGAACGGGAAGAACGTGCCCATGTACCGCTGGGCGCGCAGCCGTGAGTCCCGGAATCCCCAGGCCAGTTGGGCGAAGTCGCGGGCGTTGCGCTGCTCGCGGCGGAACGCCTGGGTGAGGCGGATGGCGGTGACGTTCTCCTGGAGGCAGGCGTTGACCGCACTGACGCGTTCGCGGGCCTCCCGGTAGGCGGGCACCGAGTAGTGCCGGAAGAGGGCGGTCGCGCCGATCAGGACCGGGAGGGCGAGGAGCAGGACGACGGCGAGGCCCGCGTCGATGACGAGCAGGGTGACCAGCACGCCGAGGACGGTGAGCAGGCTGACGACGGCGGTGATCAGCCCGGTCTGGAGGAAGTTCGACAGGGCGTCCACGTCGGTGGTCATCCGGGTCATGATCCGGCCGCCGAGCTCCCGCTCGTAGTAGTCCAGGCCGAGCCGCTGGAGCTGGGCGAAGGTCTTCACCCGCAGGGTGTAGAGCAGTCGCTCGCCGGTCCGGCCGGTGGTGCGGACCTGGGCGATCCCGATCAGCCAGTTCGCCGCGACGACCAGCCCGGCGACGGCGGCCGCCGCCAGCAGGACTCCCCCGGCCTGCCGGGCGACGCCGTGGTCCACCCCGTGGCGGACGAGGACCGGCACGGCGATCTGCGCGGCGGCGTCGAGGGCGACGAGCAGCAGCCCGAGGACCAGCGGGCGCCGGAAGGGCCGCAGCAGGGTGCCGAGGTGGAAGGCGGGGTCGGCGGCGACAGCCTGTTCGGTGGTGACCTTCGGGTCGGCCTCGGGCAGCGGGAGGCGGGCCAGTCCGGCGATCAGCTCCGGGCTGGGCGGGGCGGAGCCGAGGACCCCGCCGCCGGGTCCGCCGCGTCCGGGCCCGGAGGTGGCGGCGGCCTCGGCGAGCGCCTGGGCGGCCCGGACGGCCGTGGACTCGTCGGTGTCGGCCCCGGCCGCCTCGTCCCGCAGCCAGAGGTCCGCGGTCACCCCGCCGGCCGGGGGCTCGGGCACGGGTTCACTGGCCGTGGGCTCGACGGTGGACAGCAGCGTACGGAACAGGGCGGAACGGGAGCGGAGTTCGTCCAGGGTGCCGGTGTCGGCGATGCGCCCGCCGTCCAGCACGGCGATCCGGTCGGCGAGCTCCAGGGTGGAGCGGCGGTGGGCCACGATCAGGGTCGTCCGGCGGCGGGTCTCCGCGTGCAGGCCGGCATGGATCTCGGCCTCGACGCGGGCGTCGATGGCGGAGGTGGCGTCGTCCAGGACCAGGATCGCCGGGTCGCCGACCAGGGCCCGGGCGAGCGCGATGCGCTGGCGCTGGCCGCCGGAGAGGGTGAGGCCCTGTTCGCCGACGACGGTGTCGTACCCGTGCGGAAGCCGTTCGACGAACTCGTCGGCGCGGGCGATCCTGGCGGCGGTCCGGATCTGCTCGTCGGTGGCGTCGGGCGATCCGTAGGCGATGTTGGCGCGCACGGTGTCGGAGACCAGCAGACTCTCCTCGAAAACGTAGCCGATCCGGGAGCGCAGCGAGGCGAGGGACAGTTCGGTCACGTCGGTGCCGTCGACGGCGACCGTGCCGGAGTGGACGTCGTAGAACCGTGGCAGCAGGGCGGCGGCGGTCGACTTGCCCGATCCGGCCGCGCCGATCAGGGCAAGCGTCTCGCCCGGGCGGAGGTCGAGCGTGAAGCCGTCGAGGAGCGGCGGGCCGTCCCCGTAGCCAAAGGTGACGCCCCTCCAGGAGAGCGCGGGCGGGCGGTCGGGCAGTTCGCGGGCGTCCGGGGCGTCGGTGATGACGGGGGCCTCGTCGACGACCTCCAGGACGCGTTCGGCTCCGGCGCGGGCCTGCGGCCAGACGGTGAGGAGGGTGGCGACCTGGCGTACGGGGGTGACGAAGGAGCCGAGGTAGGTGGTGAAGGCGAGGAAGGTGCCGAGCGAGATCCGGCCGTGCAGCGCCATCCAGCCGCCGAGGGCCAGGACGGCGACCTGGCCGAGGGCGGGGACGGCCTGGAGCGCCGGGTTGTAGCGGCCGGTGAAGCGGACGACCCGCAGCCGGGAGGCGAACAGGCCCCGGGCGCGCTCCTCCAGGCCGGCCAGCTCGCGGTCCTCCTGGCCGAAGCCCTTGACGACGCGGACGCCGGTGACGGTCGCCTCGACGGTGGAGGCGACCTCGGCGGCCTCCTGCTGGGCGTGCCAGTGGGCGGGGAAGAGGTCGCGGCGGCTGCGCAGGGCGATGAGGTGGAGCAGGGGGCCGACGACGAGGGCGACGACGGTCAGCAGCGGGGAGAGGAACGCCATGACGGCAAGCGAGCACAGGAACATCAGGGCGTTGCCGGTGAGGTTCGGCAGGAACTGCAGCAGCGTCTGGACGAGGGTGATGTCGGAGATGGACCGGCTCACCACCTGCCCCGTGCGCAGTCCGTCCTGCTGGGCGCCGCCGAGGCGCATCAGCGCGGCGAAGGCGTCGTTGCGCAGGTCGTACTGGACGCCGAGGGAAAGCCGTCCGGAGCGGTAGCGGCGGGTGAAGCTCGCGCCGAAGCGGACGGCGCCGAGCCCGGCGAGCAGGGCGATCCAGGGGGCGAGGGAGCCGGTGTCGTCGCCGAGACCGTCCACGACGTCGCGCAGGACGAGCGGCAGGGCGGCGGTGGCCAGGGCGGCGACCAGTGCCGCGCCGAAGGCGAGGAGGAGGTCGGTGCGGTGGCGCAGGCAGTAGCCGATCAGCCGGCGTGCCCAGCCGTGCCGTGGGTCGGGCCGTCGGGCGGCGCCGGTCCCCGGGTGCTGTCGGGTTCCGGCGCCGCCGTGCGCCGTACAGTCCGTCACCGGGCCCCCGCCGTGGCCGGGACGGCGTCGAGCCGGTCGACGGTGGTGTCGGCTGCATCGAAGAGCTGGTTGGCGGGGCGCGGCAGGCCGTAGTGCTCGCGCAGGGTGGAGCCGGTGTACTCGGTGCGGAACAGCCCGCGTTCCTGGAGGATCGGGACGACCCGGTCGACGAAGACCTCCAGGCCCGAGGGGAGCACGGCGGGCATGATGTTGAAGCCGTCGGCGGCCCCGCTGTCGTACCAGTGCTCGATGGTGTCGGCGACCTGTACGGCGGTGCCCGCGAAGGTGCGGTGACCGCGTCCGCCACCGAGCCTGCCGATGAGTTGACGCACCGTCAACCGCTCGCGGCGGGCCAGCTCCACGATGAGCGTGTAGCGGCTCTTGGCGCCCTCGATCTCGTCCTCGGTGGGGATGTCCTCGGGGAGTTCGGCGTCCAGGTCGAGGTCGTCCGGGGCGATCTTCAGCCGCAGGGCGAGCTGCCGCTTGGCGTACTCGGGGACGATGAGGCGGTCCAGTTCGGCGTCGAGCTCGTGGGCCTCGGCCTCGGTGTCGCCGATGACGGGGACGATGCCGGGCAGGATCTTGATGGAGCCCGGGTCCCGGCCGAGCGCCACGGCCCGTGCCTTGACGTCCTGGTAGAAGGCGATGCCCTCCTGCAGGGTCTGCTGGGCGGTGAACACCGCTTCGGCGTACCGGGCGGCGAAGTCCTTGCCGTCCTCGCTGGACCCGGCCTGCACGAGCAGCGGGTAACCCTGGGGCGGGCGCTGGACGTTGAGAGGTCCGTCGACGCGGAAGAACTCGCCCCGGTGGTCGATGGGGCGGACCCGGTCGGCGAGCGCGTGAACGCCCTGCTCCTTGTCGGCGACGACGGCATCATCCGCCCAGCTGTCCCAGAGCTTGGTGGAGACCTCGACGAACTCGGCGGCGCGGCGGTAGCGCTCGCGGTGCAGCGGGGTGTCGTCCAGGCCGAAGTTGCGGGCGGCGTCGGCCCCGGCGGTGGTCACGATGTTCCAGCCGGCCCGGCCGCCGGAGACATGGTCCAGGGAGGCGAACCTGCGGGCCAGGTTGTAGGGCTCGTTGTAGCTGGTGGACGCGGTGGCGATGAGCCCGATGTGCTCGGTGGCCCCGGCGAGCGCGGTGAGCAGGACGGTGGGCTCCAGCTTGGCGGCGGGGCGACGGCCGGGGTCGCCCATGAGGACCGGGCTGTCGGCGAGGAACAGGGAGTCCAGGCGGCCTCGTTCGGCGATCCGGGCGAGGTTCTTGTAGTGCGCGATGTCGGAGTTGGCCTCGGCGGGGCTCTCGGGGAGCCGCCAGGACGCCTCGTGGTGTCCGGTGGACATGAGGAAGGCGTTGAGGTGGAGCTGCTTGCGGGGTCCGGCGGAAGGCATGGGTGTCTCCAGGCAGGTACGGGAGTGGGTCCCGGGCGGGTACGGGGAGGTGTGTGCGGCCGGTCCCGGGGTGGCGGCTGTGCTCCTCAGGCGGCCGCGGGCGGCTGGGCGACCCCGAGGGCGGTGAGCAGGGTGTCGCGGTACTCCTGGAAGCGGGCGTCCCGACGGGAGCGCGGGGTCGGCAGATCGATGGCGAGGTCGACGGAGATCAGACCGTCCTCCAGCACCAGGACCCGGTCGGCGAGCTCCACGGCCTCGTCCACGTCGTGGGTGACCAGGAGCACCGCGGGGCGGTGGCGCTCGTACAGTTCGCGCAGCAGGCCGTGCATCTTGATCCGGGTCAGGGCGTCCAGCGCCCCGAACGGCTCGTCCGCAAGGAGCAGTTCGGGTTCGCGGACCAGAGCGCGGGCGAGTGCGGCGCGCTGCTGTTCGCCGCCGGAGAGCTCGTGCGGCCAGGAGCGGTCCCGGCCGGCCAGGCCCACTTCCTCCAGGGCGGTCAGGCCGCGCTCGCGGGCGCCTGGGCCGCGCAGGCCGAGGGTCACGTTGTCCAGGACGCGGAGCCAGGGCAGCAGCCGGGAGTCCTGGAAGGAGAGCGACACCCGTTCGGGGACGAGGAGTTCACCGGAGCCCTCGACCGTGTGGTCGAGCCGGGCCACGGCCCGCAGCAGGGTGGACTTGCCCGAGCCGCTGCGGCCGAGGAGGGCGGTGAACTCCCCCGGAGCCACCGTCAGGTCCAGCTCCTTCAGGACGATCCGGTCGCCGAACCTCCGTACCAGCCGGGTGGTGCGGACGGCGGGCGGGGCCTTCGTGATCAGCCCGCCAGGGTGCGTCGCCATGACAGGACCTTCCTTTCGATCGCGCGTACTCCCGCGTCGGAGGCGAAGCCGAAGATCCCGTAGGCGACCAGGCCCACGATGATCACGTCGGACTGGGCGTACTGCTGGGCCTGGAACATCATGTAGCCGATGCCGCTGGTGGAGTTGATCTGCTCGACGACGATCAGTCCGAGCCAGGACGAGGTGACGCCGAGCCGCAGGCCGACGAAGAAGCCGGGCAGCGAGCCGGGGGCGACGACCTTGCGCAGGAACTGGGACCGGGTGAGGTCGAGGCCCTCGGCGAGCTCCACGTAACGGCTGTCGATGGAGGTCAGCGAGGCGTAGGTGTTGATGTACATGTTGACCGCGACGCCGAGCGCGATCACCGTGACCTTCATCTGTTCGCCGATGCCGAGCCAGAGGATCAGCAGCGGCAGCATGGCGAGCGAGGGGATGGCGCGCTTGATCTGGAGGGGCCCGTCGAGCAGGTACTCCCCGCTGCGGCTGAGCCCGGCCGTGACCGCGAGGACCACCCCGGCGGTGACACCGAAGAGGAGGCCGAGTCCGGCGCGTTGGAGGGAGATGAGGACGTTGTCCTGGAGGCGTCCGGTGGTGACGAGGTCGGCGGCGGTGGAGATGACGCTGCCGGGACCGGACAGGATGCGCGGGTCCAGGTAGCCGGAGGCCGAGGCCACCCACCACAGGGCGACGAGCAGGACGGGCCCGAGTAGCCGGCCGAAGGGGATCGACCGTCCGGGGCCGAGCCGTCTGCGGGTGCCGCGCGCGGCGGCGGGTCCCGCCCGGCCCGCGGTGTCCTCGGCGGGCGGCGCGTCCTTGGTGAGGAGGGCGGGACCGCCGGGGCGGGCGGTGGACAGCAGGTCGGTCATGACGTCTCCCGGTACTCGGCGGGAACGGACTGGGCCGCCAGCCCTTCGAAGCGGCGGTCGAACAGGTCGGCGACGTCCTGCTTCGGTACGAAGCCGCCTTCGGCCATCAGGTCGGCGGTCTCCTGCTCCCATGCGACGGCCTTGTCCCAGCTGACGGGGAACTGCGGCTTGTGGAGGGAGGAGACGATGCGCCGGCCGTCGGCCTCGGAGACGCCCTCGCTCTTCACGTAGTAGGTGTCGATCCACTCGTCCGTGTTCTCCCACGCCCAGACCAGGCCCTTGGCCCACAGCGGGACGAAGCTGCGGACGGCGGCGGCCTTGGCGGGGTCGTTCAGGACCTCCACCGGGGCCCACAGCACGGTGAGCAGGTCGACCACGTCGGTCTTGAGGCCGGTGGCGCCGTCCTTGCCGTACTGGTCGAGGTACTTGGTGAGGGTCGGCTCGCCCAGCGGGGCCACGTCGACCTGCTTGGACTGCAGCGCGGTGAGGAACTGGGTGCTGGGCAGCGCGACGAGTTCGACGTCGCTGTTCTTCAGCCCGGCCGCCTTCAGGGCGCGCAGGACGACGACACCCTGGGCCTGGCCCTGGGAGAAGCCGATCTTCTTGCCGCGGAATTCCTCCACCGACGCGATGTCCGAGCCCGGGGCGGTGGCGAAGGTGTAAATGGGCCGGGGGCGCACCTGGACGGCGACGATCTTCGTATCGACGCCGATGGCCTTGGCCTGGATCGGCGGAATTCCCGCGTTGGAGGCGAGGTCGATGGACTGGGCCCGGAAACCCTGGATGATATCGGGTCCCGCGCTCAGGTTCGGCCATTCGGAAACGGTGAAGGCGAGGTCCTTCTGAAGGCCCGCCGGCTCCAGCTGGAGCCTGGTCTGACGGACCGCGACGGTCAGTTTCGTTCCGGGCGGCGGGGCTCCCGGGGGGAGTTTTCCGGTGGGCTCGGAACTGGCCACGGTCTTGGACTGCGGAGAGCAGGCGGCGAGGCCGAGAACCGTTCCGGTGGCGAGAGCGAGAAAGGACCGGCGGCCCACGGTTCGGGGTGTCGCGGAAGGGGCGTTGGTCTGGTGACGAGGCATGGGGTGTGTTCCTGGGTCTCAGAGGGAGTGGTAGGCGCCGTCGTGGAACAGCAGCGGGCTGCGGTCCCCGTCGAGCCAGGAGTCGGTGACCCGGGCGATGACGATCCGGTGGTCGCCGGCGGGCACGATCCGCTCGGTCTCCAGGCGCAGCCAGCCGGCCACTCCGTCGAGCACCGGCTCGCCCTCCGGCAGCCGCCGCCAGGCGGTCGGTGCGGCGAACCGGTCGATGCCGCTGGTGGCGAAGGTCCGGGCGAGGGACTCCTGGTCGGCGCCGAGGAAGTTGACGACGGTGGAGAACGCCTCCTCGACATGCGGCCAGGAGGAGCTGGTGGTGCCGATGCCGTACGAGACCAGCGGCGGATCCAGGGACAGCGAGGTGAGCGAGGTGGCGGTGAATCCGACGGGGCCCCGGCCGGAGTCGGCGGTGACGACGACCACGCCCGCCGGGTAGCGGCGGAACACCTGCTTGAAACGGTCGGGGGCGTAGGCGGGGGCATAGGAGGGCACGGTGACGGTCAACATCTCTCCCGGAATGGAAGGAGGGGAACGCGGAGAATGGGCGCACGGCGGTACGGGGGCGCGGTCGGGCAGAACAGAGCGCGCGGCAGGAAAGGAAATCCCCTGCGGGGATCGGCCTGTTACGCGATCCGCCCGGAATTCAGCGGGGTGTTATCGAGAACCCGGACAGGAGCGACGACGACAGGGCCGGGAGAAAATCCTCACCGGCGCAGCCGCGCGACAGCGGCGTGCCGCGCGGGGCACGCTCTGCTGAATAGGCTGTCGGCTGGTCATGAATCCATTGTCCCGTCGGGCCTTCCGGCCGGTCAACAATGCAACGTTCTGAATTAAGTCGGGTTCCGTGTGGTCCGGGGAGCGGGCGTGCGGTGGGGTTCAGGACACGGCGGGCAGCGCGGGCCAGGGGCCCAGCGGGTCGGTGTACAGAGCGCCGAGCGCCACCGCGCCGCCTGCGGTGGCCAGGACCGATCCGGTGAAGCTGCTCGGCACCACGGCCCGCTCGGGGTCGTCGCAGACCCAGGAGCGGCGGGCCACCTCGGCCCGCAGGTCCGCCAGGCACTCCGGTATGCGGCCGGCTCCCGGCTCGACGACCACGAGGACCTCCGGGTCGAACATGTCCAGCAGCAGGGCCGCCGCCCGGCCGACGAGCAGGGCCCGGCGGCGGAAGAGCCCGAGCGCCCGCTCGTCCCCGGCCAGGGCCCCGTCGAGCAGTTGGGTGAACGAGCCGACGTGCAGGCCCTGTTCGGCGGCCCGGCGTACCATGGCCCGCTCCGAGACCTCCGACTGGAGGCAGCCGGCGCGACCGCACGAACAGCGCTCGGCCCCGCCCGATCCGCCTGATCCCAGGGGCAGATGGGCCACGCTGCCCGCGCCGGAGCGGGGGCCCAGGTGCAGGCTCCCGGAGCTGGCGAACGCCGCGTCCACCACGGCCCCGACGAAGAGCAGGACCGTGCTGACCCGGGTCGACGCCTCGCCGAACAGCTGCTCGGCGCGGGCCAACGCCCGGGAGTGGCTGTCCACATGGACCGGGAGGCCGGTGGCGGTTTCGAGGATCGCGCGCACCGGGACGTCCCGCCAGCCCAGGTGCGGATGCTCGACGACGACTCCGGCTGCCGGGTCCACCCGGTGCCCGGTGGCGAAGCCGAGGGCGAGGACGGTGCGGCCGGCGGCGTGCGCATCGACGAGCCGGGGCAGCCGGTCGGCGAGGTCGCGCAGCAGGGCGGGCCCGGTGGCCAGACCGCGCGGGGAGCCGTCCGGGACGGTGGCGTACGGGCCCCTCGCGCCGATGGCGTGCGGCTGTCGGTCCTCCGCGACGATCCGGCCGCGCAGGTCCATCAGCGAGACGGTGGAGTGCGCGACGGCGACATGGGCCCCGGCGACCAGATAGCGGCCGGTGTCGATCTCGACGGGGATGTGAGGGCGGCCGAGCCCCTTGGGTCCGGCGGTCTCCGCGCCCTCCCGGACGAGCCCGCGCGCCAGCAACTGCCCGACGTGGCCGGTCACCGCCGCCGGGGAGAGACCGGTGAGCCGGGCGACGGTGGACCGGGCGACGGGCCCGTGGTCGAGGATCGCGCTCAGCACGGAGCCGGTGCCGGGGGTCCGGCGGGCGGGCCGGCCGGCCGGGATGTCCGAGCGGCGCAGCGGGGCGGGGCGGCGGGCGGGCACGGGCGGACGCTTCACAGGTGTCTTCACAGGTCCTCAATGGCAGCGGGCCGTGCGGGAAGGCGTCCGGACGGAGCCTCGTGCCGAGGGCCCGCCGGCGCAGGGCCGGCCAGGGTTCGGCTTCTCCCGTGGAACGGTTGCCCCGGGTGCGCGCACCGGAAGTGCTCCGGTGGCGGTCGCGGCGGGGCGGGTGGCGTTCAGGCCCGATGACACGCCGCGGAGCACACGCGCTTCAGGTCGACATGACCTCGCGTCGTCAGGTGTGCGGATCGCTGCATGGCGCGCAACGTAGCCGGAACGGCGTAACCCGGTCAAACCACTGACCGCATGGTGGACGGCTGTCTCAGCAGGGGGCGTTGCCCCACTGTTGCCGCACGTGACAGGCGCATGACGGACGTACGAAGCGGGCGCACGGCGGGCTCCGCGGGACCGGGAAGGCCCGTCGGCCATCCGGTCGATGCCGGGAATTAACCGATGATGCCTTGTCATGCCCCGTTCTACGCGCATAGCTTTTGCCCCTACTACTCAGTTCAGTTGGGGGCACCTCCCGTGCAGATATACAGATCCGGTTCCGTCCTGCTGACCGGCGCCGTCGCCGTCGCTCTCGCGGTGACCGCCCTGCCCGCCGCCCAGGCGGCGCCGTCCGCCACCGCCGTCATCTCCGAGGTGTACGGCGGCGGGGGCAACTCCGGCGCGACGCTGACCCGGGACTTCATCGAGCTGGCCAACGCCGGCTCCGCGCCCTTTGAGGTCGGCGGTCTCAGCGTCCAGTACCTGCCGGGCAGCCCCTCGGCCGGATCGCAGTGGCAGGTCTCGGAGCTGTCCGGGTCCATCGCGCCCGGCGGCCGCTACCTGGTCGCGCAGGCCGCGGGCACCGGCGGAACGGTCGCCCTGCCCACCGCTGACGCCACCGGCGCCGTCGCCATGGCGGCGGGCAGCGGCACCGTCGCCCTGGTCTCCGGCACGGCCCCCCTCACCTGCAAGTCGGCGGCGGACTGCGCGGCGGACACCCGGATCGTGGATCTGGTCGGTTACGGCTCCGCGGTCGTCCGGGAGGGCAGCGGCCCGGTCCCCGGCGCCTCGGCCACCGCCTCCGTCGCGCGGGCCGCCTCGCTCGCCGACACCGACGACAACGCCGCCGACCTCACCGCGGGCGCGACCACCCCGGTCAACACCAAGGGGGAGACGTCCGGCGGCGGTCAGCCGCCCCAGGAGCCCGGCCCCACCGAGCCCGGCGACGTACGGATCCACGACATCCAGGGCACCACCCGCGTCTCCCCGCTGGAGGGCACCGCGGTGACCGGCGTCCCGGGCATCGTCACCGGCGTCCGGACCAGCGGCTCGCGCGGCTTCTGGATCCAGGACACCGCGCCCGACGGCGACCCGCGCACCGGCGAGGGCCTGTTCGTCTACACCGGCTCCACCGCCCCCACCGTCAAGGTCGGCGACGCGGTCCTGGTCAGCGGCAAGGTCGCGGAGTACTACCCGGGCACCGGCACCCAGTCGCTCACCCAGATCACCGCGCCCCGTACCACCGTGGTCTCCTCGGGCGACGCGCTGCCCGCCCCGGTCGTCCTCGACGCCCGCACGGTGCCCGGCCGTTACGTGCCCACGGCGGACGGCGGGGCGATCGACGCACTGCCGCTGAACCCCGCCCGGTACGCGCTGGACCTGTACGAGGCGCTGGAGGGCTCCCGCGTCACGTTCGCCGACACCCGGGTGACCGGGGCGACGACCGCGTACGACGAGATCTGGGTGACGGTCAAGCCGCGGGAGAACCCGACCCGGCGCGGCGGCACGCTCTACGCCTCGTACGAGGACCAGAACACCGGCCGCCTCAAGGTGATGTCGCTGGACCCGGCGCGGCCGATCCCCACGGCGAACGTCGGGGACGTGCTGAAGGGCCGGACCACCGGCGTCCTCGACTACGCGAGTTACGGCGGCTACAACGTGCAGGCCACCGAGCTGGGCACGGTCGTCGACAAGAAGCTGCGGCGCGAGGTGACCCGCAAGCAGAAGAAGGACGAGCTCGCGGTCGCCACGTACAACGTGGAGAACCTCGACGCGGGCGACGACCAGGCCAAGTTCGACACCCTGGCCGAGGGTGTCGCGGTCAACCTGTCCTCCCCCGACATCGTCTCGCTGGAGGAGATCCAGGACGACAACGGTGCGGTGAACGACGGCACTACGGGCTCCGAGGCGACGCTGAAGCGGTTCACGGACGCGGTCGTCGCGAAGGGCGGGCCGCGCTACGCCTGGCGCTACATCGCCCCCGAGAACAACAAGGACGGCGGCGAGCCGGGCGGCAACATCCGTAACGTCTTCCTCTACAACCCCGAGCGCGTCTCCTTCACCGACCGCGCGGGCGGCGACGCCACCACTGCGGTGCGGGCCGTCGACACCTGGAAGGGCGTCGAGCTGTCCGCGTCTCCGGGCCGGATCAACCCGGCGAGCCCGGCGTGGGCGGACAGCCGCAAGCCGCTGGTGGGCGAGTTCGTCTTCCGGGGCAAGCCGGTCTTCGTCATCGGCAACCACTTCGCGTCCAAGGGCGGCGACCAGCCGCTGCACGGCCGCTACCAGGAGCCGACGCGGTCCTCGGAGACGAAGCGGATCCAGCAGGCCGTCGAGGTCAACACCTTCGTCGCCTCGCTGCTGAAGGCGGACCGGTCGGCGCACGTCGTCGCGCTCGGGGACTTCAACGACTTCGAGTTCTCCCCGACGATGAAGGCGCTGACCAAGGGGAAGGCGCTGAAGCCGCTGATCACGACGCTGCCCGTCGGCGAGCGGTACAGCTATGTCTTCGACGGCAACTCGCAGACGCTGGACCACATCCTGACGAGCCCCGGCGTCCGGCGTCTCGACTACGACGTGGTGCACATCAACGCCGAGTTCGCCGACCAGGCGAGCGACCACGACCCGCAGGTGGTGCGGATCAAGGTCGGCGGGTTCTGGCCCTGGTAGGGCGCTGACCCGGTGGGGCGGACCGACGTTCGGGTCCGCCCCACCGGGCAGCGCTCAGGAGCGCCCGGCCGGGGCGCCGGCCTGGCGCGGCAGCGTGACGGCGCCGGCCGGGCCGGGCGCACCCGTCTCTCCGGCCGCCGGCTCCCGCCCGGTGAAGAACCGGGAGACCAGCGAGGCCACCTCATCGGCCCGCTCCAGGACCACCCAGTGGTCCGACTCCTCGATCGTCAGGAAGCGGCTCCCCTCGATCGTCGCGGCGAACTCCCGCTGCCGCGCGGGCGAGGTCACCGTGTCGTGCTCTCCGGCGAAGACCAGCGCCGGCACGCCGTTGAGCCCACCGGTGAAGTCGGGCCGGTCGGCCAACGCCCGGTAGAGGGAGTCCGCCGCGTGCGGCGAGTGGGTGAGCGCGTGCAGGAAGGAGCGCCGCACATAGCGGCGCGCCAACTCCCGCCTGTGCACCGGCCGTTCCGGATCCAGACACATCAGCGCATCGGCCGCCGTCGCGGCGAAGCCCTCGCGGTCCCCGGCGGCCAGCTGCTGCCGGGCCCGCTCCCAGCAGGCGACCTGGGCCGCGTCGATGTGGACCGGTACGCCACCGAGGGCCAGGCGCGCGACCCGCTCCCGGTGGCGGCGGGCGAAGCCGAAGGCGATGGCGGTGCCGTAGGAGAAGCCGAAGACGTTGAGCCGGGGGGCGCCGAGGTCGTCGGCGATGCCGAGGACGGCCCGGCGCAGCAGATCGGCGCTGGGTCCGGGCGGGAGCGGGTCGGCGCTGCCCATGCCGGGCAGGTCCGCGGTGACCACGTCGGCGGCGGGGCCCAGGTGGTCGTCCATCTGGGGCCAGCCGAACATGCCCTGGAGCGCGCCGCCGAGAATGAGCGTCGGTTCGGTGGCGGGGGCGCCGCCGGGGCGGGAGTGCGGCAGGACGCGGTAGCCGTAGCGCACTCCGTCGACCGACAGGGTCCGGATGATCTCCTCGGGCATGTGCTGGTGGGTTCCCTTCCGCTCAGGCCCTGGTGAGGACGAGGGCCGCGTTGTGGCCGCCGAAGCCGAGCGAGGTCTTGACGGCGCAGTCGAAAGCTGCGGCGCGGGCCTCCTTGGCGACCACCTCCATCGGGATCTCCGGGTCGGGGACGTCCAGGTTGACGGTGGGCGGCACCAGTTGGCGCTGGAGGGCGAGCACGGTGAGCGCGGTCTCGATGCCGCCCGCCGCGCCGAGGGTGTGCCCGGTCATCGCCTTGGTGGAGGTCACCAGGGGGCTCTCACCGAGGACCCGGCGCAGCATGGAGGCCTCGATCAGGTCGTTGGAGAGCGTCGAGGTGCCGTGGGCGTTGACGTGCCCGACGTCGGCCGGGGAGAGGCCCGCGTCGGCGAGCGCGGCGCGCAGGGCGCGCTCGATGCCGAGGCCGTCCGGGTCCGGGGCGACGGCGGAGTGGGCGTCGCTGGAGGCCCCGTAACCGTTCACGTGGGCGCGGACGGTGGCGCCCCGGGCGCGGGCGTGGTCCGGGTGTTCGAGGACGAGCAGGCCCGCCCCCTCGCCGACGACGAAGCCGTCGCGGTGGGTGTCGAAGGGGCGGCAGGCGGCGGCGGGGTCCTCGCGGCGGGTGGAGACGGCCTTGAGGCTGCAGGCGCTGGCGATCAGGAGGCGGGTGCAGGTGGACTCCGCGCCGCCCGTGATGACGATGTCGCAGGCCCCGGAGCGGAGCATCTGGTGGGCGGTGCCGACGGCGACGGTGCCGGATGAGCAGGCGGTGGAGACGGCCTGGCTGGGGCCGTGGACGCCGAGGTCCAGGCTGACGCTGCTGGCCGCGCCGTTGACGACGCTCAGGGGGGCGAGCTTCGGGGAGACCCGGCGGGGGCCGCGCCCGGCGAGGGCGGCGGCCTGCTCGTCGTAGAAGGGCAGGCCGCCGTGGGCGGAGCCGATGACGACGCCGACCCGGCCGCTGTCCCAGACGGCCGGGTCGAGCCCGGCGTCGGCGACGGCCTCGCGGGCGGCGATGACGGCGAGCTGGGCGAAGCGGTCCATCAGCCGTTGGGCGGCCACCCCGAGGACGGCTACCGGGTCGCAGTCGGTGACGGAGTAGAAGAAGTCGCAGGGCAGGTCGGCCAGTTCGGGCCGGGCGGCGGCGGACGGCGTGAGGCCCTCGGTGACGCCGTGCCAGGCGGCGTCCACGCCCGTACCGGCCGAGGTGACCAGGCCGACGCCGGTGACGGCGGCGGCGAACGGGGCGAGCGGGGCCCGGCGGTAGGTCGGTGCGGTGGCCGCGCTCATGCGGAGACCTTCCCGTCCACGGCCTCGACGAGGCGGCCGACGGTGTCGCGCGAGGTGAGCGCGACGTCCTCCAGGTCCACGTCCAGCCGGTCCTCGATGTGCAGCCGCAACTCCTCCAGTGCGAGGGAGTCCAGCCGCAGCCGGTGCAGCGGAACATCGGGGCGGATGGCCTCGGGGTCGGTTCCGAACTTCGTCACCAGCAGCGTGCTGATCTCTTCCGAAGTGCTCATTCGGCTCTCCTGGGCTCGGTGACGCGGTGACGCCGGCCGCGTGTGAGGGGAGGTGGAGGGAGGGGCCATCGGGGGACGCCGGCTGCTCCGGAAGGACCCTTTATACGCCTTCCCCGCCGGGTTCCCGGTCCGCGTTCCCCCGTGCGGTGGGAGGGCTGTCCAGGTGTACGAATACGGGTGTGGCGACGGGTGGATGCCAGGATGGGGGGGACCCAGCCCGTACGGGACGGCACGAGCGAAGGAGAAACCCATGACGGCCGAGCAGGACGGCAATGCGGAGGTCTCGCTGAGCCCCGCCGACTGGGTCGCCCGGCAGGCCGAGCTGTACGAGTCCTCCGGCGGCACGAAGGGCACGACCCAGCTGGGAGTGCCCTGCCTGCTGATGGACTACGTCGGCCGGCGCAGCGGGACGGTGCGGCGCACGGTGCTGATGTACGGGCGGGACGGCGAGGACTATCTGATCGTGGCGTCCAACGGCGGCTCGGACCGGCCGCCGCTGTGGTATCTG
Organism: Streptomyces sp. man185; assembly: GCA_002551355.1. Lineage (GTDB taxonomy): Bacteria > Actinomycetota > Actinomycetes > Streptomycetales > Streptomycetaceae > Streptomyces. The sequence continues at coordinate 90,071 of NTHE01000003.1, read as the reverse complement.
AACCTCCAGGCGAACCCCGAGGTCGAACTCCGGGTACAGACCGAGCGGTTCGGGGCCGTCGCGGCGACGCTGCCCGCCGAGGAGAAGGCGCGGGTCTGGCCGGGTCTGGTGGAGCTGTTCCCGCGCTACGGGGAGTACCAGGCGGGCACCGAGCGGGACATCCCGGTCGTGCGGCTGACTCGGAGCTGAGACGGCGGGGCGGCGGGGCGGCGGCGGAAGGTCACCGCCCCGCGTCCTCCGGGAGCAGGTGGGCCAGCAGCAGCTTGATCACCAGCACGGGGGCGAACCAGGCCAACTCGCCGGGGACGGCCACCGAGGCCGACGCGACCGTGATCGCCAGGGCGCAGACAGCGAAAGCGACGGGGCGCCGCAGATCCCGGGGGGCGATCAGGACCATGGCGGCCCCGCCGAGCGTGAGCGCGTAGACGATCGAGGCGGAGAGCAGGCCGAACCCCGGGACGAGCAGAGCCAGGGCGAACGGCTGGACATGGGCGGCCACGAACCCGAGGTGGTGCCGACAGGAGCGTCCCGGGCGGTGGAACCGGCGCTTGGCGGACCGCGTGGCGTTGACGACGGTGCCACCGAACAGATCGAAGGCCACCACGGCGATCACGGTCAGCGGCAACCACGTGTGCTGGGCGCGCAGAGCGAGGACCGTCGCGAACACGGCACCGGCGAGCGCACCCGCGTAGCAGACGATCCGCTCACCCCGCTCGGCCTCCGGAGCCACCAACTGCGCGTCGAGCCACCGGGCCGTCGTGACCCCCGCGGTCCTCACGCCGCACCCCTGCGGCGCAGTCCCTCGACGCATACGTCGACGATCGGCGCCGCCAGCTCCGCGATCGGCAGCGCGGGATCGACGATCCACTGCAGCACGCAGCCCTCGATCGCCCCGACGACGACGGCCGCATGGCCTTCGCCCACTCCCGCGCGGGAGATCCCCTCGGCCTCGGCGTCCGCGAGCAGCTCGGCGATCACCGCGCGGTACTCGCGGTACACGGCCGGGACGTCCACCCCGGAGGCCTCCCCCTGCCGCCGGGCGGCCCACAGGTCGACGAGGATCCGGGCGAGCTCGGGTTCCGCCGCGACCATGTCCACCACCGACCGCACCAGCGAGGCGAGCCGCTCCAGCCCGTCCCCCGCACCCCCGCGGGCCTGCTGGATCACCGCCTGTGAATGCGCCGCGTACTCCTCGAATGCGGCCACGAGCAAGGCGTCCCGGCTGTCGAAGTACAGGTAGACGCTGCCCTTGGCGACGCCCGCTTCCGCGGCTACGTCGTCCACCCGCGTCGCGGCGAACCCCTGCCGGGCGAACACCCGCACGGCGGCCTTAAGGATCATGTGCCGGCGCGCCACCGAGTCGACTCTCTTGGCCATTTCGTGAGCCCTCCATCAAATGACTGACTGGTCAGTCATTGTACGGCAGACGCACTCGCTTCCACGGGGCATCGCACGGCGGCGACGGTGAGAGGACTCCGGTCCGACCCTTACGATGCACCGGCCCGGACCGTAAACTCCGCGATCATGACCATGGAAACAGTCCAGGCCGACCCGTCCGCCCTCGGCGGCCCCGCCCTCTTCGACACCATGTCCACCATGCGCGCCATGCGCCGCCTCAAGCCGGACCCGGTGCCGGAGGAGACGGTCGAGCAGCTGATACAGGCCGCCGTCTGGGGACCCAGCGGCGGCAACATGCAGTGTTACGAATACGTGGTGGTGACCGACCGCCAGGTGATGGCGCGGCTCGCCCCGCTGTGGAAGCGATGCGTGGACGCGTATCTGGCGACGACCGGGAAGTACGCCCCCGAGGGCATGGACGAGGCGGCGTACGGCCGGATGGTCGCGGCGATCGAGCATCAGCGCGACCACTTCGCCGACACCCCGGTGCTGATCATCCCGTGCTACCGGTTCCCCGAGCCGCGCCTGGACGAGGAGGGTCTGGCGGCCTCGGCCCAGGCGCTCGGACCGGCGGGCACGCAGCACATGATGGACACGCAGACGCGCTTCCAGGCGCTGGCCGAGGGCTCCTGCGTCTACCCGGGGGTGCAGAACCTGCTGCTCGCGGCCCGGGGGCTGGGGCTCGCGGCGAACATCACCATCTGGCATCTGATGCTGGAGCAGGAGTGGAAGAAGGAGCTGGGCATCCCGGAGGACATGGCGACGTTCGCCGCCGTTCCGGTGGGGTGGCCCGCCGGCAACTTCGGTCCCGTCCGGCGGCGCCCGGTGGCGGACGTCATCCACCGCGACCGCTGGTAGCGCCCGGCCCGGCGTCAACCGGTGCCGACACCCCTGTCGGGTGACACTCAACGTCACCCGACAGGCCCAGCGTTCAGCCAACTGCCCTGAATTTGCAGGATGTTGCCACCAGGATCGGCAACCTGCCTCTTTGTCATGCTCCGCTCAGGTCGATAGCCTGGCCGGGATCGGTATCCCTCTGGCCCACCCGGGCCCGAGGGCTTTTTTCGTCCACCGACAGAGCAGGAGCCCCCATGCCCCTCCGCACCGCCGCCCGAACCCGGGCCCGTGCCTGTGCCGTGGCCGCCCTCACCGCCACGGCCCTCCTCGCCACCGGGCACCCGGCGAACGCCGCCCCTCGGGCGGACACGGCCGACCCGATGAACCGCGCCTTCGCCGAAGCGTCCCAGGAATACGGCGTACCCCGCGATCTGCTGGCCGCCGTCGGCTACGGCGAGTCCCGGCTGAACGGTCATGGCGGAGAGCCCAGCCAGGCGAACGGCTACGGCGTGATGCACCTGGCGAGCAACCCCGCCAACCGGTCCCTGGAGAAGGCCGCCGAACTGACCGGCGAGAGCGCGGCCCGGCTGCGCCGGGACACGACGGCCAACATCCTCGGCGGAGCGGCCGTCCTGCGCGACCACGCCGACGCGCTGGGCCTGGACGCCGCCGAGCGCCGGGACGTGAACGCCTGGTATCCGGCGGTGGCCCGCTACAGCGCCGCCGAGGAGCCGACCGCGGCGCTGTACGCGGACGCGGTGTTCACGTTCCTCGCCGAAGGCGTGGCCGCGACGGTGGCCGGCGGCGAGGAGGTGCTCGTGCCCTCGCGGCCGGTCGCCCCGGACAAGGACGCGCTGTCGGCGTCCGACGTCTACGCGCAGAGCGAGGACTACCCCTCGGCTCGCTGGGTGCCCGCCAACTCCGCGAACTTCGCCGTCAACCGTACGGCGACCGTGGACAAGGTGGTCGTGCATGTCACCCAGGGCTCGTACGCGGGTTCCATCAGCTGGTTCCAGAACCCGGCGTCCCAGGTCAGCGCCCACTATGTGATCCGTTCCTCGGACGGTGAGGTCACCCAGACGGTCCGGGACAAGGACACGGCGTGGCACGCGCGCAGCGCCAACGCCTCGTCCGTCGGGATCGAGCACGAGGGATGGGTCGACGAGCCGGCGTGGTTCACCGACGCGATGTACCGCTCGTCGGCCGCGCTGACCTCGCACCTCAGCGCGAAGTTCGGCATCCCGAAGGACCGGGCGCACATCGTCGGCCACAGCGAGGTGCCCGGCAACGACCACACCGACCCCGGCCCCAACTGGGACTGGAACTACTACATGGAGCTGATCGGCGGTGACCCGGGCACGGGCGGCGACGGTCTGACGTTCCCCCTCTACTCCACCCAGCAGTCCGGCTCGTCGGGCCCGCAGGTGACCGCCGTACAGAAGCTGCTGACCGAGCAGAAGTACCAGCCGGGCACGGTGGACGGCCGGTTCGGCCCGACCACGAAGAGCGCAGTGGAGGCGTTCCAGCGGGCCCGCTCCCTGGGCGCCGACGGGACGGTCGGCCCGAAGACCTGGACGGCCCTGCTGTCGGCCGGCACGACCCCGCTGCTGAAGCAGGGCAGCTCGGGCGACGCGGTCAAGCGGCTCCAGCGGTCCCTGACGGCGGCGCTCGGCAGCACCGTGGGCGTGGACGGCGGCTTCGGCCCGACCACGGAGACGGCGGTGCGCACCTACCAGACGACCCGCAAGCTGGGCGTCGACGGCCAGGTGGGCCCGGCCACGTGGAAGGCCCTGCAGAGCGGAAAGTGAGCACGGGCCCGGGCGGGGCCCTCCCGAACGCGGGGGGGGGGAGGAGGAGGAGAGCCCCGCCCGGGCCTGCCGGGCTGCCCCCGGGGGCCGGCCCGGTAGCGTCACCGTGTGTGCTTCTACGCGATGGTCCACTACCCGCCCCGGAGCGCTCACCGGCTCACTCCCCCGCGCCGACCGGGTACCCGATCTCCTTGATGTCCTCGGCCAGTTCGGCGGGTACGCGCTCCGGATTGATCGCGGCGACGACCTCGTCCGTCAGCGGTCGCAGCGCGTAGACATGGCGTACGGCTTCGAGGTCGACGGCCCTCTCGAAGTAGTCCTCGGCCCACTCCTGGTACGACTCGGGCGTCCCGATGACGAGGAGCTGGAAGAGCCCGTCCGCACCGTCGGAGTCCTCCCCGTCCTCCGGAAACTCCACGGCCCCCGCCCGCCAGCGGTCGTCCCCGCTCTCGCGCCAGAGGCAGGCGGTGACGACGGGCATCCCGAACTCGTCGCTGAACGACGGCTCGTCCACGTAGCGCCGGAACACGGCGGGCACTTCGTCGAGCACCCCGGGCCAGGGGACGTCGTCCACGTACGGGCTCATCGGCGACTCGTGGTCGAAACCGCGCGCGTAGGCGCCGTCGGCGGAGAAGACGATGGAGTACTCCCCGCCCGCCCCGTCCTGCATGGAGGCCATCGCCTCGGTCGGCGACCACTGGGAGTCGAAGCCGTGCCAGCGGTGGTCCCACTCGGGGCACAGGATCGCGTCGAGCATCGCCAGGGAACGGCAGAGGTCGGTAAGGGCGGATATGCCCGGCAGCGTGCGGGCCACGTCGTGAACGCTCATGGGCTCATCCAACCGCACCGGACGGCGCGGCTATTCACGTGCACCCCCGGACGCCGTCCGGGCACACTGGCGCGATGAACCCCGATCCCCCGCTCTCCCCGTTCCGCAGGCGGGCGCTGGCGCACGTCGCGTCGCTGTCCTCGGGTGATCCGCTGAGGGCCGGGACGGGCGTCACCCTGAGCTTCCACCCCGACCGTACGGTGGCGGGGCGGCCGATCCTGGAGCGGCTGGGCGAGGACGGTCTGTACGTCTCCCAGTTCGTGACCGGCACCGGCAACGGCGGGCTCACCGCGTACCCCGGCGGTGAGCGGTGGCGCTGGGAGAGCCGGATCTTCGGCGGCGCGTACGACCGGGCCGGGGCGGACGAGCGGCCCGTCTACGGGGCACTGGACGTCCGGCGGAACCCGTTCGGCGGCGCGCCCCGGTTCGGGTCCGCGCATTTCAGGCTGGCGGCGGACGTCCTCGCCGCGGCCACGTTCTGCTATCCGGACAGCGCCACGGAGCCCGTGCACTTCGGGGTCGCCGCCCGGATGTCGGGACTGGTCGAGCTGGCGGCGGCGGACCACCGAGACGCCCTGGACGACTACATCGAGGCGCAGATCCACGCCCCGGTCCGGCTCGACGGGGACGTGGAGGCGCTGGTCCTGGATCCGGTGTTCCGGGGTACGGAGGTGGAGGCGGCGGCCCACCGGCTGCCGTGCCCCGTCGAGTGGCACCCCGGGTTCCGGCTCTCCGTGGAGGAGCTGCGGCTCCATCCCGGCTACCGGGGGCCCGAGTTCGTGGCCCTCGGCTCGATGCTGGCGGTCGACGGGTGGCTGGACGCCCGGATCATCGGCGACGCGGTACGGGCCGGCCTGCACGATGCGCAGGACCTGAAGCGGGTCTGGCATCTGCTGGCCCGTTTCGGACGGGCGCCCGCGGTCGTTGCGGCCGGGGGCTGACGCACCGGGCCCCGCACTCCCCCGGAAGTGCGGGACCCGGTTTCAGAAGGTCACTTCAGGCCGAAGGCCCGGATGATCTCCTGGTCGACGACGAGCCCGCCGGGGCCCTCCGCGTGTGCCTTGAGCGAGACCGAGGCCGCTCCCTTCGACGGGGTGCGGAACTTCGCGATCCACTCGCCGGTCCTCTTCTTGCGGAGGTCCGCCTTGGACCAGTGCTTGCCGTCGTCGTAACTGACCGACAGCGAAGCCTTGTTCGCCTTCACCGCGCCCGGCAGCCATTCCTGGGTGCCGGAGGTGAGGCCGATCTCCGTCGTGCGCCCGGCCCGGACGTCGCCGGCCAGGTCGGTGTCGACGGCGTAGTCCAGCTGGAGCATCGGGATGTCGGCCTGGTGGGGGCCGCCCTCGGCCGGCGCACCGGAGACGAAGCCCCACTCGGAGTGCGTACGGGTCGACGTCTTCCAGGTCTCCGCGTCGCGCCGCGAGTCGATGACCAGGCGGTAGGGCTGCTTCTCGGCCGGGAGATCACCGATGTAACCGGCCCTGCCCGCACCCTTCTTCAGCTCCGTGTCGCCCTGGTAGAAGGCGTACGAGGTGGTGTCGTACTCGTTCTCGGGCATCGAGCCGGAGTGGCCCGCGCCGGCGTCCGTCCACGGCGTGATGTTGAACTGGAGGTCGTTGTTGACCGTGCGGAACGGACCCCAGTAGCCGGTGCCGAGGCGGGGGCGGGTCACCGGGGCGAACCACTCGGCGCGGTAGTCCTCGCCCGCCCGGTAGTCCAGCTCGGCGCTGCGCATCTCGTGCGCCCGGTCGGACTGCTCGGCGTTGAGGACCGAGTGGTTCTCGTACCAGAACGAGTCGCCCGGCAGCGGGTTGACCCATTCGGTGCGGACGTCCGGGAACTGCTCGTACTCCTCGAAGCCGAGGCCGGGCCCGTAGTCCGGGATGTCGTAGCGGTAGCCGCCGCCGAGCGTCTTCCGGTGGCCGTAGAAGGTGTTCTCCACCTCCGCGAGCTGACGGGGCGAGGGGGCGAAGGCCAGCGAGCGGTCGGGGATCGCGCCGTCGTGGCGGTCCACCAGGTCGTAGAGGTAGTCCGCGAACCTCTTCTGGTCGATCTCGATCTTCTTGCCGCGCTGCGCGGCCCTGATCAGGTCCTCGCCCGCGGACTTCTGGACCGAGGCGACGGGGATCGTGGTCTCCTCGCCGTAGGGGGTGTAGCTCTCCATCGCCACACCGCGCTCGTCGTTGACGACGAACAGGGCCTCGGCCCCGGCGGCCAGCGCGGCCGCGAGGCGTTCGGCGGGAGCGACACCGGCGCTGCGGGTGATGACGACAGCCTTGCCGCGTGCGTTCACGCCCCGGTAGTCGGCCGGTGCGCCCCGGCCCGCGTACACCGCCTTCAGCTTCTGCCCGCGGTCCTCGGCGATCGCCGCACCGCTCTGGACGTGGACGGGCACGTCACGGCCGTCGGCCTCGACGTCGAGCAGTTCCTCGCCCTGACGCCAGCGGGTCAGGAAGCTGAAGTCGCCCTCCTTCACCTTCTTGGTGGGGCTCGCCCACAACTGGTCGTAGGTCAGTGGTATTTGGTAGGCGTCGCGCTGGACGGTGCCGTCAGGTGCGGTGCGCGCCATGTCGTAGCGGAGCTGGCGGGTCTCCGTCTCCTTCGGGGTGCGCACGCTGACCTTGCGGGCCTTGGAGGCGTCGAGGGTGACCGTGGTGGAGCCGGTGAGGATCGTCTCGGGGGCCGCGAGGAACGCGACGGCCTTGGAGTCGGGGCGGTCGCCGTCGATGTCGACGGAGGCCCAGGCGGTGTAGTTGCCCGGCGGCAGGCGCAGGGTGGTCTCGCCGCCGCTGACCTGGACGAGGCCGAGCTGCGGATCGCCCAGCTCGCCGAGGACGACCAGGCCGTCCATCGGCTCGCCCGACCGGTCGCGGAGCTTGAGCGTCAGGTCGTGCAGCTCCTTCTCCTTGGTGAGCGCGAAGCCGGTGTGCGCGGCCGTCGCGCCCGCCGCGTCGGTGGCGACGACCTGGCCGGAGAAGGTGGTGTCGTCGGCGACCTTCGCCGGGTCCAGCGACAGCACCGCCTCGGCGGTTCCGCCGGCCGGGACGGTCAGCGTGTCGGTGGAGAGCGTGTAGGCCGCCTCCTCCGTGTCGGTGGCGAGGTTCAGCGTGATGTCCGTGTCGCCGGAGTTGCGGTAGGTGACGGCGCGCTCGGCGACCTCGTCGGACGGGCTGTGCGGCCAGGCGTAGGAGGCGACGGGAACCGATCCGGTGGCCTCGATCGTCGTGTCGATGGCCGCCTTCACATCGAGGCGACCGGTGCCCTGCTCGTACGGGGTGTAGGCGTCCAGCTTCTTGGACGAGGTCATCAGCGCGCCCTTGATGCGCTGACCGGTCCAGTCGGGATGACGCTGCTTCAGAATGGCTGCGGCGCCCGCGACATGGGGCGTGGCCATCGACGTACCGGACATCGACTGGTACATGCCCTCGATGCCGGGGACGGACTGCGAGGCGGCGGCGTTGATGTCTACGCCGGGGGCCGACAGGTCGGGCTTCAGGCCGTGGGAGCGGACGAGCGGACCCATGGAGGAGAAGTCGGCGCGGCCGTCCCGCTTGTCGACGGCGGCGATGGTGAGCGCCTGCTCCGCCGATCCGGGCGAGCCGATCGTGCCCGCTCCGTACGCGTTGCCGGCCGCGATGACGAAGAGCGGACCGCCGTCCGCCGAGAGGGAGTTCACGGCCTGGGACATCGGGTCGGCGCCGTCGTCGGGCACCGGGGAGCCGAGGCTCATCGAGACGACGTCGGCCCCTTCGGCCTTCGCCCACTCCATGGCCTCGATGATCCCGGAGTCCGCGCCGGAGCCCTCGTCGCCGAGGACCTTGCCGACGAGCAGGTCGGCCGCCGGGGCGACGCCCTTGTTCGCGCCGTCGGACGCCGCCCCGGATCCGGCGATGGTGGAGGCGACGTGGGTGCCGTGGCCGTTCTTGTCGTCGACCTCCTCGCCCGGGACGAAGCTGCGGGTGCCGACGAGGCGGTCCTTGACGTCCGGGTGGTCGGCGTCGACGCCGGTGTCCAGGACGGCGACCTTGGTGCCCTTCCCGTCGAAGCCCGCGGCCCACGCCCCGGGGGCCTTCACCTGCGGCACGGACTCGGCGAGCAGCGTCTCGGAGCGGCCGTCCAGCCAGAGCTTGGCGATCTGGCCGTCGAGTGAACGCGCGCTCGGGGTACGGGTGATGGCATCCCAGAACGTGCGCGCACCGTCCTTGTCGGCGCTGAGTGCGGCCCCGTGGATGGAGGCGAGGGTGCGGACCTTCTTCGCGCCGCGCGGGGCGGCGGGCAGGGCCTTGGCGCGCGCGGGCGGGTAGGTGGCGATGAGCGGGACAGAGCCGGTGCCCTCGTCGTCGTATCCCATCCGCACCAGGGCCGAGACGTTGAACAGCCGGCGGTCGAGGGTGCCCGCCGCGATCAGCGTGGTCGCCTCGTCGGGCAGGACGTACACGTCCTCGCCCGCCTGCTGGATGCGGACGCCGCCGCTCGCGCCGTCGGGGCGGTCCACGGTGACGGTGTCCTGGCCGCCGGGGCCGTCCACGTACCGCACGACGTCACCGGTGATCAGGGTGACGGAGTGGCTCTCGGTGCGCGGGGCGAAACGTGGGGCGTCGGCGCCCGGTGCGGGTGCGGCGCCGGCGGTGCCCGCACCGGCGAAGGGGACCAGCATGCCGCCCAGGAGGGCCGCCGAGGTCGCCAGGAGCAGGGCTCTGCGTCCTGGGCGAGCGGATCTCGCCCGGCCGGGAACGGAGGAGGGGGAAGAAGTCATGCAGCTGATCTACCGGTAGATCCGGGGTGTCCGCTGCGTTCCGGGCGGGCGGGAAACCGCCGTGGCGGTAACCCGCCCGGGGTGGACGGGGTGTTGACGGGCGTTTCAGGCCACCGATGCGAGCGGCTGTCCGCTGCTGTCGTGATGGATGGGGGTGTGGGCCCCGGTGAGCGGTACGCCGCTGCCGCCGCGCCGGACCGCGACGATCTCGGCGGCGATGGACAGGGCCGTCTCCTCCGGCGTACGGGCGCCGAGGTCGAGGCCGATCGGCGAGTGCAGCCGGGCCAGTTCACGGTCGGTGAGGCCGATCTCGCGCAGCCGGTCGTTGCGCTCCAGGTGGGTGCGGCGCGAGCCCATCGCCCCGACGTAGGCGACCGGGAGGCGCAGGGCGGCCTCCAGCAGCGGTACGTCGAACTTGGCGTCGTGGGTGAGGACGCAGAGCACGGTGCGGGCGTCGGTCTCGGTCCCGGCGAGGTAGCGGTGGGGCCACTCGACGACGATCTCGTCGGCCTCGGGGAAGCGGGCCGCGGTGGCGAAGACCGGCCGGGCGTCGCAGACGGTGACCCGGTAGCCGAGGAACTTCCCGGCCCGGACCAGCGCGGCCGCGAAGTCGATGGCACCGAAGACGATCATGCGCGGCGGCGGCACGCTGGACTCGACCAGCAGTTCGATGGGCCGGCCGCAGCGGGAGCCCTCCGCGCCGATGGCGAGCGGTCCGGTGCGGCCCGCGTCCAGCAGGGCCCGGGCCTCGGCGGCGGCGGTCCGGTCGAGCGCCGGGTGGCCGCCGAGCCCGCCCTCGTGACTCCCGTCGGCGCGGACCAGGAGTGGGAGGCCGAGCAGCTCATCGGGTCCGTCCGTGACCCGTGCCAGCGCGGCCGCCGACCCCTCCGCGGCGGCCGCGAGCGCCGCGGCGAACACCGGTCGGCCGGGATCGTCCGCCCGTACCGGTGTCACCAGGATGTCGATGATGCCGCCGCAGGTCAGACCGACCGCGAAGGCGTCCTCGTCGCTGTAGCCGAACCGCTCACGGACGGATCGCCCGTCCTCCAAGGCCTGTTGGCACAGCTCGTAGACCGCCCCCTCCACGCATCCGCCGGACACCGACCCGATGGCCGTGCCGTCGCGGTCGACGGCGAGGGCCGCCCCGGGCTGCCGGGGCGCGCTGCCGCCGACCGCCACCACCGTGGCGACGGCGAACTCGCGTCCCTGCGAGACCCACCGGTGCAGCTCGTCGGCGATGTCCAGCATGGCGTTTCTCCTCAAGGGTGAAGGGGCCCGGGCGTCAGTGGACGCCCAGCCAGCTCTCGATCGGGTTGAGGGCGAAGAAGACGATGAAGATCACCGTCAGCCCCCACATGAAGGCCCCGACCTCGCGGGCCCGGCCCTGGGCGAGCTTGATGGCGCTGTACGCGATGACACCCGCGGCGACACCGGTGGTGATGGTGTACGTGAAAGGCATGAGGACCACGGTCAGGAAGACCGGGATGGCGACGGAACGGTCGCTCCAGTCCACGTGCCGGGCGTTCTGCATCATCATCGCGCCGATGACGACGAGCGCGGCGGAGGCCACCTCGGTCGGCACGATCGCGGTGAGCGGGGTGAAGAAGAGGCAGGCGGCGAAGAACAGGCCGGTGACGGCGGAGGCGAGCCCGGTCCGGGCTCCTTCCCCGACGCCGGTGGCCGACTCGACGAAGACCGTCTGGCCGGAGCCCGAGGCGACACCGCCGATGACGCCGCCGGCGCCGTCGATGAAGAGCGCCTTGGACAGGCCCGGCATGCGGCCCTTGTCGTCGGCGAGCTTGGCCTCGGTGCCGACGCCGATGATGGTGGCCATCGCGTCGAAGAAGCCGGCCAGCACCAGGGTGAAGACGATCATGCCGACGGTCATCACGCCGACGTCGCCCCAGCCGCCGAACTCGACGTTCCCGAAGAGGGAGAAGTCGGGGGTGGAGACCGCGCTGCCGTCCAGCTCCGGCGGGCCGCTGCTCCACTTCTTGGGGTCGATGTCGACGATCGCGTTGATGACGATCGCGATCAGCGTGCCGACGACGATGCCGATCAGGATCGCGCCGGGGATGTTGCGCGCCTGGAGCATGAAGATGAGCAGCAGGGTCACGCAGAAGATCAGGACGGGCCAGCCGGCGAGTTCACCGGCCGGGCCGAGCGAGACCGGGGTCGCCACGCCCTGGTGGACGAAACCGGCCTTGAAGAGGCCGATGAGGGCGATGAAGAGCCCGATGCCCATCGTGATGCCGTGCTTGAGCGCGAGCGGGATCGCGTTCATGATCATCTCGCGGAGGCCGGTGACCACCAGGAGGCAGATCACCACGCCGTAGATCACACACATGCCCATGGCCTGCGGCCAGGTCATGTTGGGAGCGACCTGCGAGGCGAGCACACCGGAGACGCTGAGCCCGGCGGCGAGCGCCAGGGGCACCTTGCCGACGAAGCCCATGAGCAGGGTCGTCGCGGCCGCCGCGAAGGCGGTCGCGGTGATGAGGCCGGGCTGGCTGAGGAGGTTGCCGTTGACGTCCTCCCCGCCGAGGATGATCGGGTTGAGCAGGAGGATGTACGCCATGGCCATGAAGGTCGTGACGCCGCCGCGCAGCTCGCGCGCGACCGTGGATCCTCGTTCGGATATGTGGAAGTACCGGTCGAGCCATGATCTACCGGCGGGGACGCGCGAGCCGGGGCCCGCGCCTTCCGGGCTGGTCTTCGGTTCCACTGACTGCTGGGTCATGATGCCTGACTCCCAAGGTTCACAGGGGCACCCGCTTGGAGATTCCTGAATGCGGGATTTGGGATGACTGCGTCGGCTGCACGACCCGGGGACGGCCGGGACGAACTGTTGAAGCAGAACGGATGTGCCGGCGGCACGGATGATCCGTGAGGCGCTGCCGCGCTGACGGGCACGGCGGTGAAGAACCGCGAGCGGTGGGGTACTTGGGCCTCCGGGCGGCGCGGGGTGCGGAAAAGTGTGACGTTCTCGGCTCTGCGCGCCGCCCGGAGAGTTCGGGGGGGACCGCTCGGAGCTGCCGGGTGACGACGGGTGGGAGGTCACCCGGCAGGCTCTCAGGTGCTGGTGAGGTGTTCGGGCCGCACCGGTGTCCTGTTGAGCTCCAGGCCCGTCGCGTTCCGGATCGCCGCGAGGACGGCCGGGGTGGACGACAGGGTGGGGGCCTCGCCGATGCCGCGCAGCCCGTACGGGGCGTGCTCGTCGGCGAGTTCGAGCACGTCGACGGGGATGGTCGGCGTGTCGAGGATGGTGGGGAGGAGGTAGTCCGTGAATGAGGGGTTGCGCACCTTCGCGGTCTTCGGGTCGACGATGATCTCCTCCATCACCGCGACGCCCATGCCCTGGAGGGTGCCGCCCTGGATCTGGCCGAGGACGGAGAGCGGGTTGAGCGCCTTGCCGACGTCCTGGGCGCAGGCCAGTTCGATGACCTTGACCAGGCCGAGCTCGGTGTCGACCTCGACGACCGCGCGGTGCGCGGCGAAGGAGTACTGGACGTGGCCGTTGCCCTGTCCGGTACGGAGGTCGAAGGCCTCGGTGGGCCGGTGGCGCCACTCCAGCTCGATGTCGATCGCCTCGTCCTCCAGCACGTCGGCCACGTCGGCGAGCACTTCGCCGCCGTCGGTGACGACCTTGCCGCCCTCCAGGAGGAGTTCGGCGGTGGCCCAGGCCGGGTGGTAGGTGCCGAACTTGGTGCGGCCCAGCTCCAGGACCTTCTCCCGTACGGCTTCGCAGGAGTTCTTGACCGCGCCGCCGGTGACGTACGTCTGGCGGGAGGCGGAGGTGGATCCGGCGGAGCCGACGCGGGTGTCGGCGGGGTGGATGGTGACCTGGTTGACACCGAGTTCGGTACGGGCGATCTGGGCGTGGACGGTGACGCCGCCCTGGCCGACCTCGGCCATCGCGGTGTGCACGGTGGCGACCGGTTCGCCGTTGATGACCTCCATCCGCACACGGGCGGTGGAGTAGTCGTCGAAGCCCTCGGAGAAGCCGACGTTCTTCAGGCCGACGGCGTAGCCGACGCCGCGGACGACGCCCTCGCCGTGGGTGGTGTTGGAGAGCCCGCCGGGCAGTGCCCGGACGTCGACGGAGGTGCCTTCGCTGCCCGCCGTCAGCCACTCCTGCTCGGGCGGCAGCGGCCGGGCCTTGACCCGGCGCAGCAGTTCGGCGACCGGGGCCGGCGAGTCGCAGGCCTGTCCGGTGGGCAGCAGGGTGCCCTGCTCCATGGCGTTGAGCTGCCGGAACTCCACCGGGTCCATGTCGAGCTTCGCGGCGAGCTTGTCCATCTGCGCCTCGTAGGCGAAGCACGCCTGTACCGCGCCGAAGCCGCGCATCGCGCCGCAGGGCGGGTTGTTGGTGTAGAGGGCGATGGCCTCGATGTCGACGTCCTCGATGACGTACGGGCCGACCGAGAGCGAGGAGGCGTTGCCGACGACTGCCGGGGAGGCGGACGCGTAGGCGCCGCCGTCCAGGACGATCTTGCACTTCATGTGCGTGAGCTTGCCGTCCTTGGTGGCGCCGTGCTCGTAGTAGAGCTTCGCCGGGTGCCGGTGGACGTGGCCGAAGAAGGACTCGAACCGGTTGTAGACGATCTTGACGGGCTTGCCGGTGCGGAGCGCCAGCAGGCAGGCGTGGATCTGCATCGAGATGTCCTCGCGGCCGCCGAAGGCCCCGCCGACGCCGGAGAGCGTCATGCGGACCTTGTCCTCGGGCAGGCCGAGGACGGGGGCGATCTGGCCGAGGTCCGAGTGCAGCCACTGGGTGGCGACGTACAGCTCGACGCCGCCGTCCTCGGAGGGCACCGCGAGACCGGACTCGGGGCCGAGGAAGGCCTGGTCCTGCATGCCGAAGGTGTACTCGCCCTTGACGATGACGTCGGCGCGCTTGGCGGCCTCGTCGGCGTCGCCGCGGATGATCGGCTGGCGGTGCACGATGTTGGGGTGCGGGACGTGGCCGATGTGGTGGTCGTCGCGGCCCTCGTGCACGAGCACGGCGTCCGGAGCGGTCGCCGACGCCTCGTCGGTGATGAGCGGCAGCTCGCGGTACTCGATCTTGATCTTGGCGGCGGCGCGGCGCGCGGTCTCCGGGTGGTCGGCGGCCACGATGGCGACCGGTTCACCGTGGTGGCGGACCCTGCCGTTCGCGAGAACCGGCGTGTCCTGGATCTCCAGGCCGTAGTTCTTCATCTCGGCGGGCAGGTCGTCGTAGGTCAGCACCGCGTAGACGCCGGAGGTGGCGAGCGCCTCGGAGGTGTCGATGGAGACGATCTCGGCGTGCGCGACGGTGGAGCGCAGCGTCTGGCCCCACAGCATGTCCTCGTGCCACATGTCGGAGGAGTACGCGAACTCGCCGGTGACCTTGAGGGTGCCGTCGGGGCGGAGCGTGGACTCGCCGATGCCGCCCTTGGTGGGCGAACCCTGGGTGATCTTGGTGGGCGTGCCGGCCGGTACGGTCCGGGCCTTCGGGGTGGTCGTCATGACTGGACCGCCTCTTCCTGACGGGCGGCCGCGAGGCGGACCGCGTCGAGGATCTTCTCGTAACCGGTGCAGCGGCACAGGTTGCCGGAGAGCGCCTCGCGGATGTCCTGGTCGGACGGCGAGGGGGTGTTCTCCAGCAGTTCGTCGGCGGCGACCAGCAGGCCGGGGGTGCAGAAGCCGCACTGGACGGCTCCGGCGTCGATGAACGCCTGCTGGATCGGGGACAGCTCGACGGCCTCGCCGGTCTGGCCGTCGGTGGGCCGGGCCTGCCAGCGCTTGGCCGCGTCCAGGGAGGTGCCGCAGGCGCCGGAGGCGCAGCCGCTGCCGGGGTGGGCGTCCTCGCGGTGCCTGGAGTAGTCGGCCAGGCCCTCGACCGTGACGACCTCGCGGCCCTCGACCTGGCCGGCGGCGACCAGGCAGGAACAGACCGGGACGCCGTCCAGGCGGACCGTGCAGGAACCGCACTCGCCCTGCTCGCAGGCGTTCTTGGAGCCGGGCAGGCCCATGCGCTCACGCAGGACGTACAGGAGGGACTCGCCCTCCCACACGTCGTCGGCTTCCTGCTGACGGCCGTTGACCGTGAAATTGACTCGCATGGTTACGCAGCTCCTTCCAGCGTGCGGCCCGCGCCGCGGTACTGCTCCCAGGTCCAGCCGAGCGTGCGGCGGGCCATGATGCCGACCGCGTGCCTGCGGTACTTCGCCGTGCCGCGTACGTCGTCGATCGGGTTGCAGGCGCCGGACGCGAGGGTGGCGAACTGCTTGGCGATCGCGGGGGTGATGATCTTTCCGTTCTCCCAGAACCCGCCCTCTTCGAGCGCGGCGTTCAGGAAGTCCTCCGCCTCCTTGGCCCGGACCGGGGTCGGGGCGGCGGAGCCGATGCCGGTGCGCACGGTGCGGGTCTCGGGGTGCAGCGCGATGCCGAACGCGCAGACCGCGATGACCATGGCGTTACGCGTGCCGACCTTGGAGTACTGCTGCGGTCCGTCGGCCTTCTTGATGTGCACGGCGCGGATCAGCTCGTCCGGCTCCAGGGCGTTGCGCTTGACGCCTGTGTAGAAAGCGTCGATAGGAATCAGCCGCGTTCCGCGTACGGATTCGGCCTCGACCTCGCAGTCGGCCGCCAGCAGGGCCGGGTGCGCGTCGCCGGCAGGCGAGGCGGTGCCGAGGTTGCCGCCGACGCCGCCGCGGTTGCGGATCTGCGGGGAGGCGACGGTGTGCGAGGCGAGCGCCAGACCGGGCAGCTCGGCGCGCAGGTGCTCCATGATGCTGCTGTACGGCACGGAGGCGCCGAGCCGCACGCTCTCCTGGCCCACCTCCCACTCGGACAGCTCACCGATGCGGTTCAGGTCCAGGAGGTACTCGGGCCGCCGGTGGTCGAAGTTGATCTCGACCATCACATCGGTGCCGCCCGCGATGGGCACAGCCGTGGGGTGCTCGGCCTTGGCGGCGAGCGCCTCCTCCCAGCTGGCGGGGCGAAGGAAGTCCATGAGTGGCTCTCTTCTTCTCAATCGGTCGTTCGCCGGGGCCGGGGACGGCCTGCCTCGACTGGCTCGTTCATGTGGTGTTCACGTGGTGTGTGGCCCAGTACACAAGCCCAGCCCCGGCCGGTGCAGTCACCGAAACACTGAAGGAGTTGGCTGGTCTCCGTCCTCGTCTTGTAGATTCGAACGAATGGCGGAGATCAGTAACCTCTCCGTAATTCACAGATACCCGTTCACCTCTCCGCTCCCCCACCCCACGACCTGCTTCACCCCCCGCACCACGACCTCCTTCACCTGCTCCCTCTACGAAAAGATCGGCGGCGACGAGATGCGGCTGCGCGCACTGCTGGAGACCGATGCGCTGGGCCTGCGGCTGCTCGGCGGCGAGGACGAGCTGGACCGCACGGTCCGGGGCGTCATGACGACCGACCTGCGCGACCCGAGCCGCTACCTCTCCGGCGGCGAACTGGTGCTCACGGGTCTGGCCTGGCGCCGGGACGCGGCGGACTCCGAGCCGTTCGTCCGGATCCTGGCGGGCGCCGGGGTGGCAGGTCTCGCGGCCGGCGAGGCGGAGCTCGGCGACATCCCCGCCGATCTGGTCGAGGCGTGCCTGCACCACCGCCTCCCTCTCTTCGCCGTGCACGAGACCGTTGCGTTCGCGACGATCACCGAGTACGTCGTACGCCAGGTCTCCGGCGAACGGGCGGGCGATCTGGCGGCCGTGGTGGACCGGCACCGGCGGCTGATGACCTCGGGCCCGGCGGGCGGCGGCCCCGAGGTGGTGCTGGACCTCCTCACCTCCGACCTGGACCTGCGGGCCTGGGTCCTCTCCCCCACCGGCCGCCAGATCGCCGGGGCCGGCGCCCCGCTGCCCGGACCGCTGGGCGCGACGCTGGCCGGGCACCACCTGGCCGCGACCCGGACCGGCCGCCGGGGCCCGTACCGGGCGGCGGTCGCCGGTACGACGTACTCCCTCTTCCCGATCCGGAACACCGGCCGGGGCGCGGTGCAGGCCGCCCGCGACGTACGGGAGTCGGTGCTCTCCGACTGGCTGCTGGCGGTCGAGGCGGACGCCTCGGACTGGCCCGCCGCCCGGCTCGACCTCCTCCAGGGCGTCACCCAGCTGATCGCTGTCGAACGCGACCGCCGCGACGCGGCCCGTACGGTACGCCGCAGGCTCGCCCAGGAGGTGCTGGAGCTGGTCCAGGCGGGCGCCGCCCCCGCCGAGATCGCGGCCAGGCTGCGGGTCGCCGCACCGGTCCTGCTCCCCGGCCTCGGCGCGGCCCCGCAGTGGCAGGTCGTGGTGGCCCGGGTCGACTGGAGCGCCTCGGGCCAGGCCGCCGCCGCGGGCGAGATCGCGAGCGGTCCGGTGGCCCAGGCGCTGCTGGAGGAGATCCTCGTCGACCCGGCGGTCAGCGGCCCCGACTCCGCCGACCGGATCGCCGTCGCCCACACGGGCGACGAGGCCATCGCCCTGGTGCCGCTGCCCGCGATCGCCACCGCGCCCACGGATCCCGGCGAGGGCGTGGAGGGCGACGCGGAAGGGAAGGACGCCGACGCGCTCGACGGGGATCCCGGGCTGCACGCCGACGCACTGCTCGACTCCGTGCGCGAACCGCTGACGGCGGGACTCGCCGACGACGGCAGGCTGACACTGGGTGTCAGCGCGGCCGTGCATTCCGCCGAAGGACTGCGCGGCGCGCTGGAGGAGGCCCGGCACGCCCGCCGGGTGGCCGCGGCCCGCCCGGGCCGGGTCTGCGCGGCCGGTCACCACGAGCTGGCCTCGCACGTGCTGCTGCTGCCGTTCGTCCCCGACGACGTCCGGCGCGCCTTCACCGCACGGCTGCTGGACCCGCTGCGCGACTACGACCGGCGCCACCGGGCGGAGCTGATCGAGACGCTGGAGGCCTTCCTGGACTGCGACGGGTCCTGGACCCGCTGCGCGGCCCGGCTGCACCTGCACGTCAACACGCTGCGCTACCGCGTCGGACGAATCGAGCAGTTGACGGGGCGTGACCTTTCGCGCCTGGAGGACAAGCTCGACTTCTTCCTCGCCCTGCGCATGAGCTGATCTTCCGGGCGCGCACGGGGTCCGCCGGGGCCCCGTCGCGCTCCGGCCGATTGTGAAATCTTTCACCTGACATTGTCCGGACCCCTTGGCCCGGAGTGCCGATCCGTGCTGAGATGCGCCGTACCCAACAGCACAATGGCGCGCTCGGGGAGGGCAATGTGGCGCATACCGCCATGTCTGGTTCCGGAACGACAGCAGATGACGATCCGCCGCTCCAGACAGCGGTATGGCGGTTGCGGTCACGCGCCTGCTGGACGGACGCGGCCGCCCTGCTGGAGCACCACGCACGCACCGATCCGGCATCCGCGCTCCAGCGCATCGCCCTGCTGACCGAGCGGTGCCTGTACACCGGGCAGGGCTGGACCGAGGCCGAGGACGCCCTGCGCGCGGCGGAGGCCATCGCCCGCAGCGACGACGAGCGGGGCTCGGCCGCCTCCGAGCGGGGCCATCTGGCGTACGCCTCGACCCTCCTGGCGGTACGGGACCGGGCCGACGAGGCGAGCGTGGCGCTGAGCCGGTCGGCGGCCCTGCTGGCACCCGCGTCACCCGCCCGGCCGCTGCTGGACTACCGGCGCGGGCTGATCGCCCAGAACATCGCGGAGTCGCCGCAGGCGGCGCGCGCGGCCTTCCGCCGGGCGCACGCCGGCGCGGCTGCCCGGGGCGACGAGCTGCTGCTGTCGTCCACCTGGCGGCATCTGGCCGCGCTCGCGCTGCGCGAGGGGGAGCTGGCCGAGGCCCGGCACGGCTTCGCGGAGTCGCTGCGGATCCGGGAGGAGCTGGGGTTCCTGGTCGGTACGGCCCCGGCGCTGATCTCCCTCGCTCAGGCGGAGGAGGAACCTGAGGCGGCCCGGCTGCGGGCCGAGGCAGGCCGGCTGTTCCGGCTCCTGGGCGGTGTGCCCACCTGGCTGGCCCCGTATCTGGGCCCCCCGGCCCCGCGCACCGCCGAGGCGAGCTGAACGGAGGCGTGGGGCCGGCCCGTGGGTGCGGCCCCGCCCCCGCCCGGGTCAGCCGTCGGCGCCGGTGAAGTGTTCGCGGACCAGGGCCTGGACGACGGTGAGGTCCTGGGCGATGAGGGCGTCGAGCAGGGCGGTGTGCTCGGCGGCGTCGGCCAGCAGCTCGGCCCGGCGGGTGGCGGGGCCCGCGACCAGCGGCCACTGGGAGCGCCAGTGCAGCTCGTCGGCGACGGTCACGAGCTGCTCGTTGCCCGACAGCGTGAGGACCGCCCGGTGGAAGGCCCGGTCCGAATCGGCGTAGGCGGCCCGGTCGCCCACGGCCGCCGCCGCGACCGTGGCGTCCGCCAGCGGGCGCAGGACGCTCCAGCGATGCGCCGGGACCGTGCGCGCCAGCCTCAGCATCACCGGGACCTCGATCAGGGCCCGCACCTCGGCCAGCTCGGCCAGCTCGCGGGGGCCGCGCTCGCTGACCCGGAAGCCGCGGTTCGGCACGACCTCGACCGCACCCTCGACGGCCAGCCGCTGCATGGCCTCGCGCACCGGCGTCGCGGAGACCCCGAAGCGGGCGCCGAGCGCGGGGGCGGAGTACACCTGTCCGGGCACCAGCTCGCCGTCGACGAGGGCGGCGCGCAGGGCGTCCAGGATCTGGCCGCGCACGGAGTGGCGCCGCACGGCGCGCGGCGCGGGCGGCTCACTGTGGGTGTGCTCGCCCCGGGCCTGTTCCGGCACCCGGCCCTCGGCCGGAGTGCACGGGAACGCTCCGGGGGCGTACGCCGGACGTACGCCCTCGCGCGCGCTGCCCTGCTCCACCCGGACCTCCTCCACCTGCCGCGGGCCGACTCGCGTGCGCCGGACCCTCCTGTGCACGATAGAGGGAGGAGGCCGCGGTTCAAACATCGATGGCATCGGGTAAGGTAAGCCTTACCTGCAAACGATCCCGATTCGGTGGTCCCCTGCATGACCCTCTCCCCGCCGTTCACCGGTGCCGCGACGTCCCCCGTGACCGCCGCGTACGCCCGCCTGGCCGAGGTGTTCCCCGGTCTGCGGGCCGACGTGCTCGACGGCGACGCCGTCGCCCCGTCCGGCGCGGGCTGGGTCGGCGCGGCGGAGCTGGCGGCCGGCGGCAGCGCCGTGGACGCCTTCCTCGCCTGGGACAACGCCCAGGTGCTGCGCGACTACGGCCAGCAGGCCCGCCCGGACGTGGTGGCGAGCTTCGGTCTGCACCGGTACGCCTGGCCCGCCTGTCTGCTGGTGACCGTGCCGTGGTTCCTGCAGCGCCGCGTGCCGCGCATCCCGGTCGAGGACGTGGCCTTCCAGCGGGCGCTGGGCCACCTGACCGTGCGGGTGAGGGAATTCGCCTGCCTGCCGGACGATCCGGCGGCCACCCTGCCCGGGGCCCGGGTCGTCCCGGACGAAGCGGCGCTGCGGGCCGAGGTCCTGGCCTCCCTGGCCGAGCACCTCGGGCCGGTGCTGGAAGGCTTCGGGCCACGCATGCGACGCGGGAAGCGGGCCCTGTGGGGGATGGCGACGGACGAGATCGTCGAGGGCCTCTGGTACGTCGCCCACCTGCTGGGCGAGGAGCGTCGCGCGATGGCCGAGCTGGAGCTGCTGCTCCCCGGCACGACGAAGCCGTACGTCGGCACCGCGGGCTTCCGCGAGCTGACCGGGCCCGACGGGCAGTCGCTGCCGACCCGGGACCGGGCGAGCTGCTGCCTCTTCTACACCCTGCGCCCCGAGGACACCTGTGTGACCTGCCCGCGTACCTGTGACGCGGACCGGGTGCGGAAGCTCGCCGCAGCTCCCTGATCCACACCGCCCGTCCGGATGACGTGGAATCGAACGCAACTCGGTTCAACCGGGCGGGAGTTCGAGAAGATTCCACCCATCGATAGCCTCTCCTTCCCCCATGGCGTGCTCTTGTCCCGAAACCACCGGAGCGGGACGGGAATTCCGTCACGATGGCGTACGAAACGCCCTACGTGACGCAAGGGACCGCGCATGAGACTGACCGACATATCGCTTGACTGGCTGCTTCCGGGCGCCGTACTGCTCGTGGGAGTCATGGCGGCGGTGACGGTGGTCGCACGCGGCAAGCGTGCCGCCGGCAAGGCCGCGGCCGACGATTCCTGGGAACGCAGCGAGGAGCGCCGCAGACGCAAGGAAGCGCTCTACGCCACCGCCAGTTACGTCCTGCTGTTCTGCTGCGCGGCGGTCGCCGCCGCGCTCTCCTTCCACGGGCTCGTCGGCTTCGGCCGGCAGAACCTGAGCCTCAGCGGGGGCTGGGAGTATCTGGTCCCGTTCGGACTGGACGGCGCCGCGATGTTCTGTTCCGTGCTGGCCGTACGGGAGGCGAGCCACGGAGACGCGGCACTCGGCTCCCGGCTGCTGGTGTGGACGTTCGCCGGGGCCGCCGCCTGGTTCAACTGGGTGCACGCCCCTCGGGGCATGGACCACGCGGGCGCTCCGCACTTCTTCGCGGGGATGTCCCTCTCGGCCGCGGTGCTCTTCGACCGCGCGCTGAAGCAGACCCGCCGCGCGGCGCTGCGCGAACAGGGCCTGGTGCCCCGTCCGCTGCCGCAGATCCGGATCGTCCGCTGGCTGCGGGCCCCGCGGGAGACCTTCGGCGCCTGGTCGCTGATGCTCCTGGAGGGCGTCCGCACCCTGGACGAGGCGGTGGACGAGGTGCGCGAGGACCGCAGGGAGCGCGAACAGGACCGGCTGCGCCGACGCGACCAGGAGAAGCTGGACCGGGCCCGCATCAAGGCCCTGAACCGGCAGAACCGGGTCTGGGGACGCGGCGGCCGGGGCGGGCAACAGGTGGACGCGCCCGCCCTCGCCCCGGCTTCGGGCGGCGGCCCGCCGGCCGTCGCGGAGCCCGCCATAGCAGAGCCGGGTCAGCTGCCCCTGCGACCCCGGCCATCCCTGCAAGCCGTCGGCCGGAAGCAGACGGCCGATGGTTCGAGCTCGAAGAGCCTGGAAGCGCCAACCCAGGGAAGTGACCCGCGGACCGTCGACCTCACCGCCGAGGACGACACCCAGACACTCCCCCGGCTCGACTCGCTGGAACAGAAACTGAAGGATCTGGAGCAGCAGTTCGGCTGATCCGCTCGCGCGGCGGAGGGCTCAGGGCCTTCCGCCGTGCAGCTCGAACCAGACGACCTTGCCCAGGGCCTGTGCCTCCACGCCCCAGGCGTCGGCCAGGCTCCGGACCAGGATCAGACCCCTGCCGTGCGTACCGTCGTCGGCGTTCGGTACGTACGGCGCGGGCAGGTTCTCGGATGCGAAGTCCTGCACCTCCACGCGCAGTCGGGCGGCTGTCGCCGTGGCCGTGACCACGGCCCCGTGCCGGGTGTGGATGAGCGCGTTGGTCACCAGCTCGCTCACCAGCAGCTCCGCAGCCTCGGTCTGCTCCTGACCGGAGCGATGCCGGAGGAACTCCCGCAGCTCCCGTCGGACTTCCCCCACCGCCGACCGCTCCGCGTGCCCCACCCTTCGGCGCATCCGGGCCGGCGGCGACGCCTCACCCGGTCTCCGGCCCCGGGGGCCGCGCCCTTCGACGACCGCGGTCCTCTTCTGACGCTTCGCCATTTCCCCCGCCCGCACAGTGAACCGACCTCCTTCGATCCGGCTGCCCGTCGAACAGCCTCACGGGATGCATGCCCCTGTACGCACACGGTCACGCTTGCGGGCCCGTCAAGAAGTGAAGGGGCGGGAGCGGCGAGGGGCGCACGGAACATCCCACCCGCGCACGCCATCACCACATAGGCGCAGCTCCGGTCAACGTCCCGCGAACAGAGCTGAGTTGACGTTGACGAACCGACTTCTACGCGCGTCATCATGACGGCATGCGCATCCCCCCACGCATCACCCGGCTCGGCGGCTCGGCCGCCCTCCTGTCCCTCCTCATCGCCTCGGGCCCGGTCACGGCCCAGGCAGCCAACCCGGCGACGACCTCCACCACCGCCCACTCCGCGACCGCCTTCCGGGCGGCGGCGGTGGGCAGCGTCTGCTACTCCGCCCTGCCGTCCCAGGCGCACGACACCCTGGATCTGATCGAGCAGGGCGGGCCGTACCCGTACGAGCAGGACGGAACCGTCTTCCAGAACCGCGAGGGCCTGCTCCCCGACCGGTCCACCGGCTACTACCACGAGTACACGGTCATCACGCCCGGCTCCGACACCCGCGGCGCCCGCCGGATCGTCACCGGTGAGCAGACGGAGGAGGACTACTACACCGCCGACCACTACGCCTCCTTCGACCTGGTCGACCACGACTGCTGACCCTCGCCTCCGAGGGGTGTTCCGCAAGCTCCGTGGGAAGGGAGACCTGAGCCGTCCCTGATCGGCAAGACGCCTCCTGGGACCCCACACCTTCCCGAGGAGCTGTGATGCACGACGACAGCACCCTGGTGGAGGGCCGCCTGGAGAGGGCCCTCCACCAGTTCGTCCGCCCGGCCCAGTACGCCGCCCGCACCCCGCTCGCCGTGTCCGTGTGGCACGTTCCGGGAGAGCCGGTGCCGGTGGCCGAGGCCCTCGGGGCGGACTTCGCGCCGTTCACAGCCGGTACGGAGTGGGGGAAGCCCTGGTCCACCAGCTGGTTCCGGCTGCGGGGAGCGGTGCCCGAGGAGTGGTCGGGGCGCCGGGTGGAAGTGGTCGTCGACCCGGGGTTCACCGGTCAGGGGCCCGGGTTCCAGGCAGAAGGGATGCTGTACGACCATCTGGGCGTCCCTCTCAAGGGTGTTCATCCGCGCAACCGGCACCTGCCGCTCGCGCACCCGGCGGCGGGCGGGGAGCCGGTCGATCTGCTGCTGGAGGCGGCGGCCAATCCGGCGGTCCTGGAGCACGGTTTCGCACCGACCCCGCTCGGCGACGTGCTCACCTCCGGCGACAGCCCCCTGTACCGCTTCGCCTCCGCCGACCTCGCGGTCCTCGACGAGGAGGTCTGGCATCTCGTCCTGGACATCGAGGTGCTGTCCGAGCTGATGCACGAGCTGCCCGCCGACCGGTCGCGGCGGCACGAGATCCTCCGGGCGCTGGAGTCGATGCTCGACGCGCTGGACCTGCACGACGTCTCCGGGACCGCGGCGGCGGGCCGCGTCGCCCTGACCGAGGTGCTGGCGCGGCCCGCATCCGCGAGCGCGCACCGGATCTCGGCGGCCGGGCACGCGCACATCGACTCGGCGTGGCTGTGGCCGCTGCGCGAGACCGTCCGCAAGGCGTCCCGGACGTTCGCCAATGTCACCGCCCTCGCGCAGGACTACCCGGAGCTGGTCTTCGCCTGCTCGCAGGCTCAGCAGTACGCCTGGGTGAAGGAGCACCAGCCGCACATCTGGGAGCGGGTCAAGGAGGCGGTGGCGGCGGGGCAGTGGTCTCCGGTCGGCTCGATGTGGGTGGAGTCGGACGCCAACCTGCCGGGCGGTGAGGCGCTGGCTCGCCAACTGGTCCACGGGAAGCGCTTCTTCGCCGAGGAGCTGGGTGTGGACACCGCGGAGATCTGGCTGCCGGACTCCTTCGGTTACACCGCCGCCTTCCCCCAACTGGCCCGGCTCGCCGGCGTTAAGTGGTTCCTCACCCAGAAGCTGTCGTGGAACCAGCACAACAGGATGCCGCACCACACCTTCTGGTGGGAGGGCATCGACGGCACCCGGGTCTTCACCCATTTCCCGCCGGTCGACACGTACAACGCCCAGCTGCACGCCCGCGAACTGGCGCACGCGGAGAAAAACTTCGCCGACAAGGGCCGGGCCACGCGTTCGCTGGTGCCGTTCGGCTGGGGTGACGGCGGGGGCGGCCCGACCCGCGAGATGCTGGAGCGGGCCCGCCGACTGCGGGACCTGGAGGGCTCACCCCGCGTGTCCGTCGAGACGCCCTCGGCGTTCTTCGCGGCGGCCGAGGAGGAGTACGGACAGCAGGCGCCCGTCTGGTCGGGCGAGCTGTATCTGGAGCTGCACCGGGCGACGTACACCACGCAGGCGAAGACCAAACAGGGCAACCGACGCAGCGAACATCTGCTGCGCGAGGCTGAGTTGTGGGCGACGGCGGCCGCTCTGCGCTCCCCCGCCCACCTCTATCCGTACGAGCGCCTGGACCAGGTGTGGAAGACGGTGCTGCTGCATCAGTTCCACGACATCCTGCCCGGCTCGTCGATCGCCTGGGTGCACCGCGAGGCGCGGGACACCTACGAGGAGGTGCGCGCCGAGCTGGCGGACGTGGTGGCCGATGCGGTGACCTCGCTGGGCGCGGCCGAGGGCTTGGTGGCGCTCAACTCCTCCCCGTACGAACGGGTTCAGGTGATCGAGCTGGACGCGGAGGCCGCCGGGGTGCTGCCGTCCGGGGCCCATGTCCAGGAGCTGGGCGAGGGCCGGGCTGCGGTGCTGGCGCGGAGTCCGGGTCTCGGGGCGGGCCTGCTGGACGGGGCGGCGGTCCCGGAGCACCCGGTGACGGCCGAGGCGTCGGGGGGAGGCGGCGACATCGTCCTGGAGAACGGGCTGTTGCGGGTAGTGGTGGACGGGGACGGGCTGGTCTCGTCGGTCGACGATCTGATCGCCGGCCGGGAGGTGCTCATCCCGGGCGCCCGCGCCAACCTCCTCCAGCTGCACCCGGACCACCCCAATCACTGGGACGCCTGGGACATCGACCGGCACTACCGGCGCACCCGCGCCGATCTCACCGCCACCGACTCCGTGTCGCTCGTGGAGGACGGGCCGCTGCGGGCGGCCGTGCGGGTGGTCCGTTCCTTCGGGCGGTCGACCGTCGTTCAGGAGCTGCGGCTCGCGGCCGGGGCCCGGCAGCTCGACGTCGACACCGAGGTGGACTGGCAGGAGTCGGAGAAGGTCCTCAAGGCGGCCTTTCCGCTCGACGTCCACGCCGAACGATCGACCGCCGAGATCCAGTTCGGCCACGTCCACCGTGCGACCCACGACAACACATCCTGGGACGCGGCCCGTTTCGAGATCTGCGCGCACCGCTGGCTGCGGGTCGCCGAGCCGGCGTACGGCATCGCGCTGCTCAACGACTCGACGTACGGCCACGATGTGACCCGCACCCCGCACCCGGACGGTCTCGGCACCACGGTCCGGCTGACGCTGCTGCGCGCTCCGCACAGCCCGGACCCGCACACCGACCTGGGCGTGCACCGCTTCCGCTACGCGCTCGCCCCGGGCGCGGAGGTGACGGACGCCGTACGGGAGGGCCTGGCGCTGAACCTCCCGCTGCGGGCGGCGGTCGCCCCGGTGGTGCCCGCGCTGGTGTCAACGGGGCATCCGGCGGTGACGGTCGAGTCGGTGAAGCTCGCCGAGGACCGGAGCGGGGATGTGATCGTACGGCTCTACGAGTCGGCGGGCGGCCGGGCGCGGAGCCGGCTGGCGGCGTCCTTCCCGGTGGCGGACGCCCGGATCACGGATCTGCTGGAACGGCCGCTGCACCCGGCGGTGACCGACGAGGACGGCCTGATCCTCGACCTGCGGCCGTTCCAGATCCTGACGGTGCGCCTGACCCCGGCGTGACGGGACCAGGCAACACGGGCGCTCAAGGGCGCGGCACGTTACGGAGGTTGGAGCGGGCCATCTGGAGCATCCGGCCCACTCCGCCGTCCAGCACGATCTTGCTGGCGGAGAGCGCGAAGCCGGTGACCATGTCGGCGCTGATCTTCGGCGGGATGGAGAGCGCGTTGGGGTCGGTGACGACGTCGACGAGCGCGGGCCCCTTGTGCTTGAACGCGTCCTTGAGCGCGCCCTGCAACTGCTTGGGCTTCTCCACGCGGACGCCGTAGGCGCCGGACGCACGGGCGATGGCGGCGTAGTCGGTGTTCGCGTTGGTCGTCCCGTACGACGGCAGGCCCGCCACCAGCATCTCCAACTCGACCATGCCGAGAGAGGAGTTGTTGAACAGGACGACCTTCACCGGCAGGTCGTACTGGACCAGGGTGAGGAAGTCTCCCATCAGCATGGAGAATCCGCCGTCCCCGGACATCGCGACGACCTGCCGGTTCAGGTCGGTGAACTGGGCGCCGATCGCCTGCGGCAGGGCGTTGGCCATCGAGCCGTGGCTGAACGAGCCGATCACCCTGCGCTTGCCGTTGGGGGTCAGATAGCGGGCGGCCCAGACGTTGTTCATGCCGGTGTCGACGGTGAACACGGCGTCCTCGTCGGCCATCTCGTCCAGCACGGAGGCGACGTACTCGGGGTGGATCGGGACGTGCTTCTCGACCTTGCGGGTGTAGGCCTTGACCACCCCCTCCAGGGCGTTCGCGTGCTTCTTCAGCATCCGGTCGAGGAACTTGCGGTCGGACTTGGGCTTCACCCGGGGCGTCAGACAGCGCAGCGTCTCGCGCACATCGCCCCAGACCGCGAGGTCGAGCTTGGAGCGGCGGCCGAGGTGTTCGGGGCGCACATCGACCTGGACGATCTTCACATCGTCCGGGAGGAAGGCGTTGTACGGGAAGTCCGTGCCGAGCAGGATGAGGAGGTCGCACTCGTGCGTCGCCTCGTACGCGGCACCGTAACCGAGCAGCCCGCTCATCCCGACGTCGAACGGATTGTCGTACTGGATCCACTCCTTGCCGCGCAGCGCGTGCCCGACCGGGGACTTGATCTTCTCGGCGAACTCCATGACCTCGGCGTGGGCCCCGGCCGTGCCGCTGCCGCAGAACAGCGTCACCCGTTTGGCCTCGTCCACCATGCGGCAGAGCTTGTCGATCTCCTCGTCGCCGGGCCGTACGGTCGGCCGCGCGGTGACGAGGGCGTGCTCGATGGACTTCTCGGGGGCGGGCTTGGAGGCGATGTCGCCCGGCATGGTGACGACACTGACGCCGCCCCGCCCGATGGCGTGCTGGATCGCCGTCTGGAGCAGCCTCGGCATCTGCTCCGGGTTGGAGATCATCTCGTTGTAGTGGCTGCACTCCTGGAACAGCAGCTCCGGATGGGTCGCCTGGAAGTAGCCGAGGCCGATCTCGCCGGAGGGGATGTGCGAGGCGAGGGCCAGCACCGGCGCCATGGAGCGGTGCGCGTCGTACAGGCCGTTGATCAGGTGCAGGTTGCCCGGCCCGCAGGAGCCGGCGCAGGCCGCGAGCGAGCCGGTGACCTGCGCTTCGGCCCCGGCCGCGAAGGCGGCGGTCTCCTCGTGGCGGACGTGGATCCAGTCGATGGCCGAGTTACGCCGGATGGCGTCCACGACGGGGTTCAGGCTGTCGCCGACGACGCCGTACAGGCGCTTGACGCCCGCCCTGGCGAGGATGTCGACGAACTGCTCCGCCACGTTCTGCTTGGCCATGGGTGCGCGCCCTTCCTTGCCCGTGCTCCGTGCACTTCGGTTGTCCGGGGACCGGAGCGGCGAAACACCGTTCCGCCGGCTCCGGAATCCATCAACCCACGGGGCGCGCGGTTACGCCTCCCAGACGGCGGCGCAGGTGCGGTCGTCGGCGTACCCCTTGATACGGAGCTGGGTGTCGGCGAGGAAGGCGGAGAGACCGGGCGGCCCTTCGCTCCCCCAGCGCTCGGCGAGCTCGCCGGGGAGCGCCGCCTCGCCGCGCATCGGCTCGGCGAGTCCGTTGCTGCACAGCATCAGCGTGTCGCCGGGGCGCGCCACGGAGGCCCGGAACCGGAAGGGCTCGGCAGGCGGCTGCGGCGGTCCCTCGGCGTTCGGGGACGGGGGCCCGGTGATCTGGAGGTCCATGGTGAGCCGGTCCCCGTCCGGGCCCTCCTCCTGCGCGTCGCCCGGCAGCGGGGCGGCGCCCTCCGGGAGGAAGGGCTCCAGGTCCTGCCAGAGTCCGTCGCGGAGGCGGAAGAGGCCGCCGCTGCCAACGCCGAAGAAGACCCGGGTGCGGCAGTCGGGGTCGGCGGACAGCAGGAGGCAGCGGAGGCTCGCGGTGTACGCGTCCGGTTCGACGCCGAGTTCGGCGGCACGGGCGCGCAGCTTGCCGTACGTACGGTCGGTGAGCCGGTGCAGCCCGGACTTCAGGTCGCCCCGGCGGCCGGCTCTTATGTCCTCGGAGAGCCGCAGGTGGCTGCGGGCGACGGCCCCGCCGATCCAGCGGCAGGCGTCGGCCGCGGCGAGGTGCGCGGCCTCGCCGTCCCGTCGGCCCCCGGCGACGGCGACGAGGACGAGGGCGCTCTCGGCGGCCCCGAAACGGGCGGTGAGCAGCCCGTCGCGCCGGGGTTCTCCGCGGAAGCGGGCGGAGTCGCCGCGCACGGAGGCGGCGCGCAGGGTGTACGTCCCGTAGCGCGCGCCGTCCAGGACGGTGTCGGGGACGAGGCCGTCCAGATTCTCCGAGGTGGCGGAGGGCAGGGCGGCGGGTTCGGCGTCGTAGGTGGGCGGCCGGTCCCCGAGATGCCGGACGGCGGGCCGTGCGTCGGCGCCGGCCGCGGGATCCGGCGGCAGTTCGTGCAGGGCACTGGGGTCGGGTGCGAGGGCCACCGCGTCCGGCTCGGGCTGCTCCGGCACGCGCGGCGCGGCGAACGTCCGGGGCCCCGGCTGCCCGGCGGGCGCTTCCCAGGGCGCGGGGAAGACGGTGGTTCGGGGCGCGGCCGGAGGAGAGGCCGGGGGCGACACGGGCGGGGGTGGGGGCGGTACGGGAGCGGCGGCCGGAGGCGGCGGCACGGGCGGCGGCGGTACGGGGGTGGAGGACGGAAGCGACGGCGGTGCGGGAGAGGCGGCCGGAGGCGGCGGCACGGGGGTGGAGGACGGAAGCGACGGCGGTGCGGGAGTGGCGGACGGAGGCGGCGGCACGGAAGTGGCGGCCGGGGGCGGCGACGGGTCCGGGACCACCGCCGGAGCCGGCACCGGAGCAACGGCCGGGTCCGGCACCGGGGCCACTACCGGCTCCGGATCCGGGACCACCACAGCCGGGTCCCGGGCCTCATCCTGAGCCGGTTCCCGCTGCGCAGCCACGGACCGGCTCTGCTCAGGCAGCCGGTACGTATCCGTGTACGGGGCCTCGTAGCGGTCGGCGTCCGGTTCCTCGTAGCGGTCCGCGAACGGGTCCTCGTACGCCTCCGCGTACGGATCCCGGACGGTCTCGTGCACGGTGTCCCGGTGGTCGCCCACCGGCCCGCCCACCGTGCCCGACACGGAGTCGAAGCGGTCGTCGAGGCTGTCGGCCGCGCGGCTGGGACCGGTGTCCGGCGCGGACTCGTCGTACAGCTTGCGCCACCAGTCGTCCTCATGGGCGGCGGGCTTCTCCCCCTGCTGACTCATGCCCTTATTGTCCACCGCGAAGGCGGCCCGAAAACGGGGCAACGAGAAAAAGTGGCCCGTAAATGGGGTCCGCCGGGCGGCCCCACCCCCCACGGGAAGGACGCCCGGCGAACCGGTCGGAGTGATCGGCATCTCGGCGTTTCAGCCGTCCATATGCTCAGCCGATCACCGGTTCAGCGGCTTTCCGTGCCGGCCTCTCAGCGCACGACGTACGCGTCGTCGACGGTCTGGACGACGGAGTTGCCGTTAGCGTCACTCAGCTCCGTCCGCAGGGTGACGGACTTTCCGGTCCCGTCCGCGTGGTCGACGGTCACGGTCCAGTGGCCGCCCTGGTGGGCGGTGGTGGCCGCGTGCCAGGTCTCGCCGCCGTCGTAGCTGAACGAGACCTTCGCGCCGGTGAGTTCGCCGGGGGTGTATCCGGCGTGCCCGGTCACGTCGAGTCCGATCCGCTGACCGTTCTTCGCGGGCACCGTCTTCATTCCGTCGGACGGCACGTCGTAGCGCGGGAAGAGCAGCGGGAGCCCCTGCGACTCCACTTCCGGCCTCCGCTCGGAACGGAATCCCCAGGTGGTCTCCGTCTGCGTGGACCGCTTCCAGACCGCCGCGGGCGAGCCGATCTTCGTGGTCATCAGGGTGAGTTCGTACGCGGCGTCCTCGGCGGGCACGGTGAAGACACCGAACGGGTAGCCGCTCTCGCCGACGACTTCGCCCTCACGCGTGAGCCGCATACCGCCGATGTCTCCGAACGAGCCCTGCTGGCCCACGTGTCCGGAGTCGGTCATGAAGGCGGGGGCGACGCCGATCAGATCGCCCTGCCGTTCACCGGCGAGCGCCTCCTCGCCCTTGGCGTCGCGCGGGGCGCCGGGGACCAGGAGGCCCCGGTACCGCTCCTCCGTCGTGGCCCGGCCTGCTTGGTACGTACGGGCGTCGCCCGTCATCAGCTCGCCCCAGGGGAAGCTGGAGGAGAGCATCCTCTGCCAGACGGTGTCCCCCGCCGTGTAGAACTCGGTGCGCTTTCCGGGGGCGGCGACCAGGGCGAGGGAGGACGCGCTGTAGGTCGCGCCGTAGGGGCGGGTGACGAGGAGCGTGTCGATGAAGTCGGTCGCCACGCCCATGGATTCATGGGTGGAGACGACCGAGCCGAGCTTCTTGTCCTGGACCCGGTAGGTGCGGGCCGAGGTGATCTGGCCGCCCTCCGGGAACGGCGGCGGTCGCCGCTCCGAGTGCCGTACGCGATATCGGGCGCATCGCTCTCCCCAGGTCAATCCGGAACGAAGCAACCCAAGGGGCTTCATTCCGGAGGTTGTTGGTGCTGCGGTGGCGCCACAGTGGCAGAGGGGCCAGGGGTACGGGGGATGATGTCGGCGGCGGGTTTACGCCGTGGCCCTTTCCCGCCACCCGGGACCCGCCGCAGGAGCGCCGCGATGCGCGATCACCACGTCCGGGGAGGTCGGAGAATGCTGGGGGCCATAGGTCTCGACGAGAGACAGGAGACCGCGTACCGCGCGCTCGTCGCGGCGGGAGCCGCTGAGCTCACCGATCTCGCACACCGGCTGGCGCTTCCCGAGGCGGACGCCGAACGCGTGCTGCGACGGCTGGAGCAGCAGGGCCTGGCCGCCCAGTCCTCGGCCCGTCCTGGCCGCTGGGTGGCGGCGCCGCCCGGGGTGGCGCTCGGCGCGCTGCTGATCCAGCAGCGGCACGAGCTGGAGCAGGCGGAGCTGGCGTCCGCGCTGCTCGCCGAGGAGTACCGGGCCGAGGCGAGCGAACCGGCGGTGCACGACCTGGTGGAGGTGGTGACGGGGGCGAGCGCCGTCGCGCAGCGCTTCCACCAGCTGCAGCTGGGGGCGGTGTCCGAGGTGTGCGCCCTGGTGACGGGCAAACCGATCGCGGTGACCGGGATGGAGAACGAGTCCGAGGAGCGGGCCGCCTCGCGCGGGGTGAGCTACCGGGTGGTGGTCGAGCGGGAGGTGTTGTCGACGCCGTACGGGATCCTGGAGCTGTCGGCGGCGCTGAGCCGGGACGAGCAGTGCCGGGTGGTGGACCGGGTGCCGACGAAGCTGGTGGTCGCCGACGGGAGCCTCGCGATGGTCCCGCTGACCGGTCGCGGCGAGGAGCCCGCCGCCCTGGTCGTGCACGCCAGCGGTCTGCTGGAGTCGCTGATGGGCCTCTTCGAGGCGGTGTGGCGGGAGGCGATGCCGCTGCGGCTGGGCGAGGGCGGCGGCGGGGTGCGCGAGGACGGGGTCGGGCCGGAGCCGACGGACCTGGAGATCCTGTCGCTGCTGCTGGCGGGACTGACGGACGCCAGTGTGGCCAAGCAGCTGGATCTGGGGCTGCGGACGGTGCAGCGCCGGGTCAAGGGCCTGATGGAGCTGACCGGGGTCTCGACGCGGCTCCAGCTGGGCTGGCATGCGTACGAGCGTGGCTGGGTGGCCCGTACCGAACCGGCCCGAGGCCTGCGGCACAAGGCCTGAGATCTGCGGCCCGAAGCGGCATCGGCGCAGGTCGAAGCAGGTGGACGGGGTGCGCTGACGGGCGGATCGGGGCACTCTCCGGCAGGCTGGTCAGATGAGTGTGTGGCAGCTCGTCGCCGTCGGCCTGGTCATGCTGCTGGGCCTGGTCGGGGTGCTGGTGCCGGGCGTGCCGGGTCAGGCGATCGTCTGGGCGGCGCTGCTGTGGTGGGCGCTCACCGACATGTCGCCGGCCGCCTGGGGCGTCCTGATCGGCGCGACGGGGCTGATGCTGCTGAACCAGGCCCTCAAACCGCTGCTGCCGCCGCGCCGCCCGGGTGAGTCGGGGGCGCCCCGCCGAACGTTGATGATCGGCGGGGTCGCGGGGATCGTGGGGTTCTTCGTGGTGCCCGTGGTGGGCGGGATCCTCGGGTACGTGGGGGGCGTCTTCGGCGCGGAACGGCTGCGGCTGGGCAGTCGGGGCGCGGGCTGGGCGTCGGTGCGCTCGGTGATGCGGGCGACGGGCTACGCGGTGCTGGTGGAGCTGTTCTGCTGTCTGTTGGTGGCGGGCGCCTGGCTGGGCGCGGTGCTCTGGGGCTGACCGGGGGCCTTCGCCGGCCCGGTTCGGCTCAGGACCGATTCGGCTCAGGACCGCTGCCCCGCCGCTTCCAGGTGGCGTACGGCGTAGGAGCGCCACGGCCGCCACCGGTCCGCGCCCGGTGTTCCGTAGGGGTCGACATCAGGGTCGCCGAGCGCCCGCATCCGGATCAGGGCGGCGGTGGACCGGCCGATCCCGGGCAGCGTCAGCAGCGTCCGCTCCGCCTCGTCCCGGTCGGCCCCGGCGTCCAGCCGCAGCCGACCGTCGGCGAGCGCGGTGGCCAGGGCCGCCAGCGCCGGGTCCTCGGCCGACCCCGCGAGCACGTCCGGCTCCGGGAACACATGGGTGAGCCCGCCGCACGGCACGTCCAGCGCCTTCCCGTACCGCTCGACCAGCTCCCCGGCGTCCGCGCGCCCCACCAGGGCCCGCACTGCGGCCTCCTCCGGGGCGGCCGCGCCCGGCGAGCGCAGCCCGGGGCGGGCGGCAACCAGCGGGGCGAGCCGGGGATCGGCGGCCAGCGCCTCGTCCACGGCGTACGGGTCGGCGTCCAGGTCGAACAGGCGGCGCACCCGCTGGACGGCGGTGGTCAGGTCGCGCAGGTCGGTGAGCTGGATCCGGGCCTCCAGCCAGGGGCCGCCCGATGACGCCTCGTCGACCGCGACGAGCCCGAAGCCGTACGGCAGCCGCAGCGTGCGCCGATACGTGCGGGAGCCGGGCGGCCCCGCCATCTCCTCGACCCGGTCGACCGCCTCGGCGGCCAGCAGGTCGAACAGGGCGGCGGTGGCGTACGGGCCCCGATGGGCGAGCCGCAGCGGGACCCCGGCCCGCAGCCCCTCGCGGCGCCCGCCGCCGAGCCCCGTACCCGCTTCGGCGCGCAGGGCGCTGGGGGTGCGGGCGTAGATCTGCCGGATGGTGTCGTTGAACTGCCGCACGCTGGCGAACCCGGCGGCGAAGGCGATCTCGGTGACCGGCAGCCCGGTGGTCTGGAGGAGCACCCGGGCGGTGTGGGAGCGCTGGGCGCGGGCGAGCGCGACGGGCCCCGCGCCCAGCTCAGCGTTGAGCTGGCGCTGGACCTGCCGGGCGCTGTAGCCGAGCCGCCCGGCGAGTCCGGGAACGCCTTCGCGGTCCACCACTCCGTCGCCGATCAGGCGCATGGCCCGGCCGACGACGTCCGCGCGGACGTTCCACTCGGCGGAGCCGGGCACGGCGTCCGGGCGGCAGCGGCGGCAGGCCCGGAAGCCGCCCGCCTGGGCCGCCGCCGCGGTGGGGTAGAAGCGCACGTTGGCGCGTCGGGGCGTGACGGCGGGGCAGCTCGGCCGGCAGTAGATGCCGGTGGTCACGACGGCGAAGAAGAACGCGCCGTCGAACCGTGCGTCGCGGCTGCTCACCGCCTCGTACCGGGTCCGTTCGTCCATCACACCGTCCAGTGTGCGGCAGCCGGGGCCGCCGCACTCGCGGTTTTCGGACGTCGGACCCGATGTCCGCTCCTACCGGACCCGGCCGCGCTTGGCCTGCATGGCCGCGCGCCCCTCCGCGCCCTTGCGCTTCCAGTCCCGCAGGATCTCGGCACGTACCCGGGCGTCGGTCTTGGCGACGATCCGCTGGTTCTCGCGGATCAGCTTGCGGTAGCTCTCCAGCCGCCGCTCGGGCAGGCTCCCGTCGTCCAGCGCGCCGAGGACGGCGCACCCCGGTTCGGCCTCGTGGCCGCAGTCGTGGAACCGGCAGTGCGCCGCAAGCTCCTCGATCTCGGAGAAGACCTCCCCGACCCCGGTCCCGGCGTCGAACAGGCCGACCCCGCGGAGTCCGGGGGTGTCGATGAGGACGCCCCCGTGCGGCAGGAGCAGGAGATTGCGGGTCGTGGTGGTGTGCCGACCCTTGCCGTCCACGTCGCGGGAAGCCTGGACCTCCATCGCTTCCCTGCCGAGCAGGGTGTTGGCGAGGGTGGACTTGCCCGCGCCGGAAATGCCGAGCAGCACGCTCGTGCCGCCGGAGACGACGGCCCCGAAGACGTCGAGCCCCTCGCCGGTGGTGGAGCTGACGGGCAGCACCTGGACGCCGGGCGCGATGGCCTCGATGTCCTGGACGAGGTGGGACAGGGTGACCGCGTCGGGCACCAGATCGGCCTTGGTCAGGACCACGATCGGCTGGGGCCGGTACTCCTCGCCGGATCCGTCGCCCAGCAGCGCGGCGCCCTCGGAGCTGGACAGGGCGAGCGCGAGGAACCGCTCGACCCGCCCGAGGTCCAGCTCGACGGCGAGCGAGACGCAGATGGCGATGTGGTCGACGTTGGTGGCGAGCACTTGGCCGTCGGACCGCTGCGACGAGGTCGAGCGGACGAAGGCGGTGCGACGCGGCAGCAGCGTACGGACGAAGCGCGGGTCGCCGCCCGCCGCGTCGAGCGCCACCCAGTCGCCGGTGCAGACGATCCGCATCGGGTCACGGGGCACCACGAACGCGGTGTCGGCGCGGACCGTGCCGTCGGCGGTGATCACGTCGCACTGACCGCGGTCCACCCGCACGACCCGTCCCGGCACGAGCCCCTGCTCGGCGTACGGGGAGAAGGCTGCCGCCCAGTCCTCGTCCCAGCCGTACGGAGTCAGCGGGTGCGAGGAGGAGTCAGCGGAGGAAGAAAACGAGAAAGACAAGGGAAACCCTTCACAGGGTGGCCCCGGCGCGCGCGCTCGGCGCGGGAAGGAGAGAGGTGAAGTCAGCCGGTGGCCACGGAGATGAGAACGATGCTCTTCCGGTTGTGGGCAGTGCCCATCGCGACGACAGCCATCAATGTCCTCACCTCCTGATTCCTCTGGTTGCTTCCGGTGCTTCGGTTCTTCCGGTTCCTCGGACTTCTCCGGCTTCCGGCTTCCGGCTTCCGGCTTCCGGCTTCCGGCGGAACGGTGATCACCTTAGCCCGGCCCCCGGGAACACCGTCAACCGATTTATCCCGGCCCACGGTCGGGGGACGTTCGAGCGGGCGCATTCGCGATAGATACCCGGAATCTCCCTCGATCGGGTGATACGCATGCATGAGGCCCGGTTCATGGCCGTTAGGGTGCCGAGCATGACCACACCCCAGGCCTCCACCGGCATGTTCACCCCGGCCCAGTTGGGCACCCAGATCCTGATCGGCTGGAGCGGCCGGCAGCCCGACGCGGACCAGGACACCGCCTTCCTCCTCGCCTACTCGCTGGGCGACGGGCAGGACGGGCCCCTGGTCGGCCGCGAGGCCATGCGTGCCGCGCTGGAGCGCGCGGGCCTCCACGTCGGCGGCTCCATCCAGGACGCCGCCGAGAGCCCGAACATCCAGGCGAAGCTCCTCGTCCAGGCGGGCCGGGCCGTCCTGACCCTGCCTCACCTCAGCGCGCAGTACCCCGCCCCCGCCGAATGGCTGGCCGCCGCCCAGGCGCAGGGCCAGGTGTACGGGATGTTCGCCACGAGCCCGTGGCCGGAGGCCGTTCCCGGGCAGCCGGTCAGCGAGGACCAGCTGCGGGCCTTCGCCGCCGACGAGGAAGTCGTCCGCACCGCCGCCCACTGCCTGCTCCCGGTCCGTTCCCTGGGCTGAGGCGCTCCGCCGCCGCGACACACGACGAGGCCCACCACCCCCCGTGGAGTGGTGGGCCTCGTCATGCGCCCGGTGCCGTGACAACGAGGGCGGGCGGCCCGAGGAGTGACCCTCGGACCGCCCGCGCTCACACCGTCAGACTGGGGTACGTCAGTTGTTGCCGACGCCGTTGCCCGAGAGGACCGGGATGTCGTCCAGGATGTGCGACAGCGGCTCGTCGCCCTTGGCCTGGGTGGAGTTGTCGGCGCACTGCTGGTTCTGCGGGTTGGACAGGACGTTGACGTCCTGGACCGCGATCGGCACGAGGCCGACGAGCGAGCCGACGTTGGCCTTGAGGGGCAGGCCGACACACAGCTTGTTCAGGGTGCCCTGAACGAGCTGGTTCTGCGGGCTCCAGTCGCCCTCGGTCTCGGCGTTGCCGATCTCCGACTCGGCACCGTTGCCGTTGAGCGTGGTGGTGCCGCCGTCGTTGCCGATCGCCATGGCCGTGGGAGCCGCGACTGCGGACAGACCGAGCAGGGACACGGCCACTGCAGCGCCGGCCATCATCTTCTTCATCAACTTCACCTTTCGGAGCGTCCCGTTGTGGAACGTACTGATCAACTGCCGCTGCCCCTGATCGGTTGCGCAGTACCACTCAAATGGGTTCGTTCCGGCGCAAGGTCGACGCTTCTCGTCAATTCCCGGGCGCCTCAGGCCCGGGAACCTGCTCCGAGGTGCGCGCCGCCGGCACGAAGCCACCGCGGCGGGAGGGCGGGCCCTGGTGCGGTTCCGCGAGGGGGTGCTCACCTCCGGCCGCCTGCCACTCGGCGAGGAGGCGGTCGTAGATCGGCGTGCCGCCCGGCGCGGGCCACCGCTCGGCGCTCTGCGAGGTCTGACTGTCGTACGGATCCATGCGGAGGCCCTACCCGGCCCGGCGGGGAACGTCAGCCGGGGTTACGGCATCCGGCCCAACGGGTTGCCCCGACCGGAGACGGCGGCACATGACGAGGGGCCAGTCCGTCCGGTCCGGCGAAGAACGGTCGCCGTACGAATGAACTGGCCCCCGGTGGGTCAAAGGGAGCGGACCGGAGTCGCTCGGCCTCAGTTGTTGCCGGCGCCGTTGCCGGAGAGGATCGGGATGTCGTTCAGCAGGTGCGACAGGGCCTCGTCACCCTTGGCCTGGGTGGAGTTCTCGGTGCACTGCTGGTTCTGCGGGGAGGACAGGACGTTGATGTCCTGGACGGAGATCGGCACGACGCCGAGCAGCGAGCCGACGTTCGCCTTGGCCGGGAGGGCGATGCAGGGCTTGTTCAGTGAGCCCTGGATGAGCGCGAACTGCGGGCTCCAGTCGCCGTGGGTCTCGGAGTTGCCGTACGCCTGGGAGGCGCCGTTGCCGTTGACCGTCGTGGTGCCGCCGTCGTTGGCAATGGCCATGGCGGACGGGGCGGCCGCGGCGGAGACGCCGACGATGGAGACGGCGACGGCCGCCGAGGACATGATCTTCTTGAACATGGAAAAGCCCTTCTGGAAAGTGGTGCTGTTCAGGCGGAGAAGCCCGGGGGGAAAGGTCGTGATGCGGCGGTCAGCCGCCGAGGGGAACGCCGCCGAGCAGCGGAGCGGCGCCCTCGACCGCACCGGTCGCCTGGCCCGCCAGCTTGCCGACCGTGCCGTCCTCCGCGAGGGTCTCGGTGGTCTCGGCGGCGGTGTCCACCACCGGCTCCACGACCTGCGGGGCGCTGGCCATCACCTGGTTGAGGCCGCTGTCGAGGCTGAAGTTGGGGGCCGTGGGCGTAGTAGCGGCGAAGGCGGGTGCGGCCGTTCCGAGGGCAGCCACGGAACCGACAACGAGGGCGGCGGTCTTCGCGTACTTCACTTTTCTGGTTCCCTTCTGCGCGGCGTCTGCTTCGGTCACGTTTCCGTGCCGCACACAAGCTTTCTTTACCTGTGACTTCTGCCGCTTTCTCCCTGATCAACGATCAGGCCGCTTCCGGGAAACTGCGGGGCGAAGAATTTCTCCGGCATTGTCCACGCATGCGTTCAACCGGCCAGCGAAAAGGCCTCGTACGGCAATTGCCGTACGAGGCCCACCGGTTTGAGGGCCGAAGAGGCCCGGCCGGTCGGAGCTACTTGTTGATGCAGGTGTTGCCGAACGCCGGGTTCAGCGCGCCGATCACGTTGACGGTGTTGCCGCAGACGTTGAGCGGAATGTGGATCGGGACCTGGAGGATGTTGCCCGACAGCACGCCCGGGGAACCGGCGGCAATGGCCTCGGCACCCGAGTCGGCCATGGCCGGCGCGGCGGCGCCCATCGCCAGGACCGTACCGGCGGCGACAGCGGCAACCTTGGTGAACTTCACTTTTCTTCCCTTTCCTCGGCGGAGTCCGGTGCGGTCACGACTTTCGTGCCCGCCCGAGCCGGATGGTGATCGCTCGCGACTCCGGCGCTGTCCTACATAACGATGAACGTCCGGAATCGGAACTGTTCGACGGGCGGATTCCCGGATATCCGCCCGAATGCCACATTGCCCGCCTGTCCGCGGTGCGGAGAACGCGGACGGGGAAGCGGTGTTCGCGTTCCGGGAGAACAACGGGCCCGAGCCGCTCGGTGGAGGAACGCCGAGGGCCCAGGCCCGAGCAGAGCGGCCGCGGATCAGTTGTTGCCGACGCCGTTGCCGGAGAGGACCGGGATGTCCTCCAGGATGTGCGACAGCGCCTCGTCGCCCTTGGCCTGGGTGGAGTTCTCGGTGCACTGCTGGTTCTGCGGGGAGGACAGGACGTTGATGTCCTGGACCGCGACCGGCACGAGGCCGATGAGCGAGCCGACGTTCGCCTTGGCCGGGAGGGCGATGCAGGGCTTGTTCAGCGAGCCCTGGACGAGCGCGAACTGCGGGCTCCAGTCACCGTGGGTCTCGGAGTTGCCGTACGACTGCGAGGCGCCGTTGCCGTTGACCGAGGTCGTGCCGCCGTCGTTGGCGATGGCCATGGCCTGCGTCGCGCCGAGACCGAGGATGGAGGCGGCGACAGCGCCCGTAGCCAGAACCTTCTTGATCACGATGAACCCTTCTCGTACCGGTTGCCCCGTGGCGGAGCCCCCTGGTCAACTCACCACTCGACGTTAGGTTCCGCCCATTCACCCGAATGCCGGACATGAAGCGTGCCCCCACGTCCTGCCGCACGGCAGTCTGTTCGTGAAGAAATTGCATACGACTCGCCGGAGCCTTTGGCCCGAACGGGCGGGCGAGCCCCGATCCCTCTGACACCGCGACGCAGCGGCGGCGGACGATCGTCGACTGTCAACACCGGCAGAGAACAGTCCAGTTGACGACGAATCGTTTTTCTTGCTCTGCTAACCGGGATGCACGGGATACAGAGGCGCCACCCGTTCGGGTGATTACACAATTCCCACGCAACTCTAAGTTTCCCGCCTGTGTCTGAGTCGTTATGGCAGTCGTCCAGCGCGCACGTCTTCACCACTTTCACCATGGCTTCCCGCCGGATCCGGCTGTGCAGCGGCTCCGCCCGATGGCTGCCCGTAAATCCGCGCGCGAAGCACCCACGCGATGTCCTCGCGAATGTCCTAAGGAAGGGCAAGTAATGCGACAGGTCTTCAACAAAAGCTTGATCGTCATGGCGGCCGCATCCGGCCTCCTGGCGGCGGTGGGCGGCACCGCGCACGCCGACGCGTCGGCCGAGGGGGCGGCCGTCGGTTCGCCGGGGGTCGGTTCGGGCAACGCCGTGCAGGTGCCGGTGAATGTCCCGGTCAATGTGTGCGGCAACACCGTGAACGTGATCGCTCTGCTGAACCCTGCCTTCGGCAACAAGTGCGTGAACGCCGACGGCCCGAAGCACAACCACCCGCCGGTCAAGCCCCCGGTGGACGAGCCGCCCGTCGATGAGCCGCCCGTCGACGAGCCCCCCGTCGATGAACCGCCGGTCGACGAGCCCCCCGTCGACGAGCCCCCCGTTGATGAGCCCCCGGTTGGCGAGCCGCCCGTCGACGAGCCGCCCGTCGACGAGCCCCCGGTCGACGAGCCGCCGGTGGACGAGCCGCCCGTTGACGAGCCCCCGGTCGACGAGCCCCCCGTGGACCAGCCGCCGACCGACACGCCCGGTACCGACACCCCCGGCTCGGACACTCCCGGGTCCGGCACGCCCGGGTCCAACACCCCGGACGCGCACCTGGCCGACACCGGTGCCGCCGACCTCGGCCTGGCCGCCGGCGCGAGCGCCGCGCTGCTGCTCGGCGGTGCGGTGCTGATGCGCCGCACTCGTAACGCGCGGGACTGATAGAGCTCCCGCGGGAGAACGAGGTCCGGCCGGACAGCGGGGACTGTCCGGCCGGACCTTCTGTGCGTGCGGGACGACGGGAAGGGCCGGGGACGTGGCAGCAGCGTTACGCATCGGGGTGATCGGCGGCAGCATCGCGGGGTGCGCGGCGGCCGTCGCGGGCTCGCGGGCCGCGGCCGACGTCACCGTGTACGAACGGAGTGGCGCCGCACTCCGGGACCGGGGGTTCGGCATCGTGATCCCGCCGCCGCTGCACGCGGAGCTCGTCGGGTCCGGGTATCTGGACGCGGCCATGCCGACGGCTCCGGTGGGGACCCGGGTCTGGCTGACGCGGGGGCCGGCCGGCCGGAACGCACGGGAACTGGCCGCACTCCTCCCCCGTGATCCCGTGCAACTGGGGTCTGCTGTGGGGGTCGTTGCGCGCGAGCGCCGGGGCCGTGCGCTGTCTCCGGGGGCAGTCGGTGACCTCGGTTCGGTCGGGGCGGATCCGGCCGGGCGGTGATCACCTCCGCGCGGGGCGAGGAGCCGTACGACCTGGTCGTGGGCGCCGACGGCCACGCGTCGGCCACCCGGCAGTTGCTCGCGCCGGGCCTTCGCCCTGTGCCCGCCCCGTACCTGGTCTGGCGCGGCGCGATCCCGCTCGGCGCCCCGGCGGGGCACCCCCCGGAAGCTGGAGCTCCTGCGCGGCGCGTGGGTGACCCTGGGGTTCCCCGGCGGGCACGGCATCTTCTGCCTGGTCCCCGGTGGTCCGCAGGACGGTGACGGCAGCACGGGGACGGGCAACGGACTGCTCGCGTACGCCATTCACGGCCGCCCGCCCGAAGGGGCCGAGCCGGGGCCGTATGTGCACGAGCCGGCGAGGGAGCATTCTTCCGGCGGCCTGGGCGGACATCGTCGCGCGGGGGGCCGCCGCCGGGCGACGGCCTGCCACCCGGTCGCCGATGTGCAGGCCCCCGGGTCGCCCGCCCGCCACTGCTGCCGGCCGGGGACGCGGCCCGGGTGACCAGGCCGCACACCGCCACCGGCGCGGTCAAGGCGCTGCAGGACGCCCTGTGCCTGGAGCCGGTCCTCCGCGAGGGGCCGGACCTCTCCGCGGCACTGGAGCGGTACGCGGACGAACGCACGGCGGCGGTGGCCCACTTGGTGGAGCTGGGCCGCCGGATGAGGCGCGCGCTGGTCGAGGACGTCCCCGACTGGCCGACGATGGGGCAGGACGAGGTGGACGTCTGGTTCCGCGGGGTGCCGGCCGGGACACGGCACTACCTCACGAGGACGCCCGGGAGGCCGCCGAGCCGGTCACCCGGCGCCCCGGCCCGGGTAGGGGCCCCGGCGGCGGCGGTCGTCCGGTGAGGTGGTTCCGCGTGAACCGCCGTCAGTCCGCGATGCGTTCGAAGATCGCGGCAAGGCCCTGGCCGCCGCCGATGCACATCGTCTCCAGGCCGTAGCGGCCTTCGCGGCGGTGCAGTTCGCGGGTGAGCGTGGCGAGGATACGGGCTCCGGTGGCCCCGACCGGGTGGCCGAGCGAGATGCCCGACCCGTTGACGTTGATCCGCTGTTCGTGGTCGGTCTCGCCGAGGCCCAGCTCCCGTGTGCAGGCCAGGACCTGGGCGGCGAACGCCTCGTTCAGCTCGATCAGGTCGAGGTCGGCGAGGGTGATTCCGGCGCGGTCCAGTGCCGTACGGGTGGCGGCGACGGGGGCGATCCCCATGGTCGCGGCCGGGACCCCGGCGCGGGCGAAGGAGACGAGGCGCACGAGCGGGGTGAGGCCGAGGCGTCCGGCGGTTTCGGCGCTGGTGACCAGGCAGGCGGCGGCCGCGTCGTTCTGACCGCTGGCGTTGCCCGCGGTGACGGTGGCGTCGGGGTCGGACTTCGCCATCACCGGCCGGAGCGCGGCGAGTGTTTCCGCGGTGGTGTCGGGCCGCGGGTGTTCGTCGGCGGTGACGGTCGTTTCGCCCTTGCGGGTGCGTACGGTCACGGGGACGGTCTCCGCGTCGTATCGGCCCCCGGCGACGGCGTGGGCGGCGCGCTGCTGGGAGCGGAGGGCCAGGGCGTCCTGGTCGGCGCGGCTGATGCCGTACTCCCGGCGCAGGTTCTCCGCCGTCTCGATCATGCCGCCGGGGACCGGGTGGTTGACGCCTCCGGCGGTGACGCGGCCCCGGGCGAGTGCGTCGTGGAGCTGGAGGCCGGGCCCCTTGATGCCCCAGCGTCCGTCGTGGGTGTAGTAGGGGGCCGCGCTCATCACGTCGACGCCGCCCGCGATGACGACTTCGCTGAAGCCGGCCCGGATCTGCATCGCCGCGTCCAGCACCGCCTGGAGCCCGGAGCCGCAGCGGCGGTCGATCTGGGAGCCGGTGACCGTGGTGGGCAGTCCGGCGTCCAGGGCGGCGACGCGCCCGATGGCGGGGGCCTCGCTGGACGGGTAGGCGTGGCCGAGGATCACCTCGTCGACCCGGGCGGGGTCGATGCCGGTGCGGGCGACGATCTCCGCGATGACGCGTGCGGCCAGCGCGGCCGGGGTCTGCTGGGCGAAGGCCCCGCCGAACCGGCCGATGGGAGTGCGCAGGGGTTCGCAGATGACGACGTCGAGCGGCACGGCGGGGCCTTTCCTGAGGTCGGGGCAGAGAGCGGGAGCGCGTTGCGGTGGGATGACCTTCGCACCGGGTGACTGAGTCGGTCCAATATCGAATACGCGCCGGGTTGAGAGGCCGTACGTCTCAATCGAGGGTACGCACGGGTGTCGGCAGGGCTTCCTCCGCCACGGCGAGCACCGCGCGCAGGGCGGCGGAGGGGTTGTCGGAGCGCCAGGCCAGGGCGGCGCTCAGACGGATGGGCGGTCCGGCGAGGGGGCGGTAGACCAGGCCGTTCTGCTGGATGTGCTGGACGGAGGTGACCGTGAGGGTGACGCCGACCCCGGCGGCGACCAGGGCGAGGATCGTGTAGGAGTCGGGTGCCTCCTGGACGACGCGCGGGGTGAACCCGGCGCTCTCGCAGGCCTCGGTCATGGCGTCGCGGACGGTGGAGCCGGAGTTGGCGGGGAAGGAGACGAACGGTTCGCCGGCGAGTACGGCGAGGGGTACGGTCTCCCGCCGGGCGAGCGGGTGGTCGAAGGGCAGGGCGCAGACCAGCTCCTCCTCGTCGATGACCCGGTGGGCGACGCCGGGCCGGGTCACCGGCAGCCGGACGAAGCCGAGGTCGAGCGAGCCGTCGGCGACCCGGGCCAGGGCGGTGTTGGCGTACGTCTGGCCGGTCATGACGAGTTCGAGCCCGGGGTGGG
Source organism: Streptomyces sp. man185 (assembly GCA_002551355.1). Taxonomy (GTDB): domain Bacteria; phylum Actinomycetota; class Actinomycetes; order Streptomycetales; family Streptomycetaceae; genus Streptomyces. The sequence continues at coordinate 45,107 of NTHE01000003.1, read as the reverse complement.
CGGCGCGCACGGCCCGGGTGAGCCGGGGCAGCGTCTCGTGGCTGGAGGCCCCGGCGAACCCGATGGTGACCCGGCCGTACTCGCCGATCCCCGCCGATCTGGCCGCCCGGACGGCGGTGTCCAGGTCGTCCAGGACCGTTCGTACCGGTTCGAGGAAGGACTCCCCCGCGCTGGTGAGCCGGACCGAGCGGGTGTTGCGGTGGAAGAGCTGGACGCCGAGTTCCCGCTCCAGCTGGCGGATCTGCTGGCTCAGCGGGGGCTGGGCCATCTGGAGCCGCTTGGCGGCCCGGCCGAAGTGCAGTTCCTCGGCCACGGCGAGGAACGCGTTGAGGTGGCGTAGTTCCATAGTGATACTCCTGGCGTCTTGATCCGACCTTAATTCGGTATTGGACAGCCATCAATGGACGCTGACACCGTGGGGTCCGCGTAGGCGGACGATGAGGAGAACCGTGGACCGGACGGCCGACAAGGTCATGTCGATGCGGGAAGCCGTCGCCGCCTTCGTCCACGACGGGGACACCGTCAGCCTCGAAGGGTTCACCCATCTCATCCCGACGGCCGCCGGGCACGAGATCATCCGGCAGGGCCGCCGGGATCTCACGGTCGTCCGGATGACGGCGGACATCGTGGTGGACCAGATGCTGGCGGCGGGCTGCGTGACCCGGCTGGTCTCCTCCTTCGTCGGCAACTCCTCCGCCGGTTCGCTCGGTGAGCTGCGCCGGCGGATCGAGCACGCCGATCCCGAGCCGCTGGCGTTCGAGGAGTACAGCCACTACGGCATGGTCTGCCGCTATCTCGCCGGTGCGCAGCGGCTGCCGTTCCATCCGCTGCGCAGTTACGCGGGAAGCGATCTGCCGGCCGTCAATCCCGGTATCCGCAAGGTCACTTCGCCCTACCCGGCCGCCGACGGCGGTACCGAGCAGATCTATGTCGTACCGCCCGTCCACCCGGACGTGACGATCATTCACGCCCAGCGCGCCGACCGCCGGGGCAACACCCAGATCTGGGGGCTGACCGGCGTCCAGGCCGAGGCGGTGTACGCGGCGGAGAAGGCGGTCGTGGTGGTGGAGGAGCTGGTGGCGGACGAGGTGATCCGCGCGGACCCGAACCGCACTCTCGTCCCCGCCCACGCGGTCGACGCGGTGGTCCACTGCCCGCGCGGGGCTCACCCGTCGTTCGCGCAGGGCTACTACGACCGGGACAACGCCTTCTACCGGGCCTGGTCCGCGATCAGCAGGGACCCGGAGCGGCTGCGGGGCTGGCTGGCGGAGTGGGTGTACGGGACCGCCGACCACGCGGCGTACGTGGCGAAGCTGGGCGAGGAGTTCTGGGCCGGCCTCGCGGTCGGCGAGGCGCTGAGCGAGCCGGTGAACTACGGGAGGCGGCTGTGAGCGAGCGGCATGCGCGGGCCGAGCGGCCCGTCACCGCGTCCGAACTGCTCTCCGTCGTCGCCGCGCGCGAACTGGCGGGTCGGCGGACCGTGTTCGCGGGGATCGGGCTGCCGACGCTCGCCGCCGAACTGGCGCGGATGACCGTCGCGCCGGGCATCGAGGTGGTGTACGAGTCCGGGGTCTGCGGGGCGCACCCCTCCCAGCTGCCGGAGACCATCGCGGACGCCGTCCTGATCACCGGGGCCGAGGCGGTGGTGTCCATGCCCGCGCTGTTCGGCTCGGTGCTCCAGGGCGGGCACATCGACGTGGGCTTCCTGGGGGCCGCGCAGATCGACCGGTGGGGCAACCTCAACACCTCGGTGATCGGGGAGTGGGAGAGCCCGTCGGTGCGTCTGCCGGGCTCCGGTGGCGCGGTGGAGGTGATGGCGAACGCCCGGGAGGTGTTCGTCGTCATGCGCCGCCACACCCCGCGCTCCTTCGCCGACGTGCTCGACTTCTGTACGACGCCCGGTCCCGACCGGGCGCTCGCGGACGGCATCCGCCCGCTCGGCGTCGGCGTCACCCGGGTCATCACCGAGCTGGGCGTTCTTGCCCGGGCCGGGGTCGGGGACGAGTTGCGGCTGGTCGCCGTGCACCCCGGAGTCACCGTCGAGCAGGTGCGGGCCGCGACCGGCTGGGAGCTGAAGGCCGCCGACCCGGTCGCGACGACGGACCCGCCCACCCCTGCGGAGCTGCGGCTCCTGCGCGACGACGTCGACCCGAACCGTGTCTACCTCCGCTGACCCCCTCATCATGACCGTCTCCGCCGAAAGGGCCCCAACTGCCATGCGTATCAGGATCGTCGGAGCCGGGGCCATGGGCCGTGGCATCGCCCAGTGGGCGGCGAGCGCGGGACACACCGTGGAGCTGGGTGACGTACGGTCCGAGGCGGTGACAGAGGCCCTGGACTTCGTCACATCGATGCTGGACCGGGCCGTCGCCAAGGGCCGGATGCCCGCCGCCGACCGGAACGGGGCCGTGACGCGGCTGGTGCCGCTCGACGACCCGTGGGCGGCCGGACCGGACGTGGAGCTGGTCGTCGAGGCCGTACGGGAGGACCTGGAGACCAAGGCCGAGGTGTTCGGGAGGCTGGAGCGGGCGCTGCCCTCCTCCGCCGTCTTCGCGACCAACACCTCCTCCCTGTCGGTGACCCGGATCGCCGCGACGCTCCAGGACCCCTCGCGCCTGGCCGGGCTGCACTTCTTCAACCCGGTGCCGCTGATGCGGATCGTGGAGGTGGTGCCGGGCGCGGCCACCCGCCCGGAGATCCCGGCCCTGCTCACCGAGCTGGTGGAGGGCTGCGGCCACCGTGCGGTGACCGTCGCCGACACCCCCGGATTCCTGGTCAACCACGCCGGGCGGGGGCTGGTGACCGAGGCGCTCGCGCTGCTGGAGGAGTCGGTGGCGGACCCGGCGGAGATCGACCGGATCGCCCGGGACGTGCTGGGGCTGCGGATGGGCCCCTTCGAGCTGATGGACCTGACGGGTCTCGACGTGACGGCCGCGGTGATCGACTCGATCTGGCAGGGCTTCCGCTACGAGGACCGGCTGCGCCCGTCCTTCCTGACCCCGAACCGGGTGGTGGCGGGGCTGCACGGCCGCAAGACGGGCCGGGGCTGGTACGCGTACGGCGACGGGGCGTCCAGCCCCGCTCCGGAGAGCCCGGTCGGCGGGGACGGGGAGCGCCCGGTGTTCCTGGCCTCGGCCGGGCGGCCCGAGACCGTCGCGTACGAGGAGGCGCTGACCGGTGCGCTGAAGGTGGCGGGGGTCCGCGTGGAGCGGGGCGACGGGCCGTCGGACGGGGCCGTCGTGCTGGTGCCGGTGTGGGGGACGTCGGTGGCGGCGGCGGTCGCGGCGGGCGGGCTGCCCCGGGAGCGTACGTTCGGGGTCGAGGTGCTGCCCGCGGCCGGGCGACGGCGGGTCCTCGCGGTGACGGCCGCCTCCGATCCGACGGCAGCCCGGGCCGCCCGGGCGGTGCTGGCCCGGGCGGCCGGGGACGGTGAGCCGTACGCGGTGTCGGTGGTGCGGGACACCGCGGGCTCCGTGGCACAGCGGCTGCTGTCCTGCGTCGTCGCGGTCGGCTGCTCGATCGCGGAGCGCTCGCTCGCCGCGCCCGCCGACATCGATCTGGCGGTGACGACCGGGCTCGGCTATCCGGCCGGGCCGCTGGCGTGGGGCGAGCGGATCGGGGCCGTACGGATGCTGGCGCTTCAGCGGGCGCTGCACACGTCGACCGGCGATCCACGGTACCGGCCGACGCGGTGGGTCACCGAGCGGGCGGCCCTGGGCCTGGCGCTGACCGATCCGGGGACCTCGCCCGCGGACTGCCTGGGGTGAGGAGCGCGCCGCCCCATCCCGCGCGACCGATTCCTACAAGACGGCGGGAGCGACTTGTGCCTACGGTCGGGGCATGACTCCACGACTCGACGCGATCAGCATCATCACGGCGGACCTGGCGGCCTCGCTCGCCTTCTACCGGCGGCTCGGCCTCGACATCCCCGACGGGGCGGAGTCCGCGCCCCATGTCGAAGTGACACTGCCGGGCGGGCAGCGGCTGCTGTGGGACACCGAGGAGGTCATCGCCTCGTTCGACCCCGGCTGGGAGCGCCCGTCGGGCGGCGGTGAGCGGGTCGCCCTGGCCTTCGCCTGCGACAGCCCGCAGGAGGTGGACTCGTTGTACGCGGAGCTGGTCGACGCCGGTCACACCGGGCACCTGAAGCCGTGGGACGCGGTGTGGGGGCAGCGCTACGCGGTCGTCCTGGACCCGGACGGCTGCGGGGTGTCGCTGTTCGCCGCCTCGCCCGCCGCGAAGTAGGCCCCGAGAGTCGTGCCGGCCAGATCGCGCATCTCCCGTGCCAGGTGCGCCTGGTCGGTGCAGCCCGCCCGGTACGCGGCCTCGGCGTAAGGGACTCCGGTGCGGACGAGGCCCAGGGCGCGTTGGAGGCGGAGAATCCGGGCGAGCGTTTTCGGTCCGTAGCCGAAGGCGGCCAGGGAGCGGCGGTGCAGCTGACGGGCCCCGAGGCCGACCTCGGCGGCCGTCGACGCGACGGACCTGCCGCGCCGCAGCCCGTCCGCGACGGCCGCCGTGAGCGGGTCCGGCGGACCGGTGTCGGCTGCGCGGCCCAGGGCGAAGTCCTCCAGGGCGGCGGCGGGGTCGGGCGCCCGGTCGATCCGTTCGGTGAGCGCCGCGACGGCGGTACGGGACCAGAGCGCGGCCAGGTCGACCCGGTGGTCGCGCAGCTCGTGCGCCGGTACGCCGAGGAGTACGGGGGCGGTGCCGGGCGCGAAGCGGATCGCCGCACAGGAACCCCGGTTGCGCGGGTCGACCTCGAAGGCGTGGGTGTCGGGCCCGGCGACGACCAGGCGGCCGACGGTCCAGATCAGGTCCATGCAGCCGTCCGGCAGGACGGACCGGGCGGGCGGGCGGGGGCCGGGCGGGACGTCCAGGGTCCAGACGACGGCCCCGTCCAGCCGGGACGGGCGTTCCTGGTATCGCTGGCGTTCGCGGGGCATCCTGCCACGCTAGCGCGGTCGGCGGTCAGCGGAAGGGGGGTTGTTCCTCCGGCGGCGTGGAGCCCTTCGGCTCCTTCACGTCCTGGGGCTCCTTCGGCTCCTTGGGCTCCTTCGCGTCCCTGGGCTCCTTCTCCCAGGTCGCGTGCAGCCGGGACTTCACATCGTCGGGCGGCAGGAAGCGGGACCAGCGCTCGGGGAACTCGGAGGGCATGTACGCGGGGCCGTCGTCCTCGTCATCGTCGTCGTCCGTGCCGTCGTAGGCGGCCGAGCGGGCCCGGGCGACGAACTCGGCGGCCTGCGCGGCCCGGACGCGTTCGGTGGCCTCGCGGGCGGCGGCCGTGGCGAGCGAGGGCCACACCCGGTCGATGGCGGCGTTGACCGCGGCGCCGACCAGGACCGCGAAGGCGGAGATGCCGATCCACAGCAGCACGGCGATGGGCGCCGCCAAGGAGCCGTAGATGGTCGGGCCCTCGACCGTGTTGGTCAGATAGATGCGCAGCAGGAAGCTGCCGAGGACCCACATGCCGAGCGCCACCAGCGCCCCGGGCACGTCCTCGATCCAGGGCGAACGCACCGGCACGGACACGTGGTAGAGCGTCGTGAGGAACGCGACGGTCAGCAGCATCACCAGCGGCCAGTACAGGACGGCTATGACCTCGGTGCCCCAGGGGACGAACTCGACCACCCGGTCCGGGCCGACGACCAGCAGCGGCAGGACGACCGCGCCGAGCAGCAGGGCGACGACGTACAGCAGGAAGGCGAGCAGCCGGGTCTTGACGATGCCGCGGTGGCCGTCGAGTCCGTACATGACGGTGATGGTGTCGATGAAGACGTTCACCGCGCGGGAGCCGGACCACAGGGCGATGGCGAAGCCGATGGAGATGACGTCGGGGCGGGCCCCGGTCGTGACGTCGGCGAGCAGCGGTTTGGCGAAGTCGTTGACCCCGCGCTCGGAGAGCACCGTCTGGGCGGCGGAGAGGATGTTGCGCTCGATGGAGGCGACCGTGGTGGTGGTCGTCCACTCGTCGACGTAACCGAGCAGTCCGATCATGCCGAGCAGCAGCGGGGGCAGTGAGAGCAGGGTGAAGAACGCCGCCTCGGCCGCGAGGCCCAGAATGCGGTACTCGATGCACGAGTTGACGGTGTCCTTGAGCAAGTGCCACGCCATGCGCCGTTTGGAGACGTTGCGGTAGAGCACTCGCGCCCGGTGAAGCCGGCCCGGTGGCCGCTCGGGTGTTTCATTTGCTGCCTGCACCTCCTTACCGTATCGGCATGGCAGCCACCACCCACACAGTGACCAATCAGGTTCCGCCGCTGGTCGGCTATGACGTCTTCGCCGCCGACCGGGTCCTTTCCGAGGCCGTCGAGCGGCACATCGAGCCCGGGGCCCGGCCCGTGGCGCTGGTGGAGCTCGGGGAGCTCGGCCGGGCCGCGGGCTCCGCCCAGGCCCAGGAGTGGGGTGCGCAGGCGAACGCCCATCCGCCCGTACTGCGCACCCATGACCGTTATGGGCATCGCGTCGACGAAGTGGAGTTCCATCCGTCCTGGCACCGGCTGCTGGGCCATGCCGTGTCGGCGGGGCTGACGGACGCCTGGGGCCGTCCGGCCGGCCATGTCCGGCGTGCGGCGGGGTTCCTGGTCTGGTCGCAGGCCGAGGCGGGGCACGGCTGCCCGCTGTCGATGACGCATGCCGCGGTGCCCGCGCTGCGCACCGATCCGGCGCTGGCCGCCGAGTGGGAGCCGCTGCTGACCTCGCACACGTACGTGGCGGGTCTGCGGCCCCCGCGCGAGAAGGCCGGGGCGCTCTTCGGGATGGGCATGACCGAGAAGCAGGGCGGCACGGACGTGCGGTCCAACACGACCCGGGCGGAGCCGCTTGCGGGCGAGGGCGAGTACCTGCTCACCGGGCACAAGTGGTTCTGTTCGGCGCCGATGTCGGACGGCTTCCTGGTGCTGGCGCAGGCGCCGGGCGGACTGAGCTGCTTCCTGGTGCCGCGTGTGCTCCCGGACGGCACGCGCAACGTGTTCGCGATCCAGCGGCTGAAGGACAAACTGGGCAACCGGTCCAACGCGTCCGGCGAGGTCGAGTTCGACGGGACCTGGGCCCGCCGGGTCGGCGAGGAGGGGCGCGGGGTGCGCACCATCATCGAGATGGTGGCGGCCACCCGTCTTGACTGCGTGGTCGGTTCGGCCGCGCTGATGCGGCAGGCGGTGGCGCAGGCGATCCACCACAGCGCGTATCGCAGCGCGTTCGGCGGGCCGCTGATCGACAAGCCGCTGATGCGCAACGTCCTGGCCGACCTGGCGCTTGAGTCGGAGGCGGCGACGGTGCTGGCGATGCGGCTGGCCGCCGCGTACGACGCGAACACCGAGGAGGAGCGGGCCTTCCTGCGGCTCGCGCTGCCCGCCGCGAAGTTCTGGGTCACCAAGCGCTGCTCCGCCGTGGTGGGCGAGGCGCTGGAGTGCCTGGGCGGCAACGGTTACGTCGAGGAGTCGGGGATGCCACGGCTGCTGCGCGAGGCGCCGCTGAACTCGATCTGGGAGGGCGCGGGCAATGTCCAGGCCCTGGACCTGCTGCGGGCGCTGCAACGGGAGCCGCAGTCCCTGGACGCCTTCCTGCGGGAGGTCGGCAGGGCGCGGGGGGCGGATCACCGGCTGGACGCGGCGATCAAGGATCTGCTGACGGAGCTGGCCGACCTGGAGGGCGTCGAGGCACGCGCGCGGCGGCTGGTGGAGCGGTTCGCTCTGGTGCTCCAGGGTTCGCTGCTGGTGCGCTTCGCTCCGCCGGAGGTGGCCGACGCGTTCTGTGCCTCGCGGCTGGGCGGGGACTCGGGATCGTCGTTCGGGACACTGCCGCACAGTCTGGATCTGGCCTCGGTGGTGGCACGGGCCCGCCCGACGGTCGCGTAGGCCCTCGCACGACGCCGGGCCCCGAAGGTGACTTCCTCGGGGCCCGGCGTCGACCGGTGGGGACCGCGCGCGCCGTGCTCAGGAGAGGCGCTTGCGGGCGGCCTCGACGGAGTGTGTGACGCTGTCCACGGTCGCGCCCGCCGCGTTTCCCACCTGGTGGGAGACGGCGTGGGCGCGGTGGCTGAGCGCGTCGGACGCGTGGCCCGCCGTCCGGCGGGTCCGGTACGCGAGCGAGGGCTTGCCGTGGGTGTCGGCCGCGGCGATCAGCAGCCCGCCGAACAGGGACACGTCGGTGAGGAGATCCGCACGCCGCGCCCCGGGATCGTCGCTCGCCCGGCGGCCGCCGACCCCCAGGGCGGAGGACACCAGGGTCACCGCGAGGGCCGCGGAGGCCAGCCGTGGCGCGCGTCCCACGGCGAGCAGGACTCCGGCGCCGAGCTGCACCGCGCCCTGGAGGCGTACGAGTTGCTCGGGGTCCTCGGGCAGGAACGGGAGCCGCGAGGCGAGTGCGGGAGTCTCCCGCTCGCCCCGGGAGTCCTCCGGAGGGTCGGGGAGGGCGGGATCGCGGACCGCCGCGATCCCGTCACGGATGAATTTCGCGGCCAGCAGGGGCCGGGCGACTCTGCGCAGAACAGCCATGTCCGACCGGTGCCCCGTCCGGCGCGGACCACACTCTTTTCGGAAACCGGCACGCTCCAGGGCGGCGGCTGATCGGCGGTACGCGAGGGGCCGGACCGGAAAGGTGCGGGAAACCCGGGCCCACGACGGCGCGGCGCGGGCGGCCGGACGCAGCAGCCGCCGCAAGCGAAGGAGGGTGGTGCTGCGCCGACACGGCACCACCCTCCATGCTTGTGCGACACCGGGCGACCGGGACAGGCCCGGCGCACAGTGTTCTCCCACTCTCGTACGGACCCACGGGGCATCGCCAGAGTTGCAAAGGGTTGCAACCATTGTGTGGACTGCTCGGCGGCCGGGCCGGGTGAACGGCAGGATGGGCCGGGCGGGATCGGGAAGCGTCCGGGGGGAACGGGGACCATGACGGACACAGGTTCGGCGGGGCTGGTGCGGGTGACGGGTCAGGGGGCGGACCGCCGGGCGACCCAGTTGCTCCACGGCGCGCGGGAGGCACGGCTGACGGGGGCACGGTCCGGTGTCGCGCCCCGGGCGGAGATCGACGCCTCCTGGGACCGCGTGGTGCGCAGCGGCATCGATCCCGACCAGTCGCCGGAGAGCGAGCTGCTGGAGGCGGACGAGATCGAGCACCGGCGCCGCAGCACGGCACTCGGCGAACTGATGCCGTTGCTGCGGGCGGGCCTGGCCTCGATCGCGGATGCCGCGCAGCAGATCATGGTGGTGACCGACACCGAGGGCCGGGTGCTGTGGCGGCAGGGCAACACGGGGGTGCTGCGCCGGGCCCACGACATCTGCCTGGAGGAAGGGGCCGCCTGGGCCGAGGCGGCCACCGGCACGAACGCGATCGGTACGGCGCTCGCCGCCCGGGTCCCCGTCCAGGTCCACTCGGCCGAGCACTTCATCCGGGCGCTGCACGGCTGGACCTGTGCGGCGGCCCCGGTCCGTGACCCGCGCGACGGCCGGCTGATCGGGATCGTGGACATCAGCGGACCGGCGTCCACCTTCCACCCGGCGACGCTGGCGCTGGTGGACTCGGTGGCCCGGCTCGCGGAGGGCGAGATCCGCACGCGCCACCTCGCGGAGATCGAGCGGCTGCGCGCGGTGGCCGCGCCGATCCTGTGCCGGATCGGCGGACGGGCGCTCGCGGTGGACGGGCACGGGCGGCTGGCGGCGGTGACCGGGATGGCTCCGGTGGACCGGCTGCCGCTGCCGAAGTCGCTGCGGCCGGGTCCGGTGTGGCTGCCCTCGCTCGGCATGTGCCAGGTCGAGCCGCTGCCGGGCGGCTGGCTGGTGCAGGTGGACGACGGCGGGGCGCAGGGGGCGCCGCGCCGGGTGGTGGTGGACCTGAGCCGGCCCCGGGCGCTCGCCGTGCATCTGACGGGACCGCTGGGCAGCCGTACGCAGCGGCTCTCGCCGCGCCACGCGGAGCTGCTGTACGCGCTGGCGGTGCACCGGCAGGGGCGGACGGCATCGGAGCTGGCGCGGGACATCTTCGGGGACGCGACCCGGACGGTGACGGTCCGGGCCGAGATCTCCCGGCTGCGGCGTCATCTGGCGGAGGTCCTGGCGCATCGCCCGTACCGCTTCGGGGACGGGGTGGAGGTGGAGGTGATCCATCCGGAGCACGGCGCGGATCTGCTGCCGCACTCCCTGGCGCCGGTGGTGGCGGAGGCCCGCAGGGCGGCACGGGCCACCTGAGCGGGGCCGCCGTGCACGGGCGGGCGGTCCGAAGGAGCGGGCGGCCCCCTGCCCGGGGCGGTCCGGAACAGGGCCGCTGTGCGCGGGCGGGCGGCTCCATGGTTTTCTGGCCGTCATGAGCGACATCCCGCAGCCCGCAGCGCCGACCACCGAGGTGACCGTCTGGTCCCTGGAGCAGACCTCCCCCGCCGATCTCCGCCCGGCGCGCGCGCCGGAGGGTGATGTGCGCATCGTCCGGTCCGAGGTTCCGCTGCCGGAGTTCAGCCGCTTCCTCTACTCCGCCGTGGGCGGGGACATCCGGTGGACCGACCGGCTGAGCCTGACGTACGCCCAGTGGCAGGAGGCCCTGGAGCGGCCCGGGGCGGAGACCTGGGTGGCATACGAGAACGGGACGCCGGCCGGGTACGTCGAGCTGGACGCGCAGGACGACGGCGTGGTCGAGATCATGTACTTCGGGCTGATCCCGGCGTTCCGGGGGCGGCGGATCGGCGGCCATCTGCTCTCGTACGGGGTGGCGCGCGCCTGGGACCTGGCGGAGCGCTGGCCGGAGCGGCCGGAGACCAAGCGGGTGTGGCTGCACACCTGCTCGAAGGACGGTCCGCACGCGATGGAGAACTACCTGCGGCGCGGCTTCCGGCTCTTCGACACGAAGACCGAGGTGGAGCCGGACGTGGCCACGCCCGGCCCGTGGCCCGGGGCGTACGCCTCCTGACCGTCCGCGTTCCCCGGGGGCGGTGCGGTGACCGTCCCCCTTCGGGCGATGCGCTCGCGGGCGTTTTGTCGCCAATGCCGATGCCGCATCCCGTGACGGGCGCCACATCGTCCCACTCTTCGAGACCAACCCGTCCACATAGCGGATAGTAGTGGACTGTCCCGAGATGCGCGTGACACGCTTCCGTCATGTCTGGAACTGGAATTGCCTTGGTGAGTCGACGCCACGTCGACCTCGGCCGCATGTCCAGCGCCATCTGTCCGGCGAGCTGACAGCCCCAGCACCGCCGCACTTCTCTTACCTCTGATCCCGCCCGCGCACCGCCGCGCCTCAGCGCGAGTGTGCCGCTCAGAGCCGCCCTCCCGCAGTCCCGAAGGACGTATTGCCATGGCCGCTACCCCGGAACAGCCTGCGACCACCACGCCCCGCCGCAAGGCCGGACGCCACCGTGGTGAAGGTCAGTGGGCCGTGGGCCACCACACGCCCCTCAACGGGAACGAGCAGTTCAAGAAGGACGACGACGGTCTCAACGTACGGACACGTATTGAGACGATCTACTCCAAGCGCGGCTTCGACTCCATCGACCCGAACGACCTGCGCGGACGCATGCGCTGGTGGGGGCTGTACACCCAGCGCAAGCCCGGCATCGACGGCGGCAAGACGGCCGTGCTGGAGCCGGAGGAGCTCGACGACAAGTACTTCATGCTGCGCGTCCGTATCGACGGCGGCCGGCTGACCACGCAGCAGCTGCGGGTGATCGGCGAGATCTCGCAGGAGTTCGCGCGCGGCACCGCCGACCTCACCGACCGGCAGAACGTGCAGTACCACTGGATCCGCATCGAGGACGTGCCGGAGATCTGGCGGCGGCTCGAAGAGGTGGGCCTGTCCACCACCGAGGCGTGCGGTGACACCCCCCGCGTGATCCTCGGCTCCCCCGTCGCCGGCATCGCCGAGAACGAGATCATCGACGGCACGCCCGCGATCGACGAGATCCAGCGCCGGTTCATCGGCAACCCCGACTTCTCCAACCTGCCCCGCAAGTTCAAGTCCGCCGTCTCCGGCTCCCCGCAGCTGGACGTGGCGCACGAGATCAACGACATCGCGTTCGTCGGCGTGAACCACCCGGAGCACGGCCCCGGTTTCGACCTCTGGGTCGGCGGCGGCCTTTCCACCAACCCCAAGCTGGGGGTCCGGCTCGGCGCCTGGGTGCCGCTGGACGAGGTGGCCGACGTGTACGGCGGGGTCATCGGGATCTTCCGTGACTACGGCTACCGGCGGCTGCGCACCCGCGCCCGGCTGAAGTTCCTGGTCGCGGACTGGGGCGCGGAGAAGTTCCGCCAGGTCCTGGAGGACGACTACCTCCAGCGCAAGCTGGTCGACGGGCCCGCGCCCGAGCAGCCCGCCCAGACCTGGCGCGACCACCTCGGGGTGCACCGGCAGAAGGACGGCCGCTTCTACGTCGGCTTCGCCGCGCGGGTGGGCCGGGTCGACGGGACCACGCTCACCAAGATCGCGGAGGTGGCCGAGGCGCACGGCTCCGGCCGGGTGCGGACCACCGCCGAGCAGAAGATGATCGTGCTGGACGTGGCCGAGGAGCAGGTCGAGTCCCTGGTCGCCGGTCTGGAGGCGCTCGACCTGCGCGTCACGCCTTCCCCGTTCCGACGCGGCACGATGGCCTGCACCGGCATCGAGTTCTGCAAGCTGGCGATCGTCGAGACGAAGGCGCGCGGCGCCTCCCTCATCGACGAACTGGAGCGGCGCATCCCGCAGTTCGACCACCCGATCACCATCAACATCAACGGTTGCCCGAACGCCTGCGCCCGTATCCAGGTCGCGGACATCGGTCTCAAGGGCCAGTTGATGCTGGACGAGAACGGCGACCAGGTCGAGGGCTATCAGGTGCACCTCGGCGGGGCGCTCGGCCTGGAGGCCGGGTTCGGCCGCAAGGTCCGTGGCCTGAAGGTCACCTCGGCCGAACTGCCGGACTACGTCGAGCGGGTGCTCGGCCGGTTCCAGGAGGAGCGCGAGGACGGCGAGCGCTTCGCGACCTGGGCGGCGCGCGCCAGTTCGGAGTCGCTGTCATGAGCGAGCGAGCCGCGCCCTTCTACTGCCCGTACTGCGGTGACGAGGACCTGCGTCCCAACGAGACGGGTCACGGCGCCTGGGAATGTGCTTCCTGCAACCGTGCGTTCCAGCTGAAGTTCCTGGGTCTGCTGACCCGGGGCGTTCAGCGCAACGACGGTGAAGGAGACCGGATATGACGGACACTCTGCTGAGTGGTGAGCTGACCGACCGAGAGCTCCAGGAGCTGGCCGAGCAGGCCGGACGGGAGCTGGAGGACGCCTCCGCCACCGAGATCCTGAAGTGGGCGACCGAGGCCTTCGGGCCGCGCTTCTGCGTCACCTCCTCGATGGAGGACGCCGTGGTCGCGCACCTGGCCTCCCGGGTGCTGCCGGGCGTGGACGTGGTCTTCCTGGACACCGGCTACCACTTCCCGGAGACCATCGGGACCCGGGACGCGGTGGACGCGGTGATGGACGTCAACGTCATCACGATCACCCCGCGCCGGACCGTGGCCGAGCAGGACGCGGAGCACGGCGAGAAGCTGCACGACCGGAACCCCGACCTGTGCTGCGCGCTGCGCAAGGTGAAGCCCTTGGAGGACGGCCTGACCGCGTACACCGCGTGGGCGACGGGGCTGCGCCGCGACGAGTCGCCGACCCGGGCGAACACCCCGGTCGTCGGCTGGGACGCCAAGCGCCGCAAGGTGAAGGTCTCCCCCATCGCCCGCTGGACCCAGGACGACGTGGACGCCTACGTCGCCGAGCACGGGGTGCTCACCAACCCGCTGCTGATGGACGGTTACGCCTCCGTCGGCTGCGCGCCCTGCACCCGCAGGGTGCTGGAGGGCGAGGACGCACGGGCCGGACGCTGGGCCGGACGGGGCAAGACCGAATGCGGGCTGCACGGCTGATGACGACTGATCAGGAGACTTCGATGAGCGTGACGGAGACGGGAGCCACGATCTGGCTCACCGGTCTGCCGAGCGCGGGCAAGACCACCATCGCGTACGAGCTGGCGGGCCGGCTGCGGACCGAGGGCCACAAGGTGGAGGTGCTCGACGGCGACGAGATCCGCGAGTTCCTCTCCGCGGGCCTCGGCTTCTCCCGCGAGGACCGGCACACCAACGTGGCCCGGATCGGCTTCGTCGCCGAACTGCTCGCGGCCAACGGCGTGAAGGTGCTGGTCCCCGTCATCGCCCCGTTCGCCGACAGCCGCGAGGCCGTCCGCAAGCGGCACGCCACCGAGTCGAGCACCTACCTGGAGGTGCACGTCGCCACCCCCGTCGAGGTGTGCTCCGTACGCGATGTGAAGGGTCTTTACGCCAAGCAGGCGGCCGGCGAGATCAGCGGTCTCACCGGGGTCGACGACCCCTACGAGGCGCCCGAATCGCCCGACCTGCGGATCGAGTCGCACCAGCAGACCGTGCAGGAGTCAGCGGCGGCGCTTCACGCGCTGCTCACCGAGAGGGGCCTGGCGTGAGTGCCGTCACCACCACCGTGCCGGAAGGCACAGCGAACCCGTACGCGCTCAGCCACCTGGACTCCCTGGAGTCCGAGGCGGTCCACATCTTCCGCGAGGTGGCGGGCGAGTTCGAGCGGCCGGTGATCCTGTTCTCCGGCGGCAAGGACTCCATCGTGATGCTGCACCTGGCGCTGAAGGCGTTCGCGCCCGCGCCGGTGCCGTTCACGCTGCTGCACGTGGACACCGGGCACAACTTCCCCGAGGTCCTGGAGTACCGCGACCGTACGGTCAAGAAGCACGGGCTGCGGCTGCACGTCGCCTCCGTGCAGGAGTACATCGACGCCGGGAAGCTCCGCGAGCGCCCCGACGGCACCCGCAACCCGCTCCAGACCCTCCCGCTCACCGAGGCGATCCAGCAGCACCGCTTCGACGCGGTGTTCGGCGGCGGGCGGCGCGACGAGGAGAAGGCGCGCGCCAAGGAGCGGGTGTTCTCGCTGCGCGACGAGTTCTCGCAGTGGGACCCCCGCCGCCAGCGGCCCGAGCTGTGGCAGCTGTACAACGGCCGGCACGCCCCCGGCGAGCACGTCCGGGTCTTCCCGATCTCCAACTGGACCGAGCTGGACGTCTGGCAGTACATCGAGCGCGAGGGGATCGAGCTGCCGGAGATCTACTTCGCCCACGAGCGCGAGGTGTTCAACCGCAACGGCATGTGGCTGACCGCGGGCCACTGGGGCGGGCCGAAGGAGCACGAGGCCACCGAGACCCGCCTGGTGCGCTACCGCACGGTCGGCGACATGTCCTGCACCGGGGCCGTCGACTCCGACGCCACCACGCTGGACGCCGTGATCACCGAGATCGCCGCCTCCCGGCTCACCGAGCGGGGCGCGACCCGCGCCGACGACAAGATGTCCGAGGCCGCGATGGAAGACCGCAAGCGCGAGGGGTACTTCTAACCATGACCACCCAACTCCAGTCGGCCGAGCAGCTGTCGGCCACCACTCTGCTGCGCTTCGCCACCGCCGGGTCGGTCGACGACGGCAAGTCCACCCTCGTGGGACGTCTGCTGCACGACTCCAAGTCGATCCTCACCGACCAGCTGGAGGCCGTCGAGCAGGCCTCGCGAGGCCGCGGCCAGGAGGCGCCGGACCTGGCGCTGCTCACCGACGGCCTGCGGGCCGAGCGTGAGCAGGGCATCACCATCGACGTCGCCTACCGCTACTTCGCCACCGCCCGGCGGCGGTTCATCCTCGCCGACACCCCGGGCCATGTGCAGTACACGCGCAACATGGTGACCGGCGCTTCCACGGCCGAGCTGGCCGTGGTGCTGGTCGACGCCCGCAACGGGGTCGTCGAGCAGACCCGCCGGCACGCCGCCGTCGCCGCCCTGCTGCGCGTCCCGCACGTGGTGCTGGCGGTCAACAAGATGGACCTGGTCGACTACGCGGAGCCCGTGTTCGCCGCGATAGCCGAGGAGTTCACCGCGTACGCCGCGTCGCTCGGCGTCCCGGAGATCACCGCGATCCCGATCTCGGCGCTGGCCGGGGACAACGTGGTGGAGCCCTCCGCGCACATGGACTGGTACGGCGGGCCGACCGTCCTGGAGCACCTGGAGACGGTGCCGGTCAGCCACGACCTCACCGCCTGCCACGCCCGCTTCCCCGTGCAGTACGTGATCCGGCCGCAGAGCGCCGAGCACCCCGACTACCGGGGGTACGCCGGCCAGATCGCCGCCGGGGTGTTCCGGGTCGGCGAGCCCGTCTCCGTACTCCCCTCGGGGCGTACGACCACGATCACCGGCATCGACGCGCTCGGGGAGAGCGTCGACATCGCCTGGGCCCCGCAGTCGGTGACGCTCCGGCTGGCCGACGACATCGACATCTCGCGCGGCGACCTGATCGCCCCCGCCGACGACGCCCCGCCGGTCACCCAGGACGTGGAGGCGACCGTCTGCCACGTCGCCGACCAGCCGCTCTCGGTGGGCCAGCGGGTGCTGCTCAAGCACACCACCCGCACCGTCAAGGCGATCGTCAAGGACATCCCGTCGCGGCTCACCCTGGACGACCTCTCCCAGCACCCGGACCCCGGGCAGCTGGTCGCCAACGACATCGGCCGGGTCGTCGTGCGCACCGCCGAGCCGCTCGCGCTCGACGCGTACGAGGACTCCCGCCGCACCGGCTCGTTCCTGCTGATCGACCCGGCGGACGGTACGACGCTGAGCGCCGGAATGGCGGGCGCCGCGTTCGCCGCGGTCGCCGAAGCCGTCGCGCAGGCCGCCGACGACGACGCCGAATGGGACTTCTGATGGCCACCGACTTCTTCTCCTCCTTCGCGAAGGAGGGCGGCCGCGTGGGCAGCGGCGCCCTCGGCAGCGGTCAGGGAGGCGTGGGGCGATGTGCGTGATGACGTACGCGCACCGCTCGCGCGCCCTGAACCCCCCGCACCCGTACCGCCGAAGACCTGCCGACCTCCCGGCCGCGCCCCCCTGACCAGACAGCGGGACGCGAGTACCGGGCCAACGAGAGGAAAGCCTCCCGTGCCTGCCCACCGTTCCACCGTTCGCCGCGGCCTCGCCGCTGCCGCCGCCCTGCCGCTGCTCGCCCTGGCGGCCACCGCCTGCGGCTACGGCTCCGAGTCCAAGGACGACGACGCCAAGGCGAACGTCTCCGCCGGAGGGAAGAAGCTCTCCTCCGACACCGTGAAGATCGGGTACTTCCCGAACCTCACGCATGCCACCGCCCTGGTCGGGATCCAGGAAGGCACCATCCAGAGGGAACTGGGCGGCACCAAGGTCGAGTCCACGACCTTCAACGCGGGCCCGTCCGAGATCGAGGCACTGAACGCCGGCTCCATCGACATCGGGTTCATCGGCCCCTCCCCCTCCATCAACGGGTACAGCAAGTCCCAGGGCAAGGGGCTGCGGATCATCTCCGGCTCTGCCTCCGGCGGGGTGAAGCTGGTCGTCAACCCGGACAAGATCAAGACTCTGGACGACCTCAAGGGCAAGAAGATCGCCACCCCGCAGCTCGGCAACACCCAGGACGTGGCCTTCCTCAACTGGATCTCCGAGAAGGGCTGGAAGGTCGACGCCCAGAGCGGCAAGGGCGACGTCTCCGTGGTTCGCTCGGACAACAAGGTGACCCCGGACGCCTACAAGTCCGGTGACCTGGACGGCGCGTGGGTGCCCGAGCCGACGGCCTCCAAGCTGGTCTCCGAGGGCGCGAAGGTGCTCCTCGACGAGAAGGACCTGTGGCCGGACAAGAAGTTCGTGATCACGAACATCATCGTGTCGCAGAAGTTCCTGGACGAGCACCCGGACGTGGTCGAGGCGGTGCTGAAGGGTTCGGTGTCCACCAACAAGTGGATCAACGGCAACCCGGAGGAGGCCAAGGCGTCCGCCAACAAGGCGCTGGAGAAGCTGAGCGGCAAGCCGCTGCCGAAGGAGATCCTGGACCCGGCGTGGGAGTCCATCGAGATCACCGACGACCCGCTGGCCGAGACGCTGAAGACGCAGGCCGGTTACTCGGTGAAGTCCGGTCTGCTCGAGGAGCCGAACCTCCAGGGCATCTACGACCTGGGCCCGCTGAACAAGATCCTCAAGGCCGAAGGGCAGCCCGAGGTCGCCGACGCCGGTCTCGGCGTCAAGTAGCCCGCCCATCCGCAGCAGGACGTAAGGATTCCCAGGAGGTGACGACCATGGCGACCCCTACCCTCACCAAGGCCGAGGACCGTACGACGGTCGAGCACGCGGCCCGTCTCGCGCACGTCTCGAAGTCCTTCGCCGGACCCACGGGGCAGCAGCTCGTGCTGGACGACATCACCCTCGATGTCGCTCCGGGTGAGTTCGTCACCCTCCTGGGAGCGTCCGGGTGCGGTAAGTCGACGCTGCTCAATCTGGTGGCCGGACTCGACCGCCCGTCGAAGGGGTCCATCGAGACCCCCGGCGGGCGGCCGGCCCTGATGTTCCAGGAGCACGCCCTCTTCCCGTGGCTGACCGCGGGCAAGAACATCGAACTCGCCCTGCGGCTGCGCGGAATGCCGAAGTCGGAGCGCCGCACCGAGGCGGAGCGGCTGCTCGAGCTCGTCCGGCTCGGCGGGGCGTACGGCAAGCGGGTGCACGAGCTGTCCGGCGGTATGCGCCAGCGCGTCGCGATGGCCCGCGCGCTCGCGCAGGACAGCCAGCTGCTGCTGATGGACGAGCCGTTCGCGGCGCTCGACGCCATCACACGCGATGTGCTGCACGACGAGCTGACCCGGATCTGGCGGGAGACGAACGCCTCGGTCCTCTTCGTCACGCACAACGTGCGCGAGGCCGTACGGCTCGCGCAGCGCGTCGTGCTGCTGTCGTCCCGGCCGGGCCGGATCGCCCGGGAGTGGACGGTCGACATCGAGCAGCCGCGCCGCATCGAGGACACCGCCGTGGCGGAGCTGTCCGTCGAGATCACCGAAGAACTGCGTGGGGAGATCCGCCGACATGGCCAGCACTGACATCACGTCGAGGCGGAAGCGGCCGGACGCGGAGGCCGGACCGGTCGACGCGAAGCCCGACGATCTGGCGGGCCTGGAGGCCGGCCTCGACGCGCTCGACGCCGTGCAGATCCGCCGTACCCCGGTGCGCGAGGTCCTCCTGCAGAAGGTGCTGCCGCCGGTCGTGGCGGTGGCACTGGTCCTGGTGGTCTGGGAGCTGCTGGTCCGCGCCCAGGTCACCGAGGTGTACAAGCTGCCGCCGCCGTCCGCCGTATGGGACAGCGCCAAGGACATGTGGCTGGCGGGCACGCTGCTGGAGGTCGTCTGGACCAGCGTCTCGCGCGGCCTGCTCGGCTTCCTGCTCGCGGTCGCCATCGGTACGCCGCTGGGGCTGCTGGTCGCCCGGGTCAAGCTGGTCCGGGCCGCGATCGGCCCGATCCTGTCCGGGCTCCAGTCGCTGCCCTCGGTGGCGTGGGTGGCCCCGGCGGTGATCTGGCTCGGCCTGAACGACCAGATGATGTTCGCGGTGATCCTGCTGGGCGCGGTGCCCTCGATCGCCAACGGGCTGGTCTCCGGCGTCGACCAGGTGCCGCCGCTGTTCCTCCGGGCGGGCCGCACGCTGGGCGCGACCGGGCTGCGCGGGACCTGGCACATCGTGCTCCCGGCGGCTCTGCCCGGCTATCTGGCGGGCCTCAAGCAGGGCTGGGCCTTCTCCTGGCGCTCGCTGATGGCCGCCGAGATCATCGCATCGTCTCCCGAACTTGGCCTGGGTCTGGGTCAGTTGCTGGAGAACGGCCGCAGCAACTTCGACATGCCCGGGATCTTCCTCTCGATCCTGCTCATCCTGTTCGTCGGCATCGCGATCGACCTGCTGATCTTCAGTCCGCTGGAGCGGTGGGTGCTGCGCAGCCGCGGTCTCCTCGTCAAGAACTGAGTCACGCCATGTCCCGTCCCACTCTCCTCGTCATCGCCCACGGCAGCCGCGACCCGCGGCACGCCGCGACCGTGCACGCGCTCACCGAGCGGGTCCGTGCCGAGCGGCCGGGGCTGCGTGTGGAGACCGCGTTCCTGGAGTTCAACGCCCCGTCCGTGCCCCGGGTGCTGGAGCGCCTGGCCGCACAAGGGGCGGACGACGTCGTCGCCCTGCCCCTCCTGCTGACCCGGGCGTTCCACGCCAAGACCGACATCCCCTCGGTCCTGCGCGAGGCCCGCGCCCGGCTGCCGAGGCTGCGCATCCGGCAGGCCGACGTCCTCGGCCCGTCCCCGCTGCTGGGCGTCACCCTGGGGCGGCGGCTGCGGGAGGCCGGGGCCCGTCCCGGCGACCTCCCCCGGACCGGGCTCGTCCTGGCCTCGGCGGGATCATCGGACCCGGAGGCGATCGCAGTGATCGCTGAAATCGCGCGGGAGCTGCGGCACACCGGTTGGTGCGCCGTGCGGCCTGCGTTCGCCTCCGCACTCCTCCCCCGCACCGAGGACGCGGTCCGGGCCCTGCGCGCCGAGGGCGTGGACCGGGTGGCGGTGGCCCCGTACGTCATCGCGCCCGGCCGGCTCCCCGACCGCATCGCGGCGGGCGCCGAGGCGGCCGGGGCGGACGTGCTGGCCGATGTACTGGGCCCCGCACCGGAGTTGGCGCGGCTGCTGCTCACCCGGTTCGACGAGGCGCGGGTGACGGTGCGGGCGTCGCTGTCGGCGTGAGGCCCCGGCCGGTCGGTCGTAGGACAGGCCGCCGGACCGGGCGCGCTTGAGTTCGAAGAAGCCCGGGTGGTTCGCGAGGACCCTGAAGCTGTCGAAGAGTTCGGCCGCCTCGGCGCCGCGCGGGATCGCGTTCAGGACCGGGCCGAACCACACCGTGCCGTCGACGTGGATCGTCGGCGTGCCCACGTACGCGTCCTGCTCCGGGTCCTTGCCCGCGTCGTGGCTGCGGGCGACCCCGTCGTCGTACGCCTTCGAGTGCGCGGCTTCCGCCAGCTCGGGCGGCAGGCCCGGTTCCGTGAGGGAGGCGGCGACGACGGCGTCGAAGTCCCCCTCCTGGTGCTGGTGGATGCGGGTGCCGAGCGCGGTGCAGAGGTCGCGCAGGATGGCGTCGCCGTGGGCGGCCGCCCCGGCGACGGCCACGCGGACCGGGCCGATCGACTTGTCGACGAGCTCGCGGTACCAGTCGGGCAGGTCGTTGCCCTCGTTGTGCAGGTAGAGGCTCATGGGGCGGAAGCGCAGGTCGATGTCCCGGTGCCGCTCCACCTCCAGCATCCAGCGGGAGGTGATCCAGGCGAACGGGCAGGCGGGGTCGAAGAAGAAGTCGACGGAGGTGCGGTGTCCGGTGAGCACGGCGTCCTGGTCGGAGAGGCCGACCGTGACGATGCGCTGCGGCGCGGACTTCAGGGTGCCGCGCCGATCGGCATACGCCGGTTGCGGGACGGGGCGAGGGGGGTGCGTGCGTGGGGTCAGGGGTGCGGTGCGGCGGCCCGGCTGCCGGACCAGGCGCGCCACAGGGCGGCGTACGGCCCGTCCGCGTCGCGCAGTTCCTCGTGCGGGCCGCTCTCGACGACGCGCCCGGCCTCCAGCACCACGACCCGGTCGGCGGCGACGGCCTGGGTGAGGCGGTGGGCGACGACCAGGGCGGTGCGACCGGTGAGGGCGGCCTCGGCGGAGCGTTCCAGGACCCGGGCGCCCGCGCTGCCCGCCTCGGCGGTGGCCTCGTCGAGGACGGCGAGGGCGGGGTCGGCCAGGACGAGCCGGGCGAGGGCCAGTTGCTGGGCGCGGGCGGGGTCGAGGCGGTGGCCGCCCTCGCCGACGACGGTGCCGAGCCCGTCGGGGAGCGCTTCGGCCCAGTCCAGGGCGTGCACGGCGGACAGGGCGACGCGCAGGTCGGCGTCGGTGGCGTCGGGGCGGGCGAGCCGGAGGTCGTCGGCGAGGGTGCCGGTGAAGACGTGGACCTCCTGGGTGACCAGGACGACGGACGGTTCCCCCGCGCCCGCCGGTGCGATGACCGTGCCCGCGGTGGGCTGCTGGACGCCCGCGACGATCCGGGCGAGGGTCGACTTCCCGGCCCCGCTGGTCCCGACGAGCGCGACGTGTTCGCCGCGCTCCAGGGTGAGGGAGACCTCGTGCAGCACGGGGCGGCCGGGTCCGTAGGCGTGGCTGACGCCGTGCACGGCGACGGCCGCGATGCCTTCGGGGGCGGTGCGCCGATGCGGTACGGAGGCGGGGGCCGCCTTCCCCACCGCCGGCTCCGGCTGCTCCACGGGGTCGGTCACCCCCACCAGGCGGGCGAGTCCGGCCGCCGCCGACTGGGCGTCGTCGAGCAGCACGAGGGCGGCGTTGACCGGCCCGAAGAGGCTGTGGAAGTAGAGGGCGGCGGCGGTGGCCGTACCGATCGACACCGCGCCGTCGCGGACCAGCCAGAAGCCGGCGATCAGTACGGCGGCCAGGCCGATGTACTCGGCGATGTGCAGCCGCCCGTAGAACCCCAGCACCAGGTTGACGCTGCGCATGGTCAGGTCGACGGCCTTGCGCGAGCGTCCGGCGGTGCGCTCGGTGTGCTGCTCCTCCAGCCGGTGACCGCGCACGGTCACGGCCCCGCCGATGGTCTCCAGGAGCTGTTGCTGCTGGGCTCCGTTGGCGACCCGCTGGTCGGCGTAGAGGGTGAGGGCCCGGGTCACGTACCAGCGGGCGGTGAGCAGTTGGACGGGGACGGCGAGGAGCGCGGCGAGCAGGAACCGTACGTCGAGGAGGGCCAGCGCGCCGAGGGTGAGGAGGATCGCGAGGACGGAGCGGGCCATCTCGGGGAGCGCGGAGCGGACGGCCTCGGCGACCCGGGCGACGTCGCCGGTGACGCGGGCGGTGAGGTCGCCGGCCCCGGCGCGCTCCAGGCGGTCGGCGGGGAGGTTCAGGGCGCGTTCGACGAACCGCTCGCGCAGCCGGGCCAGTACGGTCTCGCCGAGCCGGGCGATCCGGGTCAGCCCGAGCGTGGTGGTGAGGCCCTGGACGACGGCGACCGCGACGAGGAGGACGACCGGGAGGGTCAGGTCCCCGGCGGGGCGGCCGTCGGCGACGATGTCGACGATCCGGCCCAGCAGCGGCTGGACGAGGAGGCCGACGGCGGTGGCCGCGACCAGGATGCCGATGCCGGTGAGGGCGAGGCCCCGGTCCGGGCGGATCAGCGCGCGCAGGGCGGCCCGGGTGCGGGCCGGGGTGGCGATGGGGAGCAGCTCGGCGCTCTCGTCGGCCGGTTGCTGGGGCGTGGTCATGTGAGCACCGCCGTGCGGTAGACGGGATGGTCGCGTACGAGGTCCTCGTGCGGGGCCTCGGCGGTGATCGTGCCGCCGTCGACGAGGACGACGCGGTCGGTCGCGGCCAGCAGGGCGGGGCTGCTGGTGACCAGGACGGTGGTGCGGCCTGCCCGGGCGCGCCGGATGCCGGCGGCGATCCGGGCCTCGGTGGCGGCGTCGACCGCGGTGGTCGGGTCGTGGACGACGAGGACGCCGCGGTCGGCGGCGAGTGCGCGGGCCAGGGCGACGCGCTGGCGCTGGCCGCCGGAGAGCGAGCTGCCGCGCTCGCCGATCCGGCCGCCGGTGCCGCCGGACAGGGCGGAGGCCACCTCGTCGACGGCGGCGGCGTCCATCGCCGCGTGCGGGTCGGCCCCGGCGGGGGCGGCGGCGGTGACGTTCTCCAGGAGGGTGCCGTCGAAGAGCTGGGCGTCGTGCTCGGCGACGAGCAGCGCGGAGCGCAGGGCGGCCGGGGCCAGTTCGGTGAGCGGTACGCCGTCGAGTTCGACGCTCCCCCGCTCCGGGTCGCAGCGGCGGGCCAGGCAGTGCAGCAGGGCCTGGGCGTCGGCCGGGTCGGTGACGACGATGCCGAGGTGTTCGCCGGGGCGGACGGTCAGGTCGAGGGCGTCGAGTCCGGCGTGGCCGAGGCCGTTCAGGCGCAGTTCGCCGGGGGCGGGGGCGGCCGGTTCGGCGGTGCCGCCGGTGGTCTCCCCCGGGGCGGCCAGCACGTCGGCGATCCGGGCGGCGGAGACGCGGCCCTTGGCCAGTTCGGCGCCGACCCAGGCCAGCACGCTGATCGGTCCGGGGAGGAAGAGGGCGAGGCCGACGGCGGAGACGAGGGCGCCGAGGCCGATGGAGTCGCTGAGGACCAGGCGGCCGCCGACGAGGGCGACGAGCGCGATGAACGAGCCGGTCAGCGTGAGCATCAGGCCGGTCTGGAGGGCGGCGGCGCGGGCGGCGCGCACATTGGCCTCGCGGGAGGCCTGGCTGGTGGCGCGGTAGCGGTCGACGGCGGCGCGCTCGGCCCGCAGGCCCTTGAGCACGCGGACCCCGGCAACCAGGTCGGCTGCCACCCCGGAGGCGTGGGCGGCCTGTTCCTGTTCGGCTTCGCTGCGGTGCTCCAGGGGCCGGGCCAGGAAGTGGCCGAGCGCCATCAGGACCGGGGCGCCGATCAGGACGAGGAGCCCGAGGGGCAGGGAGGCGCGGAGGAGGAGCACCGCGCCCGCGACGACTCCGACGACGGCGGCGATGCCGAGGGTCAGGGCCATGTTGACGGCCCCGACGCGGCGGGCGTCCTCGGTGGCCACGTTCACCAGCGCGCCGGGCGGGCGGCCCGCCTCCGCGCCGCCGTGCGGGGCGAGGACGCGGCGGACGACGTCGAGGCGCAGGTGGTGGGCGGCCTGTTCGGCGGCGCGTTCACCGGCGCGGGCGCCGAAGCGGAAGCCGAAGGAGAGCAGGGTGTAGACGACGGCGAGGACCACCAGCCAGATCGCCAGGGCTCCCCCGTCGGGGCGGACCACGGCGCGGTCGACGATCAGCCCGATGAGCACGGGGACGAGCGCCTCGCCGATCTGGTGGCAGGCGCCCAGGATCGACCCGACGACGACATCCCGACGCTGTCCCGCGACAGCGCGGCGTATGACCCCGCGCCCGGCTGTGTCAGCCCCCACTTCACCTGCTCCTCAGCGTGTCACGGACAGTGGAGGGGTGATTTCAGGACAGCCGCCTCCAGCCAAACGAAGGCAAGGCTAACCTGTCGCGCCGGGGGTGACTCGGTGCGGGTGGGGATCGCCGCTGTGATCCTGCCGACCTTTCCCGTCCTGCTCGTCCCCGTCGGCCTCCTCCTGTTCGAGCAGGGCGTGCAGGTGGCGGAGGACGTCCAACTGGGCCTCGTTGTAGAACGTGACCAGGGCCTGCGTGACGACGGACCGGGTGAGCGCGCCGTTGCGGCGGGACGCGGCGTCCAGGTCCGTGATGAAGGAGTGGCTCGCCCGCTGGGCCAGGACCTCGGCCGCCAGGTGGCCGGCCAGTCTGCGGCGCACGTCCTCGGGGGCGTCGGCCGGCAGCCGCTCGAACTCCTCGGCGATGTCGTCCCGGGGGCGCGCGTACTGGTCCCGGATGAGGGACATCGCCGTCGGCGTGAGGACGCTCGAATACGCGACCAGGAGGTCCTGCTGGGCCCGGGGCAGACTCGCTGCGGCGGCCCCGAAGTCCGCGGGCAGGTCGAGGGAGGCCCCGTCCTCCAGGACTGCGGCCAGTTGGCGGCGCATGTGCTGCTGGCGCTCGATGTTCGCGGCGAGTTCGGCGTCCAGGGCGCGCAGGATCTCCTTGGACCGCTCGTCGGCGGCGGCCACCGTGGGGATGTCGGAGAGCGGCACGCCGAGGTCGGTCAGTCGGCGGATGCCCATCAGCCGGACCAGATGCCGTACGTCGTACCGCTTGTAGCCGCTCGGAGCACGCTCCGGCTCCTCCAGCAGCCCCAGCCTGTGGTAGTGCCGGACCGTCTTGAGCGTCGTGCCCGCGAGTTCCGCCAGCTGACGCGTGCTCCATGTCACGGCTGTCCCTTTCCGGGGTTCCGTCGTCCGTCGCCGGGCGACGCGCGCCGTCCGGCAGGCCCGCCCGGCGGGAGGGGCCCTGCCGTTCCCCTGCCCCTGGCCGCCGGATCGATCCCCGGTCACAGGACACCTCGCGCGGCGGGCTTGACCGTGCCCTTGGGGCACAGAGTGCGATGAGCGCGGCCAACCCACCACCAGCGCATGGGGAGAGATGCGGATATGACACGAGGACGCGGTACCCGGCGGAGCGCGGCCCTGGCGGTCGCCCTCGGCCTCGGCCTGAGCGGGTCGCTCGTCGCGGGACCGGCGGGCGCGGAGGAGAAAGAGGGACCCGGCGTACGGTGGGGCGCCTGCCCCGAGGACGTGGCGGCCGAGGCGGCGCCGGTCGTGCTGGAGTGCGGCACCGTGCCCGTACCGAAGGACCACGCCGACCCCGACGGCGGCCGGATCGAGCTGATGATCTCCCGGCTGGCCAGTACGAACCCCGACACGCGGCGCGGCACGCTCATGCTCAACCCGGGCGGTCCCGGCGGCTCCGGTCTCTCTCAGCCCGCCTTCCTGGCGAACCGGGGCATCCCTTCCGAGGTGCTGGACACGTACGACGTGATCGGCATGGACACCCGGGGCATCGGGCGCTCGGCACCGGTGGCCTGCGGATTCACCCCGGAGGGCCCGTACTTCGCCAATATCCCGCCGTACGCGGTCGACGACGCGGCGGTGACCGCGCGGGCGAAGGTGGTGAAGAAGGTGGCCGAGCAGTGCGCGCAGCGCGACAAGGACGGGGTGCTGCCCCACCTGACCACGGCCAACACCGCCCGCGACCTGGACCGCATCCGGGCCGCGCTCGGCGAGGAGAAGACCAGCTTCCTGGGCTACTCCTACGGCACGGCGCTGGGGGCCGCCTACGCGTCGATGTTCCCCGAACGCTCCGACCGCATCGTGCTCGACAGCAATATCGGCGACACCCACCTCGACCGTGACGGCATGCGCCGCTACGCGCTCGGGGTGGAGCAGACGTTCCCCGACTTCGCCCGGTGGGCGGCCGCCCGCCACGACAGCTACGGTCTTGGCCGCACCCCCGCCGAGGTCCGCCGGACCTACTTCACCCTCGCCGAGCGGCTCGACGAGGAACCGGTCGACGGCTTCGACGGCAACGTGCTGCGCCAGCTCACCTTCGGCTACCTGTTCAAGGAGGTGCAGTACGCCAAGCTGGCCCAGCAGTGGCAGGCGCTGAAGAGCGGCGACGCCCGGGCCGCGCGCGCGGCGGGCCCGCAGGACGGCGCGGCGGACACCCCGCCGTCCATCGACAATCAGCTCTCCGTCTTCCTCGCCGTGAGCTGCAACGACGTCAAGTGGCCCACCGGCGTGGACACCTACCGCAAGGGCGTCGCCGAGGACCGCGCGCGCTACCCGATGTTCGGCGCCGCCACCGCCAACATCACCCCCTGCGCCTTCTGGCCGTACGCCCCGGCGGAGAAGCCGGTGGCGATCGACGACGACGGGCCGCGCAACATCCTGCTGGTCCAGAACCTGCGCGACGTGCCCACCCCGCACGTCGGGGGGAAGCTGCTGCGGCAGAAGTTCGCGGACCGGTCCCGGCTGGTCAGCGTGGACGACAGCGGCCACGGGGTCTATGTGTACGGCGACAACCCCTGCGCACTGAACACCACCACGCGCTACCTCGTCGACGGGAAGATGCCCGGGAAGGACACGTTCTGCCGGGCGGGCTGAGCCGCGCTCACTCCCCGTTCGAGGAGGACCCGCCCGCCGGTGGTTCCTCCCCGAACGGGGTCGCCTGGTGGAAGTAGAGCCGCCAGCCCTCCGGGGTCAGCCGCCACAGGGAGCTGCGGTGCGAGCGGACCCCCTTGGACTCCGTGTCGAAGGTGAGGTGCACCAGGTCGGAGCAGAGCTGCACCCCCCGCATCCGCGAGGCGGTGAGCGGGCCGGGGCGCGGGGCGTCGTCCGCGGCGAGCGAGGCGATGATCGTCTCCCGGGTCCAGAGCCGGCCGCGGGAGCCGATCTCTTGGAACTCGGGGTGCAGCAGCTCGGCGAGGAGACCGACGGAGGCGCGGACCGCCGGGTCCAGCAGGCGGAGCTCGCCCTCGATGGCCGCGGCCACGGCAGGCGTCGGCTCAGTCACGGGTCATCTCCACCAGTGTGGCCACGGTGTTCCAGTTACGGGTGGTGGCGACGATGCCTTTGACATGGCGGGGGCGTCCCAGCGCGACGGCCAGCCTGGAGCGGCCGAGGCCGTCGGGGGCGTACAGGTAGAGGCAGCGGTCGCCGAGCCGGAACTCCTCCGGCAGGAAGGTTTCCGCCTCCAGGTCCGCGAAGCGTCTCGCGTCCACGGGCCGGTCGAAGTAGGTGACGTGCAGTTGCTTGCCCGCCAGCTCGGCGGCGGGGAAGGGGCAGGCGTCGGCGACGGCGGCGAGATAGCCGGCGTCGCGCACGAGGCAGTCGACGGCGAACCCGAACCGCTCGTGCAGGGCCTGCTCCAGGGCGGCGGCCAGGGCCTGCTCGTCCTCGCTGTCACTGCGGAAGACGGCGTTGCCGCTCTGCAGGTGGGTGGCGATGGCGGTGTGGCCCAGTCCGGTGAGCACGTCGCGCAGTTCGGGCATCGGGACCCTCTTGCTGCCGCCCACGTTGATCCCGCGCAAGAGCGCTGCGTACGTCGTCATGGCCACTCACTTTAGAGCGATCTCCGTGCACGCCGCAGCCGCCGCGCCCCGTGGGGGCGAGCGCGGCGGCTGCTGTGCGCGGGGCCGGGCGGCAGGGGGCACGTTCCCCTGCCGCCCGGCTTCCGGTCGGAACCGGGGTACTACTCGACGACCTTGAGGAGCTTGTTCGCCGTGCCCTCGGTGGCGTTGGTGATGGCGTCCGGGGTGGCTCCCTCGGTGAGCGCCGTGGCGACGGCCTCCGGGGTGGCGTCCTGGTGGCCCGCCAGGTAGACGGCCGCCGCGCCGACGACGTGCGGCGTGGCCATGGACGTACCGGAGATGGTGTTGGTGCCGCTGTCGCTGTCGTTCCAGGTGGACGTGATGTCCGAGCCCGGGGCGTAGATGTCGACGACCGAGCCGAAGTTGGAGAAGTCCGACTGCTCGTCGGCCTCCGTGGACGAGGCGACGGTGATCGCCTCGGGGACGCGGGAGGGCGAGCCCTGGCCGGCGTCGCTGGACTCGTTCCCGGCGGCGACGCCGAAGGTGATGCCCGCGGCGATGGCCTTCTGGACCGCCTCGTCGAGAGCCGGGTCGGCCCCGCCGCCGAGGCTCATGTTGGCGACGGACGGGCCCTTGGCGTTGGCGGCGACCCAGTCGATCCCGGCGACGACCTGCTCGGTGGTGCCCGAGCCGTTGTCGTCCAGGACGCGGACGCCCACGATCTTCGCCTTCTTGGCGACGCCGTGCGCGGCCCCGGCTATGGTGCCCGCCACGTGGGTGCCGTGCCCGTTGCCGTCGTCCGCGTCGTCGTCGTTGTCCACGGCGTCGAAGCCGGAGGTGGCCCGGCCCTCGAAGTCCTCGTGGGTGACGCGGACACCGGTGTCGATGACGTACGCGGTGACGCCCTCGCCCGCGGCGTCGGGGTAGTTGTACGCCTTGTCGCCGGCGGTCTCGGCCTGGTCGATCCGGTCCAGACCCCACGACGGCGGGTTCTCCTGGGTGGCGTTGATGCTGAACTTCTTGTTCTGCACCACCTTGGCGACGGCCGGGTCGGCGGCGAGGCGCTTGGCCTCGGTCTCCGAAAGGCCGCTGGCGGAGAAGCCGTTGATGCTGGAGGTGTAGTCGCGCTTGAGCTTGCCGCCGTACTCCTTGGCGAGCTCGGACTTGTCGGCCTTCTTTTCGTCCAGCATCACGATGTAGCTGCCGGACACCGCGGTCGCGGCGTCGGCGCCGTAGACCGTTCCCATGGGGGCCGGTGCGGCTCCCGCGAACGAGGTTCCGAGAAGGGTGACTCCGGCGGCGGCCGCCACGGCGGTGATCGCGGCGGTGAGCTTGATGCGACGGGTGCGCTGGTGCTTGGCCATGAAGAGGGCTCTCCTCGTCATTCTTTGTGGGGGGATTGACCCTCGGCCGGAAGATCTCCGGGGGTTGGGTCGAAACCTTGACCGATTGACGAGCGCAGATCAAGACCCTCATGGAGGTGTGACTTGCTCAACAAGGTTTCGTAATAAGAAATCGGCCATGGCTGGTCACCACGGCCGCGACGGGCGGGCGAGCACCCAGGTCGCCCGGATCGGGCAGTCGCCGGCCCTTCCGAGAGAGCCACTACGCCCCGCGTTCCACCTGTTCAGAGCCGCACTTGACGTGCCGGGCACCGCTCGCCCGACCGACGCCCACAGCGCGCCCGGGCCCCCTGGGGCAGGAGTGACCATGCGTGAAGACACGTGAAGAGCCGTGAAGGTGTGCGCAAGAAGGGTGAACACCCCGTCCCAGGTGTGAAATCGCGAGGGGGTGCGTGCAGATGCACTGACCGGACCTGCCGCCATATCGACTTCACAGAGCCGAAACACGAACGTCCCGCCCCGGGAAACCGCAGGCCGCGGCGGTCGGGACGGGACGGAGAACGTCCGGATATCAGTCCGGGGACTCCGCTCAGCGCGACAGGTCCGCCTCGATGAGGTCGGCGGCCTGCGGGGTGCCGCCCTCACGCGCCATCTGCTCGCTCAACCGCGCGCATCGGGCGGCCACTTCGGGGTCGTCCACGAGAGCGAGCACGGCCTCGCGCAGGCTCGCCGCGTCGGCGTCCTCCATCGGCAGGTGCCAGGCCACGCCCAGCGACTGGAGCATGTCCACGTTGCCGAACTGATCGACGGCCTGCGGCACGGCCACCATCGGGGTGCCGGTGGCGAGCCCTTCCTGGCTTCCGCCCGCACCGGCGTGGGTGATGAAGGCGTCGGCCTGCTGGAGGACGGACAGTTGCGGCACCCAGTCACGCACCTCCACATTGCCGGGTACGTCGCCGAGTTCGGCGGGGTCGACGTGCGCGCCGATCTGGAGCACCACCTGCCAGCCGGGCAGGTCGCCGAAGGCCGCGACGCACTCCCGGTAGAAGGAGGGCTGCTTGGTGAACGAGGAGCCCAGCGAGACCAGCAGCACCTTCTCCGCCCCGGCCGGCCGGTGCCACTCCCCCTGGTCGGCGCGGTCGCCCTGGCAGGCCCCGACGAAGGTGTACATCTCGCGGTTCACCCGGTCCGCGTTCGGCTGGAGCGCCTCGGGAATCAGGACGAGCCCGCGGCGCGGCCGGGAGACGAAGTCGTCGGAGGAGATGTGCCCGAGGCCGTTCTCGGCGAGCCAGCCCTCGAAGCGCGCGTAGTACGCCCGGCCCCGCTCGGTCTGCTTCAGCTCGGCGGTCATCGGCTCCGCCACTTCCTTCTCGTACCCCTCCCAGGGGACCAGGTTGGGCCAGAGGGAGATGGCGGGGACGCCCCAGCGGTGGGCGAGGACGCGGGCGGGATAGGAGGTGATGTCGTGCAGGACGAGGTCGGGCTCGTCGCCCGCGAAGGCGTCCACGAGCTGCGGGAGCGCCTGGATCGCGTCGCTGAGGAAGGGTTCGATGTTGTCGATCAGCTCGGTGCCCCAGGCTTCGGGGTCCTCGTCCGTCGGCAGGGTGGAGGTCCAGATCACCGGCTCGGCGCCGGTGGCGGCGACCTTCTCGGCGAAGGCGGCCGGGATGGCGTAGCTGACACGGTGTCCACGGTCGACGAGCTCGCGAATGACGTCGAGGCTCGGGTTCACATGTCCGTGGGCGGCGATGGAGAACATGGCGATGTGGACACGCGGGGATTCCGTCATGCCGCTCACCGTAGGCGAGACGAGACGTCTCGTGCAACCTCTTTCCGTATCGGGGTCAGCGTTGGTAGCGGGCCAGCACCCGATTCCCGTCCTCCACCAGCCGTTCGCTCAGCTCGTCGGCGTCGATCGCGCCGCTGTAGAACTCCTGGTACGCCGGGGTCGCGACCTTGTCCTTCCACTCGGGGTAGCCGCGCACCGCCTGGGCGGGCGCCGGCCGCAGCCCCTGCGCGAGGGCGGCGCCGACGGCCCACCCGTGCTCGGCGACACGCAGCGACGGGTCGGCCAGCGCCTCCGTTCCGGTCGGCAGCATCCAGTCGCCGCGCGCCAGGCGCACCATGTTCGGGGGCCGCAGCAGGAAGTCGATGAACGCCACGGCCTCCTCCTTGTGCGGGCTCTCCTCGGCGACCGACAGCGTCTGCGGGCTGACGCCCTGGACCGTGCCGCCCGCGCCCGCGGGCATCGGCAGTACCGTCCAGTCGAACCCCTCGGGGGCCTGCTGGATGATCTGCTGGCGGTAGGAGAACCCGAGCGGCAGCATCGCGTACTTGCCGCCGAAGAACCCGGGCAGCGCGTCCGACCCGCCCATGCCCAGGGCGCTGCGGGCCGCGCTGCCTTCGGTGTTGACCTGGTCGTGAATGGTGCCGGTGACGACACCGTCGCCCGGTTCGAAGCGCAGGACCGCCTTGCCGTCGTCGTCCTGGTGGAAGAGCTGCCCGCCTCCGGACAGCCCCAAGTTGAGGGTGACGGAGACCGGCTCCTTGAGCGGCCAGGCGATCCCGTACCGCCCCTTGCCCGACAGCTCCTTCGTCACCTGCCGGAACTCCTCCCAGCTCCAGGGGCGCCGCGGCGTCGGGATGCGCGCGCCCGAGGCCTCCAGCAGCTTCGTGTTGGCGATCAGGACGCGGGGCTCCTGGAGGAAGGGCACCCCGTGGACGCCCTCGCCGAACGTGGTGGTGCGCCAGGACTGTTCGGGGATGTCGGCCTTGAGCCGCTCGGGCAGGAGGGGGCGCAGGTCGGCGAGGTAACCCCCGTACGCGAAGTCGGCCAGGTCGTCGGAGGCGTCGTGGATGATGTCGGGGGCCTCGCCGCCCTCGAAGGAGGTGAGGAGCTGGTCGTGGACGCTGTCCCAGCTGCCCTGGACATACTCCACCTGGACGTCGGGGTGGGCGGCGTTCCACTCCTTCACCAGCTGCTTGTTGGCGTCGACGGACTCCTTCTGCCAGGCCAGCGACTGGAACCGGAGCCGGATCGTGCCGTCCGCGTCCCGCCCGTCGTCGCCGCCGGAGCAACCGGTGAGGAGCAAGGCCAGTACGGCGACGGCGGTCGCCGCCCGCCGGATCGGCGCGCGCATCAGTTCTTCACCGCCCCGGCCGTCATCCCGCCGGTGATCCGCCGCTGGATGAAGGCGAAGATCACGAGGGAGGGGAGCGTGGCGAGGAACGCGGCGGCGGCGAGCGGGCCGAGGTCGGCCACGCCCTCCGCGCCGAGGAAGTGGGTGAGGACGACCGGCAAGGTCTGCTTCTCCGGGGTCTTGAGCAGGACGAGCGCGAAGAAGAACTCGTTCCACGCGGTGATGAACGCGAACAGCGCGGTGGCGACGATGCCGGGGGCGAGCAGCGGGGCGACGACCGAGACGAGCGTACGGACGCGGCCCGCGCCGTCCACGGCGGCGGCCTCCTCCAGCTCGGTGGGCACGGCGCGTACGTATCCGGCGAGCATCCACAGCGCGAAGGGCAGCGACCAGACGACGTAGACGAGGATCAGCCCCCACAGGGTGTTGATCAGGTGCAGGTTCTTCAGGATCAGGAAGAGCGGGATGATCACCAGGACGAACGGGAACGCCTGGCTGACCACGACCCAGCCGGTCGCCGCGGTGGCGAGGCGGCCCCGGTGACGGGCCATCACATAGGCCATCGGGGTGGCGATCACGACGGCGATCAGAGCGGCGGAGACGGCGGCGGCCAGCGAGTTGCCCGCGGCCTGGAGCAGCGGCTGCTCGTCGAAGGCCTGCCGGAAGTTGTCCAGCGTGGGCTGCTCGGGGATCCAGGTGGGGTGCAGCGAGCCCAGTTCGCGGGCGGGTTTGAAGGCGGTGGAGATCAGCCAGACGAACGGGAACGCGAGGAAGACCAGATACGCCAGGAGGGCCAGGTACTGCCCGGTGCGCGCGGCCCTGCCGGTACGCAGCCCCGTGGACTCCCGCCGCGCCTGTCCGCCCCCCATCGGTCCTCGCCTCATCAGCCCTCGCCTCATCGGTCCTCGCCTCCCCTGAGCCGGCCGACGAGGTAGAGGGCGAGGAGCACGGAGATCACCGCGACCATCACACAGCCCATCGCGGCGGCGTAGCCGAACTGCCCGTACCGGAAGGCCTCCTCGTAGGCGAAGAGCATCGGCAGCCGGGTCCGGCCACCGGGTCCGCCGCTGGTCAGGACGTAGACGAGAGCGAACGAATTGAAGTTCCAGATCAGGTTGAGGGCGCTGATGGCGAGGGCGATGGGCCTGATCGCGGGCCAGGTGACCGTACGGAACCGGCGCCAGGCGCCCGCGCCGTCGAGTGCGGCCGCCTCGTGGAGTTCGCGCGGGGAGTTCTGGAGTCCGGCGAGCAGGGCCACGGTGGTCTGCGGCATGCCCGCCCAGATGCCGACGAGGATGACGGCG
Source organism: Streptomyces sp. man185 (assembly GCA_002551355.1). Lineage (GTDB taxonomy): Bacteria > Actinomycetota > Actinomycetes > Streptomycetales > Streptomycetaceae > Streptomyces. The sequence goes on along the minus strand of NTHE01000003.1, from coordinate 10,958 downwards.
GGCAGCGCGGTGGCGAGGCCGGTCAGCCAGTCCCGGCCGTCGCCGAGTCCGAGGTCGCGGATGGTCTCGTTGAGGATGCCGGCGTCCGGGTTGTAGACGAGCCGCCACATGATGCCGACGACGACCTCCGGCATCGCCCAGGGGATGATCGCCAGCGCCCGGGCCAGCCAGCGCAGCCGCAGGTTCTGGTTGAGCAGCAGGGCGAGGCCGAGGGCCAGGAGGAACTGCGGGACGGTGACGCCGACGGCCCAGACCAGGCCGATCCGGAACGAGTCCCAGAACAGGGTGTCGTGCAGCAGGTCCTGGAAATTGAGGGTGCCGATCCACTGGGTGGAGCGGGTCCGGCCGGACTGGGCGTCGGTGAAGGCGAGCGCGATGCCGTAGAGGAGCGGTCCGACGCTGAGGATCAGGATCGGGATGAGCGCGGGCAGCACCAGGAACCACGCGGCCCGGTCCCCGAACGCCTTCTGCTCCGGCCCGCCCGAGCGCCCCGGACGCCAGGACCTCCTCGGACGTCCGCCCTGCCCGTCGTGCCCGCCCGGGCCGTTCCGCCCGCCGTGCGGGCCGTCAGGTCCGGACCGCTTCGTCGCGGTCACCGATGTCACGAAGAAGACCCCTCTGTCCTGTAACTCACTGATGCGCCTGAGGTGTACTTCATCCCGTTCTGGCTGCCCGGGAGGCCTCCGTCATCGTGCGGACGGGCCGTCGGTTCGTCAAGGTGGCCTGCACGGATGCGAAAATCGCACCCATGGACGAGATGCGTGCGCGCGAGGTACTTACGGCCGCCGGGCTCCCCGGGACGGCGGAGCTGCTCGCGCTGGGCGAGAACGCGGTGTTCGCCGTCGGCGACCTGGTGATCAAGGTCGGCCGGGACGCCACCGGCCACCCCGAGCTGCGCGCGCGGGCCGAGCGGGAAGTGGCCCTCGCCGACTGGCTCGCCGCGTCCGGCGTCCCGGCCGTCCGCGCGGCCGAGCGCGAACCCCGTCTGGTCGGGGGCCACCCCGTGACGCTGTGGCACCGGCTCCCCGACCCCGTACGCCCCGCCGAGCCGCGCGACCTCGCCCCGCTGCTCTCCCTGGTGCACGCGCTGCCCGCGCCGACGGACTTCACCCTGCCGCGCCGCGAACTGCTGGGCGGCGTGGAGCGGTGGCTGACCCTGGCGGGGGACACGATCGACCCGGCGGACGCCGACTACCTCCGCGAGCGCCGCGACGGTTTCGCGGCCGCGGCCGCGGCGCTGGTCCCCCACCTCCCCCGGGGTCCGATCCACGGCGACGCCCTCCCGCGGAACGTCCTCGTCGGGCCGGGCGGCCCGGTCCTGGTCGACCTGGAGACGTTCTCCGCCGATCTACGGGAACACGACCTGGTCGTTCTCGCCCTCTCCCGCGACCGCTACGGCCTCGACCCCGCGGCCTACAACGCCTTCACCTCCGCGTACGGCTGGGACGTCCGGGAGTGGGAGGGGTGCGCGGTCCTGCGCGGCGCCCGCGAGACGGCCAGCTGCGCCTGGGTCTCCCAGCACGCCCCGGCCAACCCGAAGGCGCTCACGGAATTCCGCCGCAGGGTCGCCTCGCTGCGCGAGAACGACCCCGAGGTCCGCTGGTACCCGTTCTGAACAGCCTCCCAACGACTTGGGTGCGGTCGCGAGTTACGCGGTCGCTTAGGTTGACCTCATGGGATTCTTCGACAAGCTGACCGGAACCAAGCACCCCGAGGCCGGCGCGGCGCCACGACCGGCCGGGGAGTTGCGGACGGCCCTGCTCGGTCTCAACCGGCCGGATGTCCCCTACGTCATCGCCGACGGTGCGGCGCACGGCGCCGATCTGGTGGCGGAGTGGCGGATCGACGAGCCCGCCTGGCAGCACGTCTTCGTCCAGTCCCGGCTGACCCACGCCATCCGGATCCGGATGCGGCTGGCCGAGGACGTCCCCGAGGTGCGTGCCGTCCAGGAACAGTGGGAGGTCACCCGCGTCGGGAACCCGCCGCGGCTGAGGACGTCGGCGACGTACGGGCGTGGCGGAGGCAGGACCATCTCGCGCCAGTACACGCTGCGACGAGGGGAGAGCGGCCGCCTGGAGGCGACCGAGTCGTTCAGCTTCGACAGCGCGCAGCTGACGGACCCTCTGCGGAACACCGCCCTCGCATCGGGCTGGACCTGGCGCGGAGTGATCTTCGGCAAGCTCTGAGCGGCCCGTCGGCACCCGCCGACGGGCCACCGGCTCCACGGCGCCACCGGCTCAGCGGCTCAGCGGCTGCGCGGGATCACCGGCCAGGACGCCTCGACCACGGCCGCCGGGTCGGTGGTGCGCCGCAGATAGGCCTGGAGCGAGGCCGACTGCTCGGCGGCCGCCCGCACCTGGAGGGCGTGCAGTTCGTCGGGCGGCAGGGTGGCGACGGGCCGGTGCCGCTCCCCCATCCGGCGCACCACGCGCACCGCGGCCACCGCGTCGGCGCTCGCGTCGTGTGCCCCGTCGAGCGTGACCCCGTAGTGGTCGCACAGCGCCTGGAGGGCCCGCTTGCCCTTGCGGTACTTGTCGACGTGCTTGTCGATCACCAGCGGGTCGATGACGGGCGAGGGCGCCCCGCCGACCCGCTGCTCGACCGACGGCAGTCCGTACCTGCGGCATTCGCGGTCCAGCAGCGAGAGGTCGTAGCGCGCGTTCATCACCACCAGCGGGACCCCCGAGCGCAGCACTTCGCCGACCGCGTGGGCGATCTCCTCGACCGCGGAGACGGCCCGCGCCCCGTGCCTGCGGGCGTGGTCGGTGCCGATGCCGTGGATCGCGGAGGCCTGCTCGGGTATCACCACCCCCGGGTCGAGCAGCCAGGTCCGCTGCTCGGCGACCGTGCCGTCCGGGTCCAGCCGGACGAGTGCGGCGGTGACGATCCGGTCGCTCTCGACGTCGGTCCCCGTCGTCTCCAGGTCGAAGCCGACCAGTGTGCCCTGGTGCCAGCTCATCCCGATACCTCCTTCGTGGTGCTCCCCCGTGGTGCTCCCCCCGAGTGATGACCACCTTCGCACGGGCCACTGACAGCATCCCCGAGGGGCCTGCGGGCGCACGCCCCGTCAGGAGACCGGGCGAGAGGGGTCAGGAGGCCGGCCGGGCCCGGCCGGGCCGGCTCCGGCCCGTCAGGAGACCGGGCGGGAGTCCGTCCAGACCGACTCGAACTCCTCGCGGTACGTCTCGAAGAGACCGTGCTCGTTGTCCTGGCCCGCCCGCACCACCGTGCGCCTGCCCCCGCCGCGCAGCACCAGCACGGGCGCCTCCATGCCCCGGGCCCGGCGCAGGTAGGGCTGGACGACGCCCACCGCGTCCGGGCCGTCCCCGTCCACCAGGTAGGCGGTGAAGCGCGGAGTCTCGTCGAAGACCTGGATCTCGAACGCGCCCGGGTCGCGGAGCTTGGAGCGGACCCGGCGCATGTGCAGGATGTTCATCTCCACCGAGCGGCTCAGCTCGCCCTTCTTGAGGCCGAGTTCCCGCTCCCGGCGGCGCACCGCGCTGCTGGCCGGGTTGATGAACAGCAGCCGGACCCGGCAGCCCGACTCGGCGAGCCGCACGAGCCGGCGGCCGGAGAAGTTCTGGACGAGCAGGTTGAGGCCTATCCCGATGGCGTCGAGCCGCCGCGCCCCGCCGAACAGGTCCTCGGCGGGCAGCTGGCGCTGGAGCCGGACCCGGTCGGGATGGACGGAGACCACGTCCGCGTACCGGTCGCCGACCAGCTCCTCCACCGCGTCCACCGGCAGCCGGTCGGCGGAGGGCACCCCCGCCCCGCTGCCGAGGATGTCCAGGAGCCGGGCCGAGGCGCGCTCCGCCTGGGCGAGGACCGCCTCGTTCAGGGCGCGGTTGCGGGAGACGACGTTCCGCGCGACCTCGAGCTCGTCCAGGGCCAGCTCGACATCGCGCCGGTCGTCGAAGTACGGCTCGAAGCACGGCCAGTGCTGGACCATCAGCTCGCGCAGCTGCGGCAGCGTCAGGAAGCTGAGGACGTTGTCGTCGGCCGGGTCGAGCAGATAGCCCTTGCGGCGCGAGACCTCGCGCACGGCGACTGCGCGCTGCACCCACTCCTGCCCGGCCGGCCCGGCCGCGGCCACCACCCACTCCTCGCCGTGCACCGGCTCGTAGATGGGCCGGAGCACCGCGGCGACGACGGCCCGTAGACGCTGTTCGACCAGATTCAGCCAGATATAGGCCCGCCCGGCCCGCTGGGCGCGGGTCCGCACCTCGCCCCAGGCCTCCGATCCCCAGTCCAGCTCGGCGCCTATCTCCACGGGCTGCGCGAGGGACACCGCCCCGGGCGGGGCATCGGTCGATTCCCCCTCGTGACCTGCGTCACCTGGGGGCAGCTCGAACCCTCCCGAGCTCACCCGCGTACCGCCTTCCACTCCCCCACCCAACGATCAAGGAAGGGTACTCCGGGAGCGTGATCCGACGCAGCCCGATGCGCAGGCGACTTTCTCAACTCCCCTGAACGAAAGGCTTGTTCCTTGCGTCGAGATCGGGTGGAGTGAGCGGATTCATAGTGATTGGCCCCCCTGCTCCGGAGCGGGAACCGGACGCCCGCCGGGTGACGGGGTCCGCAAGCACGTCCGGGGCGGCACGGGAGTGTCCGAAGTTGACCGGTCGGCCCGGCCGGGCGACCGGGACCCGGCCGTGCCGCGTGACGTCCTAGGTGGGCATCGCGTTTTCGGGGAATATGCGGGGAGTGAAGGACCGCGGAAAGCCGCCGAACCCGGATCAGAAATGGAAGAGTCTTCATCATGCAGGTCTGGCCGGGACACGCTTATCCCCTCGGCGCCACCTACGACGGCGCCGGAACCAACTTCGCGGTCTTCTCCGAGGCCGCCCATCGGATCGAGTTGTGCCTGTTGCACGACGACGGTTCAGAAACGGCGGTGGAACTCCGCGAGTCGGACGCCTTCGTGCGCCACGCCTACCTCCCCGGGACCATGCCGGGGCAGCGGTACGGCTTCCGGGTGCACGGGCCCTACGAACCGCAGAACGGGCAGCGGTGCAACTCCGCCAAGCTGCTGCTCGACCCCTACGCCCGCGCGGTGGCCGGGAAGATCGACTGGGGCGAGGAGGTCTACGGCTATCCGTTCGGGAAGCCGGACGCCCGTAACGACCTCGACTCGGCCCCGCACACCATGAGCTCGGTGGTGGTCAACCCGTACTTCGACTGGGGCGACGACCGCCTCCCCCGTACGGACTACCACCGGACCGTCATCTACGAGGCCCATGTGAAGGGCCTGACCATGCTGCACCCGGGGCTCCCGCCCGAGCTGCGCGGCACGTACGCGGGGCTCGCGCACCCGGAGGTGATCGCCCACCTCACCGAACTGGGCGTCACCGCGATCGAGCTGATGCCCGTTCACCAGTTCGTGCAGGACCACCGCCTCGCGGACATGGGGCTCGCCAACTACTGGGGCTACAACACCATCGGCTTCTTCGCCCCGCACAACACCTACGCCTCCTGGGGCGACCGCGGCGAACAGGTGCTGGAGTTCAAGCAGGCCGTGAAGGCCCTGCACCAGGCGGGGATCGAGGTCATCCTCGACGTCGTCTACAACCACACCGCCGAGGGCAACCACCTCGGGCCCACGCTCTCCTTCCGCGGCCTCGACAACGCCTCCTACTACCGGCTGACCGACGATCAGCGCTACTACATGGACACCACGGGCACCGGGAACTCCCTGCTCATGCGGTCCCCGCACGTCCTCCAGATGATCATGGACTCGCTGCGGTACTGGGTGACCGAGATGCATGTGGACGGCTTCCGCTTCGATCTGGCGGCCACGCTGGCCCGCCAGTTCCACGAGGTGGACCGGCTGTCCTCGTTCTTCGACCTGGTGCAGCAGGACCCGGTGGTCAGCCAGGTGAAGCTGATCGCGGAGCCGTGGGACGTCGGCGAGGGCGGCTACCAGGTGGGCAACTTCCCGCCGCTGTGGACCGAGTGGAACGGCAAGTACCGCGACACGGTCCGCGACCTGTGGCGGGGCGAGCCGCGCACGCTGGCGGAGTTCGCCGGGCGGCTCACCGGCTCCTCCGACCTCTACCAGGACGACGGCCGCCGACCGCTCGCCTCGATCAACTTCACCACCTGCCACGACGGCTTCACGCTGCACGACATGGTCTCGTACAACGAGAAGCGCAACGACGCGAACGGGGAGGATAACCGGGACGGCGAGAGCCACAACCGGTCCTGGAACTGCGGGGCCGAGGGCGAGACGGACGACCCCGAGATCCTGGAGCTGCGGGCTCGCCAGATGCGGAACTTCATCGCCACGCTGATGCTGTCGCAGGGCGTGCCGATGCTGAGCCACGGTGACGAGTTCGCCCGTACGCAGAAGGGCAACAACAACGCCTACTGCCAGGACAACGAGCTGGCCTGGGTGCACTGGCCCGATCCGAACGAGCCGGCCGACGCCCCGGCGTCCACCCTGCTGGAGTTCACCCGGGCCATGGTGTGGCTGCGCCGCGACCACCCGGTGTTCCGCCGTCGCCGGTTCTTCCACGGGCGGCCGGTCGAAGGCACGCACGACGACCTGTCCGACATCGCGTGGTTCACTCCCGACGGGAAGGAGATGACCCAGCAGGACTGGCAGGCGGCCCACGCCAAGGCGCTGACCGTGTTCCTGAACGGCCACGCGATCTCCGAGCCCGGACCGCGCGGGGAGCGGATCTCCGACGACTCGTTCCTGCTGATGTTCAACGCGAGCGCCGAGACGCTGGAGTTCGCCGTCCCGGTCGCCCACGGGGAGCAGTGGCAGGTCGTCGTGGACACCGCGCGCCCCGATGGCGTGCCGCCCGGCACGGGGCCGAAGGTGGCCGAGGGCGAACACGTCGCGCTGATCGGGCGCAGCCTGACCGTGCTGAAGCGCCCCGCCTGAGGACGACGAGGGTGAGCGTCCCGCCCGGGGTGACACAGATCGCCCCGGGCGGGGTACGTAGGACTCCATGACGCCCTCCGCCACGTACCGGCTTCAGCTCCAGCCCGACTTCCCCTTCGCCGCCGCCGAGAAGGCCGTGCCCTACCTCGCCGCGCTCGGTGTCTCGCACCTCCACCTCTCCCCCGTCCTGGAGTCGGTCCCCGGCTCCACCCACGGTTACGACGTGGTCGACCACAGCCGGGTCCGGGTGGAGCTGGGCGGTGAGGAGGGGCTGCGCTCGCTCGCCTCCGCCGCCCGGGAGCACGGGCTCGGGCTGGTCCTGGACATCGTGCCCAACCACATGGCCGCCTCCCCCCGGCACAACCGCCGGCTGTGGGAGGTACTGCGCGAGGGCCCGGACTCCCCCTCCGCCCGCTGGTTCGACATCGACTGGGCGGCGGGCGGCGACAAGGTGCTGCTGCCGGTGCTCGCCGCGCCGCTCGGCCAGGAGCTGGAGCACCTGACCGTGGACGGCGAGGTGCTGCGCTACCACGACCTGGAGTTCCCGCTCCGGGCCGGCACGGCGGACCTCCCCCTGCCGGAGCTGCTGGAGGAGCAGCACTACCGGCTCGGCTGGTGGCGTCTGGCCCGCACCGAGCTGAACTACCGGCGGTTCTTCACCGTTTCGGAGCTGATCGGGGTCCGCGTCGAGCACCCGGAGGTCTTCGACGCCACACACGCCAAGGTCCTCGAACTGCTCCGCGACGGCGTCCTGGACGGGCTGCGCATCGACCACCCCGACGGTCTCGCCGCCCCCGCCGCCTATCTGGAGCGGCTCAACGAGGCCACCGAAGGCCGCTGGACGGTGGTGGAGAAGATCCTCACCGGCGACGAGCACCTCCCGGCGGACTGGGCGGTCGCGGGCACCACCGGGTACGACGCGCTGCACCGGATCGACGGGCTGTTCACCGACCCGTCCGGCGCGGCGGAGCTGCTCGGCCGCTACCGGGAGTTCGCGGGCCCGCCCGGCGACCGGGGCGGCGACTGGACGGCTACGGTGCGCCGGGCCGCGTACCGGGTGGCGACGCACGAGCTGGCCGCCGAGACCGCGTGGCTGACCCGGCTCGCGGCCGGGATCTGCGAGCGCGACCCGGCGCTGCGCGACCACGCCCCGTGGGCGCTGCGGACGGCGATCCGGGAGCTGCTGGTGCGGATCCCGGTCTACCGGCCGTACGTCACGGCGGGCGAGCCGCCTACCCGGATCGCCGAGGAGACGCTGACCGAGACGGCGGTACGGGACGCGAAGGCGGTGTTCTCCGTGCCGGAGGAGGCGGCGGCCGTCGACGTCGTACGCGATCTGGCGCTCGGACGGCTCGGCGGCGGCGAGCAACAGGCCTCCTTCTGCGCCCGGTTCGCGCAGACCGCGTCCGCACTGCACGCCAAGTCGGTGGAGGACACGGCGTTCTACCGGTACGTCCCGCTGGTCTCGGCCACCGAGGTGGGCGGCGACCCGGGGCGACCCGCCGTGTCACCGGAGGAGTTCCACGCGTTCGCCGCGCGGATCGCCCGCGACTGGCCCGCCACCGGCACGGTCCTGACCACCCACGACACCAAGCGCAGCGCGGACGTGCGGGCCCGGGTCGCGGTGCTGTCGCAGTGCCCGGAGCGGTGGGCGGTGCTGGTGGCGGAGCTGACGGCGGCGACGCCGATCGCCGCCCCGGACCCCCAACTGGCCTGGGTCGCATGGCAGTCGGCGTACGGCTGCGCGGAGCTGCCGGCCGACGAGCTGGGCGGACGGCTGGAGCCTGCCCTGCTGAAGGCGGTGCGCGAGGCGGGCCTGTTCACCAGCTGGACGGAGCCGGACCCGGCGTACGAGCGCGCGGTGTCGGAGTTCGTCGCCGCCGGGCCGGGCAACGGGGCGGGCGCGGCCCGGCGGATGGTGGCCGAGTTCGCGGACGCGCTCGCCCCGCAGGTGCGGGCCCAGGTGCTGGGGGCGGCGCTGGTGCAGCTGACGATGCCGGGGGTGCCGGATCTCTACCAGGGCACGGAGCGCGAGTACCTGGCCCTGGTCGACCCGGACAACCGACGGCCGTTCCGGCGGCCCGAGGTCCCGGACGAGAAGCAGGCGCTGACGGCGACCGCGCTGGGGCTGCGCCGCGAACTGCCGGGTGCGTTCGGGGAGTCGGGGACGTACGAGCCGTTGGCGGCGACCGGTCCGGCCGCCTCCCATCTGCTGGCGTTCTGCCGGTCGGGCGAGGTGGTCACGGCGGTGACCCGGCTGTCGCTGCGGCTGGCCGAGGGCGGGGGCTGGCGGGACACGGTGCTGGAGCTGCCGGCCGAGGGCCCCTGGCGGGACCTGCTGTCGGCCTCGCCGGGCCGGGAGTTCACGGGCGGCACGGTGGCGGCGGGCGAGCTGTTCGCCGAGCGGCCGGTGGCGTTGCTGCGGCGGGTGCGGAACTGACGGGCCGGGGCATCGCCGGTGTCCGGCCCGTCAGGACGGGTGTACGAGCAGGGTGCGCGGGCCGCGGGTGAGCAGGCCGCCCGCCACGGGTCGGAAGCCGTCGGCCCAGCGGATGCCGGGCATCGCCGTCAGCAGGGCGCGCAGGCCGTGTTCGGCCTCCAGCCTGCCGAGGAGGGCGGCGGGGCAGGCGGCCGGACCGATGAGCAGCGGGTCGGCGTCGGCGCGCAGCGGGTCGAACCGGTCGGGTGCGGAGAACCGGGCCGGGTCGCGGCCCGCCGCTCCGATGAGGCAGGCGACGGCTGCGTCGGCGGGGAGCGTGCCGCCGCTGACGGCCACCTCGGTACGGGTACGGCGCAGCACGATCTGGACGGGCGGATCGCGGCGCAGCGTCTCGGCCCAGGCCCGTCCGAGCAGCGTCGCGGAACCCTCCCCTTCTGTACCCCCGGCCGCTCCTCCGGCCGTCGCGACGGCCGTGGCGGCTGCCAGCAGGTCGGGGTCGTCCAGCATGTTCGCGAGGAACGAGGCGAGGGCGTGCTCGCGGAGCGCGGTGGGGCCGGAGCAGTCACCCGCTTCCCCGCCGCGGTGGCGGGTAACCCGGGGCTGGGTGCTCAGGTCCGGGTAGGAGAGCCCGGCCGCCGCGGCGGCGGCCCCGGCGGGCAGCCACCGGCAGAAGTCGGCGACCAGATCCGCCCGCTCGCGCCCGGCGATCCGGCGGGCCAGGACGTACGCGGTCCGCTCGACGGCGGGTTCGGCGATGCGCCACGGCACGGCGGGCGGCGCGCAGACCAGGCTGCCCCGGCAGAGGCCGAGCGGGACGAGGGCCCGGCCGCGCGGGGCCCCGTCGTGCGGGTAGCCGGTGAACCGGGGGTCGGTGAGAGCCAGGGCCACGTCCACGTACCGGCTCAGCAGCCAGGCGCCGAGGTCAGGGTCGTAACCGAGCGGGTAGTCGGTGCGCAGCAGGCGGTAGAGGCGCAGCCGGTACGGGTCCGTGGTGGCCCCCGGAGCCAGGAGTCCCGGCTGCCCGTCCGCGATCCGGTGCGGGCGACGGGCGGCGGGCAGCGCGTCGGGGCGGTCGACCGGCATCCCGCGCCCCCTGGGATCGGTGCGCCGGTGGTCGGCGCGCGTCCTCTCAGCGGACCACCGACGGGGGCGCACCGCAGTCGACGTACGGCCGTTCGGGTGAGAGCGCGGCGGGGCGCGGGGCGCGGATCCCGGCAGTGGGCAGGGCGCCGAGCAGTTCCGTGAGGGCCGCCGCCGCCCCGGTCGGCGACCCGGGAGAACACGCCCAGCGGGCACAGCCAGGGCGGGCCGACGCCGAGCACCGCGCAGCCCTCGCCGATCGCGCTCCGGACGCCGGCCGGGCGCGGGCTGCACCAGCAGCACTGACGCGGACGGGCAGGGCGGGCGCGGAGAGAGAGAACAGGCCGGGCGAGGCCGCGGCAGGCCGGGGCGACGCAGAGCAGGGCGAACGCGGGCTCAGGCCTCCTGGCGCGGAGGCTCGGGCGGGCCGGAAGACGGGCCGGGGCCGGGAACCGGGGCGGGGCCAGAAGCCGGGCCGGGAATCGGGCCGGGGCCCGAGCCGGGGCCGGGGCCCGAGCCGGGGCCCGAGCCGGGGCCGGGGCCGGGGCC
>NTHE01000029.1 GCA_002551355.1 Streptomyces sp. man185 | reverse complement strand
TCAGAGATGTGTATAAGAGACAGGCGCGGTGGCCGCGCCCGGCGCCGTACGGGCGCTGCGGGGCGGTCCAGCGGCCGCCTCCTCGGAAGGGCGGCTGGCGCTGCTCGTCCTGGCGGCGCTGGCGGCGCTGCTCGCCGCGGACCTCTCCGGCATGAGCAAGGCGGAGACCGAGCGCATCTGGCAGCCCTTCCTGCTGTGGCTGCTGCCCGCGGCGGCGCTGCTGCCCCGCCGGGGGGTGCGGTGGTGGCTGGTCGCGTCGGCGGTTCCGGCCCTGCTCGTCAACCACCTGCTGTGGACAGGGTGGTGAGGGCCGGCCCGAGGTGAGCGGCCCTCACTTGGTGTCCAGGTCCCGGCGGCGGAAGCCCGCCAACCCCAGCGCGATCAGTCCGGCCGCGACGGTGGTCAGGGCGAGCAGCGGGGTCCAGGCCGTGGCGGCGGCCGGGAGCTGGGGCACATGACCGAAGGGCGACAGGTTCGTCATCCGGTCCGGGAGCTGGAGGATGGGGCCCAGGTATCCGACGAGGAACGCGTAAACGGGCACGATCCAGGCCGCCGCCCCCGCCCTCGGGAACCAGCCGAAGAGCAGGACGGCCACGCCGACGGTCACCCACAGCGCCGGGGCGTACGCGGCCGCCGCCCCGGTCAGTTCGAGGACCAGGCCGCCGTCCCCCGCCGACGCCGCGCCCGAGACGCCGAAGCCCAGCCCGGCCAGGACCAGCAGCGCCGTGCCGCCGGTCAGGGCGACGGCGATGTGGCTGCCGAGCCAGCGGTTCCGGGAGAGACCGGTGGCCAGGAGCGGTTCGGCGCGGCCGGCGTTCTCCTCGGCACGCGGTCGCAGCGCGGCCATCACCACGTACACGGAGGCGACGACCGCGACGACGACCATCACCATGGACGCGAACGCCTCGGCCATGCCCGCGCCGCCGATGTCCTTCAGCGCCTCCTGGAGCTGCTCGACGTTCTTCACCATGTCGGCGGCCTCGCCGAGGATCGAGCCGTACATGACGCCCATCAGACACAGCCCGGCGGCGAAGCCCAGCAAGGTCGCCCGGTGCAGCCGCAGGGCGAAGCCGAAGGGCCGGGCGAGCGCGTCGGACGCCGTACGCCGGCCGAGCCGCGCGGAGCGCAGGCCCGCGCCGACATCGCGCCGGGTGCTCAGGACGAAGCCCTCTCCACTCGCACGCTGCCGGAGAGGGACGCCTGGCTGATGGCTCCGCTGGCGCTCGGAGTCCGCTCCGAGGAGGACGAACAGCTCGCCTTCCGGACAGGACAGGTCCTCCCAGGTGACGCCCTGGTCCGACGCCGCCGTCACCAGACGGCACAGCTCGGCCCAGCCCCGTTCGTTCCGGGTCAGGAACACCGCTCGCTGCGGTGTCTCCGTGACGAACGCACCGCCCCGGGCGGGAGTCCGCTGCCGCTCGGCCGACCCCGGTCCGGAAACCGGCACCCCGGGCACCGCCAGGTCGACGCCGAACAGCGGCCGGATCCCGGCCCCCGCACACGCCTTCGCGAAGCGCACCGCGCCCGCCGGGGAGTCCCGGTCGGTCAGCGCCAGGGCATCGAGGCCCCACTCGGCAACCCGCTCCGCCAGTGCGTGCGGGTGGCTGGCCCCGTACCGCAGTGAGTAGCCGCTCGCTGCACGGAGGTGCGTAAACGACATACACATCTCCTGTTGCCCATGACCCTCCTTGTGTTCGCATATTAGTACGAATCGAAGACCGGGCGAAAAAGCGGTGGCCCGGGTGTCACCCGATCGGCAGACCGACCCGTGTGGAACGACTGCTGGTGGTTGTCGAAAACGTCACCGCGCGGCTGGTCCGCCGGTTCGGCCCCCGCGTCGCCGCTCGCTATCCCGGGGCACCCTCGGTGAACGCCGCCGCCGGCAGCTCGGCCTCCGTCTCCTCGAAAGGCAGATAGAGGCCGAGTTCCTTCTCCAGGAACCGCAGGAACGCCACGTCGCCCGCCTCGGTGCCGTGGTGGAGGAAGCCGAGCACCGCCTCCGCCGGAACACCGTTCGTCGCATGCGGCAGGCCCGGCTCGAACGACGTCACCGCTTCGCCATGGAGGCCGTGGTCGACGCGGCTGAAGCCCTTCGCGTTGTGATGCACGGCGAACGCCCGGCCCCGCTCGGACAGCGCCGCGATATAGGTCCCCGTATGACAGCCGAACTCCTCCAGCGCGTACGCCCAGCCGGACACCGAGCCCGCTCGGACGATGGTCTCCGGCGGGGCGGGCAGGAAGCCTCCGCTCGTCAGCCGGGCCACAGCCGCCGCGTCTTCCCAGTCCAGGAAGTCCAGGTCGCTGATGTGGTCGGCTTCGTCCCTGAGCAGCAGGTCGCACGCCGCCGATCGGGTCAGCGGGACGATGTGCTGTTCCTCGGCGCCCACGCGGCTCAGCAGTTCGTGGGGCGAGAGCCCCTCGGCGAGCGTAAGAGTGAAGCTGACGTCATAGGCGTCCGCTATCCAGCGCAGCCCGTTCTCCCCGGATCCACGGTGCATGAAGTCCCCCTGCCCAGCGGCTCGTCACGATGACGACCTCGCGAGCAGAACCTATCCCCTGCTGTTCGGCTCCGGCGGTTCCCAATCGGCACCGCCCCGCAACCTCCCGGCACCCCGTCGCGAGCCGCAGATGATCCAGCGCTGCCCGGGATCACACCCCGTCAGGGTATGCGGCGGTCCTCGGACCGCCATTGCCCGGAGCGGAGACCAAGGGCGCCCGGACCCCCGGTAGTCCACCGGAGGATCGAGAGACGCGTCGCACCACCGGCCCGCCCAAGATGCGACGCGCCCGAATGTGACGAGACTGGGCGCTATGGCAGACCAACGTTCGGCGCGGGCCACGAGCCCGACAAGGGCCCGGAAGAAGACCGCGCCCAGGAAGGGGCCCGAGCACGCTGCTCGCGCTGCCTGCCAGAGCCTGGAGGGGCTGATCGGCCATCGCGCCGAAGGCGTCTCCGCGGTCCGGCGCTCCGACGACGACGGCTGGTGCGTGGTCGTGGACGTGCTCGAGGTGCCCCGGATCCCGGACACGACGAGCCTGCTCGCCTCCTACGAGGTGCAGCTGGACGAGGCCGGGGAGCTCCAGGAGTACCGCCGCGTCCGTCGCTACCGGCGCGGTGCCGCAGACGAGTGATCCGAGACCGTCCGACAGCTGGAAGGACCCACCCCCATGACGACCACGACCACGACCTACGCCGATGAGATCGCTCCGTGTCCGCCACGCGCCGGCACCTTGTACGACGTGCTGGAGCTCATCCTCGACCGGGGCATGGTGATCGACGTATTCGTCCGGGTCTCCCTGGTCGGCATCGAGATCATCAAGATCGATGCCCGCATAGTCGTGGCCAGCGTGGACACCTACCTCCGCTTCGCCGAGGCGTGCAACCGGCTCGACCTCGAACGGGACTCCGGCAGCACGACCGTCCCCGAACTGCTCAGCGGCGGTGTGGCGAAGTCCGTCGGCAAGCGCAAGGTGCGCAAGGCAGCGGAATCGGTGGGCGACTCCGTACGCAAGGCGGTGGGACGCGACGACGATTCCGACGAGGCGGAGGAAGAGGAAGACCCCCCGAAGAGGCGTCGTGCCCCCGCCCGCAGCGGCAGCGGCGCAAGCCGGCGCCGCCGAGCGGAGGCCTGAGCCGTGGACGGCGACGGACTGTACGTCTACGCGGTGGTGAGCGACGGGACCACGCTGCCCGAGGGGGCGGGCGGCGTGGGCGATCCGCCGGCCGCCTTGCGCGTCGTCGGTACGGGGAAGATCGCCGCAGTCGTCAGTGACGCCCCCGCCCGGCTGCGCGCGCGGCGTCGGGACCTGCTGGCACACCAGGACCTGCTGATGGGTCTGGCGGACAGCGGCCCCGTCCTGCCGATGCGTTTCGGCATGGTGGCGCCGGACGAGGACGCTCTCCTCGCCCAGCTGGCCGTGGCGGAGACGCGTCACCTCGCCACCCTGAAGAAGCTCGACGGACACGTCGAGGTCAACGTCAAGGCCCTGCCGGCGCACGACTCCCTCGCCAGGGTGGTGGTCGAGGACGCCGCCGTACGGCGTCTGCGTGACGCAGCGCGCAGACGCCCCGGTTACGAGGCCAGCGTGCGGCTGGGCGAAGCGGTGGCCTCCGCCCTGGCGCGACGCGCTGCCGAAGCCGGCAAGGAGGTGTTGCGCGAGCTCGCCCCGCTGGCTCGCGCGGCCGCCACCGGACCCGAAGTCCAGGGATGCACGCTGAACACGTCCTTCCTCGTCCCGCGCGGCCACAGCGAACGGTTCCGTACGACGGCCGCACGGCTCGCCGACGCCCGCCGGAGCCATGTGGACATCCGCCTCGCGGGTCCGCTGCCCTGCTACAGCTTCGTCGGTGACCCGGGCGCCCCGCGCCGGCCGGCAGCGGTGGCCGGAGGCTGACGATGGGACTGATCTCCGGACTCCTGCTCCTGCCGCTCGCTCCGGCGCGCGGCGTGGTGTGGATCGCGGAGAAGCTCCAGGACACCGCCGAGCGCGAGCTGTACGACCCCGGTGTGATCCGTGCGCAGCTCGCCGAACTCAACCGCGAACTCGACGAAGAGCTCATTGATCTCGAAGAGTTCGAAGCGGAGGAGGAAAGGCTGCTCGACCGGCTCCACGCCGCTCAGATGCGCTGCGACGTCGACAACAGAAGGTGACAGACATGGATGACCAGGCCAAGGTGGCGCTGGCAGCCGCCGTAGTGGGCGGGTACGTGCTGGGCCGGACGAAGAAGGGCCGGCTGGCGCTGAGCGTCGCGACCTATCTGGCGGGACGGCGATTCGGGCTCGAACCGCGTCAGCTGGCGGCCGAGGGGATGCGCCGACTCGGAGAGATCCCCCAGTTCGCGGAGTTGCAGGAACAGCTGAAGGGCGAGGTCCTGGACGCCGGGCGCCAGGCGGTGACCGCTGCCGCCAACCGGGGCGTGACCTCGCTGGCGGACGCCATCGGTGACCGTACCCTGCGCCTCGGCCAGGAGCCCGACGAGGGCGAGGCCGACGAGGACGAACCTCAGGGGGAGTACGAGGAGGAAGAGGGCGAGCCGGAAGACGAGGAGTACGAGGACGAGCCGGACGAGGACGACGAAGAGCCGGAAGAGGACGAAGACGAAGAGGAGCCGGAAGAGGAGGACGAGCCCGAGGAGGATGAGCTCGAGGAGGATGAACAGGACGAGGATGAGCCCGAGGAGGATGAACAGGACGAGGACGAGGAAGCCCCGGAGGAGGAAGCCCCGGCTCCGCGAGCGCGGCGCAGGAAAGCGCCTGCCGCCCCCGCGAAGAAGGCCCCGCCCCGGAAGTCCGCCCCGGCGAAGAAGCCAGCCGCTCCGGCGAAGAAGGCTTCGGCCAAGAAGTCGGCCGCAAAGAAGTCCGCCCCGGCGAAGAAGTCGGCGGCAAAGAAGTCGGCCCCCGCCAAGAAGTCGCCCCCGGCGAAGAAGACGGCGGCAAAGAAATCCGCCCCCGCCAAGAAGTCGGCAGCGAAGAAGACGACGGCGAAGAAGACGTCCACGAAGTCGGCCTCGTCGAAGCGGACAACATCCAAGCGCTCCGGTAGCGGGAGGTAGACGTCATGGTGAAGTCGGACAAGGACGAGCCGGAAGAGGCGCAGGAGTCGGGTGTCGACCGTCTGAAGGACGAGTTGTCGAAGTACGCCAGCGCCCAGGTGCAGAAGATCGCCGAGAAGGCCGGCGACAAACTCACCGATCTCACCGGCCAGTTGAGCGATGTCGCGGAGAACGGCGGCTCGCTGCCCGCGATCGGCTCCCGTGTGCTCCAGGGCGAATCCCCCGTGAAGGCGTTCGTGTCGGAGAAGGCCAAGGGCGCCAAGGACAAGGTCGTGGACAAGACCAAGGAAGCCTTCGGCGGTGGGGGTAAGGGCAAGCGCAAGTCCAGCGGCAGCAAGATCATGAACATCATCGAGGTTCTCGATGTGGGCGTGCCCCTGCGTACGGCCTACGACGCGTGGACGCAGTACGAGGAGTTCAGCAGCTTCGCGAAGGGCGTCCGCGACGTCTCGAAGAGCGACGACACGGAGAGCGACTGGAAGGTGAAGGTCGGTCCCTCGTCCCGCAGTTTCAAGGCCACGGTGCAGGAGCAGGTGCCGGACGACAGGATCGTGTGGTCGTCGGAGGGCGCCAAGGGAACGACCAACGGAGCGGTCAGCTTCCACGAGCTCGGGCCCACACTGACCCGGATCATTCTGGTCGTGGAGTACTACCCCTCCGGGTTCTTCGAGAAGACGGGCAACCTCTGGCGCGTCCAAGGGCGCCGTATGCGGCTCGACTTCAAGCACTTCCAGCGCTACGTCACTCTCACCGAGGAGGAGCCGGAAGGCTGGCGCGGCGAGATCCGCGACGGTGAGGTCGTCGTCTCCCACGAGGAGGCCGTCGAGCAGGAGGAAGCGGAGCAGGAGGAGCAGGAGGGCGACGAGCCGGAGGACGGGGAGTACGAGGACGGGGAGTACGAGGACGACGGAGAGGACGAGGACGACGCGGAGGAAGAGGACGAGGAGCCCGAGGACGAAGAGCCCGAGGACGAGGACGGCGGAGAGCCGGAAGAGGACGAGGAGGAGCCGGAGGAGGACGAGGAGGAAGAGGAAGAGCCCCCCGCTCCGAGGCGTCAAAGCCGTAGGCGTCGCGCGAAGGAGTCGCGGTGACCGACCTCGACTTCCGGCAGGGCGATCAGCCGATCCCCGGGCCTCAGACCAACAACCTCGCCGACATCCTCGAACGCGTCCTGGACAAGGGCATCGTCATCGCCGGCGACATCAAGATCGATCTTCTCGACATCGAGTTGCTCACCATCCGCCTCCGTCTGTTCGTCGCCTCGGTCGACACCGCGAAGAAGGCGGGCATCGACTGGTGGGAGACCGATCCCGCGCTGAGTTCCAAGGCGTCGCGCAACGCCCTGGAGGACGAGAACCGTGAGCTGAGGGAGCGTCTGCTGGCGCTCGAACCGTCCGCCGACGCATCCTCCGACCAGCCGGCGCCTCGGCAGACGGACCAGCAGGAGCGGACCGGCCGGGAGAAGGAGAGCGGACAGAGATGACACAGCCCTCGGACTCACGGGTGGCGTCCACCTGCACGGACGAAGCGGTCACCTATGTGTTCGCCGTCTGCCGCAGCACGCGTGCCACGAGCGCGTTGGATGTCACCGGCGTGCCCGGCATGCCGGGCGGTGAAGCGGTCCGGCTGCTGCCGTCGGGCCTGCTGACCGCAGTGGTGCAGACCGTCCCCGCCGCCGACTTCACGGACGAGGTCTGGCAGGGCCGGCTGTCCGACCGGGAGGAGATCGAGCGGTACGCGCGCGCCCACCACGTGGTGGTGTCGACCGTGGCCGCGCACGGGCCCGTCGTACCCCTGCCTCTCGCCACGCTGTACCACGACGACGACCGGGCCCGAAGTCGCCTGGCCGACGAGGCGGACCGCTTCCACACCGCGCTGAAGCGCGTCGCGCACCACGCGGAGTGGGGAGTGAAGGTGTACCGGCCCGTGACCCCCGATCCGGGCCCGGCGTCCGACGAGCCGGTCCCGGAGGCGGCCGCCGGCCGCGCCCCCGGCGCGGGTCTCGCCTATCTGAACCGGAAAAGGGGCGCCCAGGCGCGGCGGGAGAAGCACCGGGAACAGGCGCTGGACATCGCCGAGTCGGTGGACGCCGAACTTCGCGGACTCGCCGCCGCATCGCGTCGGCTGCGTACGCACGGTGCGGCGCTGTCGGGCGATCAGCGGGTGCACGTCCTCAACGCCACGTACCTCGTCGCCGACGACCGGGCAAGCGAAGTCGGCCTGTTGGTGCGGGCGTTGGGCGAACGTACGGGAGCACAGATCGAACTGTCGGGCCCCTGGGTGCCGTATTCCTTCGTCGGAGAGGTGTGACCGTGGCGCACGACGTGGTGCCCTGGGACAGTCCGGAACCCCTGAGCGGTCCTCTCGGAGTGCCGCTCGTCGACCTGTTGGACCGCGTTCTGGCGACCGGAGTGGTGGTCAGCGGCGACGTCGTCATCGCCATTGCCGACGTACCCCTCGTACGGCTGTCGCTGCACGCGCTGTTGTCGTCGGTCAACGAGCGGGTGCCCTCGCCCTGGAGCGACGGAGGGCCGCTGTGACGGGCCCGCGCGTGGATCTGGACTCCGAGCAGATGGGGCGGGACCTCGTGGCCCTGGTCCTGACGGTGGTGGAACTGCTGCGGCAGCTGATGGAGAGACAGGCCATCCGCCGGGTGGAGCAGGGCGATCTGAGCGACGAGCAGGTCGAGGAGATCGGCACCACGCTCATGCTGCTCGACCAGCGGATGAAGGAGCTCTGCGAGCAGCACGGCGTCCGTCCCGAGGACCTCAACCTCGATCTCGGACCGCTCGGAACCCTACTGCCCCGCGACTGAGAGCGCGCGTGCCGCCGAGCCACTCGAATGGCGTACCCGGTCGAGCAGGAGCAGAGTGAGAAGAGGGGCCCGCACGGGCCGGGGGGCAGGTCCGTGGCAATGACTCTCTGTGAGGCAGACATGGCCGACACCGAACTCCTGGGCGAAAGCACCGCGACCGGCGAGCGCTCCGAAGGATCCCGCGGTCGCGGCAGAACGACCATCACCGACAACGTCGTCGCCACCATCGCCGGCATCGCGATCCGTGAGACCGAAGGCGTCCACTCCGTAGGACGAGGGGCGTCGAAGGCTCTGGGCGCCGTCACCGGGCGCATGCCCGGCTCGTCCGGGTCCGGCTCCTCCGGCGCGCGTCGCGCCGTCAAGGTGGAGGTGGGAGAGAAACAGACCGCGATCGACGTCGATGTCGAGGTGGAGTACGGCACACCGATCCACGAACTCGCCGGCCTGATCCGGACCCACGTGACCGACGCCGTGGAGACGATGACAGGGCTGGAGGTCGTCGAGATCAACATCGTCGTGTTCGACGTCCACATCCCCGGTGACGACGACGATGACGACGACTCCGGTGGCCAGGGCGGGTCCCGCTCGGGTGGAGGCTCTCCCCGCGTGCAGTAAGGGGGTCGTTTCCGGTCGAAGGCAGTGGGTTGCCGTGCACGGCCCCGAACGC
Organism: Streptomyces sp. man185; assembly: GCA_002551355.1. Taxonomy (GTDB): domain Bacteria; phylum Actinomycetota; class Actinomycetes; order Streptomycetales; family Streptomycetaceae; genus Streptomyces. The sequence goes on along the minus strand of NTHE01000029.1, from coordinate 90,386 downwards.
CGGCCCGTCCAGGACCTGCGGTCAGCGAGCGAGGAGAAACCATGCACGACAGCCCGGGCGGGCGCCGGACCCGCCGTGCTCCCGCCCGTCCTCTGCACGGGCGGACCGCGGTCGTCACCGGCGCGGCTCGCGGCGTCGGCGAAGCGCTGGCCCGCAGCCTCTCCCAGGCCGGGATGCGTGTCGCCCTGCTCGGGCGGGAAAGGGCAACCCTGCTGAGTACGGCCGAGTCCCTCCGCGGTCCGAGCATCTGTGTCGAGTGCGATGTCACCGACCGCGCAGCGCTCGCGCACGCCGCACGCCGCGTGGCGGCCGAGTTCGGGCCCGCCGACGTGGTCGTGGCCAACGCCGGTATCGCGGTGAGCGGCCCGTTCGACCACACCTCCGCCGAACTCTGGCAGCGCGTCATCGACGTGAACCTCATCGGCTCCGCCAACACGGCCCGCGCCTTCCTGCCCCAGCTCACCGCCACCCGCGGGTACTTCCTCCAGATCGCTTCGACCGCCGCGTTCGGCGCCGCACCCATGATGAGCGCCTACTGCGCCTCCAAGGCGGGAGCGGAGTCGTTCGCGCTCGCACTGCGCGGCGAGGTCGAACCGGACGGCGTCCAGGTCGGCATCGCCTACCTGCACTGGACCGGCACCGACATGCTCACCGGCATCGACGACCACCCCGTCCTCGAGGCCCTGCGCCGCAATCAGCCCCGCCCCGCCCGCCGCGTCCACTCGCCCGCCCAGGTCGCCCAATGGCTCACCCGGGGCATCGTCCGCCGGACCCCACACATCTACGCCCCGCCATGGCTCCGCTGGTGCCAGCCTCTGCGCCCGCTGTTCCCCGTCCTCGTCGCCCGGGCCACCCGCCGCGAACTACGGGCCCGTCCGAGCGAGGACATGTCCTCCCCCGGCGAGGTTCTGGGCGCCGGAGGCCGAGCAGACTGGACCTCCTACCGGGCCTCCCGCCCCACTCCCCCACCCCGCCCGTAGCCTCGCACCAGGCGTGTTCCGGCACCGGGTACGACCTCTGTCGCGGAGCCGACACCGTGCTCTCAGGCTCGCGGACCGTTCGGCTCTAGCTGCCGGATGCGCCCGTCGAGTGCACGCCGGTAGAAGTCGATGAAGCCGTCGGGATCGGGGCCGGCGTTCTGCATGACCAGCCTGTCGAAGCCCGCGTCGACGAACTGCTGGGCCACCTCGACGTACCGTCCGGGGTCCGTTCCGCAGGCGAACTTCTCCAGAATGTCCTCCTCGCGCACGGTGGTGGTCGCGGCATCGAAGTTGACCGGATTGGGCAGCTCGCTCATCACTTTCCACCCGGTCAGCGCCCATCGGGAAGTATCGAGAGCGGCGCGCGCGGCGGTGTGCGCGTCGGGCGCCCAGGCCATCGGGACCTCCCCGTAGCACGGGCCGGTGCCACCGGCGTCACGGTAGTGCCGGACGATGCTCGGCTTGTCCTCCGTGGCGAACAGGCCGTCGCCCAGTTCGGCGGCGATCCGGGTCGACTCCGGTCCGCTGGCGGCCACCGCGATCAGCGGCAGTACGTCGGGGAGGTCGAAGACCCGGGCGTCCTGCAGCCGCAGATGCTTCCCTTCATAGGACTGATAGCCCCCGCTCCACAGCAGCCGGATGATTTCCAGCGCTTCGGTGAGCATTTCGTGCCGGGGGCGGACCGCGTCGGGGAAGCCGGGGCCGACGACGTGTTCGTTGAGCCGCTCCCCCGAGCCGACGCCGAGGACGAAGCGGCCTTCCGAGAGGAGGGCGAGGGTCGCGGCCGCCTGGGCGATGACGGCGGGGTGGTAGCGCACGGTGGGGCACGTCACTCCGGTCGCAAGGCCGATCCGCGAGGTCCGGGCCGCGATGCTTCCCAGCACCGTCCAGGCGAACGGTGAATGCCCCTGGTTGTCGAGCCAGGGGTGGTAGTGGTCGCTGATCTCCACGAAATCGAATCCCGCCTCCTCGGCGAGCACCGCCTGCCTGACCAGCTCCGCCGGACCGAACGCCTCCGCCGCGAGCTTGTATCCCACCTGCATGTGATCCTCGTTCCGTGTGCGTCGTGGTTGTTCGGTCCGCACAGGGGTACCCCTTGGTCTCAGCGCGTAACGCTCGCCCGTCCCGTCGGCGGCGCCCCGGCGACCGTGTGGGCGACGTCTTCCACCGGACGTCGTCCGCCGTGCGGGCGTTCGGACATGAGTGCCGCCGGTGGGAGCCCCGGGCGGCAACCGAGGAAAGGCTTTGGATGATCTGCGGAAGGGGCAGCGTGACCGTCCCACCCCGGCGACCTCGCCGACCGGGCGGCGGAGGGCGGACGGCCGTGCCGGGTCCCTCACTGCCCGCCCGCAGGTCATGAGGGCGGCACTCACCCGCCTGGCACCGCGCTTCCGCCGCCCCGACCGGTACCAGGTGGTGCAGTCGTTGAAGGCGGCCGCCGCGGCCATCACCGCCTGGGCCCTGACCGGATGGTGGTTGGAAGCGCCCATGGCGCTGATGGCCCCCTGGGCGGCCGTGGCGCTGGTGCAGGGAACCGTCTATCGGTCGATGCGCACCGCGACCCAGCTCATCCTGATGATCACGGCCGGGACACTGCTCGCCGCCGGCGCCGCCGCCATCACGGGGAACACGATGACCGCCGTGGTCATCGCCCTCCCCCTCACCGCGTTGCTCGGCAACCTGGCTCCGGTCGGCGGTCAGGGCCTGTACGCGCCGACCACCGCCCTGTTCGTGCTGGCGTACGGCTCGCACTCGTTGCCGGCCATCGGGCACCGGCTGCTGGAGACCCTGGTGGGAGCCGCCGTGGGCATCGCGGTGAACGCGGTGGTTCTGCCGCCGGTCCATTCCCTCCACGCCGGCCGGCTGGCGTCCGCTCTGCCACGCGACTGCGCCCGGCTGCTGCGGGACATCGGCGACGGTTTGGAGGACTACGACGCTCAGCGGGCGGAGGACTGGAACCGGAGCGCCCAGGACCTGCTGCGCTCGATGACGGAGCTCTACGTGGGGCGGCGATGGGACTCCGAGAGCTTCCGGCTCAACCCGGGCCGCCGTCTGCGGCGCACAACGCCGGCGCCGTCGACCGCGTGGGACGTCGTCTGGGCCCGGGTGTCGAACCGTCTGTTCGCCCTGACCCTGACGCTGTGGGAGACCGCGTCCGAGCAGAGGGGCCTGCCCAGGCCGCCCCGCCGCGCCCTGGAGGAACTCGGTCTGCTCCTGTCGGCCGCGGCAGAGGTCTGCACGGCCGCCGAGGCCGTCATGGCGCATGGGGCGGACGAGGAGCAGCACGATCGGCGGAATGCAGCCCTGGCCGATGGCCACCGGGCCCTTGTCGTCATGAAGGGACAACTGCACGGGCAGGCCCCCGATGTCGGGGCCACGCTCGGCAGTCTGGTGGCCGACTGCCACGCCCTGCTCGACGACCTCGCCCCCGACGAGGGAGACGCGGGCGTCTCCCCGACCCGAGGACGAGAGGGAGGAAGCCTCTCGTGACGCCGTCCCCTCGATCATGAATGTCCGGCGCGCGACGCCCCTTCGCCTGCCCCAAGAAGCTCAGAAGTCGCCCTATCCCTCCAGCGCCGACAGGATCTGCCGCATCGTCTGTGCGGCGATCCGCTGGTTCACCGCGGCGTAGGAGGTGTACGCGTTGAGGCCGGTCGCCAGTGCCCAGCCGCGTCCGCGCAGCCAGGTCGCGTCGTCCACGTTCAGGGCCGTGCGGAAGGCGGCGCGGGTCTCGGGCGACAGCAGGGTGAAGGCGATCATCAGGTCGCGGGCGGGGTCGCCGACGCCGAGGCCGCCGAAGTCGATGACGGCGCTGAGACGGCCGCCGGTGACCAGCAGGTTGCCGGTGTGGAAGTCGCCGTGGAACCAGACCGGCGGGCGGTGCCAGCCCCGGGCGTCGAGGGCGGCCTCCCACAGCCCGGTCATCGCCGCGGCGTCGACCACTCCGGCCGTCTCGGCGATGGCGGCACGGGTGGCGGCGTCACGCTCGGCGAGCGACAGCCCGCCGGCCGGCTCGTCAGGGGCGCCCGCGGCGGCCTCGGGGGCGAAGCGCTGCAGTTCGGTGAGGAACGCGGCGAGCCGGTGGGCGGCCTCCATGGAGTCGCCGAGCGTCTCGACGGTCGCCACCTCGCCCTCCAGCCAGCGGTTCACCGCCCAGGGCCACGGATAGCCGAAGGCGGGTTCCCCCACCTCGACCGGCACGGGCACGGCCAGCGACAGGTGAGGGGCCAGCCGGGGAAGCCACTCGGACTCCTTCCTCGCCTGTCCGACGGCGCCGGGATGGCGGGGCAGCCGGACGGACAGCTCCTCACCCAGGCGGTGGATCACGTGGTCGGAGCCGGCCGGGTCCAGCAGCGTCAGGGGCAGCCCGGCCCACTGCGGGAACTGCGCGTCGACCAGCCGTCTGACGAGGGCCCCGTCGATGTGCGGCCGAGCCTCACCGGCCTGCTCGACGGTGTGCTGCGCCTCGGGGGTCTCGGTCGACAAGGGCTGCGCCTCCTGCGTTGGGCGGCCTGTCGTCGGCGGGGTGCCGGACACGACCGCCTCACATGACACCGCTTTCTGACGCCCTGTGTCGATCGGGTTTCGCCGGATCACCACGCCAGAGGCGACAGACAGCGGACAGGCTTCCACGAGTGGCCGAAAGATGCGTTCTAGAGTTGGTGACGTTCGGTCAGCGAAGTCAGCAGGTACGCGGCGTCAGTACTGTCACGGTACGCATTCGACCACCGGGATCGTCAACTCGCCGCAGCTCATCCCACCCGGTAGACGCAGGTCACGAAGCCCTCTGCCACGATCGCCAGGAGACAGCCGTGAAAATGCTCATCAATGTTCCCGACACCGTGGTCGCCGACGCCCTGCGGGGCATCGCGGCCGCGCATCCCGAGCTGACCGTCGATGTGGAGAACCGGGTCGTCGCCCGGCGGGACGCGCCCGTGGCGGGAAAGGTGGGCCTCGTCTCCGGGGGCGGTTCCGGACACGAGCCGCTGCACGCCGGGTTCGTCGGGCCCGGGATGCTGTCGGCCGCCTGTCCCGGGGAGGTGTTCACCTCCCCCGTGCCGGACCAGATGGTGCGGGCTGCGGCGGCCGTCGACAGTGGGGCGGGCGTCCTGTTCGTCGTCAAGAACTACACCGGTGACGTGCTCAACTTCGAGATGGCCGCCGAGCTCGCCGAGGACGAGGGGGTCCAGGTCGCACAGGTGGTGGTGGACGACGACGTGGCCGTGAGCGACAGCACGTTCACCGCCGGGCGGCGTGGGACGGGAGCGACGCTGTTCGTCGAGAAGATCGCCGGAGCTCTGGCGGACGAGGGGGCGCCGCTGGAGCGGGTGACCGCCGTCGCGCGGCAGGTGAACGGGGCATCGCGCAGCTTCGGGGTGGCGCTCGGCGCCGTCACCACTCCGGCCAAGGGCAGTCCCACCTTCGATCTGCCTTCCGGAGAGCTGGAGTTGGGCATCGGCATCCATGGGGAGCCGGGACGTGAGCGACGGCCGATGATGACGTCCGGGGAGATCGCCGACTTCGCCGTGAACGCGATCCTGGAGGACCTGCGCCCCACCGGCCCGGTGCTGGCGCTGGTCAACGGCATGGGGGCGACACCGCTGCTGGAGCTGTACGGGTTCAATGCCGAGGTCCACCGGGTCCTGTCCGAGCGGGGCGTCCCGGTGGCTCGTACGCTCGTGGGGAACTACGTGACGTCCCTCGACATGGCAGGCTGCTCGGTGACGCTGTGCCAGGTCGACGAGGAGCTGCTGAGGCTGTGGGACGCACCCGTGCGGACCTCCGCGCTCCGCTGGGGCTGCTGAGAGCTGCCGACGGGGTACGTGACCGGGTACGCGGCCCGGCGCGAGGCCGCGTACAGCCCGTGCCGCCAGGACGATCCGTTCGGGGGGCGGGACCGAGGAACAGGAGATCATGTGCTCGACACCGACTTCTTCCGCCGCTGGATGACCGCCGTCGCGGCGTCCGTGGAGCGTGAGGCGAACCATCTGACCGAGCTGGACTCGGCGATCGGGGACGCCGATCACGGCAGCAACCTCCAGCGCGGCTTCGCGGCGGTGACCGAGGTGCTGGAGAAGGACGCCCCCGCCACCCCCGGTGCGGTGCTCACCCTCGCGGGACGGCAGCTCATCTCCACCGTCGGCGGGGCATCGGGCCCGCTGTACGGGACGCTGCTGCGCCGTACGGGCAAGGCGCTCGGGGACGATGCCGAGGTGACACGGGAACAGCTCGCGCAGGCGTTCGCGGCGGGGGTCGCCGCGGTGGGGCAGCTGGGCGGCGCCCAGGCCGGGGACAAGACGATGCTCGACGCTCTGCTGCCCGCGGCGGAGGCCCTCGCCACCTCGTTCGACGGCGCCGCGAACGCGGCCCGTGCGGGCGCCGAGGCGACGGTGCCGTTGCAGGCGCGCAAGGGCCGGGCCAGCTATCTCGGCGAGCGCAGCATCGGACATCAGGACCCGGGCGCGACCTCGGCGGCGCTGCTGGTCGAGGCCCTGGCGGCGACGGCGACGGACGGAGCGGACGCGTGAGCGACGAGCGGCAGGTGGGCATCGTGCTGGTCTCCCACAGCGGCCCGGTGGCCGAATCGGTCGCCGAGCTGGCCCGGGGGCTCGCCGCCGGAGGGGTGACCGCGCCGGTCGCCCCGGCCGGCGGACTGCCGAACGGCGGGCTCGGGACGAGCGCCGAGCTGATCGGGCGAGCCGCCGCCTCGGTGGACCGGGGTGCGGGCGTCGCGGTCCTGGTGGATCTGGGGAGTGCGGTCCTGACGGTGAAGGCCATGCTCGCCGAGGGCGACGAGCTGCCCGAGGACACGCGGCTCGTGGACGCGCCGTTCGTGGAGGGCGCGGTGGCCGCCGTGGTGACCGCTTCGGCGGGCGGCGACCTCGCGGCGGTGGAAGCGGCGGCCTCGGAGGCGTACGGCTACCGCAAGACGTAGCGCCTCGCGTGGCGCCCCGCACTCCGCCGCAGCAGACTTGACGACATGTCGACAGGCAGGCGCAGTGCGGGGCTTCTTCTCTTCCGGGTCGTCGAGGACGCGGGCGAGCGGGATGTCGTGGTGCTGATCGGGCACATGGGCGGGCCGTTCTGGGCGGGGCGGGAGGCGGCCGCCTGGTCGGTGCCGAAGGGCGAGTACGCGTCGGAGGAGAGCGCGGAGGCGGCGGCCCGCCGGGAGTTCACGGAGGAGCTCGGCCTTCCGGTGCCGCCGGGTGAGTGGATCGCGCTCGGCGAGTCCCGGCAGCGCAGCGGCAAGACGGTGACCGTGTGGGCCCTGGAGGCGGAGCTGGACGTGGCGTCCGTCGTGCCCGGGACGTTCACGATGGAGTGGCCGCGCGGGTCCGGCGTGCAGCAGGAGTTCCCGGAGATGGAGCGGTTCGCCTGGTGCACGCCGGAGCAGGCCGCCGAGCGGCTGATCGTCGGTCAGCGGGTGTTCGTCGACCGGCTGCGCGCTCAGGTGCGATGGACCGCCGCCTCCCCCGACGCATAGGCCGGGGCCGCGCCCGTCGGGCGGCCTGCCCGCAGTTCCAGGACGTCGCCGGTGAAGCGGGCCCGGAAGCTGCGGTCGTGCGAGACGACGACGACCGCGCCCCGGTAATGGTCGAGGGCCTGTTCCAGCTCCTCGACCAGGCTCAGCGCGATGTGGTTCGTCGGTTCGTCCAGCACCAGCAGATCGGCCGGCCGGGTCACCAGGCGGGCCAGGGCCAGCCTGCGTTGCTGGCCGATGGAGAGGGACGCGACGGGCACGTCGAGATCCTCGGGGCGGAACAGGCCGAGGGCCAGGAGGTCGTCGGCGTACTCGTCGGGAAAGCCGGGCCGGCCCGCCGCGAAGGTGGCGAGCAGGGTGCGCCGGGTCGGCCGGGCGGGCAGTTCCTGCGGGAGATAGCCGATGCGGGCGTGGCGGGTGACCGTGCCCGTGTCGGGGGTGAGGTCGCCCGCGAGGACCCGCAGCAGAGTGGTCTTTCCGGCTCCGTTCTCACCGGTCACCAGGAGGCGGGCTCCCGATGCCACGCGCAGGGAGGGGAGGTCGAGGCGGTCGCCCACGGAGACGGCGTCCAGCTCCACGAGGGTCCTCGCGCGGCCCGCTGTGCCGGTCGCGTCGGCGGTCCCGGCCGCGGTCCCGGCGCGCTCCGCCTCGCCGGTCTCCGTGGCGACGGACGGACGGCCGGTGAAGGCGAGCGGGCGGGGCGGGGGCGGCACGGGAGTCCTGCGCAGGGCGTCCAGCCGGGTCCGGGCTGCCCTGACCTGGCCGGAGAGCTTGGCCTCGTGCGACCGGCGGTGCTTGCCGAAGCCCTGTTTCGGGTCGCCTCCGGTGGCCGCGAGCCGCGCTCCCGCCGCCTCGACGAGTTCCTCGGTGCGGGCCAGGTCCGTCAGGTGTTCCTCGTACTCCTGGGCCCAGCGCCGGCGGGCGGCGGCCTTGGCGGTGCGGTAGCCGTCCCAGCCGTCCCCGTACCGGGTGACCGTGCGCAGGTCCCGGTCGATCTCCAGGATCACCGAGGTGACGCGCTCCAGGAACGCCCGGTCGTGGGTGATCGCCACGACAGTCCCCCGGTGGGCGCGCAGGTGGTCCTCCAGCCAGCCGACGGCGCGGGCGTCGAGGTGGTTGGTCGGTTCGTCGAGCAGCAGCAGTTCGGGGGCGGCGGCCAGCACGCAGGCGAGGGCGAGCCGGGACCGCTCGCCGCCGGAGAGCGTGCCGAGCGGGCGGTCGCGGGTGAGGTGGGCGAGGCCGAGGCCGTGGAGGGCCGCTTCGGTGCGGGCTTCCGCCCGGTAGCCGTCGCGGTCCTCGTAGGCGGTGAGGAGGTCTCCGTACGCGGCGAGTTCCACGTCGGTGGGCGCCGGATCGCCGGGCTTCCGCTCCGACAGGCCGGCCTCCGCCTCGCGGATGCGGTGTTCGAGGTCGCGCAGTTCGGCGAGGGCCGCGTCGACGGCTTCCTGCACGGTGCCGACCGGGTCGAGGTCGAGGGTCTGGGCGAGGTAGCCGGTGCCGCCGGGGAACCGGAGGGTGATCTCGCCGGTGTCCGGTTGCTCCGCTGCAGCCAGCAGGCGGAGCAGGGTGGATTTTCCGGAGCCGTTCTCTCCGATGACGGCGGTCTTCTCACCGGGCCGGACGGTGAGGGTCACCTGGTCGAGTACGGAGCGCTCCCCGTACGCCTTGGAGACGTCCTTCATGGCCAGTTGAGCGCGGTCGCGCTGGGGGTGCATGGGTGCCTCTTCCCTGGGTGACGGCCCGCGGCAGTGCGCACGGGAGCGCGGCGGCGGGGCGTGGATGCCGGACGGCGGAGGGGGCGGCGGCGGGCGCGCGGGTGACACCGACGTCACCGGAACATCATCACGGTGACGTCCTCACCGGGGCGTCTCAGTAGGACGCGCGGTGCGGCGCGCTGCGGCCGTCCTGGCCGGGAATCAGCGGAAGAAGGAGAAGCGGTACGAACCCATGTCGGCCAGTCTAACTTCGGGCGGGCTCCCGGCGCCGGGCATTTTTCCGTGCGCCGGGGAGCACGAGGGGTTCAGCCGCCGGGGAGGACGACGGCCCGGCCGTTGATCCTGCCCTCGTGGAGGCGCTCGTAGGCGAGCGGGGCCTCGTCGAGGGAGTACGTCTCCACGTGCACGTCCACCGCACCGGCTTGGGCCAGGTCGAGGACCTCGGCGAGTTCCCTGCGGGAGCCCCAGTAGGGTGCGCAGACGTTGGCCCCGTTCGGGAGCGTCCCGAAGCCGACCGGGAGCGCGCCGCCGCCGATGCCGACGATGGTGACGTCGCCGTCCACGCGGGCGACGGCTCCGGCGGTCTGCACGGTGGGCGGAGCTCCGACGAAGTCGAGGACCACGTGGGCGCCGAGTCCGCCGGTCAGTTCCCTGACGCGGGCGGCCGCCCGCTCGTCGGAGAGGACGGTTTCGTGCGCGCCGACGGTCCTGGCCAGGGCGAGCTTGTCCTCGGTGACGTCGAGGGCGATCACCCGGGCGGCCGTCATGGCGCGCAGCAGCTGGATCGCGACGTGGCCGAGGCCGCCGGTGCCGATGACGACGGCCGTGGAACCGGGCACGAGCTTCGCCCGGGAGCGCACGATGGCGTGGTACGGGGTCAGTCCGGCGTCGGTGAGGGGCACGGTCTTCACCGGGTCGAGGTCACCGATCGGGACCAGGTGACGGGGTTCGTCGACGATCATGTACTCGGCCATCGCGCCGGGGGCGCCGAGTCCGGGCGGCATGATGCCGAGCTCCTTGGCGCGCAGGCAGTAGTTCTCCTTGCCCTCGGCGCAGTTCACACAGGTGCCGCAGCCCCAGGGCCCGTACACCGCGACGGAGTCGCCGACCGCGAAGCCGCCGACGCCGTCACCGAGGGCGGCGACCGTGCCGACGCCCTCGTGGCCCAGGGTGAGGGGCAGGGGGAAGGGGATCTCGTCGGCGGACCAGCTCATCACGGCGATGTCGGAATGGCAGACGCCGGCGGCGGTGACCTTCAGCAGGACCTGGCCGGGGCCGGGCTCGGGGTCCGGGATCGTGACCACCTCGGGGGCGGCGCCGACGGCTCGGTACTGGACGGCTTTCATGGGGTGTCCTCACTTCTTCCTGGTTCTCTTCGTCGCCCCGTGTCCCCCGGGCCCCCGTTCCCTTTGTCGCCCCCGTGTCCCCCGCCCGCCACTCGGGCTCCGTCACGGGGCGGAGTAGCCGCCGTCGACCAGGTGGTAGCTGCCGTGGATGAAGGAGGCCTTGTCCGAGAGCAGGAAGGCGGCGAGTTCGGCGACCTCCTCGGCGGTGCCGAGGCGTCCGGCCGGGTGCAGGGAGATCAGGTGCTCGCGGGCCGCCGGGTCGGCGTTCCGCAGGAGCGGGGTGTCGATGAAGCCGGGGCCGACCGCGTTGACCCGGACGTTTTGGGCGGCGTACTCGAGCGCCGCGGTCTTGGTGAGGCCGACGACGCCGTGCTTGGCCGCGACGTAGGCGGGCGACCCCGCGAAGCCGTTGGTGCCGAGGATGGACGACATGTTGACGATCGCACCGCCGCCCGCCGCGACGATGGCGGGCAGTTCGTAGCGCATCGAGTGGAAGACGCCGCTGAGGTTGGTGGCGACGACGCGGTTCCAGTCCTCGACCGGGTACGCCCCGGTGGGGCTGCTGGGGCCCGCGATACCGGCGTTGTTCACGGCCAGGTGGAGGGCGCCGAAGGTGTCAACGGCGAACCGCACGCCCGCTTCGACGGAGGCCGGGTCGGTGACGTCCATCGCGACGGCGGCGGCCCTGGCTCCGGTGCTCTCCAGCTCGGCCACGGCCTTGCGCGCGTTCTCCTCGTCGTAGTCGGCGACGACGACCGCCGCGCCGCCGGCGGCGAGCCGCCGGGCCAGGGCGAGGCCGATGCCGGAGGCGCCGCCGGTGACGAGGGCGGTGCGGCCCGTGAACTCGGCCCCGGCGTTGTCGGTGCGGTCGGGGTTCTCGACGCGGTCGGTCTGGTCGGTGTGGTCGGTGGTCATGAGGTTGCCTCGGTTCCTTCTGTTCCTTCTGCTTCTTCTGTGGTGCCGCGGTGCTGCTCCGGCCCCGGGCTCGGTTCGCCGAGCAGGTCGGCGGCCAGTGCGTCGAAGGCCTCGGTGACCAGTTCGGGCAGGGCGTCCGGCCGGCCCCCGCGCACCCAGGCGGCCTGCGCGGCGAGCAGCGCGCCCGCTCCGGCGGCGACGGTCACGGCGGGTCGGATGTCCCGCCGGGGATCGACGCCGAGCCGGTCCGCGACGATGGCGATCGAGTCCGCCTGGGCGTCCACCCGGATGTGGTGGAAGACCGCGTAGAGGGTGGGCTCCTCCTCGGCGACGACCAGCAGGTCGAAGATCCGGGGGCGGCGGTGCCAGGGTTCCGCCCCGGGGTCCGCGAGCCAGCCGAGAACGGCCCGCCGGTAGGCGAGGAGCGGGGGCTCCGCGGCCGGGCGGGCGCGCAGAGCCGCGTTGATGCGGTCGCCGTCGCCCCGCAGGGAGTCGAGGGCGGCGGCCTCCTTGCTCGTGAAGTACCGGCTGAACGTACGGCGGTCGACGTCCGCGACCTCCGCGATCTCCTCGACCGTCACGTTCCGCAGCCCCCGGTCGAGTACGAGCTCGAACGCGGCCTGCGCCAGGGTGTCGCGGGTGCGGCGCGCCTTGCGGCTGCGCCGTTCCGGGATCTTCCGTTCCGGAGTCATACATGCACCGTACACCTGAAAATGTCCCCAAGCGACATTAGTCTCGTGGGGACATCAGGGGCGGCCGGTGCGGGGCGAGGCGCGCTCTCAGACTGCGGTCGCGGCGACCCGCCGGGCCTTCCCGCCCGTATCGGCGTGGTCGCCGCGGACCGCGTCGTCGGCGATCACGTCTGCGGCGGCCGCGGGGGCGCGAAGCAGGGCCAGCGCGGCGACGTCGTCGCGCCGGACGCCTCCGGAGAAGTCCCCCAGGTCGGCACGGAGCGCGTCGAGCAGTTCGCGCGGCCCGTGCCCGGCCCAGGCGGCCACCCGTTCGTCCAGCGGGTAGAAGGCGCCGGCGGCGTCGCGGGCCTCGGTCACCCCGTCGGTGACGACGAGGAGTGTCCCGCCCGGCGGGAGGTCGAAGGACTCGGTCGTACGGGCCTCCTGGCTGAGCCCGGCGAGGCCGATGGGGACGTACGTCCGGTGGAGCGTGACGTCCGAGGCCCGGCCGTCGTGCAACAGGCGCGGTGGCAGATGACCGCAGTTCACGGCCTCCACCCGGCCGCCCTCGTCGAACCCGAGCACGAGCGCGGTCACGAAGCGTTCGGCCTCGCCGGTCTGGGCGGAGAACTCGTTGTGCCGGACGACGGCGTCCTCCAGCGCCTGGACCACCCCGGTGAGCGTGGATTCGCGGATGGCCGCCTCGCGGAACGCGGCGATGGCCGCGAATCCGGCGCCGATGGCCGCCAGCCCCTTGCCCTGGACATCGCCGATGATCACCCGGGTGCCGTAGGGCGACTCGACGACCTCGTAGATGTCTCCGCCGACGAAGCGGTCCTCCTCGATCGGCTCGTAGAGCCCGTGCGCGAAGACGTGGTCGGTCACGACGGGCAGCGGCCGCAGGATCTGGCGCTGGAGGGTCACGGCGGCGGACCGCAGCCGCGCCATCTCGGTGGCGTGCCGGATACGCGCCGCGCAGGCGGCGACCCCGAGTGCGCAGGCCAGTACGGCGAAGCCGATGCCGAAGACGAAGTCCCAGAAGGTGCCGTCCGCGCCGGCCCGGAAGCCGACGACGACCGTGGTGATCCACACCGCGACCCAGATGGTCTGGCCGAGGCTGCAGTAGACGGAGGCCAGTGCCGGGACGACCACGAGCAGCGGCACGACCCGCAGGTCGTTGCCCGTCCTGACGTCGAGGAAGACGACCAGCAGGGTCAGCAGCGTGAGCCCGCCGGCCAGCGCCCAGTTGCCGATCCGGCCCTGCGACACCGCGGCGATGCTCGCGTCCGCGCCCGGCGCGGCACCACCGCGGTGCCGTGCCCCGCTCTGCTTCTGCGGCTTCTGTGCCATGTCCAGCAACCTCATGGGCACGGCCTGTCCTCCCGCTGGTTCTCTCGGCGCCGCCCGCGGTTTCGGGCGCTCCTTTCCAGTTGACCGGGAGGCGGACGTCCGCGCAGGAGGGCTTAGGGCCCCGAGCGGGTGCCGAAGGTCCCGCCCGGGACTTTCGGCCCGGGCCCTCCGGACCGCACCGGGGGTGTCCCAGGTCCCGTCGTACGGGTCCCGGTGGCGGCACGCCGGGACCGGGCCGGCGCGGCGCCCGGTCAGCGCAGCGGGAGCGTGCGACTCACGTCAGCGCAGCGGGAGCGTGGCGGGGACGAGGGCGGAGAGGAATTCCGTACGCCGGCGGAGCCGGAAGCCGAGGGACTCGTAGAGCCGGACGGCCCCGGTGTTGGAGGCGGAGGCATGCAGGAACGGCGTCTCGCCGCGCTCTCGGATGCCGTGCGCGACCGCCAGGACCAGTCGGCTCGCCAGACCCTGCCCCCGTACGGACTCGTCCGTGCAGACGCCGCTGATCTCGGTCCAGCCGGGCGGGTGCAGCCGCTCCCCCGCCATCGCCACCAGAGCGCCGCCCCGGCGGATGCCCAGATACGTGCCCAGCTCGACCGTGCGCGGAAGGAAGGGGCCGGGGCGGGTGCGCGCCACCAGCTCCAGCATCTCCGGCACGTCGCGGGGGCCCAGCACGACCGCCTCCGGGTCGGGCGCGGCGTTCACCGACGCGTCGGCCAGCTGGACGCCCTCGGCCCGGAAGACGACCTCCCAGTCCTGCGGTGGCGGCTCCTGGAGCGCGGCCAGGGCGACGGCGTTGCCCGGCCCGGCGAGCGCCGCGACATCGGCCCAGTCCTGGGCGTCCGGGGCATCGGGGAGCGCGAGCCAGGGGCTGACGTCGCTGGGATAGCGCAGGATCCGCCCACGGCTCTCCGCGAAGTGGGCGTGCGGACCGGTGAGCGAGGACCGGGCGGGGTTCTCCAGCGGGTGGAGCCGGGAAGGGGCATCGGTCCGTGGCCGGGTGTCGTTCTGGGTCATGGTCTCCTCAGTCTCGTTCCGTCCATCGCGCGGCTCCTCGGCCGCGGGTGCTCGGCGTCCGGAGCGGCGCACCCGCCGGAGAGGAAAGGCCGGTGGCGACGGCGAGTATTCCGCGAGGCGAATCTGTTCATGACACCGCAATCATCGAAGACCGCCGGGAACCACCGCGGCGCGGGCCGCCCGGCCCCCACGCCACCGGGATGCCGCTACCGGGATGCCGCCCCCGGCAACACGCCGACGCGTCCGCCGCACCTCCGCACGCACGAGCAGCGAAATCGACTCATCCGTAGGCCAATACGTGCCGGTCCGGTCCCAACGCCCGCTCGCCTGTGGCACTCTGGTGGCGACCGCCCCACCGGGCTCCCCCGTACCGGTGGGGCGGTTCTTCGTGCCTCCATGGCGTGCGTACTTCACCTGCGCGCTTCACGTGCGCTCCGCACCTCGCGCCCGTCACTCGCGGCCGTCACCCGCAGCCCTCGGATGACGGCCGTGACGACCCCTCAGGGCCGAACCAGGCTTGTTTCCGGCCAACTCGCCCCGCATGGCCAGATCAACTCTCCCCTCCACGCATGAGAGGCGTACCCCCGGGAAGGCGAACAGGCGTCAGGGCCTATGAACCAGGGAGCGTGAAGCGACATGACCGTGCAGACCGCGCAGAACGCGCAGACAGCCGGTACGGAGCGGACAGGCACCACCGAGGAGCTCCCGTGGATCGAGGACGCGGGGAAGATCGCCCCGATGGACGCCCGTCGGCTCTCGCGCCTCTTCTTCGACCGCCTCCAGGTTCTGGAGGAGGGCACGCACGAGTACCAGTACGCGCGCAACACCCTCATCGAGATGAACCTGTCCCTCGTCCGCTTCGCCGCCAACCGCTTCCGCAACCGGGGCAGCGGCGACATGGAGGACATCGTCCAGGTCGGCACCATCGGGCTGATCAAGGCGATCGACCGCTTCGACCTCTCCCGGGAGGTCGAGTTCACGTCGTTCGCGGTGCCGTACATCGTCGGGGAGATCAAGCGGTTCTTCCGTGACACGAGCTGGGCGGTGCACGTGCCGCGGCGCCTCCAGGAGCTGCGGGTCGACCTCGCCAAGGCGAAGGAGTCCCTGGCCGCCGACCTCGACCGGGACCCCACGGTGAAGGAACTGGCGGAGAACCTGGGGATCGAGGAGTCCGAGGTCACGGAGGGGATCGTCGCCTCCAACGGCTATACGGCGGGCTCCCTGGACATGCCGACCGACACCGCGGACGCCGGACCCCGCCAGACCGCCGGGCGGACCTTCGCCGATGTGCTGGGCGAGCCGGACCCCGCCATGGAGACCGTGGAGAACCTCCACGCCCTCGCACCCCTGCTGGACGAACTGGACGAGCGGGAGCGCCGGATCATCGACATGCGCTTCGTCCAGGAGATGACCCAGGCGCAGATCGGCGCGGAGCTCGGCATTTCGCAGATGCACGTATCGCGGCTGCTGGGCCGGATGCTGGGCAAGCTGAAGAGCGGGATGCTCGTCCAGGAGTGACCGCTGCGGGCCCCGGACAGCCGAACAGGGGAGGTGTTGTGGTTCTGACTGGCACATCAGTCAGAACCACAACACCTCCCCTTTTCCATGGGCTACACCTACTTGTGTTGAGGTTTTCTCAACACATGGCTACGGTGGCTGACCATGCAGCAGGACGAGGTGGCCGCACGGGTCCGACAGGTGATCGACGCGGCGGGGGTGAGCGCGCGCGAGTTCGCGCGGCGGATCGTCATCGATCCGTCGAAGCTGTCCCGGTCCCTGAACGGCACACGGCGCTTCACCGCCGCCGAACTGGCCCGGATCGCGGACATCGGCGGCGTGGACGTCGGCCGGCTGATCGGTACGACGGCCGGTGCGGCGGGCACTGCGGCCGGCAGTGCGGCGACCGGTGCGGTATCGACGCCGTCGACCGTGCGCCCCCCGTCGCCGCCTCGCCCGCCTTCGCCCTCGCCGGAGGGCGGCAGGCCCTTGCAGATCGTGCGCGAGACCGTCCGGCTCATCGCCGAGCGCGGGTTCCATGCCGTCCGGGTCGCGGACATCGCAGCGGCCTGCCACACCAGCACGGCGGCGATCCACTACCACTTCCCCGGCCGTGACGAACTGCTGGAGGCCGCGGTCCGCTGGTGCATGGACGAGGACACCCGTCGTCGCGCCGACGCCACGGCCGGCACCCGTCATGCCGGGGACGAACTGCGCCTGCTGATCGACCTCCAGACCCCCCGGACCGAACGGCAACGGCGGCAGTGGTGCGTCTGGCTCGACCTGTGGGCCGAGGCCGCCCGGTCCACCACGGTCGGACGGCTCCACGTGGAGTACTACCGCCAGTGGCGGGGGACGGTCGCCGACGTGATCCGGCGCGGCGTCGAGCAGGGCGTGTTCCGTCCGGTCGACGCGGACGGCGCGGCACTCGCCCTCACCGCGCTGATCGACGGGCTGGCCTCCCAGGTCCTGGCCACCGAGCCCGGCCCCCCGGGCAGCGGCCTCCCGGGCACGGACGCAGCGGCCATGCACGACGCGCTGATCGCTCACGTGGACGCCTGCCTGACAGCGCCCGCGGCCGGCTGACGCCCGCGCGCCGACCCCGTACGCCCGTACCTTCCTGAACCCGAAATCCCCTGAATCCCCGAGAGGAGACGTTCCCGCATGCCCGTGAACCAGGACGTCATCATCACCTGCGCCCTCACCGGAGCCGGCGACACCGTCGGCCGCAGCCCCCATGTCCCGGTGACGCCCGAGCAGATCGCCGCCTCCGCCGTGGAGGCCGTCGGGGCCGGCGCGGCCGTGGTCCACATCCACGTCCGCGAGCCGGATACCGGCGCGCCCTCCCGCGACCCCCGGCTCTACCGGGAGGTCGTCGAGCGGATCCGGGAGACCGGCACCGATGTCGTCATCAACCTGACCGCCGGAATGGGCGGGGACCTGGTCATCGACCCGGAAGCCCCGCTCCGTCAGCTCCCCGGCACCGACCTGGTCAGCGGTCTGGACCGGCTGCCGCACGTGGAGGACCTGCTCCCGGACATCTGCACCCTCGACTGCGGTTCGCTCAACTTCGGCGACGGCAGCAACCTCTACGTCTCCACCCCCGACATGCTGCGCACCGGCGCGAAGCGCATCCAGGAGCTCGGGGTCCGGCCCGAGCTGGAGATCTTCGACACCGGGCAGCTGTGGTTCGCGAAGCAGCTCCTCGCCGAGGGGCTGCTCGACGATCCCACGGTCTTCCAGCTCTGCATGGGCATTCCGTGGGGCGCGCCCGCCGACCCGGGCGTACTGCAGTCGATGGTCAACATGCTTCCCCCGGGCGCTCAGTGGGCGAGCTTCGCGCTCGGCCGGATGCAGATGCCCTGGGTCGCCCAGTCGATCCTGCTCGGCGGACACGTCCGGGTCGGCCTGGAGGACAACCTCTACCTGGGCAAGGGCGTCAAGGCCACCAACGGCCAGTTGGTGGAGCGCGCGGTGCAGATCACCGAATCCCTGGGGTCCCGGGTCGCCACGCCCGACGAGGCGCGTCAGAAGCTCGGCCTGCGCCCGCGCGCCTGATCACCCCCTCCCCCCAACTCCCCCAGAATCCCCCAACTCCACCCCCTCACCGCCTTTCTGGAGTGTCGCCCGTGACCGTCGCCCCCTCCCCCACCCCGCCCCCCGGTCCCCTCGCGCCCTGTGCCCCGGAGGACGTACGCCGTGTGGCGTGCGTCGGGGCCGGGGTGATCGGCGGCGGCTGGGCCGCCCACTTCCTCGCTCGCGGCTACGACGTCACCGCCTGGGACCCGGCCCCCGACGCGGCCGTCCGGCTGCGCAGGCTCATCGCCGCCGCCTGGCCCGCGCTGGAACAGCTCGGCCTGGCCGACGGAGCCTCGCAGGACCGGCTGACCGTCACCGCGACCCTCGAAGAGGCCGTGGCCGATGCCCAGTTCGTCCAGGAGAGCGCCCCCGAGAAGCTGGACCTCAAGCGCGATCTGCTGGCCCGCCTGGACGCCGCCGCGCCCGCCGGCACGGTGATCGCCTCGTCGACCTCCGGCTACCCGATGTCGGACATGCAGACCAAGGCCGCCGACCCCGGGCGGCTCGTCGTCGGGCATCCCTTCAACCCGCCCTACCTCATTCCCCTGGTCGAGGTCGTCGGCGGGGAACGGACCGCGCCCGCCGCGGTCGACTGGGCCTCGCGCTTCTACGCCGTCGCGGGCAAGTCCGTGATCACCATGGACCGCGAGGTGCCCGGCTTCATAGCCAACCGGCTCCAGGAGGCCCTGTGGCGCGAAGCGCTGCACATGGTCGCGGCCGGAGAGGCGACGGTGGCGGAGATCGACGCGTCGATCACCGAGGGGCCGGGGCTCCGCTGGGCCGTGATGGGCCCGATGCTCACGTTCGCGCTCGCGGGCGGCGAGGGCGGGATGGCCCACATGCTCGACCACTTCGGCCCGTCGCTGAAGTCACCCTGGACCCGGCTGGAAGCACCCGAACTGGACCGTGCCCTGTACGAGGCGGTGGTGGCGGGCTGCGAGGAGGCGGCGGACGGCCGGAGCATCGCCGATCTCGTCACCGAGCGGGACCGCGGCGTCATCGACGTCCTGCGCGCGACGGGCCGCCTGCCCCGGTCCGCCGAAAAGGCGACCCGATGAGCGAGCAGCAGACGTACGAGGAGCCGACCGTGGCCGAGGACGACGCCTTGTCGCTTCCCCTGGTCCACCGGACCGTACGACCCGAGTGGATCGACTACAACGGCCATATGAGCGAGGCGTTCTACGTCCTGGTCTTCGGCTACGCCACCGACGCGATGATGATCGAGACCGGTCTGCACGCCGGGTACCGGGAGAGCACCGGCTGCTCGCTCTACACCGTCGAGTCGCATCTGCGCTATCTCCGCGACGTGGCCGAAGGAGCCCATCTCGCCGTCCGCACAAGCCTGTTGGGCGTGGACGCGAAGAAGGCGCGCTTCAGCCACGAGCTGTACGTGGTCGACGCCGCCGGCGACGTACCGGAGCCGGAGGCCGCCCCGGTGGCGACGAGCGAGCTGCTGGCGCTCCACGTGGACCAACGGGCGGGCCGCACCGTCCCGTTCCCGGATTCCGTACGGGAACGGCTGGCCGCGCTCGTCGAGCCGGCACCCACGTGGGCGGGTCGCTCGATCGCCGAGGTCCCGGCGGTCCGCTGACCGCGGACGCCGTACCCGCCGCGGGGGCTCGGGCCGAGCCGTGCGGCGGGTACGGCGGCCTCGTCGTCGCCGTGCCGGGTGGTGTGGCGTCCTCGTTGTCGCCGTGCGGCGGGTGTGGCGCCTCCGTTGCCGCCGTGTTGCCGGGCATGACGGGCCGTTGCGGGTTCATGGCCAGGCGGGCGACACGCTTCCGAGGGGGCGGGGTGCGGCCTACGGTCCGTATTCAGCCCGTCACCGCTCCGTGCGAGGAACCACATGAGCCAGCCCCTCGACTCCGTCACCGCAGGCCACACCCTCGAGGACCAGGACCGGCAGGACCCCGGCACCGCCTGGTCGTTCGAGACCAAGCAGATCCACTCCGGCGCCGCCCCGGACCCGACGACCGGCGCCCGGGCGGTGCCGATCTACCAGTCGACGTCCTTCGTCTTCCGCGACACGCAGCATGCGGCCGACGTGTTCTCCCTGGCCGAGCCGGGCAACATCTACACCCGCATCCACAACCCCACCCAGGACGTCCTGGAGCAGCGCATCGCCGCGCTGGAGGGCGGGGCCGCCGCCGTCGCGCTGGCCTCCGGCCAGGCCGCCGAGACGCTGGCGATCCTGACGCTGGCCGGGGCCGGGGACCACATCGTCTCCTCCCCGTCGCTGTACGGCGGCACGTACAACCTCTTCCGCCACACGCTCCCCCGCTTCGGCATCGAGGTGACGTTCGTCGAGGACCCGGAGGACCTGGCGGCGTGGCGGGCCGCGGTCCGGCCCAACACGAAGGCGTTCTTCGCCGAGACGCTCGGCAACCCGCGCGGTGACGTGCTGGACGTCCGAGGCGTCGCGGACACCGCGCACGAGGCCGGGGTGCCGCTCATCGTCGACAACACCGTGCCCACGCCTTTTCTGCTCCGGCCGATCGAGCACGGCGCGGACATCGTGGTCCACTCGGCGACCAAGTTCCTCGGTGGGCACGGCACGACGATCGGCGGGGTGGTCGTGGACGCCGGTACGTTCGACTTCGGGGCGCACGCCGAGCGCTTCCCCGAGTTCCACGAGCCCGACCCGAGCTATCACGGGCTGCGCTACTGGCCGGACCTCGGCCCCGGCGCGTTCGCGGTGAAGCTCCGGGTGCAGCTGCTGCGCGACCTGGGGCCCGCCCTCTCGCCGCACTCGGCGTTCCTGCTGCTCCAGGGCATCGAGACGCTGAGCCTGCGGCTGGAGCGGCACACCTCCAACGCGCTGGAGCTCGCCCACTGGCTGGAGCGACGGGACGAGGTGGAGACCGTGCACTACGCAGGTCTGGAGTCGAACCGCTGGTACGAGGCCGCGCGGCGCTATCTGCCGCGCGGAGCGGGGGCCGTGCTGGCCTTCGAGCTGAAGGGCGGGACCGAGGCGGGACGGCAGTTCGTGGACGCGGTCGGACTCTTCAGCCACCTGGCCAACATCGGTGACGTACGGAGCCTGATCATCCACCCGGCCTCCACCACGCACAGTCAGCTCACCGAGGAGCAGCTGATCGCCACCGGCGCCACGCCCGGTCTGGTGCGGCTGTCGGTGGGGCTGGAGAACGTGGACGACCTCAAGGCGGACCTGGAGGCGGGTTTCCGGGCGGCGAAGGCGGCGTCCTGAACCGGACGGCCCCGCACCACGCGCTCCCCCTCCTGCCGGCCTCCGGCGGCCGGCGGGAGGGGGACCCGCCCGGTCGCCGCCGCTGGGCGGCGATCGAGGACCCGCTGCCCCTGGAGTCCGGGATCAGGCTGCCGGGGGTGCGCCTGGCGTACGAGACCTGGGGGCAGCGGGCGGCCGACGGATCGAACGCCGTGCTGGTGCTGCACGCGCTGACGGGCGACAGCCATGTGGCCGGTCCCGCCGGTCCGGGGCATCCGACGCCCGGCTGGTGGGACGCGCTGGTCGGTCCGGGCCGGGCGCTCGACACCGACCGCTGGTTCGTCGTCGCGCCCAACGTCCTCGGCGGCTGCCAGGGCAGCACCGGCCCGTCCTCCCCCGGGCCCGACGGCACGCCGTGGGGGTCCCTGTTCCCGTATCTGAGCGTCCGGGACCAGGTGACGGCGGAGGCCGCGCTCGCCGATGTGCTGGGCATCGAGCGGTGGGCGGCCGTCGTCGGCGGGTCGATGGGCGGGATGCGGGCCCTGGAATGGGCGGTGAGCAGGCCGGAGCGCACCGGTTCGCTGCTCGTGCTCGCCGCCCCGGCGGCCGCCTCCGCCGACCAGATCGCCTGGGGCTCGGTGCAGATCGGCGCGATCCGCTCCGACCCGGGGTGGCGGGGCGGCGACTACCACCATGCGCCCCCGGGCGACGGCCCGCACCGGGGCCTTGGGCAGGCGCGGCGCATCGCCCACATCACGTACCGCGGCGAACCCGAGCTGAACTCCCGCTTCGGCGGGCGGGCACAGCCCGGGGAGGAGCCCGCCCACGGTGGCCGCTACCGGGTGGAGTCCTACCTCGACCACCACGCGGGCAAGCTGGTGCGCCGGTTCGACGCCGGCAGCTATGTGACGCTCACCGAGGCGATGAACGGCCACGACGTCGGCCGGGGGCGGGGCGGGATCGCCCGGGCGCTGCGCCGGGCGGAGCTGCCCGCCCTGGTCGCGGGGGTCGACTCGGACCGGCTGTACCCCCTGGCGCAGCAGGAACGTCTGGCCGCGCTGCTGCCGGGGGCCGACGGCGCGCACACCATCACCTCGCCCTGCGGGCACGACGGATTCCTCATCGAGACGGACCAGGTGGGCGCGCTCGTACGGGAGTCGCTCGCGCGAGCACCACAGCCGCACCCGCCGCCCCCGCACCAGCCGGCCCCTCCCACCTTCCCCTCCCCCTTCGTCACCTGACCCGCGAGGAGCATCCATGAGCCCGGTTCCGACCGAGGACGTCTACGACCGGATACGGATGCGGCAGTGGTCCCGCGGCCGGGCACGCTCCGCCGGGATCGAGCGCCGCGACCTGCTGAAGCTCCTCGCGGCGGCATCCGCTGCCGTGCCGCTGGCCTCGGTCGCCGCACCGGTCCGCGCGGCCGACGGGCTGCCCGGGGTGGTCAAGCCGCTGCCCGCGGAGCTGTTCACGCTGCGCGGAACCAACGCGGAGACGAACTTCGCCGCCCTGCGGGGCACCGGCCTGCTCACCCCCGCCGACCGGTTCTTCGTGCGCAACCACACCGCAACCCCGCGCATCGACCGGGCCGACTGGAAACTGACGGTGTGGGGCAACGGGCTGCGGGGCGGTCCGGTGGACTTCACCTTCGCCGATCTGCTGGCCCTGCCTCCGGTGACGCGTACCGCGTTCGTGGAGTGCGCGGGGAACGGCCGCAGCTTCTTCACCTCGCAGCAGGGCCAGGCGGTCAGCGGCACCGCCTGGACGCTCGGGGCGATCGGGACGGCCCGCTGGCGCGGGGTGCGGCTGGCGGACGTCCTGCGCCGGGCGGGGGTCGGGCGGCACGCGGTGGACGTCCTGCCGCGCGGCCTGGACGCCGAGGTCGTCACCGACGGGGTGAACCTCGGGCGGGTGCGCCGTCCGCTGCCGGTGGCGAAGGCTCTGGACGACGTCCTGCTCGCGTACGAGATGAACGGCGAGCCGCTGCCGCCCGACCACGGCTACCCGGTCCGGCTGATCGTGCCCTCGTGGGTCGGCATCGCCAACATCAAGTGGGTCGGCGACATCGAGGTGAGCGCCGAGCCGCTGCTCACCCCGTGGAACACGGATCTCTACCGGCTGTTCGGCCCCGGGCATCCGCCGGAGGGCAGTCCGCCGCTGACGCGGCAGACGCTGAAGAGCGCCTTCGAGCTGGCCCCGGGGGCCTCGTTCCGCGCTCACCGGCGCGCGCTGCTCACCGGGCGTTCCTGGTCGGGCGGGGCGCCCGTGCGGGCCGTGGAGGTCAGCACGGACGGGGGTGCGCACTGGCGGGCGGCCCGGCTGCGGGACGAGCCGCGGGCCGGGAGCTGGGTGCGCTGGACGGCCGACTGGGTGCCGAGGGAGCGCGGTCCTGCCGTGCTGCTGGCGCGGGCGACGGACCGCTCGGGGCGTACCCAGCCGGTGGCCACCGCGCACAACACCCAGGGCTATCTGTTCGACGCGGTGGTACGGCACCCGGTGACGGTGAGCTGAACCCGGCACGCGGTGGTGGTGGGCGGACCCCCGTCACGGTACCGGGCGGGCCCCTGCCAGTACGGCGCCGTGCACGGCGCGGGCGGTCCGCGCGCCCCAGGTGGAGCGGGGTCCGGCGAAGGGTTCGCCTCCGCCGGACCCCGGTTCGGGGGCCGCGACGCACACCGCGTCCGTGGGGGTGCCCGAGCAGTCGAGTCCGGCGTCGAGGAGGGCCTGGACCTTGGCCTCGGTGGCGGTGGCGACGGCGTTGACGAGGGCGGCGTCGGAGAGCGCGACGGGCAGGGTGACGACGATGTTGACCGTGCCGGGCCGGAACGGGGCCGACGGGACGTCCTCGGGCCGGGTGGTGTCGGGGACCGCCGCCCAGCCCCGTACGCCGAGGCCCGTCGTGACGGTCGCCGTGACACCGCCGTCGTGGGCGGTCGTGTACGCGGCGACGTCGGCCGCGGTCATCAGCCCGGCGCCCGGGCCCGTGAGCCCCTCCGCGGCGGCGATCTCGGCGAGGTGGCGGTCCGGGTCGAGGCGCGGGTAGCCGCCGGGGACCTGGGCGTTGAGGATCCAGGCCCGAGGACCGATGCCGCCTCCGAGGACCGCGCTGCTGCACACCCGCACGCCGGGCCCCAGCCGCCACACGAGGTGGTGGAGGTGGTGCCCGTCCTCGTTCCGGTCGCGTAGGTCCGCGCGCGGTCCGCCGCGTTGCGCGGGCAGCCCGAAGCGTACGGAAGAGATGGCGCACCCCTGGTGGCTCGGCGGGTCGGCGGTGGTCCGTCCTGCGGCCGCCGCGGTCCGCCGATCATATGCGGGGCCCGGGTCCTCACCCGATTGGCCTAACGGGCTCCGGGGCGGCCCGGTGCCGCCGCACGGGGCCGGGGCCCCGCGCCGGGCTTCCGGGAGCCACGATCCGGGCAGGCGGGCGGTTGCAGCGTCCATGCGGGTGAGGCGCGATGGAATCCGGACGCGCCACCTCCGGTGGAGCCAACCACAGGGCGTGCCCGAGAGGAGGAATCGGTTATGGGAGCCGCTGACGGTTTCACGGATTCCGGAGAACTCGACGGTCTGACCGTGTACGACAACGACGGCGAGAAGGTCGGCAGTGTGGGCCGGGTGTACGTCGACGACGACACCGGCAAGCCCGACTGGGTAACGGTCAAGACCGGCCTGTTCGGCATGAAGGAGAGCTTCGTCCCGCTCGCCGGAGCCCGTCGAGTGGGCTCCGACCTGCACCTCGCCCATCCGAAGGAGAGCGTCAAGGACGCGCCGCGGGTGGACGCGGACGCGCACCTCTCCGTCGCCGAGGAGGAGGAGCTCTACCGGCACTACGGCCTCACCAGGAAGTCCGGCAATCTCGGTGAGAACCGGCCGGCCGGCATGGACGCGCCGACCACGGCCGGGACCGGGGCGATGGGCGCGGCGGGTGCCGCGGGCGCCGCGGGCACGGCACGTGGGGGCAGGACGGCCCCCGGTGCCAAGGCGACCGGGAAGGCGACCACGGCGGGCACGGGCGCGGGCGCCGCGACGACGGGAGCAGCGGGCATGGCAGGAGCAGGCAGCGGTACGGGCAGGCACCGCGACACGGACGCCTCCACCACGGCACGCCCGCTGGCGGGCGCCGGGGCGGGCACGTCCCGGGCGGCCGACATGAGCGGCAAGGAGGAGATGATCCGCTCCGAGGAGGAGCTGCACGTCGGCAAGGAGGAGTACGAGAGCGGCAAGGCCCGGTTGCACAAGTACGTGGTGACCGAGGAGGTCACCCGGACGGTGCCGGTGTCCCACGAAGAGGTACGTGTGGTCCGTGAGCCGGTCCAGCCCGGTGAGAAGACCACCGGGACCACGGACTTCGGCGAGCAGGACGTCGAGGTGACGCTGCACGCGGAGCGCGCCACCGTCCGCAAGGAGGCCGTGCCGGTGGAGCGGGTCCGGCTCGAGACCAACCGGGTCACCGAGCAGAAGGAAGTCTCCGCCGAGGTCCGCAAGGAGAAGATCGACTACGCGGACGGCAAGGACATGGGCACCGGCAAGGACGCCGGTGGCGAGTTCGGCAAGGGTCGACGCCGCTGACCCGTACGTCCTCGGTGGCCGTAAGGCCGCTCCCAGTCCTCGGCCGCCGGGCGGGCTCGTGGCTTCGAGTCCGCCCGGCGGGCTGTCCGGAGGCGTCCCCGCTGCCGTCCGGCCGGTCAGCGGCGTGCCAGGAACCGTACCGAGGGGCGTCCGTCAGGGCCGTCCGGGGTGACGACGGCCCGGACCCCGTAGACGTCCTCGATGAGTTCCTCGGTGATGACCTCGGCCGGGGTGCCGCCGGCGACGACCCGGCCGGCCTTCATCACGGTGACCCGGTCGCAGAACATCGCGGCGAGATTGAGGTCGTGCAGCGCGACGACGCTGGTGACGGGGAGGTCCGCGACCAGGGCGAGCAGGTCCAGCTGGTGCTGGATGTCGAGGTGGTTCGTCGGTTCGTCCAGGAGGAGTTCACGGGGCTGCTGGGCCAGGGCGCGGGCGATCTGGACGCGTTGGCGCTCGCCCCCGGACAGGGTGTGCCAGGACTGCCCGGCGTGATCGGTGAGCCCGGTGCGCCGAAGCGCGTCGGCGACGGCGTCCTCGTCGGTGCGGTCCGGGGCGGACCAGGCGCGCCGGTGCGGGATGCGGCCCAGGCGTACGACGTCCAGGACGCTGAGGTCGACCTGGGTCACCGCGTGCTGGTCGACGACCGCGATCCGGCGGGCGACGGTGCGGCGGCCGAGGCCGGCGAGCGGGTCACCGTCCAGGGTGACGACGCCGGTGTCCGGGGCGAGGAGGCCCGCGAGGATCCGCAGCAGGGTGGACTTGCCTGAGCCGTTGGGGCCGAGCAGTCCGACGGTGGAGCCGGGCGGCGGGGTGATGACCACGCCGTCGAGGATGAGCCGGCCGCCCGCCTCCCGGCCGACGCGGTCGGCGCGCAGGCCCGTGGAAACGCTCATGACGTGCTCCGGGTGCGGTACAGGACGAGGACGAAGGCGGGGACGCCGATCAGTGCGGTGACGACGCCGACCGGTACCTCCTGCGGGTCGAGGACGGTCCGCGCGAGGGTGTCGACCCAGACCAGGAAGATCGCCCCGGCGAGCGCGGTGACCGGGAGGAGCCGCCGGTGCCCGGAGCCGGTGAGGGCGCGGGCCGCGTGCGGCAGGACCAGGCCGACGAAGCCGATCGCCCCGGCCGCGCTGACCAGGGAGGCGGTCAGCAGGGCGGTGGTGCACAGCAGCACGATCCGGGTGCGGGCGACGTTCACGCCGAGCGCGGCGGCGGCGTCCTGCCCGAAAGCGAAGGCGTCGAGCGTACGGGCGTGGGCCAGGCAGATCACCAGGCAGACGGCGAGGACGGCGGTGCACAGGACCACCTCGCTCCAGCCGACCCCGCTGAGCGAGCCGAGGAGCCAGAAGAGCACCCCGCGGGTCTGCTCGGCATCGGCGGAGGTCATCACGACGAAGGAGGTGAGGGCGGAGAACAGCTGCATCGCGGCGACGCCGGAGAGGACGACCCGGTCGGTGGAGCCGCCGAGGGTGTGGCTGAGCAGCAGCACCAGGGCGAAGGAGAGGAGTGCCCCGACGAACGCCCCGGCCGACAGCGACACCGCTCCCCCGCCGACCCCGAGGACGACCACCACGACGGCCCCGGTCGAGGCTCCGGAGGAGACGCCGAGGACGAAGGGGTCGGCGAGTGGGTTGCGCAGCAGGGACTGCATCACCGTGCCGCACACCGCGAGCCCCGCGCCGCACACGGCGGCGAGGAGGGTGCGGGGCATGCGGAGGTTCCAGATGATGCCGTCCCGGATCGGGCTGAGGTCCGATGCGCCGAACCCGAGGTGGGCGGCGACGGCGGACCAGACGTCGGGGACGGATATCCGGGCGGGCCCGATGGTCACGGCGACCGCGACGGAGAGCAGCAGGAGCAGGACCCCGCCGGCCCACAGCAGCCCGGCGAGCGGGCGCCTCACCCCGCGAGCCCGAAGTCGCGCAGTCCGGCCGCGACGCGCTCCAGTCCCTCGACGGTCCGGATGGTGGGGTTCATGGCCTGGCCGCTGAGCAGCACGTAACGGCGGTTCCTGACGGCGTCCATCGTCTTGGTGACCGGGTTGGACTCCAGGAACTCGATCTTCTTCTCGGCGCTCTCGGCGGTCTGCAGGGTGCGGCTCAGGTCGCCGATGACCAGGACGTCGGGGTTGCGGTCGGCGACGGTCTCCCAGCTGATCTGGGGCCATTCGTCGTGGGTGTCGTCGAAGACGTTCTTCGCACCGAGTTCCTTGGTGATGACGCCGGGGGCGCCGCAGCAGCCCGCGAGGTAGGGGGCCTTGGAGTCGGAGAACCAGTAGAGAAGGGAGGCGTCGGTGGCATCGATGCCGTCGGTGGCCTTGTCCACGCGCGTCCGGAGCTTGTTCACCAGCGCGTCACCGCGCTCGGGAACCCCGAACACCTGGGCCAGCTCGCGGACTTCGGTGTAGACGCTGTCCATCGTCAGCGGGGCGGTGCGGGCTCCGTCGCCACCGCCGCTGTTGTCCTTGCCGGTGCAGTCGGCGGGCGAGACGTAGGTCGGGACGCCGAGCTTCTCGAACTGTTCGCGGGGTGCGACGCCGCCCTTGGCGAGGGTGGAGGCGAAGGAGGCGGTGAGGAAGTCGGGTTCCTTGTCGAGGACCTTCTCCGAGGAGGGCCGGTTCTCCGATATCCGCTCGACGCCCGCGTTGGCCTTCTCCAGGCCCTTCATGATCGGGTCGCTCCAGGTGGCGGTTCCGGCGAGCCGGTCGGCCAGACCGAGCGAGAGGAGGATCTCGGTCGACCCCTGGTCGACGGAGACGGCCCGCACGGGCGGGGCCTGCACCGTGACGGTGCGCCCGCAGTTCTTCAGGGTGAGCGGGAAGCCCTCGGCCGTCTTCCCGTCGGCAGCCTCGGTGCTCCCGCCCCCGCCGCAGGCGGTCAGCAGGAGGAGTCCCGCCGCGAGCAGTGCGGCGGTACGTATCGGGGCGGGGGTGGCCGTGGACAGCACGAAGGACCTCTGTGTCTCTGGGCCCAGCCGCGGAGCCCGTCGTACGGTTCCCGTGCCCCGGTGGGGGCGCGGGCGCCAGCAGGTCTTCGGACTCGGGTTCGTCCGGGCGGGACGCCTTCCCGGAGCGCATCCGTGCTCCAGTGGCCTTAGCCCCGCCCGTCCCCCTCACCGCTGCGCGTCAGTTCCGGCTTCGCACCGGATTCCCTGACCCCGTCGCTGGGGTTCGACTGGCCCCGGCAAGCTATCACGCGACTTCACACAGATCAGACGCGGTGCGGCGGCTCACCGTCCGCGGGGCGGGTGCGGCGCGGAATCGGCCCGCAGCCCGGCCCCGCGGATTCCGTACGGCGCTACGGAGCCTGAAGGGCGATCACCGCGTTCTGGCCGCCGAAGCCGAAGGAATGGCTGACGGCCCGTCGTACGGGCGCCTCGCGCGGGACCTTGGTGACGCAGTCGAGGTCGAACCCGGGCTCGGGGGCGTCCAGGTTCGCGATCGGCGGGATGATCCCGTGCTGGAGCGTGAGGATCGTCAGGCCCGCTTCGATGGCGCCGGCCGCTCCCATGCAGTGGCCAAGTACGCCCTTGGGGGCGGTGACGGGCGGCCGGTGCGGATAGGCCCGGCCGATGAGGGCGGCTTCGGTGGCATCGTTGAGGGGGGTCGACGTCCCGTGGGCGTTGACGTGGTCGACGTCCTCGGCCTGCCAGCCCGCGTCGCGCAGCGCGGCGTCGACGGCGGCCAGTGCGACGTCCCCCGAAGGGTGCGGGCTGGTGGGGTGGTGGGCGTCGGTGGTGGCGCCGGTGCCCGCGATCAGCGCCCGGGGGGCAGCTCCTCTGGCGCGGGCGTCGTCGGCCCGCTCCAGGACCATGACGGCCGCGCCCTCGCCCATGACGATTCCGGCCCGGTCGGCGGCGAAGGGGCGGCAGAGGCGGGCGGGGTCGCCGTCCCGCAGTGCCGCCGCGCCGGAGCGGGCGAAGCCGGTCATGGCGACCGGGAACACGATCGACTCGGTGGCCCCGGCGATGGCGATGTCGCACTGGCCCAGGGTCAGCATGTCCCGGGCCACCGACAGGGCGGTCACCCCGGACGAACAGGCCGTGCACGGGGCCAGGCTGGGCCCGGTGGCCCTCATCGCGATGGCGATCTCGGCCGCGGGCATGCTCGGGATGGTCAGCAGGATGCCCGAGGGGGAGGTGGCCTCGGGTCCGCGCCGCTCCAGGGCCACGGCCTGTTCGGTGAGTCCGGCGGACCCTCCGCTGCTGGTGCCGACCACGACGGCGACCCGGGCGCCGTCCCAGCGCTCCGGGTCGAGCCCGGCGTCGGCGACCGCCTCCCGGGCGGCCAGGAGGGCGAACTTGACGTACCGGCCCATCCGGAACGCGGTCCGGCCGCCGACCGCGTCGTCGAGGTCGATGCCGGAGACCGTACAGGCGAAGTCAACGGCGCAGCCCAGCAGTTCGGGGACGGTGCGGGCGGGTGAGAGGCCCGCGCAGACTCCGTCCCAGGTGGTGTCGGTGGTGTGGCCGACCGGGGTGATCATCCCCAGTCCTGTCACGGCGATGGCGGGTCGCTTCATCGGGTGTTGCTCACCGGCACCGTCGCCTCGGCCGCCGCGCTGCCGACGGCCGCGTCGATGTACGCGGAGATGTCGGCCAGTGTGGCGTCCTTGTAGAGCTTCTCGGAGTCGGCGTCGACGCCCAGGGTCTCCTTGATGATGACGGCGAACTCGGCGACCGCGAGGGAGTCCATCTCCAGGCTGTCCATGGTGGACTCCGGCAGGATCTCGGCGGCGGGCACCTTGAACGTCCCGGTGAGCACCTCGGTGATCTTGGGGTGAATGGTCTGCATGGTGATTCCTCTCATCGGCGTCCGGTCGGCTCTCGCTGATCAGCAGGTGGGCGAACGCAGCGACCCACCGCCCGAAATAACTGGATGACGATCTTCCGGTTACGCCCTGCGGCGAACCGATTCGTCTACGCTCACCTGCGGCTTCTCGAACCATCGGGAGAGCACCGATGTGGTTCCCCAGTAGGCCAGCAGAACCCCGCGGGTGCCGAGCGCCGCAACCTTCTCGCGCAGCGGGCGCCTCCGGCTGCCGCAGACGGGCTGCCGGAACTCCGCCACGCGGCTCCGGTGCCAGGGCCCCTCGGGGTCGTCGTAGACCTCCGCGTATCCGGGTCCGGCGATCGGCCAGTCCGACATCAGGCGCTCGGGAAGCGCGAAGGACGCGACCAGGGCGGGGGTGTGTTCGGCCACGACGACGGTCGCCTCCTCCACCGCGTCGGGCAGCGAGGTGACCTGATCGGCGGTCAGCCGTCCGGAGGCGAGCAGGTCACCGCTGTTGTGGGCGATCCACCGGAGCGCGAAGAGCCTGCGCAGCTCGGTCAGCCGTTCGCGCGCCCCGCCCTCGGGCGTGGCGGCGGCGGCCTCGGCGTACGCTTCGTCCGCCTGCCGGTAGGCATAGGCCTCGACGCCGCGCAGCGCGGCCGACGACGCGGCGTTCCAGCGGCCGAGCGGGTCGCCGGGCGGGGCGGCGCTCATCCGCTCGCGGGCACGGGCGAACCAGAGGTCCTCGACGGCCGCGAACAACGGGCCGAAGAAGGCGGGGTCGTCCAGGTCGACGGGGCCGTCGCTCATCGCCTCGTCCCGGTCGGTGACGCTGAAGAGCATCTCGGCGGCGGCCTTGGCGTGCACGGCGAGGTTGTCGCCCTCGGCGGTGATCGCGCCCTCGATGCCGGTGAACAGCTCGGTCATCCCGTTGTTCTCCAACAGCCCCTGGGCTCCGCACCGTTCGCGGCACTCGACGATGACGGCGCGCGCCTGCCAGGTGATCCACCCCTTGGCGACGGCCACCAGGCGCTCCGCCTCGTCCCTCCCGGCCTCCGGGGCCGACTCCCAGCGTTCCAGGGCTCTGCGGTGCAGCAGGCTCATCGCGTAGACGGTGGCCATCGCTCCGGCCAGCGGCCCGTGGTGAGTGCGGTGCGCGTACACGGGGATCCGCCGCGCGGCGCGCGATCCGGAGATCATCCGGTGTCCGGCGTACCGGACGGCGATGGCGAGGGTGACCCGGGCGGAGCCGACCGCGCAGGCGCTCATGGAGAGCTTGCCGGGGGTGACCCGGCCGATGGAGGTGAGGAACCGCCTTCTGCGGTTGGCCACTTCGCTGCGGAACCGCCCGTCGTCGTCGATCCGCCCCTGCTGTCCGGCGAGCAGTGCGTCACGCGGGACGAAGCAGCGGTCGAAGGAGGTCAGGCAGTGGTCGACCGGGGAACCCATCCGGGCGGGCAGCCGCCGCACCCGGACGCCGGGCAGGGCGCGGTGGGCGTCGGTGAGCGGGGCGAGGAAGAGGAAGACCCCGTGGTCGGCGCCGTCGGCGAGCAACCGGGCGGCCACCACACCGGACTTGGGGCCCCCGGCGGGGCTGGTGTTGGGCATGAACTTCTGCGCCCCGGCATGCGGGGTGTGCAGGAGGAAACCGTCGCGTTCGCGATCGTACGTCGCGGTCGTCTCGATGGCCGCCGCGTCGTTGCCGTGCGCCACCTCCGTACAGAGGAAGGTCCCCACGCGCCGCAGGGCGAGGAAGTCCGACAAGTCGCGCAGTGTGCCCGCGTCGTGGTCGAGGAGGCTGCCGAGGAAGAGGTTGTAGTGGATGCCCGCCACGGTGGTCAGCGCCGGGTCGACGGGGCCGAGCCACTCGTGCAGGGCGGCCAGCGCCCGGGGGTCGGCAGCCAGTCGCGCGCCGCTGTCGAGCGCGTTGTTGAGGATGCGCAGGCGGTGGTAGGAGAGGGCGAGTCGTTCGTCGGGGGTGCCGCCACCGGGTCGGCGAAACGGTTCTGTTGTCAGCAGTCGACGCCAGAATCCGTGCTCCTCGCGGAAGTTCGGTCCGAAGAGAGCTGCGGTCAGCGAATCGTTGGCGGACGGCGGGGCCGCGTCATTCGTGGTTACGGTCACAACACAGTAACGATCAAGGAACGGCGAGGACACCCCTCGCCGTCCCGAAATACCCCCGTTTATCAGGCGCGTTGGAAGGCGAGCGCGACGTTGTGGCCGCCGAAGCCGAAGGAGTGGCTCAGGGCCGTCTCGACCCGCTGGTGACGGGGCTCCTTCGTCACACAGTCGAGTGGGAAGGCGTCGGGGAGCGCGTCCAGGTTGGCGATCGGCGGAACGGCGGAACGTTCCAGCGTCAGGACGGTGGCCACCGCCTCGATCGCGCCCGCCGCCGCCAGGGTGTGCCCGATGACGCCCTTGGGCGCGGTCACCGGCGGCCGGTGCGGGAAGAGCCGGGAGATGAGGGTGGTCTCCATGGCGTCGTTGAGGGGCGTGGAGGTGCCATGGGCGTTGATGTGGTCGACATCGCCCGGCCTCCAGCCCGACTGGTCCAGCGCCGCCTGGACCGCCCGCTGGGCGCCGTATCCGTCGGGGGCCGGGGCGGTGGGGTGGTGGGCGTCCGTGCTGGAGCCGGCCCCGGTGAGCAGGGCGCGCGGGCGGCGGCCCCGGGCGCGGGCTTTCTCCTCGCGCTCCAGGACGAGCATGGCGGCGCCCTCGCCGATGACGAAGCCGTCCCGGTCGGCGGCGAACGGGCGGGAGGCGGCCGCCGGGTCGCCGGCGCGGGTGGACAGCGCGCCCATCCGGGCGAAGGCGGTGACCACGAGCGGGGTCAGCACCGACTCCGCGCCGCCGGCCACCACCACGTCGCAGCTGCCGCCGAGCAGCAGATCACGGGCGACGGCGACGGCGGTGGCCCCGGAGGCGCAGGCAGTGGCGGGGGCGAGGCTCGGGCCGCCCGCCTTCAGCGCGATGGCGACCTCGCCCGCCGCCGCGTTGGGGATCATCATCGGGACGAGCAGCGGGGAGACCGCCTCGGGACCCGAGGCCGCCAGCTTGGCCGCGTTGTCGACGAGTACGGAGACGCCGCCGACGCCCACGCCGAGCACCACGCCGACCCGGGTGCCGTCCCACCGGGCCGGGTCGAGGCCGGCGTCGGCGACGGCCTGCCGGGCGGCCACCAGGGCCAGCTTCACGAACCGGGCCATCCGCCACACCGACCGGCCGCCCACCGCCGCGTCCAGGTCGATGCCGTCGACCGGACAGGCGAAGTCGACCGGCAGACCGGCCAGTTCCTCGCACCGCCGGGCGGTGGACCGCCCGGAGCACAACCCCTCCCAGAAGCTGTGCTCGTCCGCCCCTGCGGGTGTCACCAGGCCGATCCCCGTCACCGCGACGGCGGTGCCGGCTCGGGCCTCGGTGCCCTGATCAGCGGGGAGCGTCATGCTGTGTTCCTTCCATAGAATCCGTGCACATGGTCTGCGGGGTCCCCGGCCAGCGAAGTGCCGCCGAACCCCAGGTCAGTCCGCCCCCGAACGCGGTGAGCAGCACCCGGTCGCCGGCACGGAGGCGGCCCTCGTCCGCCGCGTCGGCCAGGGCCAGCGGGATGGAGGCGGCGCCGGTGTTGCCGACCCGCTCCAGATGGGTGACACAGCGCTGCGGTGCGATGCCGACCCGCTCGGCGACGGCCCGCAGGATCCGGGCGTTGGCCTGGTGCGGCACGAAGCGGTCGACCTCCGCCGGGTCCCAGCCGACCCGGTCCAGGAGCGTCCGGCAGGAGCCGGTCATCCGCTCGACGGCGTGCTGGTAGACGGTGCCGCCCTGCATCCGGAAGAACCCGTCGCCCAGGCCGGGCGGCTTGCCGCTCGCCCGGGCGCGGGCCCCGCCGCCGGGAACGGTGATCAGGTCGTAGCCCGTGCCGTCGCTGCCCAGGTCGAACGCGAGCAGTTCCCCGGGGTCGCCGGAGCGCCCGGCCGCCACCAGGGCGGCGCCCGCCCCGTCGCCGAAGACGACGCCTGCCGAGCGGTCGGCCGGGTCGAGCCAGGTCGAGTACACGTCGGCGCCGACGAGCAGGATCCGCCCGTAGAGGCCCGAGGCGACCAGCCCGTGGCAGACGGCGAGTCCGTAGACGAAGCCGCTGCACACGGCGGCGATGTCCAGCGCCGGTACGGTGCCGAGCCCGAGCCGGGCCGCGAGCGCGGGGGCGGTGCCGGGGCAGAGGTGGTCGGGGGTGGCGGTGGCGAGGACCACCGCGTCCACCTCGCCCACCGCCGGGGCGCGGGCCAGCAGCCGCGAGGCCGCCTCGAAGGCCAGGTCGCCGGTGGCGACCCCCGGACCGGCCCGGTGCCGGCTGCCGATGCCGGTGCGGCGGCGCACCCAGGCGTCGTCAACCTCCCAGTCGGCGGGCAGCCGGTCGTTGCCGACCGGTCCCCCCGGCACCCAGCCCGCCACGCTCTGCAGCACCGCCGTGCGCACCCCGGCCGCTAAGACGCCCGCCCGCGTCCCCGGCTCCGTACCGCCCTCGGCCGTCCGTCTCCTCGCCACCCGTTGCCCCGATCCCGTTGTCGTACTGCATCGGGTTGACGAACGGTGGAACGTCTCACGAGGGTGCGTTCGACTGAGCCGAACGGGTCATGACGAGGCGTCAGTTGAGTGCGGGACGCCCCCGAGGGCCGCCCGGAGCTCCTCCGTGCCGGGCGGGTTGGCCCCGGACCGGGAGACGGTCACGGCGGCGGAGGCCACCGCGTGGCGCAGGACGTCGGCGACGGTGTCCCGGTCCACGGCGCGCAGCCGGTCCCGGGCGTCCGGGCCCAAGAGCCCGTGCACGGCGAGGGCGTGGAGAGTCCCCGACATGAACGCGTCGCCCGCGCCCACGGTGTCGGCGACGGTGACGGGCGGGGCCTGTGCCGTGATCCGGCCATCCGGCAGTACGCCCAGCGCCCCGTCGCCGCCCCGGGTCACGAGCACCACGGCGGGCCCGAGCTCCAGCCAGCGTCGTGCCACCCGCTCCGGCTCCTCCCCCGGGTACAGCCACTCCAGGTCCTCGTCGCTCGCCTTGACCAGGTCGCTCAGCCCGACGCACTCCTCGACCCGGCGCACGGCCGCCGCGTGGTCGCCCATGAGGCCGGGCCGGACATTGGGGTCGTAGCTGACGGTCGCCGTGGCCCGGGCGGCGCGCACGAGGTCCAGGACCGTGGCGGACCCGGGCTCCACCACCGCGCCGATCGACCCGGTGTGCACATGGGCCGGGGCAGGTTCGACGGCGACCGGGGCGAGGGTCCAGGAGACGTCGAAGGCGTAACTGGCCTGCCCGGCCCCGTCCAGGGTGACGGCGGCCGACGGGGTGGGCGCGGTGGAGCCGTCGGTGCGGACGTCGACGCCGCCGGAGGCCAGATGCTCCCGGATCAGCCGCCCGTTCTCGTCCGGGCCGAGCTGGGTGAGCAGGACGGCGCGGTGACCGAGGCGGGCCAGGCCGTACGCGACGTTGGCGGGGCTGCCGCCCGGGTGGACCCGGTCGGCCTCGTCCGGCAGCCGGACGATGTCGGCGACGCATTCACCGATGACCAGCAGTTCGCTGTGGTCGAGCATGGGGGTCAAGTCTCCTAAACTGCCGTGACGTGGGTGTGCTGGTAGGCGGCGCGGCCTCCGAACACATGCAGCCCGATCCTGCCCCGTCCATGGGCCCCGTCGGCGGCGTCGATGACCGTGCGACCGGCGACCAGCACCTTGATACGGGTGGAGCGGGCACGGATCCGCAGCGGCAGCGTGCTCCCGGTGCGGACGAGCAGGGGTGCCTCGGCGAGGACCGTGCTCTGCCCGCCGTCCCTGCGGAAGAGGCGGACGGTGCGCAGGTTCGGGTCCAGGTTGACCGCGTAGCCGTCAGCAGCGTCGGCGGAGGCCCGCAGCAGGACCGAACCCGCGCCGCCCTGCGCCGGACCGGGGGCCGCCGAAGCGGACCAGGGTGGTCAGCTCGAAGTCCGCGTACTCGGTGCTGGACAGCGCGGTCGAGTGACGGTCGAACTGCCCGGTCCTGCCCGCCCCGGTGTCGTAGCCGATGTGGCGTGCCGGGCCCCGTCGGTGCGCAGGCGGAGGCCGAACTCGCCGGCCGCGCCGTCGGCGGGCAGAGCGATCTCCGCCTCGATCTCGTAGGAGCGGCCGCGCGCCCCGGATCGAGGACGTCACGGTGAGCCCGGACTCACCGTGACGTCCTCGATCCGGGTCCGTCCATTGGCCGGCGGCATCAAGAGGTCTGCCGGACGAGGTTTCTACGGGTGCGCCCCCTCCGGTTCGGCAGCTTCGGTCTCCGTACGCGGCGCGGAGTCCGGGAGCGACTTCACGGGGGCGGCGCGGCGGGCCCAGAGCAGGGCTCCGGCCAGCACGGCGGCGGCGGCCAGCAGCCAGGGCAGCGGGCCCGCGGGCAGGGTGCCCGCGGCCAGTCCGGCGCCGGCGGCGACCAGTTGCAGCGAGAGCGACTGGACGGAGAGGGCGGTGGCCCGGCCCGAGGCGTCGACCCGGCGGTGCAGCAGGTCGTTCTCGTTGGGGCCCGCCGCCCCGAGGCCGAGGTACACCAGCCCGTAGCCGGTGACGGCGACCGCCGTGGCGAGCGGGCTCATCGAGTGCGCGGTGAGGCCGAGCAGGGTCAGCCCCAGCGTCACCAGCCCGAGGCTCGCGAGGACCGCCCGCTCGCTGCTTCCGGCGAACCGGGCTACGAGCGGCGCGAGTTGGCTGCCGAGGGCAGAGCAGAGGAACCCGGCGCAGGCCAGCCCGGCGAAGACCAGGGCCCCGGATTCGGCCGTCCCCATGAGGGCGGCGGCCCGGCCCGGGGTGAGGAGCTCGACGGCCGCGAGGGCGGCCCCGGCGGCGCTCGCGGTCAGCAGGATGCGCCGGATCAGGGCGTCCCGGGCGCCGAGCCGGAGCCCGGCGGCGATCGCGGCGGGCACGCCGCCCAGGACCCGGCGCAGGGTCGAGCGGGGCCGGGGCGGTTCGGGCAGGGCGCTCAGCACGTAGAGGACGAAGACGACCTCGACCAGCGCGCCGAGCAGGGCGGGCACGGAGAGCGGGATCACGAGCCCGCCGGTCGCGCCGGCCAGCCACTCCCCCACGCCGGGGGCGAGGCCGAGCAGCCAGGGCAGCCCGCCGCCGAGCAGGGTGCCGAGCGCGAGGGCGGCCGAGGTGGCGGCGCTGCCGCGCGCCAGCCCCGTACGCAGATCGGCGCCGCGTCCCGCGTGGGCGTGGACGGTGTCGACGTACCAGGCCTCGGCGGGCCCGCTGGACAGGGCGCGGGCGAGCCCCATCAGGCCCATGCCGAGCGCGATGGCCCAGCCCGCCGCGCCGAGGCCGATGAGGGTGAAGGCGGTGAGGTTGAGCAGCCCGGCGACGGCCAGGACGGGGCGTCGCCCGATGACGTCGGAGAGTCCGCCGGTGGGCAGTTCCATCGCGGCGGCCGTGAGGGAGTGCACGGCGTAGAAGCCGGCTACGGCGGCGAGGCCCATGCCCCGTTCGGTGAAGAGGAGCACTCCCGTCGCGATGGACATGCCGATGGGGAGCCAGAAGAGGAACGAGACCGCGACGTACCGGCGGCGCGCGGTCGCCTCGTCGGGGCCTCTGTGCCCCGGGGCGGCGGTGGCGCGGACCGACCCGCCGGTCATGGGGCGTCTCCGGCGGTGGGGGCGTCCTGGTCGGCCGCCGTTTCCCTACCGGTCTCCTGCTCCGGGGCCAGCGGGAGTCCGGCGGTGAACAGTACGACCTGCTCGGCGCGGGGGTCTCCGGCGTCACGGGCGGTCAGCTCGTCCGTCTTCGCACGGAACACCTCCCACAGTTCGGCGAGGGACTCCGGCGTGAGCCGGGGCATCAGGTCGCTGACGCCGGACGGCTCCTGCCACTCCTGGCCCAGTCGGCCGCTTTCCAGGTCCGCCTCGTGGCGGTCCAGGGACTGCTGGAGGTGCTCGATCTGCCGACGGTGCAGGACGCTGAGGATCACGCTGCCGCCGGGGCTGCGGTGCATCGCCTCATTGCTCCACGAGGTGACGTCGTGCACGGACTTCCAGCGCCGTTCCCGGCCGTCACGGTGGTCGGCCTCGGCGACGAACCCGTACTTGGCGAGCACCCGCAGGTGGTAGCTGGTGGAGGCGGAGGACTCCTCCGTCCTCACCGCGAGTTCACTGGCGGTGGCCGGTCCGTGCTGTCGCAGCAGCCCGAGCAGGGTGAGGCGCAGGGGGTGGGTGAGCGCCTTGAGGGCGGCCCCGTCCTGCGCCGGATCGAGTACGCGCCGACCGTCTTCGCTGTCCATGACCGCAGCGTAGAGCGACGGGAGCACTTTCCCAAAGTATTTTTGCAGAATATTTTTTGGAGTCCTGGCGGGAACCCGGACCGACGCCCGTCAGGACTCCCCCCGGGCCTCCCGCCGCGCCCGCAGAACCTCCATCACGTCTCGGCACCAGTCACGATTGGCGCGCTCGAAGTCCCGCCCGCGGCGGCAGGTGAGATACGGGCCGACGCGCGCACCGCGGAGCAGGAAATCCGCCTCGCCCAGCCCCCCGCGCATCCTGCGCAACTGTTCCTCGAACAGCGCGGCCTTGGCCTCGGCGAACGCGTACCGCTCGGTGAGCCGTTCGATCAGTACGCCGGCGTCGAGGTGGTCGGCCGCCTGAACCTGGACCAGCAGGTCCTCCCGGAGGAAGGCGGGTCTGGCCGCGGCGGACGCGAAGCTCTCCAGCTCGGCCAGCCCCTCCCCGGTGACCCGGAACAGCCGCTTGTTGGGGCGCGCCTCCTGGACGACCTCGCGCCCCGCGAGCAGGCCTTCCTTCTCCAGCCTGGCCAGCTCCGCGTAGACCTGCTGCGGCAGGGCGTGCCAGAAGTTCGCGACGCCCGCCGCGAACGCCTTCGTCACCTGATAGCCGCTCAGCTCCTCGTCGAGCAGCGCCGCCAGCACCGCGTGGCGCAATGCCATCGGACCGCCTCCCTCTCAGCCGTGTCCGGGCCCGGCCGGGTCCGGGCAGATCCCTGTCCACCCCTGTCCGGAACACCGGCCCTCATGATAGTCATGAAAATGACTAGTCACTTTCATGACTATGCGGCGCTTCTCAGCGAGGGCGCGCCTCACCAAGGAGGACACATGGCAAACGCAGTGGACCGCTTCCGCGCCGCCGTCGACAACCGGGACCTCGGCGCCCTGGACGATCTGTTCACCGAGGACGTCCGGCTCTACAGCCCGGTGAAGTTCACCCCGTTCGAGGGCAGGCCGGCGGTGCTGGGGCTGTTCGGCGTCCTGCTGCGCACCTTCGAGGACTTCCGCTACGTCGGCGAGTTCGCGGGCGCCTCGCAGACGAGCGCCGACGGGACCGAGGCCCCGTCGGCGGTCCTGCTCTTCCGGGCGACGGTCGGCGGCAAGGAGATCCACGGCATCGACCTCCTGCACCTGGACGAGGAGGGACGCATCAAGGAGTTCACCGTGATGGTCCGCCCCGCCTCCGCCGTCCAGGCGCTGGGCGAGGCGGTGCTCGCCGGACTGGTCGCCGACGGCCTGGCCCCCGCCCCGTAGCAGCACCCACCCCGCGACGGCGATCCTTCACCGCGCTCCGGCTCAACTCGGCCGCGCCGCCTCCAGAGCGTCCGCGACCAGGCCCAGGAACCGGGCGTGGTCGCGGGGCCCGTAGAGGGGCTCGGGGTTCCACGGGACGACGGGCGCCGGCTCGCCCTCGCTCCCGCGCAGCTCTTCCAGGGGGGCGGCGTGGGCGCGGATGTCGGCCAGGATCACCTCGGGGCGCAGCGCGAAGGCGTCGGTGCGGTCGAGCGTGGACCAGTTGGCCCCCGGGCCCTCGGCGGGCTCCACGAGCCGGACGCCCAGTTCGGTGAGCACCCGCAGCTCGGGCCACATCTTCGGGCGGGCGACATGCGCCTGGTCCGGGCCGGCCGGAGAGAGGGCGAGCACCCGGGGCGCGTCGCCGGAGGTGGCGGCGACGGCGGCGCGCAGCCGCTCCCGGGCGGCGTCCAGGTCACGGTCCGCGCCCGGCCGGTCCGGGGCGCCGAGCGAGCGGGCCAGTTCGGCGAACCGGTCGCCGATCTCACCGAACGTACGGGCCTGGCTGACGTCGAGGACGACCACCGGGACCCGCTCCTCCAGGGGTTTGGCCGTCTCGGGTGCCAGCCCGTAGACATGGCCACCGCCGTAGCTGACGGCCACCACGAGGTCCGGCGCGGTGCTCAGCAGCCGCTCGACGTCGAGGGCGCTGCCCGCACCGGCGTACGCGACCTCGTCCAGCGGCAGGGTCCCGGTCTTCGCCGTGTCGGGGTCGGGCCCGTCGTGGTCGGAGCCGAAGATCCCCACCGGCCGGATTCCGAGATCCCACAGGGTGGCACCGGCCTGAACATAGGCCAGCACCCGCCCCGGCGGCCGGGGCGCCGTCGACTGCTGACCCCGGTCGTCGGAGAACCGCCACTCGCTCTGCTCCGTCACGTCACACACGCCCCTCTGCCGCCGACTGCCGTTCCATTCGTGCGAGTTCGTACACGTGTACCTGCCCACCTCCTCGCCGCCACACCCCTCTGGCCAGGGAACAAACAGCCCCCGGGCGGTATCGGGCACGACGGGCGAGCCGTGTCACCCAGTGTTATGAATGAGTCACTTTCAGTCATGGGGTGGCGTCCGGGCCGTCCCCTTCCGGACGGAGTCGACCCACCGTGCACGCGACCCTCGTGAAGGCAGCCCTGGCCGTCGGCATCGGTGCATCGCTCTGCGCAGCCTCGGCCACCGATACGGCCACGGCGCGTTCGGCGGCGGAAGCGGCGAGAGCGGCGTGCCCCGTGGTCGATGTGCTGGTCGTCCACACACCGAAGGCCGCGCAGCAGGTCGGCGGCGCGCACCGGGTGCCCGCCTCGGCCCAGCGGATCGCGACGCGGATGAACCGGTCCCTGGCCGGGGGCGGTCTCTGCGGCATCATCCGCGTCGTCCATCCGTACACGGCGACGGGTTACGAGGGGTCGGAGGAGTTCCGCGCCGCGTACGCCCTCCTCAAGGACCACGCGTCGGCCGGGCTCGGACGGCAGGTGCACGAACAGCGGGCGCGGTACGGAGCCGATCTGGTCACCCTGGTCGTGGACCGGCCGGAGCGGGGCGGCGGCACGGCCGACTACACGCCCGCGCTCGACGGTTCCACGGACGAGTACGCCTATGCGGTCGTCGACGTCGACGGGATCGACCTGGATTCGGCGAGCCACGAGATCGGCCACAACCTGGGCCTCGCCCACGACCGTACGACGCTGGCGGGCAACGCGGACGGCTCGATGAGCGTGAGCCGGAACCGCCCGTACAACACCGGCTGGATCACCGAGGACGGCACGCGCTACACGATCATGGCGTACCGCTCCGCGTGCGGGGACCACTGCCGGCGGATCAGCCGGTTCTCCAGCGCGACGGGGACGTGGGAGGGCCGTCGGCTGGGCGACGCGGACAACGACGGCGTACGGGTGCTGCGCGAGACCATGCCGATCGTCGCCGGGTATCGCACCAAGGGCTGATACCTCGCCACGCCCCGGAGGTTTCCCGCACCCCGCCGCTGGGGCGGTCACCGTGCCGGGTCTACGTTCACAGCAGGGCGACTTGCGACAGGTCGTCGATCCGAACGTTAAAGGACCCGTCATGGAACGCATGCGCGCCGCGCGTCTCCACCTCCCCAGCCGCACCCTCGCCGTGGCGGAGGTGGACAGGCCCGTGCCCGGTTCCGGCGAGGTGCTGGTGAAGGTCGGGGCCGCGGGGGTGTGCCTCTCCGACGTGCACCTCGTCGACGGCACATTGAGCCCGATGTACCTGGAGGGGGACACGGTCACCCTGGGCCATGAGGTGGCCGGGACCGTCGCCGAGGCGGGACCGGACACCGCGGGGTGGGCGGTCGGTGACCGGGTGGTCCTCCAGGCCGGCGAGACGCGCCGGGGCCGGACGCACACCCGGGGCGTCGACTACGACGGCGGCTGGGCCGAGTACGCCCTCGCCACCGTGTCGACCCTCGTCGCCCTGCCCGACTCGATTCCCTTCGAACAGGCGGCGATCATCCCGGACGCGGTCTCGACGCCCTGGGCGGCGGTGACCGCCACCGGCGATGTCCGGGCGGCCGAGGCCGTGGGCGTCTGGGGCGCGGGCGGGCTCGGCGCGCACGCCGTGCAGCTGCTGCGGGCCGTGGGCGCGCACCCGGTCGTCGCGGTGGACCCCGCCCCGGCGGCCCGCCGGCGGGCCCTGGAATTCGGGGCCGACCTGGCGCTGGACCCCTCCGATCCGGGCTTCCGCGAGCAGGTGCTCGGGGCGACGGGCGGTGTGGGCCTGACGGCGGCGTTCGACTTCGCCGGGGTCTCCCCGGTCCGTGAGCAGGCGCTGACCGTGCTGGCCCCGAAGGGACGGCTGGTGCTGGTGGGGCTGACCGACCAGCCGCTGACCGTGCCCCACGGCACCCTGTTCAGCTACCTCCAGCACCGGATCCTGGGCCACTACGGCTCGGAGGGCCACCATGTGGCGCAGCTCGTCCGGCTCGCGGAGGGCGGCCGGCTGGACTTCTCCCGGTCGATCACCGATGTCCTGCCGCTGGACGAGGTGGCGTCGGCGGTGGAGCGGATGGAGACCAAGGAGGGCGACCCGGTCCGGCTCATCCTGCGGCCGTGACGGCTCCGCCCGCCGCGGTGCCGGACTCGCCTGCTTCCTTCGCGCCCGTGCCGGCTTCCCGCTCCGGCCCGCTCCTCGCCAGCTCGA
Source organism: Streptomyces sp. man185 (assembly GCA_002551355.1). Taxonomy (GTDB): domain Bacteria; phylum Actinomycetota; class Actinomycetes; order Streptomycetales; family Streptomycetaceae; genus Streptomyces. Next base: position 47,072 of record NTHE01000029.1, on the reverse strand, counting down.
CGTTGAACTGGGCTCCGGCCAGCAGCGACAGGTTGGCGAACCACACCCAGATGAGGAAGACGACGAGCCCGGCGAGCGACCCGTACAGCCTGCTGTAGCTGCCGACCTGGGTCGCGTACAGGGCGAACAGCGCCGATGCGGTGAGCCAGAGGAACGCGGCGAGGATCCCACCGGGCAGGCCCCGGCGGATACCGCGCGCGGAGCGGGGACCCGTGCTGAAGAGGACCATGATCAGGCAGGCGACGAGGCAGACCAGGAGCGGCCACTTCAGCGCCGCCCACAGGGTCTCCCCCTCGTGCGGCAGGCCGACGCGGCGGCCGAGCCAGCGGGCCAGCGGGCCGGTCATGACGAGGGCGAACGCGCTCGTCATCAGCAGGAGGAGCAGGCCGATCGCCGAGACGACGATGATGTGCGCCTGCCGCAGGGGCGGGCGCGTCTCCCGGACGCCGTACATCGCGTGCAGTGCCCGGCGGAAGACCGCGAGGTAGCTGCACGCGGACCACACGGCGCTCACGGATCCGGTAGCGACGAGCAGCCAGACGGCGGAACGCTGCTCGGTGGCCGCCTCCAACGGCCTGCGCAGGGCGTCGCCGGACTCGGCGGGGGCGAACGCGGTGATGTCGGCGATGAGGGCGCCGGTCGCGTCGGGGTTGGCGAGCCCGATCACGGACACGGTGACCAGGAGCGCCGGGAGCAGGGCGAGGATGGCGTAGTACGTCAGGGCGGCGGCCCAGTCGGTGACGTCGTCGTTCCACAGGGAGACCGGGGTGCGGCGCAGAGCGGTGCGCCAGCGGCGGGGTGGTGCGGCGGGTCCGTCCGAGGGGGCGGTACTGTCCGCGGCGGACGCGGTCTGGGTGGGCAAGCTGGTACTCCGGGGACGTGGGCGAACGCGGCGGGTGGGGTGACCTGCCCGTTCCCGGACGTGCCGACCCCGCACGATCCTCTCCTGCCACGTCGCGGCCGAAGCACACCTGGGGGGTGCGCCCTGTCGATCCGGGCGGGTCAGTCGTTGACGGCCGTGAGCAGGACCACCGCGTCGCTGAGCGCCAGCAGTCCATGCCGTTCCTGCGGAATCGGGTGCAGGGTTCCGGCGAGGAGTTCCGCGTCGCCGGACGCGGCGGTGAGGCGGACGCTGCCGCGCAGGACGAGGAGCGAGGCGGCGGGCGGCGCGTTGTGCTCGTCGAGCGCGGTCCCCTCGGTGAGGGCGATCACCGTCTGCCGCAAGGGAGGCTGCTGGAGCAGGAGGTGGGCGCTGCGCCCGTGGGCGGCGGCGCGGGCGGCTGTCAGGTGTTCCTCGGCGAGTGCGTTGAGGTCGTCCATAGCCCCACTGTGCCGCAGCCGCACGCGCCCCGCGATCCTGGCGTACCCGGACGGCGTGCGGGTCGCCTCGGTCCGCCGGACTCAGCGGGGGGCCTTCGCGGTGGAGCCCCGTACCACCAGCTCCGGCTCGAAAAGCAGCTCGTCCGGCGGGAGCGTCCCGCCCTGGATGCCCGCGCAGAGCAGTTCGACGGCGGCCCGGCCCATGGCCTCGATGGGCTGGCGGATGGTGGTGAGCGGGGGTTCGGTGCAGTTCATGAACGCCGAGTCGTCGTAGCCGACGACCGAGATGTCGGACGGCACCCCGAGGCCGCGCCTGCGGGCCGCGCGGACGGCGCCGAGCGCCAGGGGGTCGCTGGCGCAGATGATCCCGGTGACGCCCCGCTCCAGCAGTCGGGAGGCCGCCGCCTGGCCGCCCTCCAGGGAGAACATCGAGCGCTCGACGTGCGCCTCCGTCAGCTCGCCGCCGGTGGCCGACGCCACGGATCGGGCCGCGGCGAGTTTGCGGCGGGAGGGCACGTGGTCGGAGGGGCCCATCACCACGCCGATGCGCTCGTGGCCGAGGGAGGCCAGGTGGCGCCAGGCGCGCTCGATCGCGACGGCGTCGTCGCAGGAGACGCAGGGGAAGTCGAGGCCTTCTATGGAGGCGTTGATCAGCACGACGGGGATGCGGCGCTCGGCGAGCCGGTGGTAGTGCTCATGGGCCTCGTCCGCCTGGGCGAACAGGCCTCCGGCGAAGACCACGCCGGAGACCTGCTGCTGGAGCAGGAGGTCCACGTAGTCCGCTTCGGAGACGCCGCCCTTGGTCTGGGTGCACAGGACGGGGGTGAGCCCCTGCTGGGCCAGGGCGCCGCCGATCACCTCCGCGAAGGCGGGGAAGATCGGGTTCTGTAGTTCGGGCAGGACGAGGCCGACGAGTCGGGCGCGCTCGCCCCGCAGTTGGGTGGGCCGCTCGTAGCCGAGGACGTCCAGGGCCGTCAGCACGGACTGCCGGGTGGTCCGGGACACCCCGGGCTTGCCGTTCAGCACCCGGCTCACCGTGGCCTCGCTGACCCCAACCTTCTTGGCAACCTGAGCAAGTCGTCGCGTCATGCCGCAAGACTAACGTAAGCAGTGCAAGCAATTGACTTATCAACGCAAGGATTGCACGCATAGGGGGCGCTACCCGGCCACCGGGAAGCACCCCCTTGCGAGCTCTCCGTCCTCTCCCCCGACTACGGGTTGATATTGATCTTGAAGCCGGGTGTGGTGTTCTTGATGTCCTGGGCGTTGTCGCTGAGCCTCAGCCCGTTGAAGGTGACCTCGCCGACGGCGGGGCCCTGCCCGGCCTCCGGCATCTCGTTGGCCCACAGTCCGAAGCCGGACTTGGCGTCGAACGCGTCACCGCTCTTGCGCGCCCCCGAGATGGAGATGTCGCTGAGCACGGTGTCCTTGATCGGGAACTGGGGCTGTCCGCCGACGTAGTTCGTCTGGAACATGATCCCGCTATAGGTGGGATCGACGATGTCGACGTCCGAGATCCGGATCCCCTGGAACACCTTGGAGGCCGAGAACAGCCAGATCCCGGGGAAGGTCTGCGATCCCCAGAAGTGACCGCCCGCGCGCACGATCGAGACGTTCTCGATCTTCGTCGGTCCGGTCCCGAAGCCGTTCATCGGGTAGCCGAAGTCCAGTGAGCTGACCGTGATCCCGGAGTACACCAGAGTGTCGGCGATGTGGATGTTGCGGAAGGTGTTGTCGTACCCGCCGTAGACGGCGATGCCAGCCGCGCGCCAGGTGAGGATCGACGTCAGGTTCTCGTAGACGTTGTTCTTCATGTCCGCTCCCCCGGCGTCGATCGCCGAGAAGAGCGCGAAGCTGTCGTCACCGGTGGCCCGCGCCTCGTTGTTGGCCACGAGGTTGTCGGTGGACCCGTTGGTCATGTTGACGCCGTCGGCGAACATGTTGCGGATCCGGGAGTTCTTGATGGTGACGTTGTCGGTGTTCGCGCCCCAGTAGAGGCACACCATGTGCTCGTTCCAGATGTTGTCGATGACGATGTCCGACACGTTCGAGAAGTCGAAGACCTTGCCGGGCCCGTCGATCCGGGACGTGTAGTTGCCGAAGTACGCGAAGTTCGCGAACGACGACCCCTTGGCACTGGCCTCGGCCCGGAAGCCGACATCGGTGTTGTCCTGCGTGGACGGGGCATTGAAGCGAGTGTGCCAGGGGCCGGCCCCGACCACCTTGACGGCCTTGCCGTAGACCTGGAACTTGCTCGCCGTGCTGTACTCCCCCGCCGGGAGGTAGACGCCCACCAGCGTGCCGGTGGTGTCCATGCGGACCTTGTCCAGGGCGTTCTGGACGTCCTGGTGGGTGAAGCCCGCAGGCACGGTGTACGTGGCGGGGTTCGGGTTGGCTACCGGTGCGACCTGCTCCAGGTTGATGAAGTCGATCGCGTACGTGCTCGTGTTGGCGCTGTCCTTCTGGAGCCGGATCCTGGACCCCGCCGGGACCGTCCTGCCCAGCATCACGTTCGCCTCGTCGTAGATGTGACGGGGCGCCCCGGAGCCCGGGGAATTGCCGGGCGCGGCCTCGTTCCCGTACAGCCAGGCGTATTTCGAGGTGAGGTCGATCTTCTTCAGGAAGGCGCCGTCGACGTAGACGTTCAGCGTGGAGTCGATGCCTCCGCCGCCCGGGGCGTCGGGGATGGAGAACCGGGTGACCAGGGTGTTGGTCGAGGCCCGGGTGGTGAACTCGACGTAGTTGCCGGTGCTGTTGAGCGTGACGGCCTTGCGCCCCGAGGCCTCGCCCGCGATGTCCCCGACGGTCCGGTTCGGACCGACGACCTGTGCGCCGCCACCGGTCGCGCCGTCCTCCGCCTCGTACATGTCGTACGGCATGTTGGCGCCGCGTCCGATGAAGAGCGCCTGGGTGGAGGTGTTGTTCTCGCGCTTGACCGGGAGCTCGTTGGCGTCGGCCGCGATCACGGTCCGTACGGTGTACGAGCCGTTGGCAGCGGTCCAGGTGCCCAGCGGGACGGTTGCGGTGGTGGCGCCCGCCGCGATGGCCCCGTTCTGGGCGCCGGTGAGGGTCTTCACCGTGGCGCCCTTGCTGTCGACGAGGGTCAGCGTGATGCCGTGGGCGCCGGCCGCCGAGGCCACCGTGCCCAGGTTCTTCAGAGCGACGGAGAAGGTGACCGTGTCGCCCGCGGAGGCGGCCGAGGGTGAGGTGGTGACCGCGGCGGCCACCAGGTCCGAGCTGGAGACCGGCTTCACGACCAGCGGGGAGGCGCTGGTGTAGGTGTTGTTGGTCTCGTTCTGCTCGATGACCTCGGCCGCCGGGTCGGCGACCGCGCTCAGCTCGTAACTGCCCGCGTTCCGGGCCCCGATGGAGGCGCTGACCTGTGTGGAGGCGCCCGACGCGAGTGCGCCGACCGAGGCGGTGGCGACCTTGGTGGAGCCGAGCCGGAGCTCGACCTTGCTCGCCGCGGCGGCGAGCGCTCCGGCGTTGCGGACGGTCGCGGTCAGGGTGATCTCGTCCGTCTCGACCGGGGCGGCGGGCGCGGCGGTGATGCCGGTGACCTGGAGGTCGGGGTTGGCCGCCGGAGCGCCCAGCACCTGGAACTCGGCGACCTGGCCCGCGCCGGAGCCGCTGTTGGCGGTGAACTTCAGCTGGACGTCCGCGACGCGGGCGGGGACCGGGATGGTCACCGTGTTGCCGGAGGCGGGACTGAAGGCGTAATCCTTGGCGGCGACCAGGGAGTTGAAGGACGAGGAGCTCTGTTCCCTGCCCAGGACCTCGATGCGCTGGGTGCGCGGCCCCCAGCTGCTGTCGGGGTTGAGCTTGAGGACGACGTTCTCGGTGTCGGCGTTGGAGCCGAGCTTCACCGTGAGCGTGTTCGGGTAACTGCCGCCCGCGCCCTCCCAGTAGGTGGAGGTGCTGTTGTCGTTGGCGTTCTGTGCGACGTAGGTGTGGACCACCGAGGAGGCGGTGATCGGCTTGTTCACGGCGAGGTTGGAGGCGGAGCCGCTCTGCCCGTTGCGGGTGGCGGTGTTGCTGTCGCCGGAGACATTGCCCGCCGCGTCCTTCGCGCGTACGACGTAGCTGACCGTGGTGGACGCCGACTGGGTGTCGGTGTACGTCAGCACGTTGCCCGCGACGCTGCCGCGCAGCACGTTGTTGGCGTAGACGTCGTAGCCCGTCACGCCCTTGTTGTCGGTGGACGCCTGCCACGTCAGCTTGACCGAACCGCTGGACGGCTCGGTGAACGCCAGCGCGGAGGGGGCGGTGGGGGCCTGGGTGTCGCCGGTGTCGCCGCTACGGGTGACGGTGTTGCTGTCGGCCGAGACGTTGCCCGCCGCATCCTTGGCGCGGACGAAGTAGCTGACGCTCCGCCCGGCCGGGCGGGGGTCGGTGTACGTGGTGACGTTGCCCGCGACACTGGTGAGCAGGGTGCCGTCGGCGTAGACGTCGTAGCCGGTGACGCCCTTGTCGTCCGTCGCGGCCTTCCAGGTCAGCCGGATCTGGCCGGTGGCGGGCTCGGTGAACGCGAGGTTCGTCGGCGCGGTCGGCGCCTGCGTGTCTCCGGTGGTGGGTCCGTAGACCTCCAGCTCTGCCAACTGGGCGGCCTGTGCACCGGTGTTGGCGGTGATCAGGACACGGACGTGGCGCGTCGTCGTGGCGTCGAAGGTGATCGTCGCCGACTGTCCCCCCGCCGCGTCGAAGCGGTAGGCCTTGGAGGCGGTGAGGTCGGTGAAGTCCGAGCCGTCGGTGCTGCCCTGGAGCTTCAGCGTCTGGCTCCGCGCCGCCCAGCCGTCGGGCAGCCGCAGCACCACCCGGTCCACGCCCAGCGACGCGCCCAGGTCGGCCTGGATCCACTGCGGGAACTGGTCGTTGCGGCTCGCCCAGTAGCTGTCGCGGTTGGCGTCGTTGGCGTTGGCCGGGGTCTGCGAACCGTTGCTGCTGCTGGCGGTGAGGGTCTTGCCCGCCGCCAGATCGGCCGAGGACTCGCCGGCCCCACGGACCTCCAACTCGGAGAGCTGGGCGGCCTGCCAGCCGGTGTTGGCGGTGATGTTGACCCGTACGAACCGGGTCAGGGTGGCAGGGAACGCGATGGTGACCTCGTTCGCCGCCCCCGGGGCGAAGGTGTACGTCGCGGAGCTCTTCAGGGTCGCGAAGCTCGTGCCGTCCGCGCTGCCCTGGAGCGACAGCGTCTGGGTGCGGGTCTCCCAGCCCGCCGGGAGCGTCAGCTTGACCTCGTCGACGCGGGCGCCCGCGCCCAGGTCGGTCTGGACCCACTGGGGCAGTCCGCCTCCGGCGCTCTCCCAGTACGTCGACCGGTTGCCGTCGGTGATGTTGGACGCGCCGTACTCGGCGTGGGCGCTGCTCGCGGCCGCGGCCCGCCCCGCGGCGAGGTTGGGACCGGCGGCCGCCGCTGCGGCGAGCGACGGTACGCCGATCATCAGAAGACTCGTCGTGACCACGGCGGATATCGCCCGCCATCTCCAGCGTTGGACTCTCATAGCTCCCCGATCTTCGGCCTCGGCGCAGGGCGCGTCGAGGGCGCGGCTCTGTGACCGCAGCCAGGGAACACGGATTTCTGCGTACGCTGCGGCCTGTTTTGCGTTGTGCCGTCAGAGAGTTGCAGAGAAATGAGACACCGTCCACCGTCCCGACAACAGTCGGGCGGCCGGGCCGGGGAGCGGTTCCCGCCGCGCGGTAACCGCTCCCCGGCCCCGCGCGGGGAGCCGGGCGGGCCGTCCGACGGATCGTCAGAGGTCGCCGGTGTACAGCAGCCGGTCGGGCGAGCCCTGGCCGAGGCCGGTGAGCACGTCCGGGGTGGCCGTGTCGTTGAGCCACCGCGCGACGGCGGCGGGCGACGCCGAGGGGTTCGACTCCTTGTAGAGCGCGGCGACGCCCGCGACGTGCGGACTGGCCATGGACGTGCCGTTCAGCGAGACGGTGCCGCCGCCGAGCCGGGCGGAGACGATGTCGGCCCCGGGGGCGTACAGCGCGAGGCAGGAGCCCCAGTTGCTGAAGGAGGTCTCCCGGTCCTGCCGGTCGCTCGCGCCGACCGTGACCACGCCGTCGGCGGCGGCCGGGGAGACGTCGCAGGCGTCCCGGTCGTCGTTCCCGGCGGCCACGACGGGCAGCACGCCCGCGCCGGCGACGGACTCGACCGCCGCGTCGACCGCGGTGGAGCGGGCGCCGCCGAGCGAGGCGTTCAGCACGGCGGGGGCCTTGGTGCGGGCGGCATCCTTGGCGACCCAGTCGAACCCGGCGAGAATGCCGGCCCAGGTGCCCCGGCCCTCGCAGTTCAGGACGCGTACGTTGACCAGCGAGGCGTCCTTTGCCACGCCGGAGGTCGCGCCGCCCGCGGTGCCCGCGACGTGGGTGCCGTGTCCGTTGCAGTCCATGCCGTCGCGGCCGTCCCCGACGGCGTCGTATCCGTTCACCACCCGGCCGCCGAACTCGCTGTGCGCGGCGTCGATCCCGGTGTCGACGACGTAGACCTTCACGCCCTCGCCGGTGGCCGTGGTGGTGAAGGTGTTGTCCAGCGGCAGGGTGCGCTGGTCGATGCGGTCGGTGCCCCAGTCGGCCGCGGGGGCACGGAAGAGACTTCCCGCCTTGGGCGCCTCCACGGCCACCTCGGCGTTCTCCTCGACGGCGAGGACGCCCGGAACGGTCCGTACCGCTTCGAGTTCGGCGGCGGTGAGCGTGGCGGCGAAGCCGTGCAGGACGTTTCCGTAGCGGAACAACGGGGCGAGCCCGAGCTCCCGCAGGACGGTGTCCGGCGAGAGTTCGGGCTCCAGGGTGACGATGTACTGCCCGGGTACGGCCCGGGTGGACTGCTCCACCGCGACCCCTTCCGGTCCGTTGTCGGCCGAGGCCGGGGCAGGGGTGGCGATCATCGGGGCGATCAGCAGCAGGGCGGCCGTGGCCCATCGGGCAGGCAGGCGCATGCATTCTCCTCGGGGTGGGGATCCGTTCGCGGAGCGAGTGCATCCGCGAAGCGCGAACACCCGTTCCTTCGTCCCCGTCCGCCGGTCGCCTTAGCCGGTTCAGCCGGACAGCGCAACGCCGGCGGTCAGCTCCAGCGCGTCGAGGTCGTGCTCCACGGACGGGCGCAGGTCGTCGTTCGTCCAACTGCCCACGGCCACCTCGGCGGTGATGCCGGGCCCGAAGCCGGCGATGAGGCCCTGGGCGGACTCGGCGGCTCCCCCGTCGTCGAAGAGCCTGGCCAGCGCGTCGAAGACGACGGAGCTGGCGATGTTGCCGCGTTCGGTGAGGGTGGCCCGGCTGTAGCGGAACATCTCCGGCGGCAGCTTCAGGAAGTGGCAGAGGTCGTCCAGGATGCGCGGTCCGCCCGCGTGGACGATGAAGAAGTCCATGTCGGGAACGGACCAGCCGTGCAGGTCGACCAGGTCCTGGAGGACGGGGGCGAGCATCTCCATGGTGCCGGGGACCCGCTTGTCCAGCAGGAAGTGGAAGCCGGTGTCGCGGACCGCGTAGGAGATCCAGTCCTCGGTGTCGGGCACCAGGTGCGAGCCGTTGCGCTCCAGCCGCATGCCGGTGCCGCCCTGCCCCCGGACGACTGCGGCGGAGAGGGCGTCGCCGAAGAGCCCGTTGGAGAGCAGCGAGCCGACGCCGATGTCGGTGGGCTGGTAGCAGAGCGAGCAGAACTCGCAGGAGACGATGAGGACGTTGGCCTCGGGGTAGGCCAGGCAGAAGTCGTGCGCGCGGTTGATGGCCGCGCCGCCGGCCGCGCAGCCGAGCTGGGCGATGGGGAGTTGGCGGGTCTCGGGCCGGAAGCCCATGGTGTTGATGATCCACGCGGTCAGCGAGGGCATCATGAAACCCGTGCAGGAGACGTAGACGATCAGGTCGATCTCGGACGGGTCGGTCTCGGCGTGGGCGAGGGCCTGCCGGACGACGTCGGGCACCCGTCTCTTGGCCTCGGCCTCGTACACCCGGTTGCGGAGCTCGAATCCGGGGTGCTTCAGGGTTTCCTCGATGGGTTGCACGAGGTGCCGGGTCTGGACGCCGGTGTTCTGGATGAGCCGCAGGACGAGGTCGCGCTGCGGGTGCCCGGCGTGGGTCTCCCGGGCCAGGTCCAGGGTCTGCTGCATCGTGATGACGTGCTCGGGCACAGCGATGGCCGGTCGGCACAGGGTCGCCATGGGTTCTCCTCGTATCTCGGAGCGGAGGCTCTCGTCACCAGGTGACGGGCAGAGCGAGCGGGTAACGCCAGATGGACGTCGTGTTCCACTCGATGTCCTCGGGCGGCACGTCCAGACGCAGGGCCGGGAAGCGGGTCAGCAGCGTGGAGAAGGCCACTTCCAGTTCCATGGTGGCCAGCGGCGCGCCCAGGCAGTGGTGGGCACCCCAGCCGAACGTCATGTGGGGGATGGACGGCCGGTCGGGGTCCAGCTCGTCGGGGCGGTCGAACTTGGCGGCGTCCCGGTTCGCCGTCAGATAGGACACGTGCACCACGTCGCCGGCCTTGATGAGGACACCTCCGAGCTCCACGTCCTCCAACGCGATGCGCGGGATGCCGACGCCCTTGCGGAAGGGGATGTGGCGCAGCAGTTCCTCCAGAGTGCGCGGCAGCCGCGCCGGTTCGGCCTGGAGGGAGTACAGGAGTTCCGGGCGGGTGAGCAGGGTGTAGGCGATGTTGCCGAGCTGGTAGGTGGTGGTGTCCTGGCCGGTGATGAGCAGGACCATCGCCATGACGGCCAGCTCGTCGTCGTCGAGCAGTTCGGCGCCGTCCCGGGCGGTGGCGAGGGTGCTGATGAGGTCCTCGCCCGGGGAGCGGCGGCGATTCGCGGTCAGTTCCTGGAAGTAGCCCCGCAGTTCCGCCTTGGCGCGTACGGCGTCCTCCTTGCCCGCGGCGCCGACGTTCATCATCGTCATGGCGTGGGCCCGGAGCCAGGGGCGGTCGGCCTCGGGGATGTCGAGCGCCTCGCAGATGGTGATCAGCGGCAGCGGCGAGGAGACCCTGGCGACGAAGTCGGCCGGTGAGCCCTCGTCCGCCATCTCGTCCAGCAGCCGGTCGACGACGCGTTGGGTCCCGCCGCGCATCTGCTCCACGCGGCGCGGGGTGAAGCTCTTGGCGACCAGGCTGCGGAGCCTGCTGCTGGCGGGCGGGTCCATGAGGTTGATGGACTCGGCCTGGACGATGGGCTCCGGGGTCATCCGGGGGAAGTCACGGCCGAGGACGGCGCTGCGGCTGAACCGCCGGTCGCTGGTGACCGTCCGGACGTCCTCGTAGCGGGTGACCAGCCAGGCCTCGCCCTCTCCGTACGCCATCCGGATGCGGGACACCGGCTCCTCGGTCAGCAACTGCTTGAGCTGAGGGTCGAACTCCAACTGCTGCGCGTAGTCGAACGGACAGCTCCGTACGGTCTCGTCGTCCTCCACCGAGGCGTTCTGCACCGAGGTGTTCTCCACCGAGGTTCTCCCCATGGGCCGGTTCGGGTGTTTCAGGGCATCCCGGCGCCGGGCCCGGGAACAGACCTCCCCTGTGTCCCCCGTCACTCTGTGAAACATGTCACTCACGCTTCGCAGTCAGCCGATCAGGGGGGCGCACGCCCCGGCGCTCGGCCTCCCGGCCCAAGCGATCCTCCCCCGCACGGAGGAAGCCGCACTGACCTGGTGCTCCGCGCGGTAGAGGTGAGAGAGACAGAGCAGACCGCCCAGATCCCGGAAAGAGAACGGCTATGACGGAAAGTGACCAAAGCCGGGATGTGCGTCCCGGCCGACGTGCCTTCGTACGGGGGGCCGCGAGCGTCGTGGGGGCCGCCGGACTGATCGGCACGGTGTCGGTGAGCGCTGCATCCGGCACCCGGCCGTCGGCGGACTCCGCCGACGGCCGGGTGCCGTTCCACGGTGCGCACCAGGCGGGGATCCTCACCCCGCAGCAGCCGTTCGGCGGCTTCGCCGCCTTCGACGTGCTCGTGCACGGCCGGAAGGATCTCGCTGCGCTCCTCGAGAAGCTGACCGCGCGGTGCCGCACCCTGACGGCGGGTGTCACGCCGAAGGACCCGGACGTGGCGGCGCTACAGGCTCCGAAGGACCGGCTGACCATCACCGTCGGGGTCGGCGCCTCGCTGTTCGACGGGCGTTTCGGGCTGGAGGGGGCACGGCCGCCCGGACTCACCCGGATGCCCCGATTCCCCGGGGACCGGCTCGAACCCGGCGGCTGCCACGGCGATCTCTCGGTGCAGGTCTGCGCCCAGCACCCGGACGCCGTCCTCCATGTCGTACGGGATCTGGCCCGGGAGACCGCGGGGCTGCTGCGGACCCGGTGGCGGGTCGACGGCTTCCTGAACCCGCCGCGCCCCGAGGGCAGCCCGCGGTCGTTCACCGGTTTCAAGGACGGCACCGCGCATCCGGACACGGCATCGGCGCGGGAGATGAACCGGCTCGTCTGGGTCGGTCCGGAGGGGCCGGACTGGGCGCGCGGCGGGAGCTACCAGGTCCTGCGCACCATCCGACTGCGGGCCGAGGCCTGGGACGGGGTCCCGCTGGGCGAGCAGGAGCGGATCTTCGGCCGGCGCAAGTCGACCGGAGCGCCGCTCGACGGGCGCAAGGAGAGCGACCCGCTCGACTACGGGCGCGACCCGCAGGGCCGGGTGACACCGCTGGACTCCCATATCCGCCGGGCCAATCCGCGTACCCCCGGGAGCGAGGACTCGGTCCTGCTGCGCCGGAGCTACAACGTGGACCGGGGCCTCGCGCCCGACGGGACGCTCGACGTGGGGCTGGTCTTCTGCTGCTACCAGCAGGACATCGCCCGGCAGTTCGCGACGGTGCAGAAGCGACTGGAGGGCGAGCGGTTCGCGGACTTCAGCACCACGACGGGAGGCGGCTACTTCCTCGCGCTGCCGGGGGTGACCGACGCCTCCGACTGGTACGGCTCGGCGCTGCTGGATTCCTGAGGGACCGGTGCCGCGGCCCGGTCCGCGACGTCCAGCACGTGGTGGCGGCCGATCGGGAGCATCAGGGGTCGCCCCGAGACGGGGTCCTCGATGATCCGGCTGTCGAGGTCGAACACCGCCCGTACGGTCTCCTCCGTCAGCACCTCGGCCGGGGCGCCGGACGCGTGGAGCCCGCCGTCGGCCAGGGCGATCAGGTGGTCGGCGTACCGGGCGGCGAGGTTGAGGTCGTGGAGGACCATGACGATGGTGGTGCCGCGCGAGCGGTTCAGGTCGGTGAGGAGGTCGAGGACCTCGATCTGGTGGCTGGCGTCGAGGAAGGTGGTCGGCTCGTCGAGCAGCAGCAGATCGGTCTGCTGGGCGAGGGCCATGGCGATCCACACGCGCTGGCGCTGGCCGCCGGAGAGTTCGTCCACGGCGCGGTCGGCGAGCGGCTCGGTGTGCGTGGCCTCCAGGGCGGCGGCCACGGCGGCGTCGTCCTTCTCGTTCCAGCGGGAGAAGATGCCCTGGTGCGGGTGGCGGCCGCGGCCGACGAGGTCGGAGACGGTGATGCCCTCGGGTGCGATCGGCGACTGCGGCAGCAGGCCGAGGGTGCGGGCCAGTTCCTTGGCGGGCAGCCGGTGCACCTCCTTGCCGTCCAGGACGACGCGGCCCGCGCGCGGGGCGAGCAGCCGGGACATGGAGCGCAGCAGCGTCGACTTGCCGCAGGCGTTCGCGCCGACGATCACGGTCATCCGACCGGGCGGTACGGCCAGGTCGAGGGCGTCGACGACGGTGCGGTCTCCGTAGCCGAGGGTGAGTCCTTCGGCGGTCAGTCGGTGGTGCGTGGTCACAGCGAGCCTCCCGCCCGGTTGGTGCGGATGATCAGGTAGACGAGGTAGGGGGCTCCGAGGACGCCGGTGACGACGCCGACCGGGTAGCGCTCGCCGAAGGCGAACTGGCCGGTGAAGTCGGCGACGAGGACGAGCAGCGAGCCGACGAGTCCGGCGGGTACGAGCAGCGAGCCGCCCGCTCCGACGATCCGGGCGGCGATGGGCCCGGAGAGGAACGCCACGAACGCGATGGGGCCGGCCGCCGCCGTGGCGAAGGCGATGAGCCCGACGGCGGCGACGATCACGGTGATCCGGGTGCGTTCGACGCGTACGCCGAGGGCGGAGGCGGTGTCGTCGCCGAGCTGGAGCGCGGAGAGGTTGCGGGCCTGGCCCAGCAGCAGCGGGGTGAGGACGGCCGCCGCGACGAGCGCGGGGACGACCTGGTCCCAGCCGGCTCCGTTGAGGCTGCCGGTCAGCCAGCGCATCGCCTCCTGGAGGTCCCATTCGGCGGCCTGGGACAGGACGTAGGAGGTGACGCTGTCGAGCATCGCGGAGATCCCGATGCCGATGAGGATGAGCCGGGTGCCGGCGACACCGCCCTTGAACGCCAGCGAGTACACGAGCAGGGCGACCCCGAGTCCGGCGGCGATGGCGAGAACGGAGACCTGCACCTCGCCGAGGGACAGGGTCACGATCGCGATGGCCGCGGCGGCGCTCGCCCCGGAGCTGATGCCGATAATGTCGGGGCTGGCGAGCGGGTTGCGGAGCATCGTCTGGAAGGTGACGCCGGCGAGCCCGAAGCTGAATCCGCCGACCAGGGCGAGAACGGCCCGGGGCAGCCGCAGCCGGCCCACCGTGAACGACGCGCCCGGCACCTGCTCGCCCAGGATCACCCGGAACACGTCGCCGGGCGGGTAGTAGGTGCGGCCCGCCATGAGAGTCACGGCGAAAGCGGCGAGCACGAGGACCACCAGCACCAGGACGACGCGGCGGCGGCGCGAGGCGCCCCGGACGCGGCGGCGGGTGGCGGCCTCGACGGAGGCGGGCCGGGTGAGGACAGGGGCGCTCACAGGGCACGTACCTTCTGTCGGCGGACGATGTAGATGAAGAACGGTGCCCCGATCAGGGCCGTGACGATGCCGACGTCGATCTCGGAGGGGCGTGCCACGATCCGGCCGACGACGTCGGCGGCGGTGAGCAGGACCCCGCCGAGCACCGCCGAGAGCGGCAGGAGCCAGCGGTGGTCGACGCCGACGAGCAGCCGGCAGGTGTGCGGGACGACGAGGCCGACGAAGCCGATCGGCCCGGCGACGGCGGTGGCCGCTCCGCACAGCAGGACGGCTCCGAGTGCGGCCACGGCCCGTGCCACGGCGACGCGTTCGCCGAGACCGGCCGCCAACTCGTCGCCCAGCGCGAGGGAGTTCAGGGCGCGGGCGGAGAGCAGGCAGACGGCGAAGCCGACCGCGAGGAACGGCGCGACCTGGCCGATGCGTTCGAAGGACGCGCCGCCGACGCCGCCGATCTGCCAGAGCTTGAAGCTTCCGGCGATGTCGTTGCGCGGCAGGATGACCGCGCTGACGAGCGACGCGAAGGCGGCCGATGTGGCGGCCCCGGCGAGCGCCAGCTTGAGTGGGGTGGCCCCTCCCCTGCCGAGCGTTCCGACGGTGTAGACGAACAGGGCGGAGAGGGCGGCGCCCACGATGGCGACCCAGATGTATCCGCCCGGCGAGGTGAGTCCGAAGAAGGCGACCGCCGTGACGACGGCGAGGGAGGCTCCCATGTTGACGCCGAGGATGCCCGGGTCGGCCAGCGGGTTGCGGGTCACGCCCTGCATGACGCCGCCCGCGAGGCCGAGTGCCGCGCCGATGACGACGGCGAGGACCGTACGGGGCATGCGCTTGGTCGCGGCCGCCTGTCCCAGGGTGTCGTCGGAGCCGCCGAGCGCCGCGACGACGTCGGACCAGGGGACGTCGCGGGAGCCGAAGGCGACGGAGGCCAGCATGACGGCGGCCAGGGCGAGCACGGAGAGCAGGACCCACAGCAGGCGCACGCCCGCCGGACGCCTGGTGGTGACGGCGTCCGGCGGGGTGCGGGTGTCGAGCGTGGTCACTTGACCTTGTCCGCGGCCTCGGCGAGGGCGGCGGCGTAGTCGTCCAGCACGTAACCGATCGACAGCGGCGTCGGGTTGGCGGCGGTGGCCAGCGGGCTGCTGCCGGGCAGCAGGTAGGTGGAGCCGCGCTCGACGGCCGGGATCTTCGAGAGCAGCGGGTCCTTGGTGATGGTCTTCAGCAGCTCACCGGTGTCGTCGCCGTAGCCGGTGATGATGTCGACGTCGTCGAACGCGTCGATCTGCTCGGCGCTCTTGGTGAGGGCGAACTTGTCCGTGCCCTCGGAGGCCTTCGCGATGGACCCGGGGATCTTCATCCCGAGGTCCTGGAAGAACTGGGTGCGGGTGTCGTGGGCGGTGTAGAAGCCGACCTCGCTGACGTCGCTGGGGTCGACGTGCGTCATGAACATCGCCGACTTGCCCTTGAGCTGCGGGTACTTGGCGGCGGTCTTGGCTATGTCCCCGTCGAGCTTCTTGATCAGCTTCTCGCCCTCGCCGGCCAGCCCGATCGCCTTGCTGTTCGTCCGGATGATCTCGCGCCAGGGCGTCGCCCAGGCGGCGTCCGGGTAGGCGACCACGGGGGCGATCTCGCTGAGGGTCTCGTAGTCCTTCTTGGTCAGACCCGAGTACGCGGCGAGGATGACGTCCGGCTTCGTGTCCGCGACGGCCTCGAAGTCGATGCCGTCCGTCTCGTCGAAGAGGACCGGCGTCTTGGCCTTCAGCTCGTCGAGCTTCTCCTCGACCCAGGGCAGCACGCCGTCGTCGTTGTCGTCGCCGAAGTTCGCCGCGGCCATGCCGACCGGCACGACGCCGAGCGCGAGCGGCACTTCGTGGTTGGCCCAGTTGACGGTCGCGACGCGCTTCGGCCTGGCCGGGATGGTGGTCTTGCCGAGGGCGTGCTCGACGGTCAGGGGGAACGCGCCGTCGGAGCGGCTCTCGTCCTTGCTCCCGGAGTCGGAGCTCCCGCCGCAGGCGGAGACGCCGACGAGGGCGGCAGCCACGACGAGCAGACGGAGACGGTGTGAAGACATGGGTGTGTACCCGGCTTTCCGGATGTCGGGGGTGGCGCTGCTCGCACGTCCGGGGTGGGGGTGCCCGTCGTGGAGCGCTGCGCGACGCGTCTGGCTTAGGTAAGGCTTGCCTTGGAACTTTATGAGAGGGGGCCGAGTGTCGCAATCGAGCGTTCGGGACAGCCCCTGTAGCGAAACGGACAGGCGAACCGCTCCCGCTCCTCCCACCCCGCCCACCCGCCGCTCCGGCCCCGCCCCTTCAGGTCACCCCGGGTGGAAGCTGCCCGGAGTGCGTCCCGTCGTACGCCGGAAGGCGACGCCGAACGCGCTCGCCGAGCGGTAGCCGACCTGTTCGGCCACGCTCTCCACGTCCCACCCGCGGGCCAGCAGGCCGATCGCGTGCTGGGCACGGACCGCCGCCACCCAGCGCACGAAGCTCGTGTCGGTCTCGGCGGTGAACGCCCGGGTGACCGTACGGGCGCTGACGCCGAGGGCGGACGCCCACTCCGTCAGCGTCCGCCGGTCGGCGGGGTCCTCGCGCACCGTGTCGGCGATCGGGCGCAGCAGGTCGGAGGTCGGGATCCGCACGAGCAGTTCGCGGGGCGACGGGGTGAGCACGTCGAGCACCAGCGTCTCGGTCGCGGCCCGCGAGGCGGCGGCGAGGCCGGGTTCGCCGAGACGTTCCAGCAGCAGGCGCAGCAGCGGGGTGATCTCGACGGCGACCGGGATGTCGGAGATCGACGCGGTGGTGCGGAAGCCGAAGAAGCCGGCGCGGAGCCAGGTTCCGGCGGTCGCCGAGCCGGTGTGCAGCGTGCCGGCGGGCATCCAGAGGCCGAGCGTGGGGGTGATCGTCCAGACGCGTTGGCCGACCACCGCCGTGGAGGCGCCGCGCTCGTTCCAGAGCAGTTCGTGGAAGGGGTGGGAGTGTGCGTCCCAGAGCGTGTCGTGGGTGACGACCTCGCCGTAGTCCTTGATGACGAACGGCGTCTCCACCGAGCCGGGCGCGAGCGCGGGCAGCGTCCGGGTCTCCCTCGTCACAGAGGTCGCCCGGGTCCCCTTGGTCACGGGGACCGGACCTCGGTCGCACGGGAACCGCTCGCGGCGGACGGGTGGCGCATCCGCCCAGCCTAGAGGGCCGGGGGCGCGCGGCGGCGGCGAGCCCCTTCCTCTGCCTCGACTCGACGTTTACGCGGAGACGGGTACGTCCTTCAGGTGAAGGGATCACCGCTTTCGCCGCACACGCCGCCGCCCGGCCGGAGAGTGGGTGGGCCGACGGGGCACCGGGCCACGGCCGGCGGTACGTGATGTGCGGAGAAAGGTGACGGATTCATGGGAACTGAGGCCACCAGGCGGGTCGCGCTCGTCTTCTCCCTGTTCGACGCCAATGCCAACGGCGTCCTGGAGCAGGACGACTTCGATCTCATGGCCGACCGCGTCGTCCGCGAGGCGCACGAGTCGGATCAGGCGGCGAAGGACGCGATGCGCGCGGCGTTCAGGCGGTACTGGACGACTCTGCTCACCGAGCTGGACGCCGACGGGAACGGCGAGATCAGCTTCGAGGAGTTCACCGCGTGCGTGCTGTCGCCGGAGCGGTTCGACGCCACCGTCGCCGTGTTCGCCGAGGCGCTGGCCGCACTGGGCGACCCGGACGGCGACGGGCTGATCGAGCGCCCGGTGTTCATGGCGCTGATGCGGGCGATCGGGTTCGAGCCCGCGAACATCGACGCACTCTTCGACGCCTTCGAGCCGACCGACGGGGACCGGATCCGGGTGGAGACGTGGGTCGCCGGGATCAAGGACTACTACGCCCCGGGCAAGGCCGGCATCCCCGGGGACCACCTGGTCGTCGGCACCGCCGTCTGACCGTCGGACACACCCCGCGGCAACCGCCGGCCACGTCGGGACGTGGCCGGCGGAGGGCCTCCCGCGGTCAGTCGGTCAGCAGGTCCGGGTTGCCCGCCAGCGCGGCCAGACGGCCCTGCGGGTCCGGGACGAGCCGGCGTTCGGCGAGATCGAGGACGCCGGCCACTCCGGCGATCTCCGCGGCCACCGTGCCGTCCTCCTTGATGATCTGCTGCTCCACGGTGAACGTCTTGCCCGTGCCGTAGTCGAACCGGCAGGTGACCCGTACGCGCTCGCCGCCCCGCAGCTCCCGGAGGTACTTGACCGTCACCTCCAGCTGCACCGGGCCGATTCCGTCGGCCAGCAGCTTCTCCTGGGGCAGTCCGGCGGCCCGCAGCAGCTCCCAGCGGGCGTGCTCCGCGTACTGGAGGTAGACGGCCTGGTTCAGGTGGCCCTGGGTGTCGAGCTCGTAGCCGCGCACGGTCACATCAACGGAGAAGGTCATGACCGTGCGAACGCCTGGGCTCGGCCGTCCATTCCGGTGGACCGGGCCTGCCGGATCCCTTTACGCACCTGTCATGCACCGGTAGCTTCCTCCCCGCAAGAGATTGCAGCAACATTCCGGCGGGGCTTGCCGCCGGATCGCGTTCACCCACCGAACCCCGAGGCGCGTCAGGGTTCTCCCTCCCCTGGAGACACGCATGAGACGCACTCCTCACCGGCCGCCGCGACGCCCGCTCGCGGCGGCCGTGGCAGCGGCCGGGCTGCTGGGACTCCTCACCGCCGTACCGGGGGCGCCTCCCGCCCCGACGACCGAACCCGTCGCCTCCTCGGCCGTCGCCGGGACCGCGGCGACGGTCTTCTACTCCACGAAGACCCGCGACTGGTCCGCGTACTACCTGCACTACTCCCCCGACGGCGGCTCCTGGACCACCGTCCCCGGCACGCGGATGCAGGCCGCCTGCGCCGACTGGGTCAAGCTGACGGTCCCGCTCGGCAGTGCGGGCGGCCTCAAGGCGACCTTCACCGACGGCTCGGGCACCTGGGACAACAACGCGGGCGAGAACTACGGCCTGGGCACCGGCAACATCACGGTCCAGGACGGAGCAGTGGCGCACAGCGACCCGTGCGCGGACGCGGGGCCCGATGAGCCTGGCGGGCCTAACACCGCCTCGGTCTACTACGCGAACTCCACCGTCGGCTGGCCCACCGTCAATCTCCACTACCGCCCGCACGGCGGAGCCTGGACGACCGTCCCCGGCATCGGCATGGAAGCCGTCTGTACCGGCTGGGTGAAGCGCACGGTCGATCTCGGCACCGCCACCGGACTCCAGGCGACGTTCAACAACGGCAACGGTGTCTGGGACAACAACAACGGCAACGACTACACCCTGGCGGCCGGGCTCACCACGGTGAAGGACCGCAAGGTGACCGCCTCGGCGAAGGACCCGTGCGCCGCCGAGGAGCCGGACAGCGAGGCGCCGTCCACGCCCACCGCGGTGAAGGCCGCCGCTGACGGCGTGTCGGTCGTGGTCACCTGGGAACCCGCGACGGACGACCGGGGCGTGACGAAGTATCAGATCTTCAGGACGGGTGGGTCGAAGGGCACGGTGGTCACCGACAGCACCTCGACCGTCCTCTCCGACACGGGACTTGAGGCGAAGACCGCCTACCGCTACACCGTCCGGGCCGTCGACGCCGCCGGGAACGTCTCGGCCGAGTCCGCCCCGGCCTCCGCCACCACCGGCGAGAAGCCCGCCGCCCCGGCGGTGGGCAGACCGCTGGGCACCGACCCGCGCAAGGACCCGATCTACTTCGTGCTCACCGCCCGCTTCAACGACGGCGACCCCACGAACAACCGGGGCGGCAGCCAGCACGTGAAGTCCGGCAACGCGGCGGGCGACGACCCCATGTTCCGGGGGGACTTCAAGGGGCTGGTGCAGAAGCTCGACTACATCAAGGGGCTCGGCTTCTCCGCGGTCTGGATCACCCCGGTCGTGCTCAACCGCTCGGACTACGACTACCACGGCTACCACGGCTACGACTTCCACCGGGTCGACCCGCGGCTGGAGTCCGCCGGAGCCTCCTACCAGGATCTCATCGACGCGGCCCACGCCAAGGGCATGAAGATCTACCAGGACGTCGTCCACAACCACTCCTCGCGCTGGGGCGCCAAGGGCCTGTTCACGCCGAAGGCCTACGGTGTGCGCGACGCTCAATGGAGCTGGTACTACGACGAGAAGAACGACGACTTCGCCTACGACGGCCTCACCGTCGAGCCCAAGTCCGGGAAGTCCTACTACAACGGCGACCTGTGGTCCACGGCCGAGCCGACGGGCAACACCTGCGTGGGCTGGGGCACACCCACCGGACACACCTCACCGGAGGGCTACCGCATCTACAACTGCCAGTGGCCGAACCCGACTTCGGGCATGTTCCCGAAGGCGCTCTACCACAACTGCTGGATCGGCAACTGGGAGGGCGAGGACTCCCGCTCCTGCTGGCTGCACGACGACCTCGCCGACTTCAACACCGAGAACGCCCAGGTCCAGAACTATCTGATCGGCGCCTACGACAAGTACATCGACATGGGCGTCGACGGATTCCGGCTCGACACGGCGGTGCACATCCCCCGCACCACCTGGAACCGCCGTTTCCTGCCCGCCATCCAGGAGCGCGTCACGCAGCGGTTCGGCGCGGAGGCGGCGAAGAACTTCTTCGTCTTCGGCGAGGTAGCGGCCTTCGTCAACGACAAGTGGAACCGCGGCTCGGTCAACCACTCGGCGCAGTTCTTCACGTGGAAGGAGCGCAAGGAGTACAGCGCTGACGACGAGAAGGCGGCGCTGGAGATGTACGACGACGAGCAGCAGCAGGGGACCGCGTCCCAGCCCGTCTCGGACAACGCGTTCCTCAAAGGCAACGCCTACCACACGCCCGACCGCAGCCGGTTCTCCGGGATGAACGTCATCGACATGCGGATGCACATGAACTTCGGCGACGCGAACAACGCGTTCCACAACGGCAAGGACTCCGACGACGCGACCAACGACGCCACGTACAACGTCGTCTACGTCGACAGCCATGACTACGGGCCCAACAAGAGCAGCGAGCGCTACACCGGCGGCACGGACGCCTGGGCCGAGAACCTGTCGCTGATGTGGACCTTCCGGGGCATCCCGACGCTCTACTACGGCTCCGAGATCGAGTTCCAGAAGGGCAGGAAGATCGACTGCGGTCCGACGTGCCCGCTGGCGACCACCGGGCGCGCCTACTTCGGCGGCCACCTGGCCGGTGAGGTGACGGCCTCGGACTTCGGGAAGGTCTCCTCGGCCACCGGAAAGGTCGCGGACACCCTGTCCGCACCGCTGGCCCGCCACCTCCAGCGGCTCAACGAGATCCGGCGAGCGGTCCCAGCGCTCCAGATGGGCCAGTACTCCACGGAGGGCATCGACGGCTCCATGGCGTACAAGCGGCGCTACACCGACGCGGCGAGCGGCACGGACAGCTTCGCCCTGGTGACGGTCTCCGGGAGCGCCAGGTACACCGGCATCCCGAACGGAACGTACAAGGACGCCGTCACGGGCGACACCAAGGCGGTGGCCGGCGGCACCCTCACGGTCCCGGCCCCCGGGAAGGGCAACCTGCGCGTGTACGTCCTGGACCTCGGCGGCAAGAACGCCGCACCGGGGAAGATCGGCGCGGCCGGCCCGTACCTGAAGTAGCGGGCCGACCTCCCGTCACGATCCGCCGCACCGCGCGCGGCAGGTACTTCTCGCGGTGCGGCGGGGCGTCACCGACCTCAGGCGCTCCTGATGCCGGTGACGTTCTCGATGAGTGTGGCGATGACCTCTTCGTCGGGGCCCGGCTCCGGCTTGAACGTGGCGAGCTTCTCGGGGGACATGGGCCCGGTGATGTCCTGGACGTCCATCGTCGCGATCACCCCTCCGACGCGTACCGCGGTCACCAGTTTCCAGCTGAAGCCCTTCTCGTCCAACCGCGACAGGGTGCGGAACCGCAGGGCTTCGTCCCCGAGGTCCGGGGCGTCCAGCACCTCGCGTGAGACGGATGCCTTGCCGAACGCGTTGCTGAAGCGGAACCGGTCGCATGACCGGAGGGCCTCGCGCAGTCGCGTCATGCGGATCCGGGCGGCCTCCTCCGGGTAGCTCAGCAGGTTGGTGCTCCTGGGCGCCAAGGCGCTCTTGCCCCGGTACATGGTCGAATCGGCCGCGGCGGTCTCATCGCCGTCGCCCTTGGTGGCGTCGCGCACGTGCCGGCACGCCTCGGGCGAGACGGTCTCCTCGGCGTCGTAGGAGGGTTTCTCGGCCGCGCCGTCCCGCGCACTGCTCCCCGTGATCTCGAAACCGGCCGCCTGCTCCGCGGTGAGCAGCGCGCCCTTCAGCTGGGCGCCGGTGAGCGGTTCGGTGGGTTGCGCCGGTTTTCCGGACGCCGTGCTCGTGGCGGTCCCGGGCTTTCCGGCAGCGTCGGCGGGCTCGGTGGCCTCCCCGCATGCCGAGATCAGTCCGATCGCCGTCAGCAGAGCCACCGCCGGCACCAGTCTTCGTCCGCTCTTACGCGTCATCAGGTCCCCACCCATGAAATCTGCCTGTTCACCTGCGTACGGGCGAACCATACGTCGGGGGCGCGCCGGCCTGTCTCCCGCATATCCGCTACTCCGCCCGCAGGTGAGGGAAGCGCCATTCGGTGCGGCTGCGCAGGGTTTCGCCGGGGCGCAGCACCGTGCTCGGGTGGCCGGAGCGGTTGGGTGAGTCCGGCAGGTGCTGGGTCTCCAGGCAGAGCGAGCCGTGGCGCTGGTGGCGGCGGCCGGTGCCGTCGGTGAACGCGCCGTCGAGCTGGTTGGCGGTGTAGATCTGGAGGCCCGGTTCGGTGGTCCACAGCTCCAGGGTGCGCCGGTCGCCGGGGGCGGTGAGGCGGGCGGCCCGGCGCAGGGTTCCGGGGGGTGCGGGGCGCAGGACCCAGCAGTGGTCGTAGCCGCCGGCCCGTTCCAGTTGGGCGTCGGGGCGGCCGAGGCGTTCGCCGATGGGGTGCGGGGCGGTGAGGTCGAAGGGGGTGCCGGTGACCGGGGCGGGCGGGCCTTCGGGGATGGAGCCGGGGTCGATGGGCAGGTAGGCCTCGGCGTCGACCTGGAGGGTGTGGCCGAGGATGTCGTCGTCGCCGAGGTTGAGGTAGGAGTGGTTGGTGAGGTTGACGACGGTGGGCCGGTCGGTGACGGCCGTGTAGTCGACGGCGAGGGTCCCGGTGGCGTTCAGGGTGTAGGTCGCACTCACGTCGAGCGCTCCGGGGAAGCCCATGTCGCCGTCGGGGCTGTGCAGGGTGAGCCGGAGGGCGGCGGCGCTGTCGGTGCGGTGCCCGGCGGCCTCCCAGACCTTGGTGTGGAAGCCGTCGGGGCCGCCGTGCAGGGCGTGGCCCCGGTCGTTGGCGGGGATGTGGTGCGTGGTCCCGTCGAGGGTGAAGCGGCCGTCGGCGATGCGGTTGGCGTACCGGCCGACGATCGCCCCGAAGTAGGGGTTCTTGTCGGTGTAGTCGTCGAGCGCGGGCAGCGAGCGGACGACCGCGCCGGGGTCGCCCGCGGTGTCCGGCACGGTGAGGCTGTGCAGGACACCGCCGTACGTGAGGACCTCGGCCCGGACGCCGGTGCCGGAGTCGAGGGTCCAGAGGTCGATCTCGCTCTGCCCGTGGGCGCGGCCGAACGGTTTGCGGTGCACGGTGGGCATGAGGAGTTCCTTGGGGGGTGCGGGGAAGGGCCTCGCGACGGCAGGTCCTCGGGTGGTGCGGAAGGACCTCGCGAGGATGCGTCAGCTAGGCGGCCCGGAAGCCTCGCGAGGCGTGGTGGACTCGCGGACGACGAGGCGGTAGCCGGGGCGGGGCCGCCGGGGTTCGGCGACCGGGGTGCCGGCGAGGCGCTCGACGAGGCTGTCGACGGCGAGCCGGGCGATGGCCGCCTTGTCCGGGGCGATGGTGGTGAGGGTGGTGGCCCCGTACCGGCTCTCCTCGATGTCGTCGAAGCCGACGACGGCGATGTCGTCCGGGATGGCGAGGCCGCGTTCGGTGATCGTGCGCATGGCCCCGATCGCGATCATGTCGTTGTACGCGAAGACGGCGTCGGGCCGCTCGCCCCGGTCGAGGAGCGAGGCCATGGCGGCGGCGCCGTCCTCCCTCCCGTAGCCGTCCGTGACGACGACGAGGGACTCGTCGGGGGTGATGCCGGAGGCGGCCAGCTCCTCGCGCCAGCCGCGCAGCCTCAGGTGGGCGGGCTGGCGTTCCCGGCCGGTGCGGGAGCCGAGGAAGGCGATCCTGCTGTGGCCCAGCGCGATGAGGTGGGCGACGGCCTCGCGGGCGGCGGCCACGTTGTCGATGGCGATGTGGTCGTACGGGGCCTCGTACTCCCGCTCGCCGAGCAGCACCAGCGGCGCGGTCTCGGCGCGGGCCGTCAGGTCCTCGGTCTCCAGGTGGATGGGGCTGAGGATGAGGCCGTCGATGACGTGGGAGCGGAACCCCTGGCAGACCAGCAGCTCCTTCTCCCGCTGGCCCGCCGTGTGGTCGACCAGGACGGTGTAGTCGTGCCGGGCCGCCGCATCGACGACCTCGCCGGCCAGCTCCGCGAAGTACGGGTTGCCGAACTCGGGGACGGCCAGCGCGATGATGCCGGTGCGGCCCTTGCGCAGATGGCGGGCGGTGAGGTTCGGCCGGTAGCCGAGCTCGTCGATCGCCTGCTGCACCTTGGCCCGCATCTTCGGGGTGACGTGCTGGTAGTTGTTGACCACGTTCGACACGGTCTTGATGGACACGCCCGCCCGTTGAGCTACGTCCTTGAGGCTGACGCCCACGGCACTCCTTGTACTTGGTTCGACTCGACCCGGCCTGTGCGGTTCAGGTGGTTCTCCGGCTGCGCGCGAGGTAACGCTGCGCCACCACGACAACGATAAGGAAGCCGCCGCTGACCACCGACTGGTACGAGGAGTTGAGCGAGCCGATCTGGTTGATCAGGTTCTGGATCACGGCGAGCAGCAGGACGCCCCAGAGGGTGCCGCTGATCGAGCCCGCTCCGCCGATGAGGAGCGTGCCGCCGATGACGACGGCCGAGATCGCGTCCAGCTCCATGCCGACGCCGACGATGGTGACGCCGGAGGAGAGGCGCGCGGCGTTCAGCGCGCCGGCGAGTCCGGCGAGCAGCCCGCTGAGGGTGTAGACGAGGATCTTCGTCCGGGCGACGGGCAGGCCCATGAGGGTGGCCGCGTCGCTGCTGCCGCCGACCGCGAACAGCGTCTGGCCGAACGAGGTCCGCTGGAGCAGCAGCCCGCCCGCCCCGAAGAGGGCAAGCGCGATGAGGATCGGGTAGCCGAAGCCCCAGACGCTGCCCTGGCCCAGCTCGGCGAAGGCGGAGTCCTTGGGCACCAGGTAGGTGGTGGCCCCCTCGTCGGTGAAGGCGAGGAGGATGCCGCGCGCCGCGAGGAGGCCGGCGAGCGTGACGATGAAGGGGGCCATGTTCGCGCGGGCGATGAGCAGGCCGTTGACCAGGCCGATCGCGCCGCAGACCACCAGGGGTACGAGCAGGGCGGCGAAGAAGCCCCATGGGGAGGCCCAGGCGGCGAGGACACCGCCGAGGGCGAAGACGGAGCCGACGGAGAGGTCGATGCCGCCGGTGATGATGACCAGGGTCATACCGAGGGCGACGATCGCGAGGAACGAGGCCTGGACGGTGACGCCCCGGGCGTTGTCGACGCTGGCGAACGTCGGGTAGACGAACGAGGCGATGAGGATCACGGTCAGCAGGACCGCGAGGACGCCCTGGCGCTGGACGAGTTCGCCGATGCGGGAGCCGGTGGAGCGCTCGGGTCGGGGTTCGGTGCGCGAGGGGGCGCTCTTGCGGGGCGCCGGGGCCTTCGCCGCGGGCACGGTGGCCGGTGTGGTCTTGTTCATCGGGACCTACGCTCCCGGGCGACGTAGACGGCGGCGATGATGATGGCCGCCTGGGCGATCTGTGCGGTGGAGTCGGGCAGGTCGTGCTTGACGAGGGTGGCACGCAGCAACTGCATCAGCAGGGCTCCGGCGACGGTGCCGAGTACCCGGATGGAGCCGCCGTTCAGCGGGGTGCCGCCGACGACGACCGCCGTGATGGCGGACAGCTCCATGAGCGTGCCGAGCGAGGACGGGTCGCTGGCGGTGAGCCGGGCGGTGGCGAGGATGCCGGCGAGCGCGGCCATCACTCCGCAGAGGATGTAGACGCCGATCAGGACGCGCTTGACGGGCAGTCCGGACAGCGCGGAGGCCGAGCGGTTGCCGCCGATGGCGACGATCTGACGGCCGAAGGTGGTGCGCTGCACCAGGAATGCGACGGCGAGCGCGAGTACGCCCGCGATGAGGACGACCGTCGGGATGCCGAGGAAGGAGCCGGTGCCGAGCGCGAGGACGTCCGGGTTGACGATCTGCTTGAGCTGGCCGTCCGCCATGACGAGGGCGAGCCCCCGGCCGCCGACGAACAGGGCGAGCGTGGCGACGATGGGTTGCAGCCCGACGAGGGAGACGAGCGTCCCGTTGATCGCGCCGACCACCGCACCGGCGAGCAGCGCGATCAGGAGGGCGGGGACCAGTCCGTAGCCGAGGTAGAGCGGCAGCAGGGCGGCGGCGAGCGCCATCGTGGAGCCGACGGAGAGGTCGATGCCCTCGGTGCCGATGACCAGGGCCATGCCGAGCGCGACGATCACGATGGGCGCGACCTGGACGAGCTGGGTGCGCAGGTTGTCGGCCGTCATGAAGTGTTCGGTGAACAGGGCGTTGAACAGCAGCACGACGGCGACGGCCGCGTACACCCCGTACTCCTGGTACCAGGCGGGATCGCGCAGCCGGGCCAGCGGCTTCGCGGGGCGTGGCAGGGTGGCCTGGGTGGTCATCGGGGGTCCTCCTGGCCGGCCGGGACCTTCCCGCCGGGTTCGGGCGTGTGCTCACCGAGCGCGGCGTCGGGCGTGCGGTCGGCGGGCAGGGCGTCGGGGGTGTGGTCGGCGAGCACCTCGAGGAGGCGGCTCTCGTCCACCTCGTCGCCGGCGAGTTCACCAGCGACCGCGCCGCCGCGCAGGACGACGATGCGGTCGGCGCCCTCGATCAGCTCCTCGATGTCGGAGGAGATCAGCAGCACGGCGAGCCCTTCGCGGGCGAGTTCGTCGATGAGGGACTGCACCTCGGCCTTGGCCCCGACGTCGATGCCTCGGGTGGGCTCGTCGAGCAGCAGCACCTTGGGCTCCAGGCAGAGCCAGCGGGCGAGCAGCACCTTCTGCTGGTTGCCGCCGGAGAGTTCGCCGACCTTCTGCTCGGGGCTGGAGGCCTTGATCCGCAGCCGCTTCATGAAGATCTCGACGATGCGGTCCTGCTTGGCGCGGGAGACGATGCCGGCCTTGGAGAGCCGGGGCATGGCGGCGAGCACGATGTTCTCGCGGACGGAGAGACCGGGGACGATGCCCTCGGCCTTGCGGTCCTCGGGGAGCATGCTGATGCCCGCGCGGATGGCGGCGGCCGGGGTGGGACGGCCGAGGCGCTTGCCGTCGACGGTGATCTCCCCGCCGTCCAGAGGAAGCGCGCCGGTGAGCGCCTTCGCCGTCTCGCTGCGCCCGGAGCCCAGAAGGCCGCCGAGTCCCAGCACCTCACCGGCGTACAACTCCGCTGATATGTCGTGCAGTTGGTGGCGGCGGTCGAGGCCGGTCGCGGTGAGGACGGGGGTGCGGGCGGCGTCGTGGCCCTCGGCGGCGAAGCCGGTGAGGCCGTCGCGGCGGACCTCGGCCATGTCGCGGCCGAGCATCATCGACACCAACTGCATGCGTTCCAGCGGGGCGAGTTCGCCGGTGTGGATGTGGCAGCCGTCGCGCAGGACCGTGACCCGGTCGCAGATGCGGTAGAGCTCGTCCATGCGGTGGCTGACGTAGAGGACGGCGATGCCCTGGCCGCGCAGGTTCTCGATGACCCGGAACAGGGTCTCGACCTCGCGGGGCTCCAGCGACGAGGTGGGCTCGTCCATGATGACGACCTGCGCCTGTACGGAGACGGCGCGGGCGAGGGCGACCATCTGCTGGGTGCCGATGCCGAGGGTGTGCAGGGGCCGCTTGGGGTCGACGCGGACGCCGAAGCCGTCGAGGAGTTCGGTGGTCTCGCGGTTCATGCGGGGGAAGTCGATGAGTCCGAAGCGGTTCTTCGGCTCCCGGCCCAGGAAGATGTTGCGCGCCACGCTCATCAGCGGGACGAGGTTCACCTCCTGGTAGATCGTGGAGATCCCGGCCTGCTGCGCCTCGAAGGGGCGGGCGAAGCGGACGGGTTCGCCGCTGACGCGCACCTCGCCCTCGTCGCTCTGGTAGACGCCGGTGAGCACCTTGATGAGGGTGGACTTGCCGGCCCCGTTCTCGCCGACGAGCGCGTGTACCTCGCCCGCGCGCAGCGCGAAGGAGACGTCGTCCAGGGCGACGACGCCCGGGAACCGCTTGCTCACGGAGCGGGCTTCGAGGACGGGGTCGGCGACAGCGGCCCCGGCCCGGGCGGTCTCCGGGTGCGGGGGTGTCGCGTGGGTCGGTGCCATGAATCCTGGCCTTCCGGTGGTACGGGAACGGTGCCGGGCCGCCGCGCCGCCCCGGGGGATGCCCGGGGGCGACGCGGCGGCCGGAATGCCGGTCGGAGTGCCGATGGGAGTTCCGAAGGGAGCGCCGGTCGGGTCAGTACGCTCCGCCGAGCGATTCCTTGGCGTTGGCCTCGTCGTACTCGCGGTCGGTGATGATCACGTTCTCCGGGATCGCCTCACCGGCGTAGAACTTCTGCGCGGTGGCGAAGGCGAGCGGGCCGAAGCGCGGGTTGGACTCGATCACGGCGTTGTACTCACCGTTGACCAGGGCCTGGACGGCGTTGCGGGTGCCGTCGACCGAGACGATCTTGACATCCTTGCCGGGCTTCTTGCCGGCCGCCTTCAGCGCGGTGACCGCCCCGAGGCCCATCTCGTCGTTCTCGGCGTAGACGGCGGTGATGTCGGGCTTGGACTGGATGAGCTGCTCCATGACCTGCTGGCCCTTGTCGCGGGCGAACTCGCCGGTCTGCTGGGCGACGATCTCCAGTCCGGGGGCCTCGGCCTTGACCTGGTCGACGAAGCCCTTGGTGCGGTCGGTGGTGACGTTGTTGCCGGACGCGCCGAGCAGGATGGCGACCTTGCCCTTGCCGCCGGTGACCTTGATCATCGCGTCGGCGGCGCGCTTGCCCTGCTCGACGAAGTCGGAGCCGAGGAAGGCCACGTAGTCCTTGCAGGCGGTGGAGTTGACCTTGCGGTCGATGGTGAGGACGGGCACCTTCTTGGCCGCCGCCGCCTTCAACGCGGGCTCCAGACCGTCGGAGTTGAGCGGGGCGACGATGAGGAACTGCGCGCCCTGGGACAGCATGTCCTGGATGTCGCTGATCTGCTTGGACAGCTGGGACTGGGCGTTGGTGGTGAGAAGCTTCTTGACGCCGATCTTCTTCGCCTCGTCCTTGATGGACTGGGTCTCGGCGATCCGGAACGGGTTGGCCTCCTTCTCCGACTGGGAGAATCCGACCACGGCGTCCTTCAGGTCCAGCTTGGGCGCGCCGTAGGTCTCCAGCTTGCAGCCCGCGCCGGAGGAGGAATCGGGGGTCTTGGCCTCCTGCGCTCCCTGACTGCTGTCGCCACCCGCGTTGTTGGAGGTCTCCGACTTGGCGCAGCCGGCGGCGGCCAGCGTGGTGGCGGCGAGGACGCAGGCCACGGCGAGAGTACGGGATCGACGCTGGATCATCATGCGCGGAACGCTCCTTGGCGGGTTGACGGCACGCTGATCGGCGTGCGGTCGGGCATGCGGGACGAGGCATCGGCCGCGGGGCGGCTGATGCCACTGCATTCCTCACACCCCTGCTCCGTACTGCGGGAACAGCGGTCGTGAGAGCCTGCGCGGCCTGTCGGCGGCTCGGTTTACAACGTTATATAGGCGGTGCGGCACGGGCGGCAAGAGCGTTGTCGATGCGTTTCCAAAATGTGTCGGCCGACCGTCGCGGTTCACCCCCGGCCGTCGGCTCACCACGCGACCACGGCTCTGCGCGAGGTCTGGACACCCGCCCGACGCCGTGCTGTCATACCGCCGGACGCCTCATTTTCAACGTTGCAAGAACGGTTCTCGTCCGACCGTCCCGCCGCGCGAAGGCGGTCTTCGGCATGCGCCGACCGCCGTCGCGCCGCGTCCCGGTCCGCCCGGCCCCACCCCGCACCGCCCAGCAGCCCCGTCCTGCACGGCCACGGTGCCGCGCAGCCACCCCCCACCGAGCTCGGCCGCGGCACAGGCGGCCGCGGCCGAGAGCAGGAGCCGCACCGATGCCCCTGAACCGCAGGCAGCTCATCACGACGGCGGTGGCCACCGCCGTCGCCACCAGCGCGACCAGCCGGTGGGCCACCGCCGCGACGCCCGACCGCCACCGGGCCCCGGCCGCCCGGGGCGGCCACTACTCCCCCAACGCGGCCCCGCTGCACCCCACGGCGTTCCTGAAACTGCCCCCGGGCAAGGTGAAGGCGCACGGCTGGCTGGCCGGGCAGCTGAAGCTCCAACTGGAAGGGCTGTGCGGCCGGTACGAGGAGTTCTCGCACTTTCTCGACTTCACGGCCACCGGCTGGGTGCGCCCGGACAAGGGCGGCTGGGAGGAAGTCCCTTACTGGCTGCGCGGTTACGCCGATCTCGCGATCGTCACCGGTGACGCGACCGCGCTGGCCACCACCCGCCGCTGGATGGACGCGATCCTCGCCACCGGCCGGTCCGACGGCTTCTTCGGCCCGAAGGCGCTGCGGACCTCACTCAACGGGGGGCCCGACTTCTGGCCGTTCCTCCCCCTGATCCAGGCCCTGCGCTCCTGGCAGGAGTACACCGAGGACAACCGGATCATCCCCTTCCTTAGCCGCTTCTTCCGCTACATGAACGCCCAGGGACCGGGAGCCTTCGACACCAGCTGGATCGCCCTGCGCTGGGGCGACGGCCTGGACAGCGTCATGTGGCTCTACAACCGCACCGGCGACGCCTTCCTCCTGGACCTCGTCGACAAGATCCACCGTTACGGGGCCGACTGGGGCGACAACCTGGTCAACCCGCACAACGTGAACATCGCCCAGGGCTTCCGCGAGCCGGCCCAGTTCGCGCTGCGCAGCGGCTCGGCCACCGACACCCGTGACACCTACGGCACGTACGCGAAGGCCATGGACGCCTACGGCCGGTTCCCCGGCGGCGGCTTCGCGGGCGACGAGAACGCCCGGCCCGGGCACGGCGACCCCCGACAGGGCTTCGAGACCTGCGGGATCGTCGAGTTCATGGCGAGCCACCAGCTGCTCACCCGGATCACCGGGGACCCGCTGTGGGCCGACCGCTGCGAGGAGCTGGCGTTCAACTCGCTCCCGGCCTCGCTCGACCCTTCGGGCAAGGCGGTGCACTACATCACCTGCGCCAACAGCGTGGACCTCGACGACGAGCCCAAGCGGGACCGCCAGTTCCAGAACCCGTTCGCGATGCTGGCGTATCTGCCGGGCGTGGACCAGTACCGCTGCTGCCCGCACAACTACGGCATGGGATGGCCGTACTTCACCGGGGAGCTGTGGCTCGCCACCCCGGACGGCGGGCTCGCGGTGGCGATGTACGCGCCGAGCGAGGTGCGCGCGAAGGTCGCGGACGGCACGGAGGTGACGTTCACGGAGGAGACCGGCTACCCCTTCACGGACACGGTCACGCTGTCCCTCACCGCACCGAAGCAGCTGGCCTTCCCGCTGGTCCTGCGCGTCCCGGCCTGGTGCGCCGATCCCGACATCCGGGTCAACGGGCAGCGGGTCGCCGCGCCCGCCGGACCGGCCTTCACGCGGATCGAGCGGACCTGGTCGAGCGGCGACAAGGTCACCCTGCGGCTGCCGCAGCGCACCACCGTACGGACCTGGGCGGAGAACCACGACTCCGTCAGCGTGGACCACGGGCCGCTCACGTACTCGCTGAGGATCGGGGAGGAGTACGAGCGGATCGGCGGCAGCGACACGTTCCCGGAGTACGCGGTCCACGCCACGAGCCCCTGGAACTACGGCCTCGTCGTGGACCCCGCCCGGCCGGCCGCGCACCTGCGCCACCACTCCACGGGACGGGCCCCCGGCGACAACCCGTTCACTCCGGACGGCACCCCGCTCACCCTGACCGCCCGCGCCCGCCGCATCCCCGAGTGGACGGCGGACGACGAGCACGTGGTCGCTCCCCTCCAGCCGAGCCCGGCGCGCTCGACGGAGCCGGTCGAGGAGGTCACGCTCGTGCCCATGGGCGCGGCCCGGCTGCGGATCACGTCCTTCCCGACGGCCGCGCCCGACGCCGAACCGTGGCTGGCGGACCGCTGGTACCGGATCGCGAACCGGCACTCCGGCAAGGTGCTCGGCGTGGACGGCATGTCGACCGCGAACAGCGCGCACGTGGTCCAGTTCGGCGACACGGGGACGGCCGACCACCTCTGGCGGCTGGTCGCCAACGGCGACGGCTGGTACCGGATCCGCAACCAGCACTCCGGCAAAGTCCTGGGCGTCGACCTGATGTCCACCGCGAACAGCGCGCACGTCGTGCAGTTCGACGACAACGACACCGCCGACCACCTCTGGCAGCTCGTCCCGGACGGGGACGCCTGGTACCGGATCCGCAACCGGAACTCGGACAAGGTCCTCGGCGTGGACGGGATGTCCACGGCCGACAGCGCGCATGTCGTGCAGTACGACGACAACGGCACGGCCGACCACCTGTGGCGGCTTCTCTGAGTGCCTTCCCGACGTATCGCCCGCCCCTCCGCGTACGACCGCAGAAAGGGATGTTCAACCATGCGACCAGCACCCGCACCACGCCGCCGTACCTGGTGGCGGAGATTAACGGCCACCACCGGCCTCCTCGCCCTGGTGGCCACCGCCCTCGTCGGGACCGGCACCTCGGCGGCCGCCGCCGCGCCCGCCGCCTGGGAGCCGAAGCCCGCGCCCATGACGACGCCGTGGACGAACCAGGTCCCCGTCGACAAGCCGCTGCCGGAGTACCCGCGCCCGCAGCTGACCCGCCCCGACTGGACGAACCTCAACGGCATCTGGGACTTCGCGGTCACCGGCCGTGACGCCGGGCAGCCCGCGACGTTCCCGGAGCAGATCCGGGTCCCGTTCGTCGCCGAGTCCGCGCTCTCCGGCATCCAGCGCCGGATCACCGAGAACGACAAGCTCTGGTACAAGCGGACCTTCACCGTCCCCGCGAACTGGAACAACCGCCGGGTGAAGCTGCACTTCGGGGCCTCCGACTGGCAGACCACGGTCTGGGTCAACGGCACCCAGGTCGGCGCGCACAAGGGCGGATTCGACTCGTTCGCGTACGACATCACCCCGCAGCTGGGCGGCGGGACGAACACGATCGTGGTCTCCGTCTACGACCCGAGCCAGACCGGCGGCCAGGCGGTCGGCAAGCAGCGCATCAACGACGTGAAGCCGCACCCGGGCGGCGGGATCTTCTACACCGCGGCCTCCGGCATCTGGCAGACGGTCTGGCTGGAGCCGGTGGCATCGGCCCACATCACCCGCCTCGACATGACGCCCAACCTGGGGAACAACGCCCTGCGGGTGAAGGTACAGACGGCGGGCGCGGCGGGCCGGAGCGCCCGGATCACCGTCTCCGGCGGCGGTACGGTCGTGGGCACGGCGACCGGCGCGGTGGGCGGGGAGATCTCCGTACCCGTACCGAATCCCCGGCTGTGGACGCCCGAGGACCCGTTCCTGTACGACGTGAAGGCCGATCTCCTCGACGGCTCGGCCGTCACCGACACCGTGGGCAGCTACACGGGCATGCGGTCGGTGGGCCTGGCCAAGGTGGACAACATCCTGCGGCCGGTGCTGAACGGGAAGTTCGTGTTCCAGACCGGCACCCTGGACCAGGGGTACTGGCCGGACGGCATCTACACCGCGCCGAGCGACGAGGCGCTGAAGTACGACCTCCAGGCGCACAAGGACCTCGGGTTCAACATGGTCCGCAAGCACATCAAGGTGGAGCCGCAGCGCTGGTTCTACTGGGCGGACAAGCTGGGCCTGCTGGTGTGGCAGGACATGCCGTCGATGGACACCGGCAAGGTGCCGGACGGGCCGGCGCGCACCCAGTGGGAGGCGGAGTACCGGAACATCATCGACCAGCACCGCAGTTCGCCCTCCGTGGTCATGTGGGTCAACCAGAACGAGGGCTGGGGGCAGTACGACCAGGCCCGGATCGCCGACGAGGTCAAGGCGCAGGACCCCTCGCGCCTCGTCAACAACATGAGCGGGGTCAACTGCTGCGGCTCGGTCGACGGCGGCAACGGCGACGTGGTGGACCACCACGTCTACGTCGGCCCCGGGAACACCGCGCCGAGCGCCACCCGGGCGGCCGTGCTGGGCGAGTTCGGCGGACTGGGCTACGAAGTGCCGGGCCATGAGTGGTATCCGGGCGGCGGCTTCAGCTACGAGGACCAGCCGAGCATCGCGGCCCTCAACAACCGGTTCGTGGGCCTCCTGGACGCCATCCGGATCGGCCAACTGCACGCCGGGCTCTCCGCGTCGGTCTACACGGAGATCACGGACGTCGAGAACGAGGCGAACGGGCTGCTGACCTACGACCGCCAGGTCGTGAAGGTGGACACCGCCCGGGTGAAGGCCGCCAACCAGGCCCTCATCCGAGCGTCCCGCAACCCCGCTCCCCCGGTGAACCTCCCCACCGGGCAGAACAGGTCGCTGCGCGTCACCACCCCCGGGCACACCACGAAGCACCTGCGCCACTACGACGGCCTGGCCTCCACCGAGGTGGTGAACAGCGGAAGTTCGGCCGTGCTGAAGGCGGACGCCACCTGGAAGATCGTCGCCGGGCTCGCCAACAGCAACTGCTACTCCTTCGAGTCCAGGAACTACCCCGGCGAGTTCCTCCGCCACCGCGAGTTCCGGGTGCGCCGTGACGCCAACGACAACTCCGCGCTGTTCAAGGCGGATGCCACCTGGTGCGCGGTCGCGGGGAACGGCGGGGTGCG
This sequence comes from Streptomyces sp. man185, assembly GCA_002551355.1. Classification (GTDB taxonomy): domain Bacteria; phylum Actinomycetota; class Actinomycetes; order Streptomycetales; family Streptomycetaceae; genus Streptomyces. The sequence continues at coordinate 12,001 of NTHE01000029.1, read as the reverse complement.
GTTCACCAGCGCCAATCTGCCCGGCAGCTATCTGCGCCACATCGACTCCGAGGTGTGGCTCGCCACGCCCGGCGGCGGGCGGCTCTTCGACAGCCCGGCGCTGTTCACCGAGGACACGACGTGGGCGGTGGACGCGCCATGGGCGCCGTGACCTGACCAGGAAGCACGGGCAGGGGCCCGGCGGCGGCGGAGAGTTCCCTCTCCGCCGCCGCCGGGCTCCTTTACCGAGGGTTCCGCCGAGGTTTTCACCGAGGGGCCGACCTGGTGTCCTGCGGCCGGGCTCAGCGGGTCAGAAGCGGTTCGGGGCGCGTTCCGGGACCGGGGACCCGGGGAGCACGTCCGGCTTCTGGTTCTGGCGTGCCTGCGCGTTCGACGCGGCGGACGCCCTGCAGGTCACGTCCTTCGCGGGCAGCTTGCCGGTGGCCAGGTAGCGGTTGACCGCTCCGTCCGTGCAGACGTTGCCGCTCGGGTAGACACCGTGGCCCTCGCCGCCGAGGACGGTGACCATCTTCGAGCCCTTCAGCTGGGCGTGCAGGGCCTGGCCACTGGGCAGCGGGGTCTGCGAGTCCCACTCGTTCTGGACGACCAGGGAGCCGACCTTGTTCTTGACCACGGTCACCGGCTCGGCGGACTTCCCCCAGAACGCGCAGGGCTTGATGCTGGACGCGAAGTCCCCGTACAGCGGGTAGCGGCCCTTGTCCTCGATGGCGTCCCGACGGTAGGTCTCCGGGTCGCGCGACCAGGCGGTCGAGTTGTCGCCGCACACCACGGCCCAGAAGCTGGCCGTCCCGTTGTCGGCGGGGGTCTCGGCGGCGAGCGCGGCCTTTCCGGCCCACTCGGGCACCCCGGTCCCGCCGCCTTCGGTGATCCGGGCGAGCTTCTTCGTGGAGGCGGGCTTGCCTTCCGCGGCCTTCTTCAGTTCCACGACCGCCTCGGAGGCGGACTGCGGGGTGAAGGACAACGCGCGCATCCCGTCGCGGATGTCGTCGCCGTCGGTGGGCTGTCCGTCCACCTCGATCGGGTCCTCGTCGGCCCGCGCGACGAGATCCCAGAAGGTCCGGTCGACCTTCTTCGGGGTGTCGCCGAGGCCGTACGTCTTCGAGCGCGCGGCGGCCCACTCGGTCCACCGGTCGAACGCGGGTTCCGCACCCTCGGCCCACCACTGGATCATCCCGCGCCAGGCGCGCTGCGGGTCGACCGCGCTGTCCAGCACGAACCGGTCGGCCCGGGCCGGGAAGAGCTGTGCGTAGACGGCCCCCAGGTAGGTGCCGTAGGAGTAGCCGAAGTAGGAGATCTTCTTCTCGCCGAGGATCGCCCGCACCAGATCCATGTCGCGCGCGGTGTTGCGGGTCGTGATGTGCGGGAGCCGGTCTCCCATCTTCTTCCGGCACTTGTCCGCCACCGTGCGCGCCCAGGCGACGTCCTTGGGATACGTCTCCGCCTTGTAGGGCCGCAGCCAGTTCTCCTGCTCCGGCGTGAGGTTGCAGGAGACCGGGCTGGAGCGGCCGACACCGCGCGGGTCGAAGCCGACCAAGTCGTAGCTCTTGAGAACGGACTTGGGCAGCTCCTCCCTCATCATCATCGGCATCCACAGCCCCTCGCCGCCGGGGCCGCCGGGGTTGGAGAGCAGGATGCCGCGCCGTTGGCCGGGCTCGGCGGTCCTGATCCGGGATATCGCCAGGTCGATCCGCTTGCCTCCGGGCTTCCGGTAGTCCAGCGGCACCTTGACGGTGGCGCACTGGTACGCCGCCGAGGTGTCGGCGTCGCACCGCTTCCACGTGGGCTTCTGCTTCGCGTACCGGTCGAGCACGCTCTTGGCGGCGGGCGAGGAGACGGCCGAGGGGGTCCCGGCCGAGGGGGCGGCAGCCGGGGCCGCGGTGGCCGTCGAGGCGGCGAGCACTGGGGCCAGTGTCGCCGTGACACTCACGGCCACCAGGGGCGCGAGGCGTCGTCTGCGCACGATATCGATCCTTCCGGTCGCATGTTCGGACAGGAGGATCTTGTCGGACCTGTGCACGTCTGCGTATCCCTCCCGGGGCCCCACCTCTCTACGTCTGGGGAATGACGGCAACAGACGTGAATGGTCCGCGGGTTGGAGAACCATTCACGCCGCGGCGGGTCCGTTTCGTCACCGGCGCGCCCGGTGGTTGCGGGCGCGCCGGCAACGGACCCTGTGTCCTTGCGGGTTACGGCTTCTGATGGCCGTGGAGTGCGGACACCTCCTCGGCGGTCAGGGCCTTGTCGTACACCCCGACCTGATCGACGGAGCCGTGCCAGAAGTCGGTCCTGGCGCCGTCGTACCGGGCCCGCCCGACGGAGAGCGGGCCGGTGCTCACATCGGCAGGCCCGGCCTCGGTGGTGGCGGCGGGCTTCCCGTCGACGTACAGCGTGATCTCGTCACCCTTGCGGACGCCGACCAGGTGGTACCACTTCCCGGTCTCCGGAGTGATCTCCAGGCGGGCGCGCTTGCCGCCCGGGGTGGAGAAGGCGAACGCGCCCTGCCCGTACTGGAGGTAGAAGGGGTTCTCGGTGCGCCGGCCGTCCTGGCTGACGACGGTGGCGTAGTTGCCGGGCACGGCGTCGAGCGAGGCCCACGCGGAGACCGAGTAGTCCTTGGTGGTGTCCACGACGGGGCCGGCGCTCTCGGCGTACTGCCCCTCGCCGTTGAACTTCAGCGCCGATCCCGTGACGCCCGGGGCCCAGGACGTGCCGCCCGCCAGGGCGAGGTGGGCCTTGTTGGGTCCGCTGTCGCGGGCGGTCGTGCCCTTGTCCTCGTCGAGCGACCAGGAGCCGCCGCCCTTCAGCTCGTCGCGCTCACCGGCGTTGGCCCCGGCGGCGATAACCTGGCGGTTGATCTCCCGGACCTTCTTCGGGTCGACCTTGATCTCTCGACGGTCGTACGTCCAGAGCCCGTTGAGCTCGTTCTCCAGGTCGCTCACCTGGGTGTAGACCGAGCCGGACAGTTCGGCGCCGGCGGCCGCGAGGTAGTACGTACGGGTGTTGTCGACGTACTTCGCGGTGAGGGCGGCCTTGTCCGCGACCCCGCTGTAGATGTTGGCGGGGGCGCCCGGCCACATGTGCCCGGGGGTCCGGAGCGTGAAGCCGCCGTGCTCGCCGTCCATCGCGGCGCGATGCTCGTCCGGGAAGGCCGGGTCGTTGTTCACGTAGTCGTGGTGGTCGATGATCTCGCCCTTGCCGGAGTCACCCTTGGAAGCGCAGCAGTTGACCCCGCTGTGCGCGTTGACCACACGGGACGGGTCGAGCGCCTTGACGTCCTCGGCGATCTTTCCGGTCTCGGTCCGGTCCCACTCGCCCCAGCCCTCGTTGAAGACGATCCAGCCGCTGATCGAGGGGTAGTTGTGGAACTGCTTCATCAACTCCTTGCCCTGGGTGAGGAAGGCGTTCTTGCCGGCGTCGCTGTCGATGTCGGCGTTGACGAAGTCCTGCCACACCAGCAGTCCGAGCCGGTCGGCGTGGTAGTACCAGCGCGGCGACTCCACCTTGATGTGCTTGCGTACGGCGTTGAAGCCGAGGTCCTTCTGGGCTTTCAGGTCGAAGGTGAGGGCCGCGTCGCTGGGCTGGGTGTACAGCCCGTCGGGCCAGAAACCCTGGTCGAGCATGGCGAGGGAGAAGAACGGCTTTCCGTTGAGGACGAGCTTCTGGTAGCCGCCCACCTTCTCGACCTTCAGCCGGCGCATGCCGAAGTAGCTTTCGACGCTGTCCTTGGAGCGGCCGTCTGCGAGGGTGACGTCGAGGTCGTACAGGTAGGGGTCGTCGGGCGACCACAGGTGCTGGTTCTTGACCGGCAGGCTGAGCTTGCGGTTGGCCGGCCCGGTGACCGTGCCGACGACCTTGCCCTTGCGGTCGCGGGCGACGGCGGTGATGCGGGCGTCTGCGGACGCCTTCGCGGAGTTGACGGTCACCGCGAGGCGGCCTGCGTCGATGTCCGGGGTGGTGGTCAGGGAGTCGATGGCGGCGGGGGCGACCGGCTCCATCCAGACGGTCTGCCAGATGCCGGAGGTCGGGGTGTAGACGATGCCGCCGGGGTTGGTGGACTGCTTGCCCTTGGGCTGGTTGGGACCGGTCTTGTCGGTGACAGCGACGACGATCTCCTGAGGTCCGCCACCCTTCAGCGCATCGGTGATGTCGGCGCTGAACCCCGTGTAGCCGCCGGTGTGTTCGGCGACCTTGGTGCCGTTGACCCAGACGGTGGAGCGGTAGTCGACGGCGTCGAAGTTGAGCTTCAGCCGCTTGTCCTTGCCGGACGCGCCCTTGCCCCTCTTGCCGATCGACCAGTTCTTCGGCACGGTGACCAGCTTGCGGTAGAACATGTGGTCCTCGTCGCGCTCCAGGCCGGAGAGCTGGGACTCGACCGGGAACGGCACGACGATCTTCTCGTCGAGCTTCTTGCCGAAGACCGGCTGCTCGCCCTCGTTGGCCCCGGCGAACTCCCAGGGGCCGTTGAGGTTCTTCCACTGGTCGCGGACCTGCTGCGGCCGGGGGTACTCGGGCAGTGGGTTGTTCTTGTCCAGCTTGTCGCCCCAGACAGTGGTGAGGCGGTGCATGGAGAGGTTCTTCGCGGTGCGGCCGATCTCCGGGACGGCCTCGGTCCCCGACTTCAAACCGCCCTTGCCGTCGTAGACGAACTTGACGCGCTGGTCCTTCTGGACCGGTGCGGCGAGGTCGATGACCAGTGCTTTCGGATTGTTCGAGGCCCGGTTGACCGACTTCACCGGCATCGGGGAGGTGTCGACCTCGATCTTGAGGTGCTCCTTCACCTTCCGGTAGTCCGAGACGCGGTCCCGGAAGGTGGCCTGGAGGCGCTTGCCGTTCTGCGCGACGCTCAGCGCGACCGGGTAGACCTCGAAGTCGGCGGGCGGGGTGAACGCGGACTCGGGGACGATCTGCTTCTCGAGTTCGTCGCTCTCCCAGCGGAGGAACATGCTGGCGCCACCGACGTCCTGGAACATCTCCAGCTTGAAGTCGTGCTTCTCCCCCGCCTTCAGGGCGATCGGAGCGCTGCGCTGCTCCTTGTCCCAGTCCGGCTCCCAGTGGTCGATGACAACGTTTCCGTCGAGGAAGAGCCGGAAGCCGTTGTCGCCGATGGCGGAGAAGGTGTACTCCCCGGTCTCGGGGGCTTCGAGCTGCCCCGTCCAACGGGCCGTCGTGTGCTCGGTCTTGCCGGTCGCCGACTCGAACGTACCGGTGAGGCCAGGGAAGTTGATGTCCGGATCCAGGGTCGTGGCGCCGAGCTCGGCGAAGTCACGGGCGCCCGGGGCGGACATGCTGAAGTACTCGCCCTTCAGCCCGTGGACATCGGTGACCGGGTCGTCGGCCGTGAAGGCCTTCGCGGTCGCTTCGACCGGCACGGCGGGTGCGGCGGCCGCCGTCGGGACCAGGGTGGCACCGACCGGTATGAGCAGTGCCGCAGCACAGGTCAGGGCCCTGAACAGGGCACGGGGGCGCGGGTGTTGTCGTCTCAAGGCGTCGTCCTCGTCGAAGAGCCGGGGGTGCCTCGAACCTGTGAGGCACTGCACATAGTCGAACATTGAGCCACAACACCAAACACTGCACAACGGTCGTGCACGCAGAATTTTCAACGATAGAAAATGTCCACTCCACGCAAGGCCGCCTCGACGCGAGCCGCGCCGCGCGAGCCGCCCGACGCAAGAGAACGTCGACGCACGGGCGGCGCCTCATCGAAGGGGACCTGACGGAGGAGGGCGCGGGGGCGAAGACAAGGGCTGGGCCGTTCGGCGTACTGCGCGCGCCCTCCCCGGCCGATTTCCATGAAGTACCGATTCGCGGGTACGCGAACTGCAGCCGGAAAGCTCACGCGACGGGGTGGAAGCCATGAACGACCGTATTCTGATGACGTTTGCACCGGACGGCGAGACCCGTACCGATTTCGTCTGCAGGCCGGAGAAGGCCGCCGACGCACGGGATGCCGTCAGCACCTTCGTCGCGCGGCTGCATCCCGCGCCGACCTCGCATACGGTCCAGAATCTCCTGCTCCTCGTGTCGGAGCTGGTCACCAATGCCGTCCTGCACGCGGGGGCCGTCACCGCGCTGCGGCTGACCGCGGACCGCAGGGGCGTCCACGTCCGGGTCACCGACCCGAGCCCGGCGCACCCTCAGGACCGGACGCCCGACCTGACGGGCCGGACCGGCGGCTTCGGCTGGCCCATGGTCCAGCGACTGGCCCATGAGGTACGGGTCCGTGACGCGGCCGGCGGCGGGAAGGTCATCCTGGCCACCGTGCCGCGCTGAGGGCGAGAAGACGAAAGCCTCGACACCCTCACCCGGCAGGGAAGACGCCCGACGAGCGGGGCGACTCCCGACGGCGGGCGCCGATCGTGACGTATCGGTAGAATTAAGGCATGGGAGAGCGGCCTGCAACGCCGACTGCGCCCGAACTCGTTCTGGAGACCGATCTGGGCTCCACGGTGATGAGTCCGAGCCGGGACTACCATGTCGGGCGCGACCCCGGGAGCGACATCGTCATCGATGACAGCCGGGTCTCCTGGCACCACGCGATCCTGCACCCCGAGGCCGGTCACTGGACCATCGAGGACGAGGACAGCACCAACGGGACGTACACCGCCGGCCGGCGCATCCACGCCTCGGACGTCGGCGCGGGCAGCGAGATCCGCTTCGGCAATCCGAGCGACGGACCGCGCGCCGTCCTGCTGGGCCGGGAACCTCCCGCGCCCGCCCCCGCCGCGGAGCGCCCGTCGGCCGTGTCGATGCCCGCGGCGACCGGTACGTTCCGGCAGCCGACGACGGTCCGGCCGCTGCCGACGAAGACCGTCCGCATCGGCCGCGACGCCTCCAACGATCTCGTCATCGACGACCTCGTGGTATCGCGCCACCACGCCGAACTCCGGGCCCTGCCCGACGGCGGGCACGAGATCGCCGACCTCGGCAGCCACAACGGAACCTTCCTCAACGGTCAGCCGGTCGCCCGCGGTCTCGTCGGTCCCGGCGACATCGTCGGCATCGGCCACTCCGCGTTCTGTCTGGTCGGCGACTCCCTCCAGGAGTTCGTGGACACCGGCGAGGTCTCGCTGGACGTCCAGGATCTGGAGGTGACGGTCGGCCGGGCGGGCAAGGGCGGCAAGACCCTGCTGGACAAGGTCTCCTTCCCCGTCGGCGAGAAGTGCCTGCTCGGCGTGGTGGGGCCCAGCGGCGCGGGCAAGTCCACCCTGCTCAACGCGCTCACCGGCCAGCGCCCGGCCGACAGCGGCACGGTGCTCTACGACGGCCGTGACCTCTACCGGGACTTCGCCGAGCTGCGCCAGCGCATCGGCCTCGTACCGCAGGACGACATCCTGCACGCGCAGCTGACCGTCCGGAAAGCCCTCGGTTACGCCGCCGAGCTCCGCTTCCCGCAGGACACCGCGAAGGCGGAGCGGCAGGCCCGGGTCGCCGAGGTGATCCAGGAACTCGGCCTCGAACAGCGCGCCGACCAGCCGATCCACTCGCTCTCGGGCGGCCAGCGCAAGCGGGTGAGCGTGGCCCTGGAGCTGCTGACGAAGCCTTCGCTCCTCTTCCTCGACGAGCCGACCTCGGGGCTGGACCCCGGCATGGACCGGTCCGTCATGCACATGCTGCGCGGACTGGCCGACGACGGCCGTACCGTCATCGTGGTGACGCACAGCGTGCTGAGCCTGGAGGTCTGCGACCGGCTGCTCGTCCTCGCGCCCGGAGGCCGCATCGCCTATTACGGCCCCCCGGAGGACGCCCTCGCCTTCTTCGGTTTCGAGGAGTGGCCGGAGGCGTTCGAGGCGTTCGAGAACGACCGCGACCGCGACTGGGCGGCCACCTACGCCGGCTCGCCCTTCCGCCGCCAGTACATCGACAACGCCACGGCCCAGCCCCATCTGCCGCCGGCCGCGCCCGGAACACTGGTCGCGCCACCGCCCAAGACCCGCAACTGGGGTGCGCAACTCAACACCCTGGTGCGCCGCTACGCCTCCGCGCTGAGCGCGGACCGGACGTTCCTGATCATCATGATCGCGCTGCCCTTCGTCATGGGAGCCATGGCCCGCGCCCTGGCCGGCAGCCGGCTCACCCAGGAAACGGCGATGAACGCCCTGCTGATCCTGTGCGTGGGCGGCGTGCTGACCGGAGCGGCCAACGCGGTTCGTGAGTTGGTCAAGGAACGGGTGATCTACCAGCGGGAGAGAGCCGTCGGGCTGTCCAGATCCGCGTACCTGATGTCGAAGATCGTGGTGCTCGGAACCATCACCGTCCTCCAGGCCGTGGTGCTCACCCTGGTGGGACTGGTGGGCGTCGATCTCAACGCACCGGGCGGCGAAGGGGTGTTCCTGCCGCCACTCGTGGAGATCACGCTGGCCGTGGCCCTGCTGTCCTTCACCGCGATGATGCTCGGCCTCCTGGTCTCCGCGCTGGTGCGCAAGGAGGAGGTGACGATGCCGCTGCTCGTCCTCCTCGCCATCGTGCAGGTCGTCTTCTGCGGCGCGCTGCTCAAGCTGAACGGGGTGCCCGGGGTGGAGCAGCTGTCCTGGCTGGTGCCGTCGCGGTGGGCGCTCGGCGCGATGGCCGGGACGATCGATCTGGCGCGGATCGTGCCGGGCGAGCTGACCTCCGATCCGCTCTTCGGGCACTCGGCGGGGGTCTGGCTGCTCAACATGGGCATGATGGTCGTGCTCTCGCTCGTCTTCGGATACGTGGTCACCAAACTGCTGAGGCGGCACGAGCCCGCGGTCATGCGGAAGTGAGGTGGTTCCATGGCGACCCCGACCCCGGAATTCCGCCCCACGCACGTCGTCCCGCCGGACGGCCTGTCGGCGTGGGAGTCTCCTGACGTCGCCCGGCCCACCGATCCCCTGGACGCCCTGCTGCCGGTGGAGTTGCGGGACCGGCGCGGGGACTGGGCCTATGTCGCCTGTTCCAACGGCTGGTCGGCCTGGGTCGACGGCCGCCTTCTCGTCTCCGTACCGCAGACGCCTCCCGCCGCCGGGGCGCCGCTCGCGCGCACGGCGGACCCGCGACCGCTGCTGGGCAGGGCGGAGGAGTCGCTGAGCCGGTATCGCCGGGCGGCCCAGGACCTGGCCGAGGGCCGCAGCGACGGGGAGGGTTTCCGGCAGCGGACGCGGGGGCTGCGGGTGGGGATGGTGGTGGACGGGGAGTCGGTGTGGCTGTACGACGCCGAGCACGAGCGGTGGGTCTTCTGTGACGGGACCCGGCTGAGCACGTACGCGGCGGAGGCGGGCCCGGGAGCGGCGAGCCAGGAGCCGGAAGGCCGGGGAGCGGCAGGACGGGCATCCGGGGCGGCGTCGGAGGCATCGGGCGCACCGGCGCCGGAGCCTCCTCGGGTCGCGGCCGGAAAGGAACCGGAGCCGACCCGCGGGGTACCGCCGGAGGGCCCCGAGCCCACCCGCGTGGTCACTCCCGACGCACCCGAACCGACCCGCGTCGTCACCCAGGACGAAGCCGAACCGACCCGCATCGCCACCCCCGACGAGGCCCAACCCACCCGCCTCGCGCCTCCCGAAGGCCCGGAACCGACGCGTGTGGTGTCCCCTGACGCGGGGGGCTCCAGGCCCGTCTCACCGCCCGACGAACCCGAACCCACCCGCATCGTCGCCCCCGACGGCCCCGAGCCCACCCGGGCGATCACCGTCGCCGGACCCGACGAACCGCCCGGTGGCGGGGCGTCGGGCGATACGGGGCGGTGACGGGCGATGGCTCCTCCTCCGTCGCACGACGCCGGGCTGCCGACCGGGCGGGAGGACGATCTCGTCGGCAAGCGGATCGCGAGCTATCTCGTGGAGGCCGAGATCGGCCGAGGGGGGATGGCGGTCGTCTACCGCGCCAAGGACCTGCGGCTGGACCGGATCGTCGCGCTGAAGCTGCTGGCGCCCGAACTGGCCCGCAACGACACCTTCCGGCAGCGGTTCACGCACGAGTCGCGCGTAGCGGCCGCGATCGACCACCCCCACATCGTGCCGGTGTTCGAAGCGGGCGAGACGGAAGGGCTCCTCTACATCGCCATGCGGTTCGTCGCGGGCGCGGATCTGCGCGTCCTGATCGACCGGCGCGGGCCGCTGGACCTGACGGCCGCCGTCCGGATCGCCGCGCAGGTGGCGTCCGCGCTCGACGCGGCCCATGACCACGACCTGGTGCACCGGGATGTGAAGCCCGGCAACATCCTGGTGGCGGCGGGCACCGACAGCGACCATCCGGAGCACGTGTACCTCACGGACTTCGGGCTGACGAAGAAGTCGCTGTCGCTGACCGGGTTCACCACGGTCGGCCAGTTCGTCGGGACCCTCGACTACGTGGCGCCGGAACAGATCTCCGGGCGGCCTGTGGACGGGCGGTGCGACGTGTACAGCCTCGCCTGTGTCGTCCAGGAGACCCTGACCGGGGCGCCGCCCTTCCAGCGGGACGACGACATGGCGCTGTTGTGGGCCCATCAGTACGATCCGCCCGCCCCGCCGAGCGGGCTGCGGCCCGCGCTGCCCGCCGCGGTCGACGGCGTACTGGCGAAGGCGCTCGCCAAGTCCCCGGAGGACCGTTACGAGACCTGTCTGCGGTTCGTCGCCGCACTGCGGGCCGCGGCGGCGGGCATCGGGCCCGGCGAGCATCCGCCGACCCGGGTGGACGCACCGGCCGGTTCCTGGTCGGCCGCCCCCGAACCGCCGCCCCGACCCCCGCGCTGGGCCGCCCCGGTGTTCCCGGGGACCGGCTGAGCTGACGGCTGGGCTTCCCCCAAGGCCGGTTCCGGCTGGACTTCCCCCAAGGCCGGTTCGAGCGCCGGTGAGGGCGGTTCAGGCATCGGGGCCCGGCTCCACGACCTCGCCGCGCCGGTGCACCCGCGTGGCCGCGAGACCGCCGAGGAAGCCGGTGACCAGGCCCCACAGCAGCGCGAGGCCGAGCGCCGTCCACAGCTTCGGGCGCAGCGACACCTCCCCGCCGAGTCCGCCGCCCAGGTCCCCGAGGCCCAGGAGCGACAGCCCGTAGTGGGCGGAGATCCGGGCGGTGAGGCAGATGAACAGCACGGTCAGGGCGAGCGCCACCGCCATGTGGACCGCGTGCTGCCACAGGCGTGTCCGGGCGGGCGACCGGGCCGCCATGACGAAGGCTGCGGCGAGCACCAGCACGGCGACGACGACCACGAGCCAGCGGACGCGCCCGTCCTGTTCGGCGAGGGTGTTCAGATTCAGGGTGGAGAGGTCCGGGGTGCGCAGGACGGAGTCGAGCACCTGGGGCATGGGCAGCCCGAAGGGGCCTTCGACCTTGCCCTCCCAGGACGCGCCCAGGCCGAGGGTGAGCGCGAGCCAGACCAGGTTGGGCAGTCCGAGGAGGAGGACGGCGGCGGTTTCGGCGGGGTGCCCGCGCGTGATCATCACGATGATTCCGGCGACGACGCCGAGCGCGACGCACGCCAGAAGCAGCACCACCATGGCGAACGCCGCCGGGCGCACCGCTTCCTGGAAACGCAGCAGCCGGGCCGGGAGCGGCGCGCGGCGCGAGACGAGCAGGGCGAGTACGAGGACCCCGGCCAGCCACAGCAGCCCGAAGACCAGGGTGAGGGGGATCTCCGCCCGGAATCCGACCTTCGGATCCTCGCCGAGGAGGTCCCCGGCCCCGCTTCCGGTGAGGTCCTCGGCCGAGAGGGTGAAGGTGTGCCGGGCGATCAGCGCGAGCACGATCAGCGCGACGATCCACAGGGCGGCGACGCGGCCCGCCCAGCCGGCCAGTTCGCGGCTCCCGGCGACGGCCCGGTGGTGCAGCGGCCGGAGAAAGCCCCGGGCGACCAGGAGTGCGCCCACCAGGGTCACCGAGAGCGGCAGGACCGAGAGGTCGGCCTGCGTCCCCACGAGGGAACCGGCGTCCCCGGAGAGCCCGACCGAGCCGCCCGCCGCCATCACCACCACCGCGGCGACGACGGCCGGGAAGGCGCCGCCGGGCAGCCCCGCGGCGCCGGCGGCCCACAGGCCGAGCGCCTGTCTCTTATACACATCTCTGA
>NTHE01000028.1 GCA_002551355.1 Streptomyces sp. man185 | reverse complement strand
GGACGGCCGCCGTCGCCGACGCGCAGGCGGCCACCCGCCGCGAGGGCGACCGGCTGCGCTTCGTCGGCGCGGCGACCCGGCGGATCGCCCGGGGCATAGACCTGGACGAGATCGTCCTCGGACTGTGCCGGGCCAGCGTTCCGACGTTCTCCGACGCGATCCTGGTCTACCTCCGCGACCCGCTGCCGGTCGGTGACGAACGCCCGGTGAGCCCGTTCGTCCTGCGGCTGCGGCGCAGCGACCGGCTGCGCGTCAGCGACGAGGAGGGCGCCGAGGCGTCCGGCTCCGAGACCGAGCGGCTGCGCCCGCTCGTCCTGGACCCGCAGGCCGACCTGATGCCCGCCGCCGAGCTGTGCGAGGTGCGGGCGGGCGGTGCGCTGGCCGAGGTGCTGCGCGGGGTGCGGCCGGTCTTCGGCGACTCGGCGGCGGCCCGGGCAGCACTGCCGGAGCTGCTCGGCCCCGGCCGGTCGGTGCCCACCGGGCACCGGGCGATCCTGGCCCCGCTGCGCGGCCGGCGCCGGGTCATCGGGGCGGCGGTCTTCGTGCGCGGCACCGAGCGCACCCCGTTCGAGGCCAGTGATCTGCTGGTCGCGGCGCAGTTGGCGACGCACACCGCGCTCGGCATCGACAAGGCCGTGCTGTACGGGCGCGAGGCCTACATCGCCGACGAGCTGCAGCGCACGATGCTGCCCGACTCGCTCCCCCAGCCCACCGGTGTCCGGCTCGCCTCGCGCTACCTCCCGGCGGCCGAGACGGCCCGGGTCGGCGGCGACTGGTACGACGCGATCCCGCTGCCCGGCAGCCGGGTCGCGCTGGTCGTCGGCGATGTGATGGGCCATTCCATGACCTCGGCGGCGATCATGGGCCAGCTCCGGACGACGGCGCAGACCCTGGCGCAGCTCGACCTGCCGCCGCAGGAGGTGCTGCACCACCTGGACGAGCAGGCGCAGCGGCTCGGCAGCGACCGGATGGCGACCTGCCTCTACGCGGTGTACGACCCGGTGGCGCACCGGATCACCATCGCCAACGCCGGGCACCCGCCGCCCGTGCTGCTGCACCTGGGCGGGCGGGCCGAGGTGCTGCGGGTGCCGCCGGGCGCCCCGATCGGGGTGGGCGGCGTCGACTTCGAGGCCGTCGAGCTGGACGCGCCCGCCGGGGCCACGCTGCTGCTGTACACCGACGGTCTGGTGGAGTCGCGGCTGCGGGACGTGTGGACGGGCATCGAGCAGCTGCGGGAGCGCCTCGCGGCGACCGCGCAGCTCACCGGCCCGGACCACTCGCCGCCGCTGGAGGCCCTCTGCGACGACGTGCTGGACATGCTCGGGCCGGGCGACCGGGACGACGACATCGCGCTGCTCGCCGCCCGCTTCGACGGGATCGCCCCGAGCGATGTGGCGTACTGGTACCTGGAGCCGGAGGACGCGGCTCCGGGCCGGGCCCGCAGGCTCGCCCGGCGGGCGCTGAGCCGCTGGGGTCTGGACGACCTGGCCGACGAGGTGGAGCTGCTGGTCAGCGAGGTCGTCACCAACGCCGTGCGCTACGCGGAGCGGCCGGTGACGCTGCGGCTGCTGCGGACCGACATCCTGCGCTGCGAGGTCGGCGACGACTCCCCGCAGCTGCCCCGGCAGCGCCGGGCCCGGGAGACGGACGAGGGCGGGCGCGGGCTGTTCCTGGTCAACCGGCTGGCCCGGCGGTGGGGGGCGACGCGCCTGTCGACGGGCAAGGTCGTCTGGTTCGAGATGGCGGCCCGGGCGCAGTAGGGCGGCATGAGGGAGGGGGCGGGCCGATGGCCCGCCCCCTCCCTCATGCCGTCAGGCCCTCACTGGCCGAGCAGCCCGTTGCCGCCGGGCCGTTCGCCCGGCTGGCCGTCGTCCTCCCCGGGCTGGGGCGGCAGCTCCGGGCTCTTGGTGGGCGGGGTGACGGTCGGGCTGTCCGTCGGCGGGGCGGGCGTGGTGGGGGTCTCGCTGGGCGGCGTCTCGCTCGGCGTCTCGGAGGGCGTGTCGGAGGGGGTGGGCTCCTCGGACTCGGTGGGCTCCTCGGAGGGCGTCTCGGTGGGCGTCGGCGGGGCGGGGACCTCGCCGCGCTCCACGTCCTGGAGGTCGAACGTCTTGTCCGAGCCGCCGCCGAGGGCGCCGAGGGTGTAGTCGGCCCAGATCCGGGCCGGGAAGCCACCGCCGTTGGCGCGGCCGGAGTTGGCCGTACCGGTCAGGGAGACCTGCTTGCGGCCACCGTCGCCCTCGCCGAAGAGGGCCACGACCGTGGTCAGCTCCGGTGTGTACCCGGCGAACCAGGCGGACTTGTTGTCCTCGGAGGTGCCGGTCTTGCCCGCCGCGTCGTAGGCGGAGGTGTTGGCCGCGGTGCCGGACCCGGCGTCGACGACCCCGGTGAGCGCCTTGGTCACGGTGTCGGCCGAGGCGCGGCTGATGGCCTGCTCCCGCTTGGGCTTCTCGGCGTTCACCGTGCGGTCGCGGTGCTCGGCGGACTGGACGATGTGCGGGGTGACCTTCTGGCCGTGGTTGTCGAGCGTGGCGTACGCGCCCGCCATGTCCCAGGTCGAGGCGTTCATCGTGCCGAGGGTGACGGCGGGGCGTTCGGGGAAGTTCTTGTCCGGTACGCCGAGGCCGAGCGCCGTCTCCTTGACGGCGGAGGGCGTCACGTCGACGATCATCTGCGCGAAGACGGAGTTGACCGAGCTGTTCATCGCCTTCTGGACGGAGATCGGGCCGTAGCTGCGGTCGTCCTCGTTCTGCGGGGCGAACGGGGTGTCGCTGCCGACGACGGGCCGCTTGCTGGTGCCGTCGTAGATCGTGTTGAGCCCGATGAGGCTGCCGCTCTGGGTCTTCGACTCGTTCTCCAGTGCGGAGGCGAGCACCAGCGGCTTGAAGGTGGAGGCGGGCTGGTAGTCCTGGCGGGTGGCGTTGCTGATGTAGTGCTTGATGTAGTCCTCGCCGCCGTACAGCGCGACGACCTTGCCGGTCTTCGGGTCGACGGAGGTGGCGCCGGCCTGGACGGTGGCGTCGACCTTGTTGCCCTCGCGGTCGAGCTTGGACTCCAGTTGGTCGTCCACCGACTTCTCCAGCGCCTGCTGGCGCTTCTTGTCGACGGTGAGGGTGAAGGTCCAGCCGCCCGCGTCGCGGTCCTCGGCGGAGACGCCCTGCTTCTCCAGCTCCTTGTTGGCCGCCTCGACGAGGTAGCCGGTCTGGCCCTCCATGCCCTCGGCGGGCTTCGGCTTCTGCGGGCGGGCGAACGTCAGCTTCGCCTTCTCGGACTCGGTCAGCCAGTCCATCTCGACCATGTTGCGCAGGGTGTAGGCCCAGCGCTCCTTGACCAGGCGCTTGCCGGTGTCGGTGGCGGAGTTCCAGTCGTACTGGCTGGGGGCCTGGAGGAGGGAGGCGAGGTAGGCGCCCTGGGAGACGTTCAGGTCCTTGGCGTCGATGCCGTAGTAGGCCTGGGCGGCGGCCTGGATGCCGCTGGCGCCGCGTCCGTAGTAGGCGGTGTTGATGTACCCGGCGAGGATCTCGTCCTTGGACTTCTTCTGGTCGACCTTGAGCGAGATCACCAGCTCCTTGAGCTTGCGGCTCACGGTGGCGTCCTGCGTCAGGTAGTAGTTCTTCACGTACTGCTGGGTGATGGTCGAGCCACCCTGCTTGCCCTTGCCGCTGAGCGTGTTGAGGAGACCGCGGGTGGTGCCCTTCAGGTCGACGCCCTGGTCCTTGTAGAAGGTCTTGTTCTCGGCGGCGACGAAGGCGTGCTGGACCTTCTTCGGCACCTCGTCCAGGTCGACGATCTGACGGTTGACGCCCTTGCCGGTCCGGGCGAGGACGGTGCCGTCGCTGTACTTGTAGACGTTGCTCTGCCGCTCCGCCATGGAGTTCCCGGAGGCGGGGACGTCGACGTACAGGTAGAGCGCGCCGAAGGCGCCCATGCCCAGCAGGACGATCCCGAAGAACGTGCCCAGCAGCTTCTTCCACGTGAAGAGTCTGCGTATGCCGCCGCTCTTCACGGCCCGGCGCGACTCCTGCGCCTGGGCTCGTCGCGCATCCGCTCGACCCATTGGTGTGTTGCTCCCGCTTCTCTGCTCGACCGGTTCGCTCGGTTTCCTCAGTTCGCTCAGACCTGCCAGCTAACACCGACGACAGGGACAAAAGACAAGCGATCCGGCCTTTTACGGACGTGAGAATCAGCACCCGCTCCCCAGGAACCGACTCCCCAGGGGTGGACAAGGTTGCGAGAATCGATAATGTGTAATCACATTGCTAGCGCGGTGCGATACCGCGCCGAACGGGGGACCCCATGACCGAACAGCACGAGAACCACCACCCGGACACCCCGGCGGCGGATCTCTCCATCGATGCTCCCGACATGCCCGCACCGCAGGTCAGGGAGGTCACCGCGCACGCGATCCCGGGCGGCCTGGGGCTGCTCCTGACGGTCGTCGGGGTGATCGCGGGGATCGGCCTCGTCATCGGCGGCGCCGTTCTCAACGGAAGCGGAGCCGGTGCCGTCGGGGTCGCGCTCCTCATCCTCGGAGTGCTCCTCGCCATCGCCTCCTTCTTCTGCATGAGCGGTGTGAAGATGGTCGCTCCGGGCGAGGCCCGGGTGATCCAGCTCTTCGGCCGGTACGTCGGCACCATCCGCGCCGACGGGCTCCGCTGGATCAACCCGCTGACCTCCAGCCAGAAGATCTCCACCCGCGTCCGCAACCACGAGACCGCCGTGCTCAAGGTCAACGACGCCTACGGCAACCCGATCGAGCTGGCCGCGATCGTCGTGTGGAAGGTCGAGGACACCGCACAGGCGCTCTTCGAGGTCGACGACTTCCTGGAGTTCGTCGCGACCCAGACCGAGGCGGCAGTCCGGCACATCGCCATCGAGTACCCGTACGACGCCCACGAGGAGGACGGCCTCTCGCTGCGCGGCAACGCGGAGGAGATCACCGAGAAGCTGGCCGCCGAGCTGACCGCCCGGGTGCAGGCCGCGGGCGTCCGCATCATCGAGTCCCGCTTCAGCCACCTCGCGTACGCCCCCGAGATCGCCTCCGCCATGCTCCAGCGCCAGCAGGCCGGCGCGGTCGTCGCGGCCCGCCAGCAGATCGTCGAGGGCGCGGTGGGCATGGTCGAGATGGCCCTGACCCGGATCGCCGAGCAGGACATCGTGGAGCTGGACTCCGAGCGGAAAGCCGCAATGGTCAGCAATCTCATGGTCGTGCTGTGCGGTGACCGCGCGGCCCAGCCGGTCCTCAACACGGGCTCCCTCTACCAGTGACCGACCAGACGCCTCCCCGGCGGACACCGGCGTCCCGGCCGCAGCAGCGCAAGCAGATGCTGCTGCGGCTGGACCCTGCGGTGCACGACGCACTCGCCCGCTGGGCCTCCGACGAACTGCGCAGCACCAACGCGCAGATCGAGTTCCTGCTGCGGCGGGCGCTCGCGGAGGCGGGCCGGCTGCCGGGGACGGCACGGCCGATCGCCCGGCGGGGGCGGCCGCCCGGACAGCCGCCAAAGGAGCCGGGGACCCCGCCCACGGCGGGCGATCAGGACACCCCGTAGCCCTCTCTCCCGCCCCGGCGACACAGCGCCCCCGGCCCGCCCCTTGGGTCGGGGGCACCTTTCGGACACGTATACATCGAGGGTATACACCCCGTGTACAGTGCTCCACATGTCTATCGGTCACACCCTCCTCGGGCTCCTGGAGTCCGGCCCCCGACACGGCTACGACCTGAAGCGGACCTTCGACGAGAAGTTCGGCCAGGACCGCCCGCTCCACTACGGCCAGGTCTACTCGACAATGTCCCGGCTTTTGAAGAACGGACTCGTCGAGGTCGACGGCGTCGAGAGCGAAGGAGGCCCCGAGCGCAAGCGGTACGCCATCACCGACGCCGGGATCACCGATGTCTCGCAGTGGCTGGCGCAGCCCGAGAAGCCGGAGCCCTACCTCCAGTCGACGCTCTACACCAAGGTCGTCCTCGCGCTGCTCACCGACCGCAGCGCGGCCGGTCTGCTGGACACCCAGCGCTCGGCGCACCTGCGGATGATGCGCATCCTCACCGACCGCAAGCGCAAGGGCGATCTGGCCGACCAGCTGATCTGCGACCACGCCCTTTTCCACCTCGAAGCCGATCTGCGCTGGCTGGAACTGACCGCAGCCCGGCTCGACCAGCTCGCCAAGGTGGTGGCTCCGTGATTCCCGAAGGCTCCCTGCTCGCCGCGCACGATCTGCGCAAGACCTACGGCTCCACGCCCGCCCTGGACGGCGCGTCGTTCTCCGTGCACCCCGGCGAGGTCGTCGCCGTGATGGGCCCCTCCGGCTCCGGCAAGTCGACCCTGCTGCACTGCCTGGCCGGGATCATCACGCCCGACTCCGGCACCATCACCTACGCGGGCCGCGAGCTCTCCGCGATGTCGGACGCCGAGCGCAGCGCCCTGCGGCGCAGCGACTTCGGCTTCGTCTTCCAGTTCGGCCAGCTCGTCCCGGAGCTGACCTGCGTGGAGAACGTCGCCCTGCCGTTGCGGCTGAACGGCGTGAAGCGCAAGGCCGCCGAGCGCACCGCCCGCGAGTGGATGGAGCGCCTGGAGGTCGACGACGTCGGGGCCCAGCGCCCCGGCGAGGTCTCCGGCGGCCAGGGCCAGCGGGTCGCCGTGGCACGCGCCCTGGCGGGGTCACCGAAGGTGATCTTCGCGGACGAGCCGACCGGCGCGCTGGACTCCCTCAACGGCGAGCGGGTCATGGAGCTGCTCACCGAGGCCGCCCGCTCCGCCAGTGTGGCCGTGGTCCTGGTGACCCACGAGGCCCGGGTCGCCGCCTACTCCGACCGTGACGTCACCGTGCGCGACGGCCGGGCCCGCGATCTGGAGCACGCCGTATGACCCTGCTCGACGAGAAGCGGGCCGCGGCTCCCCCGCGTCCCGCGCCGCCCTCACGGGGCGCGGCGACCCTCCGTGATCTCGGCCTCGGCATCCGGTTCGCCGCCGCCGGTGGCCGCGAGGGCTGGATCCGTACGCTGCTGACCGCCGTCGGCGTCGGCCTCGGCGTCGCGCTGCTGCTGCTCGCCTCCTCCGTACCGCATCTGCTCGACGAGCGGAGCGCGCGCGAGCAGGCCCGCAGCGAGACCCGGATCTCCGACTCACCCGACGCGAACGCCACGACGTCGGACAGCTCGGTGGTGCGGATCAACGCCACCTCCGAGTACCGCGACCGGACCGTCGCGGGGTATCTGATGCGCCCGGACGGTTCACGTCCCGTCCTGCCGCCGGGAGTCGACCGCTTCCCCGGGGCGGACACGATGGTGGTCTCCCCCGCGCTGAAGGAGCTGCTCACCGCCCCGGGCAACGAGCTGCTGCGCGAGCGGCTGCCGTACGAGATCACCGGCACGATTCGAGAAGCCGGGCTGCGCTCGCCGGGCGAACTCCTCTACTACGCGGGCAGCGACACCCTGACGACCGCCAAGGGCGGCCACCGCATCGCCGGGTACGGGGACGAGCGCGCGGGCGACCCCCTTCCGCCGCTGCTGATCGTGCTCGTCGTCATGGTCTGCGTCGTGCTGCTGGTGCCGGTCGCGATCTTCATCGCCACCGCCGTGCGCTTCGGCGGAGACCGCCGCGACCGCCGACTGGCCGCGCTGCGCCTGGTCGGCGCGGACATCCGGACGACCCGGCGGATCGCCGCCGGGGAGGCCCTGTTCGGGGCGGTGCTCGGGCTGCTGATCGGATGGATGTTCTTCCTGGTGGGCCGGGAGTTCGTCGGCTCGGTGGAGATCTGGGACGTCAGCGCGTTCCCCGCCGACCTGGTGCCCGCGCCCGCGCTGGCGCTGCTGATCGCCCTCGCGGTGCCGCTCACCGCCGTGCTCGTCACGCTGGTCGCGATGCGGTCCGTGGTGATCGAGCCGCTCGGCGTCGTACGCCGGGGGCGTGCGCGGGGCCGCCGGCTCTGGTGGCGGCTGCTGATGCCGGCGGCCGGTCTGGCGGTGCTCGCCGTGACGGGCGGCACCAACGGGTACGAGCCGGTGAACCCGTTCGCCATAGCCTCCGGCGCCGTGCTGACGCTGGTCGGCCTCGCGCTGCTGCTGCCCTGGCTGGTCGAGGCCTGTGTGAACCGGCTGCGCGGTGGCCCGGTGCCCTGGCAGCTCGCCACCCGCCGGCTCCAGCTGAGCAGCGGGGCCGCGTCCCGCGCGGTCAGCGGTGTGACGGTCGCGGTGGCGGGGGCGATCGCCCTCCAGATGCTGTTCGCCGCGATGAACGCCGACTTCCACCGGGTGACGGGCCAGGACCCCTCCCGGGCCCAGTTCGCCGCGTACTCCCAGGACGTCACGGGCGAGGCCGCCACCTCCGCCATCGAGCGGTTCCGCGCCACCCAGGGCGTCGAGTTGGTGATCGGCTCGGTGGAGGCGTACGCGACCAAGCCCGGGACGTACACGGACGACGAGATCCAGCCCACCACCTCGCTGACCGTCGGCACCTGCGCGACCCTGCGCGAACTGGCCCGGATCGACGCGTGCGAGGACGGCGACGCCTTCGTCGTGCACCCCCCGGGCGACAAGGGGCAGGCCGACTGGGTGGACGAGACCGCGCGCAAGGGCAGGACCGTCCTGATCGGCGAGGGCATGGGCCGCAAGCCGTTCCGGTGGACGCTGCCCGCCGACACCCCGACCGTGACCGGCCGCGAGGACCCGACGGGCGAGGTCCACTGGGGGATCATGGCGACCACCGGGGCGCTGGACGCGGGCAAGCTGCCCGGCGCCACGATCGTCGCCCAGATCCGGGTCGACGAGAGCGTGCCGGACGTCGCCGAGCACGTACGCAACACGGCGATCGGGATCGATCCCGGGATGCGCTTCGTCGAGCTCAACTCGGTGGCGCGCGACCGTCAGTACGACAGCGTGCAGACAGGCCTCCAGGTCGGGGCGACCGTGGTGCTGCTGCTGATCGCCGCCTCGATGCTGGTCTCCCAGCTGGAGCAGTTGCGCGAGCGCAGGCGGCTGCTGTCGGTGCTGGTCGCCTTCGGCACCCGGCGCTCCACGCTGGGCTGGTCGGTGCTGTGGCAGACCGCCGTGCCGGTGGCGCTCGGCCTCGCGGTCGCGGTCGCGGGCGGCCTGGGTCTCGGCGGGACGCTCGCCTGGATGATCGGCAAGTCGGTCGCCGACTGGTGGCTGTTCTGGCCGATGGTGGGCGCCGGGGGCGCGCTGATCGTGCTGGTGACCCTGCTGTCGCTGCCGCCGCTGTGGCGCATGATGCGCCCGGAGGGGCTGCGCACCGAGTGAAACCCGCGTGATCCCGTACGCGGCCGGGGCCCGGAAAACCAGGTCCCGGCCGCGTACGTCTCAGTCCCGGTCGGGGTGGTCCATCACCCGCACCGGCAGCGGCTTCATCGCCTCGCGCAGGGCGGCCGCGAACTCCTCGAACTCGCCGCCCCGCGCCGACCCCGTCCGCATCGCCAGCGCGACCCGCCGGGTGGGCGCCGGGTCCGCGAAGTACCCGGTGGCCAGTGCGTCGTTGCGGCCGGTCTCCACCGTCACCGCGGTGCGCGGGAGCAGCGTCACCCCGAGCCCGCCGGCGACCAGTTGGACCAGGGTCGAGAGCCCGGCGGCGGTCGTGGTGACCGGCGCCCCCTGGGTGCGGCCGGCCTCGCGGCAGATGTCCAGGGCCTGGTCGCGCAGGCAGTGCCCCTCGTCCAGGAGCAGCAGCGGCAGCTCGCGCAACGCGTCGCGGGGGATGTCCGAGCGGCCGCCGAGCCAGTGGTCCTGCTCCATGACCAGCACGAAGTCCTCGTCGAAGAGCGGGATCTCGGTGACGCCCGGCACCCCGAGCGGCACGGCGAGCAGCAGCAGGTCCAGCCGCCCGGCGGCGAGCCCTTCGAGCAGCGAGGAGGTCTGCTCCTCGTGGACCTGGAGGTCGAGGTCCGGGTAGCGGTCGTGGACGAGGCGGAGCACGGTGGGCAGCAGATACGGGGCGACGGTCGGGATCACGCCGAGCCGGAGGACCCCGGTGAACGGGGCCCGGACCGCCTCCGCCTCCTCCATCAGCGCGGCGACGGCGTCCAGCACCGCCCCGGCCCGGACCGCGAGCCGCTCCCCCGCGGGCGAGAGCAGCACCTTGCGCGTCGTACGCTCGATGAGCTGGACACCCAGTGCCTCCTCAAGGGTGGAGACCGCTCCGGAGAGTGCGGGCTGACTCATCCCGATTGCTGCCGCCGCGTCCCGGAAGTGCAGATGATCCGCCACGGCCGCGAAGGCACGCAGCTGCGACAGGCTGGGCTGCTTGGCGGGCGACTTACCGGACTGCTTGGGGCGTAGGCCCTGATTTACCTGCACCACTGATAGGTACCTCCGATCATCTGGACCGAGTGTAGCTATTTCCGTGATCAATGCACTCTGTGCCAAGGTGGAGCCCGTCCAACCCTCAGGAAGACCCTCAAAAGGGGAATTCCAGACGTTGCAAGGAGAGCGCGTGCTCACTGTCGGTGACAAGTTCCCCGAGTTCGACCTGACTGCTTGTGTCTCGCTGGAGAGCGGCAAGGAGTTCGAGCAGATCAACCACAAGACCTACGAGGGCAAGTGGAAGATCGTCTTCGCGTGGCCGAAGGACTTCACCTTCGTGTGCCCCACCGAGATCGCCGCCTTCGGCAAGCTGAACGAGGAGTTCGCCGACCGCGACGCCCAGGTCCTCGGCTTCTCCGGTGACTCCGAGTTCGTGCACCACGCCTGGCGCAAGGACCACCCGGACCTGACCGACCTGCCCTTCCCGATGCTGGCCGACTCGAAGCACGAGCTCATGCGTGACCTCGGCATCGAGGGCGAGGACGGCTTCGCCCAGCGCGCCGTCTTCATCGTCGACCAGAACAACGAGATCCAGTTCACGATGGTGACCGCCGGTTCCGTGGGCCGTAACCCCAAGGAGGTCCTGCGGGTCCTCGACGCCCTGCAGACCGACGAGCTGTGCCCGTGCAACTGGACCAAGGGCGAGAACACCCTCGACCCGGTCGCGCTCCTCTCGGGCGAGTGAGCTGATACCGACATGGCTCTCGACGAACTGAAGTCCGCCGTACCCGACTTCGCCAAGGACCTGAAGCTGAACCTCGGCTCGGTCATCGGCAACAGCGACCTCCCGCAGCAGCAGCTGTGGGGCACCGTGCTGGCCTGCGCGATCGCCTCGCGCTCGCCGAAGGTGCTGCGCGAGCTGGAGCCCGAGGCGAAGGCCAACCTGTCGCCCGAGGCCTACACCGCGGCGAAGTCGGCGGCCGCCGTCATGGCGATGAACAACGTCTTCTACCGGACCCGGCACCTGCTGTCGGACCCGGAGTACGGCACGCTCCGCGCGGGCCTGCGGATGAACGTCATCGGCAACCCGGGCGTGGAGAAGGTCGACTTCGAGCTGTGGTCGCTCGCCGTCTCCGCGATCAACGGCTGCGGCCAGTGCCTGGACTCCCACGAGCAGGTGCTCCGCAAGGCCGGCGTGGACCGTGAGACCATTCAGGAAGCCGTCAAGGTCGCTTCGGTGATCCAGGCGGTCGGTGTGACCCTCGACGCCGAGGCCGTACTCGCCGAGTAGTGACACCGCACCACCCCTGATACGAGAAGAGCCCCGAGGACGACCGACCGTCCCCGGGGCTCTTCTTTTCGTTCCGTGCCGTGCCGGCCGTTCCGGCTACTCCTGCGGCGGCGGCCGGTTCTCCGGCGCGCGTTCGGCCGGGGCGTCCTCGGGCCCCGCCCCCGGGCCGGGTGGCGTCGGCGCGGGCCCGGCGTGCGCCGGGGTCATCGACAGGGCGGTGGCACCGTGATGACCGCCCCGTTCGCCGGGTTCCGCGTACGACCGCAGATAGCCGACCACCGTGTTGATCACGGCGACCAGCGGTACGGCGACCACCGCGCCGCCGATGCCCGCGACCAGACCGCCGGTCGCCACCGCGAGAACCACCGCGAGCGGATGGACCCGGACGGCGCGGCCGAGGATGAACGGCTGCAGGATGTGGCCCTCGATCTGCTGCACCGCCAGGACCACCACCAGCGCCCACAGCGCGGTCCACACCCCCTCGGTGACCAGCGCGACGACCACCGCGAGCGCCCCGGAGACCACGGCGCCGACGAGCGGGATGAAGGCGAACAGGAAGATGAAGACGGCCAGCGGCACCGCGAGCGGCACATTGAGGACGTAGAGGCCGAAGCCGATGAAGATGGCGTCGATCAGGGCGACGAGCACCGTGCCGCGCACATACGCGGTCAGGGTGCGCCAGGCGCGCGGTCCGGCTCCGGCGACGCCGGGACGGGCGGCGGCGGGCACCAGCTTGAGCGACCACTCCCAGATGCGCCGGCCGTCGTAGAGCAGGAACAGCGTGGAGAACATCGCCAGCAGCAGCCCGGTGAGGAACTCCACCATCACGGTGACGCCCTGGAGCCCGGCGGAGGTGATCTCCTCGGTGTTGGTGCCGATGGTGTCGTTGAGGTTCTTGGCGAGGTCGTTGATCTGCGACTCGGTGACGTGGAAGGGGCTGTCGAGCGCCCAGCGCTTCAATTCGTCGATGCCGTCACGGACGCGGTCGGAGAGCGTGTCGAGGTTCTCCATCACCTGCCACACCACGAACCAGCCGACCAGGCCGATGATGACGAACCCGAGAACGGCGGTCACGGCGGTCGCGAGCCCGTGCGGCAGCCCGAACCGCTTGAGCCGGACCACGGTCGGCTGGAGCATCGCGGTGACGAGCAGCGCGGCGGCGAAGGCCAGCACCACGAGTTCGACCGCGCTGATCACCCGCATCAGCACCCAGAGCGTCCCCGCGAGGACGAGCAGGCGCCAGCCGGCCTCCGCGGCGACCCGCATCCCCCACGGGATCGCCGCCACCGGATCCGGCTTGGCGGCGACCGAGGGGGCGTACGAGGGGGGCGCGGGCACCTGCCCGGGGTCGTCGGCCTCAGGGACGGCCCCCTTCACCGTGAAGGGTTCGTCATCGGCGGCGGCCCTCGCGCGGCGCTCGTCCAGTCGCGCGCCCAGCGCGGTCAGTTCGGACCCGAAGCGGCCCAGCCAGCCCGGTAGTTTCGACATGCCTGCTTTCCTTCCCCCATCTTCGCCTTCCAGCGCTCCGCGACGCCTCTCGGCGCTTTCTCCCAGCACCGCTCGACGTGCCCCGGGATCGCCAGGATGCGACCGTACACGCGCGAGACCCCCCACCGTCTGGACGGTGAGGGGCCTCGCGAGGTTGAGAGGGCGGTCCGTGGGCTTCCGCCCGCTCCCTCTAATACCAGTTGTTGGCCTGCCAGAAGGACCAGGCGCCGCACGGGCTGCCGTAACGGCCGTCCATGTAGCTGAGGCCCCACTTGATCTGAGTGGCCGGGTTGGTCTGCCAGTCGGCGCCGGCGGACGACATCTTGTGGCCGGGGAGCGCCTGCATCAGACCGTACGCCCCGGAGGACGGGTTGGTCGCACGGTAGTTCCAGGTCGACTCGTGGTTCACGATGTTGCTGAAGCACTGGAACTGGTCCGCGGGGACCATCTGACGGGCCATCGCCTGGACTTCGGCCACGCTGTAGGAGCCCTGGGCGGAGAACGAGGAGGCGTCGCGGACGGAAGAACGGCTGGCGCGCTCGGCGTCTTCCTTCTTCTTCTGTTCCGCCTTGCGCTCGGCCTCGATCCGGTCCTCGGCCGCCTGCTTCTTGGACTTGGCGTCCTTGGCGGCCTGGATGCGGGCCGATTCCTCGGCCGACTTCTTCGCGGAGGCGTCGGCGGCGGACGCCTGGGCGTCGGCCTGCTGCGTCAGCGAAGCGGTCTGGACCTGGGCCTGCTGGCCCGCGGGGATGTCTGCGAGCAGCGTGGTGTCGGCTGCGGCCGCCTCGAAGTTGTTGTCGTCGGCGGCAGGTGTGCCGCCCGCAGCAACGCCTACGACGGCGCCTACGGTGGTGACCGCGGTGGCGGATGCCACGGCGAACCCCCGGACCGAGATCCGGCTCACATGGTGTCCTTCCAGCATCGTCCGCTTAGGTGACCTCGCGGGCGCGTTCGTGCCCCTGGCACTGGCCTCCCTACTGCGTGGGTCACGGGAGGCACGGGCCCGATGGGCAACCCCGGTGAGGAGGCTGCCGCGTGGTGCTCGCGGGCGGCATACGGGCGTCTCGTGTTGAGTTGTGTGGTGCGTGGCGCCTCTGGAGGTGCCCAAGTGCCGTATGCGGGGCCTGACGGAAGCAAGACTCTGCCGGACGGGGACGCCGGGAGGCAATTCTGTGTTGCGTGGGAAAGGTCACACCTCGTTTGGCCCTCCGGTTTTGCGGAAATGACGGCGCAGCACAATGCCGCCCGGCTAAGCTCCTTGGCTCGCCGGGCGGCATCAATGGGGCATGCGGGTCAGATGTGGCCTTCCTCCAGCATTTCGGTCACCAGCGCGGCGATCTGCGAACGCTCCGACCGCGTGAGCGTGACGTGCGCGAACAGCGGATGGCCCTTCAGTTTCTCGACGACGGCGACGACTCCGTCGTACCGGCCGACCCGGAGGTTGTCCCGCTGGGCCACGTCGTGAGTGAGCACGACACGCGAATTCGCCCCGATACGGGACAACACGGTCAGCAGGACGTTCCGTTCGAGTGACTGCGCCTCGTCGACGATCACGAAGGCGTCGTGCAGCGAGCGGCCGCGGATGTGGGTGAGCGGCAGGACCTCCAGCATCCCGCGCCCGAGCACCTCCTCGATGACCTCGCGCCCGGCGACCGCCGAGAGCGTGTCGAAGACCGCCTGCGCCCAGGGGCTCATCTTCTCGGCCTCGCTGCCGGGGAGATAGCCGAGCTCCTGCCCGCCCACCGCGTACAGCGGGCGGAAGACCATCACCTTCTTGTGCTGCCGGCGCTCCAGCACCGCCTCCAGGCCCGCGCAGAGGGCCAGCGCCGACTTGCCGGTGCCCGCGCGTCCGCCCAGCGACACGATGCCGACGTCCGCGTCCAGGAGGAGGTCGAGCGCGATCCGCTGCTCGGCGCTGCGCCCGTGGATGCCGAACGCCTCCCGGTCGCCCCGCACGAGGCGCACGTTGCCCTCGGCCGTCACCCGGCCGAGCGCCTTGCCGCGCTCGGACTGGAGGACCAGACCGGTGTGCACGGGCAGCTCGGCGGCCTCGGGGACGTACAGCGTCTCCTCGCTGAACAGCAGGTCGATCTGTTCCCCGGCGAGGGACAGTTCGCTCATACCGGTCCAGCCGGAGTCCGTGATGGCGAGCTCCGCGCGGTACTCCTCGGCGAGGAGGCCGACGGAGGACGCCTTGATGCGGAGCGGCAGGTCCTTGGAGACGACCGTGACGTCGTACCCCTCGGCCTGGAGGTTGCGTGCGACCGCGAGGATCCGTGAGTCGTTGTCCCCCAACCGGTAGCCGGCGGGCAGGACGCCGGGATCGGAGTGGTTCAGCTCGACGCGGAGCGTCCCGCCCAGATCCCCGAGCGGGATCGGGGCGTCCAGCCGGCCGTACCGGATCCGGAAGTCGTCCAGCAGGCGCAGGGCCTGCCGGGCGAAGTAGCCGAGCTCCGGGTGGTGCCGTTTGGCCTCCAGCTCCGTGACCACGACGATCGGCAGCACGACTTCGTGCTCGTCGAAGCGGGCCATGGCACCGGGATCGGCCAGCAGGACGCTGGTGTCGAGAACGTATGTGCGCCGGTCGGGCATGCGGCGCTTGCTACTGGTCACCACGGAAGGACGTACCCCCTCGGACGAGGTCGGGGAGTGCGACGGACGGTCGCGGAGCTTCCCGAAGGGAGAGGACGGACCGGGATCGGGCCCCGTGCACGGGCCGGACCACGGCCACCGCGTCGGCCGCAGACTGTCTACGGTCCTTCGTGTGCAAAGGGCCTCCCGGGCGAGCGGTCTTGGCACCGCTCACTTGGATGCGACATCCGCCTGGTTGATGACCGGACGTCGACCTGACAGGGGTATTCCCTTTTCCGCGCGAAGCCATGCCGCTGCATATGACACGGTGTGGCGAAGTCCCGGTGGACGCGCGGTGACCCCCACCTACGCGATGGCTCCCCCATAAGAGGGGAGCCATCGGGCAACACCCGTGCGGCAGGGGCGCTCAGGCCCCGTAGCGGCGGTGGCGGGCGGCGTAGTCGCGCAGCGCCCGGAGGAAGTCGACCTTGCGGAAGGCCGGCCAGAAGACTTCGCAGAAGTAGTACTCCGAATGGGCGCTCTGCCAGAGCATGAAGCCCGAGAGCCGCTGCTCGCCGCTGGTCCGGATCACCAGGTCGGGATCGGGCTGGCCCCGGGTGTAGAGGTGCTCGGAGATCAGGTCGGTGGAGACGACCTCGGCCAGCTCCTCGAAGGTCGTGCCCTTCTCCGAGTGCTCCAGGAGCAGGGAGCGCACCGCGTCCGCGATCTCCTGACGGCCGCCGTAGCCGACCGCGACGTTGACGATTATCCCGTCGATGCCGGACGTCGACTCCTCGGCCTCCTTCAGCACCGTCTGCGTCTCCGCCGGGAGCAGGTCGAGCGTGCCGACGTGGTGGACGCGCCAGCGCCCGTCCGCGGCCAGGTTGCGCACGGTGTTCTCGATGATGCCGAGCAGCGGCTTCAGCTCGTGCTCGGGCCGGTCGAAGTTGTCCGTGGACAGCATCCACAGGGTGACGACCTCGACATCGGTCTCGTCGCACCAGCCGAGCAGCTCGGAGATCTTGTCCGCACCGGCCTGGTGGCCCTGCACGGCCGATCCGCCGGACGCCTTGGCCCACCGCCGGTTGCCGTCGAGGATGACCCCGATGTGCTTCGGCACCTGGTCGTGGTCCAGGCGGCCTTCCACCCGGCGCGCGTAGAGCCTGTACACCAGGTCGCGGAAGTTCACTGCGTTCACCCTCTCGGTTCCGTACGGGCCCGGGGCCCGCCCTCCCCGTCGCCGGGGGTCCGGGGGCCGTCCCCCGCAGGGAATCGCCGCACGGCCTGCGCCGCCCGCACGATCCCTCGGCGGTCCGCACCCCTACCACTGGCACGGGCCACGCGGGCCTTCGCCGCGCCGCACACCGGCATTCCCCGAAGCGGCCACATTACTGCGACCGGGTCACGGGGGCCCAACCCGGTCTGTCACAACTCCGTGATAAGGAGTGAAACGTGACTGATTACCTCTCCCCCGACCTGTACTACCGCGCCGCCGATTCGCGCTACGACTCCATGGAGTACCGCCGGACCGGGCGCAGCGGCCTCAAGCTGCCCGCCCTCTCGCTGGGCCTGTGGCACAACTTCGGCGACGACCGGGCCCTGGACTCCCAGCGGGCGATCCTGCGCCGCGCCTTCGACCTCGGCGTCACCCACTTCGATCTGGCCAATAACTACGGTCCGCCGCCCGGCTCGGCCGAGCTGAACTTCGGCAAGCTCTTCGCCCAGGACTTCGCTCCGTACCGTGACGAACTGGTCATCTCCACCAAGGCCGGATATCTGATGCACCCCGGCCCGTACGGCGAGTGGGGCTCGCGGAAGTACCTGCTGTCCTCGCTCGACGCCTCCCTGAAGCGGATGGGCCTCGACTACGTCGACATCTTCTACTCGCACCGCTTCGACCCGCACACCCCGCTGGAGGAGACGATGGGCGCCCTGGCGTCCGCCGTCCAGCAGGGCAAGGCGCTGTACGTGGGCGTCTCCTCGTACAACGCGGAGCAGACCGCCGAGGCGGCCGGGCTGCTCAAGGAGATGGGCGTGCCGGCGCTGATCCACCAGCCGTCCTACTCCATGATCAACCGCTGGATCGAGGACGACGGGCTGCTCGACACCCTGGAGGCGGCCGGAATGGGCTGCATCTCCTTCGTGCCGCTCGCCCAGGGCCTGCTCACGAACAAGTATCTGCAGGGCATCCCGGAGGGCTCGCGCGCCACCCAGGGCAAGTCCCTCGACCCGGGCCTCCTCTCCGACGAGGTGGTCCGCCGGCTCAACGGACTCAACGACATCGCGCGGGGCCGCGGCCAGTCGCTGGCCCAGCTCGCCATCGCGTGGGTGCTGCGCGACAGCCGCATGACCTCGGCACTGATCGGCGCGTCGAGCGTGAAACAGCTGGAGGAGAACGTGGCCGCCCTCGCGGGTCCTGCGCTGACAGCCGAGGAACGAGAGGAGATCGACGCCTTCGCCGTGGACACGGCGGGCACCAACATCTGGGCCGGCCGCAGCTGACGTCGGCTCGACGGGGCCCGCGCACAGGGAACAGCGGGGGCGCGCCGGGGCCGAACGGCAGCGCCTGCGCCGGCCCATAAAAAAACGGGCCGGTCCGTGGGGGGGATACGGACCGGCCCGAGGGGGGGTTTCCACCATAACCCTTCGTAAGTGCCGACGCGTGCCACGCCACTCCACAATTACTCTCCGGATGCGCCGGACTGCGTTCCGAGCAGGACGCGCCCCTCATCGGTGCTCTCTTCGGCGCCCCTTCTCTGCCCTTTCACAGCCCGTTATCGACCTCCGTATCGAGGGGTCGCCGGGCTCCGCGGCCTTGACGCCGCCGAGGCGCGGAAGAGGACAGAAGCTGCCCTCAAAGGACTCTAGGTTCGGGGCATGACGACACGATCCCCTGTGCCCGCACCCGCGACGGCGACCGTGACCTGGGCCGGGGCGAACGCCCGGCGGCTGGCCCGCCAGCACCTCCACCCGGATGCCGTCGCCACCGAGTCACCCTTCGCTTCCCCCGGCGACGCGGTGGCGGCGATGCTCGGGGCGCACGCCCAGGTGCTGTCGGCGGCCGAGCTGTCCGTGGGGCTGCGCGGGGACGGGCTGACCCGCGACGACGTCCGTACGGCCCTGTGGACCGACCGGACCCTGGTCAAGACGTTCGGGCCGCGCGGCACGGTCCACCTGCTGCCCGCGGCGGACCTGCCCCTGTGGGCCGGGGCCCTGTCCGCCGTGCCGACGGGCCCGAACCCCTTCACCAAGGACGCCCGGATGACCCCGGACCAGGTGGAGTCGGTCGTCGCAGCCGTCGGGGAGGCGCTGACCGGGGCGGAGCTGACGATCGACGAGCTCTCCGACGAGGTCGTCGCGCGGACCGGGCCGTGGGCCGGGGACCTGGTGATGCCCGGGTTCCAGGCGATGTGGCCGCGCTGGCGGCAGGTCCTGCACCTGGCGGGCCACCGGGGCGTCCTCGCCTACGCCCCCAACCGGGGCCGGAAGGCGACGTACACCAACCCCGGGTGCACCCCACTGCCCGGCGCCGGCGCACTGGCTGCTCTTATCGAGCGGTACCTGTACGCCTACGGGCCGGCCACCCCCGCGCATTTCGCCCGGTGGCTCGCGGCGCCGAAGCGCTGGGCGGCCGAGCAGTTCGCCGCCCTGGCCGGGGCGGGGGCGATCGAGGAGGTGGCGTTCGCGGAGGAGGGCCCGGCGTGGGTGGTCGCGGGCGACACGGACTTCCCGGCGGCGAAGGCGCTGGGCGTGCGCCTGCTCCCGTACTTCGACGCGTTCGCCATCGCCTCGTGGCCCCGGGAGCGGCTGTTCCCGGGGGCGGCGGGCGAGCGGGCTCTCGCGGGCGGGCAGGCGGGGAACTTCCCGGTGCTGCTGGTGGACGGCACGGTGGCCGGCGTCTGGCACCAGCGCCGCTCGGGCCGCCGGATCGCGGTGACGGTGGAACCGCTGAAGCCGCTGTCCGCGACCCGGCTGCGAGCGCTGGAGGAGCAGGTGGAGCGCATCGCCGCGATCATGGAGGGGACGGCGGAACTGACGGTCGGCCCGGTGACGGTGGGGCCGCACGCGTAAGGGCGTACCGCGCAGGCACGTAGGTGCGTACGGATGAGGCGCGGGGCGTACCGGGCAGCGGGGAGCGTACGGGTCGGGGCGCGCCGCGCACGGGTCAGGGGCGGGGGGAGAAGCGGATCGTCATCGTGTCTCCGGCGACCACCACGAAGTCCCCCTCCTCGCACCGGATGACGGCCTGGAGCACCTCCCCGTCGGCGTTCCTGAGCTCCTGGGTGCCCACGACCGTCCACGCTCCCCCGTACGGCACCGGCGGCAGGAGGGCGGGCGGGGCCTGCTGCCACTGGCTCGCCGGTACGCACCAGTCGGGCAGCCTCGGCCAGGTGCCCGGAGTGACCCGCAGCGTCCGGTCGGAGGCGCAGGTCAGCAGGACCGACTGGTCCTCGGCGAGGACGAACTCGACGGCCTCCGGCTCGCCCGCCCGGCCCTCGGGCCGGTAGTAGACGCCGAGGACGGCGGTGATCCTGGCCCCCGTGAGCCAGTCGGCGTTGCCGTGCCGCGCGCGCCCGGTGGGCCCCGCACAGTCTTCCCTCTCCACGGTCATGACCGCTCCCACTCCTTCACTGTGCGTGCCTCCCGGAGGATAGGACGGCCGCCCGCGCAATCCCGTTGCCTCCGAAACGGTGCTGAACGGGCGTACGGAGTAGGCAGGTTGACGAACAGGGCGAGATCCGGCCACCGTCACCGGGGCTTGCGGGCCTCGATCAGGAAGCGGGCCGTGCGGGCGAGGAACGGCCCTTCCGCCTCGATCTGCCGGTGCAAAGCGGCCAGTTGGGGCCGGTACTGCTCGACGGTGAATCCGGGCACCATCCAGATCACCTTGCGCAGGAAGTAGACGACCGCGCCGATATCGCGGAACTCGGTGCGCAGGGTCTCGGAGCGCAGGTCCACCACTTCCAGACCGGCCGCCGTCGCGGCGGCCCGCGCGTCCTCGGGGTGCCGGCCCCGGCGGACCTCGGGCGGCTGCGGACCGAGGAAGTACTCCACGAGTTCGAAGACGCTGGCCGGTCCGACCTGCTGGGAGAAGTACGTACCGCCGGGGGCGAGCACGCGCGCGATCTCCTCCCACCACGTGGTGACGGGATGGCGGCTGACCACGAGGTCGAAGGCGGCGTCGCCGAAGGGCAGCGGCGGCTCGTCCTCGTCGGCGACGACGACCGCCCCGAGCGGATGCAGCAGGGCGGTGGCGCGGGCGATGTTGGGAGGCCAGGCCTCCGTGGCCACGGTGACCGGGGGGAGCTTCGGCGCGGCGGCCAGCACCTCGCCGCCCCCGGTCTGGAGGTCGAGCGCGGCGTGGGCCCGGCCGAGCCGGCCGGCCATCGCGCGGGCGTACCCCCAGGAGGGGCGCTCCTCGGTGGCGCGGCCCTCGAGCCAGGAGAAGTCCCACCCGTCCACGGAAACGGCGTCGGCCTCGGCCACGAGGGCCTCGAACCGGTCGCGGGAGGCCGCGGAGTCGAAGGGGAGGTCGGCGGAGGTGGATGGTTCGGGCATACCGGAATCGTGTCAGGCGGGCCCGGTGCACGCGAATGGATTCCGCCCCGGCCCACGAAAAAGGGCGCGCCTCCCCACGGGAAGGGCGCACCTCCTCACCCGGCGGCCAGGGCCCCCAGCAGCAGGCCGGTCAGCGCCCCGGCGATCATGAACGGGCCGAACGGGATGCCGGTTCTGCGCCCCGCCCGGCGCAGGAGCACCAGAGCGAGTCCGTACGCCGCCCCGAACAGGAACCCGGCGAACCCGCCCAGGAACAGCACGGTCCAGCCGTACCAGCCGAGAACCACGCCCAGGGCGAGGGCGAGCTTCACATCGCCGAAGCCCATGCCGTTCGGGTTGATCAGGAAGAGCAGGAAGTAGAAGCCGCCGAGGGCCAGGCCGCCCAGCAGCCCGGAGGTCCAGGATCCGGCGTGCCCGGGGAGCAGCGCGGCCCCGCCGAGCAGCAGGACGGCCGCGGCCGCGAGCGGCAGGGTCAGCGGGTCGGGCAGCCGGTGCACCCGCCGGTCGACGACGGCGAGGAGCACGGCGACGGGCGCCAGCGCCAGCCAGCCGATCAGCTCGGGCCGGGCCCCGGTGGCGGCGGCGAGCGCGACACAGGCGGCCACGGTGACCAGGGGGGCGAGGACGCGGGGGGCGTACGCGGGCGGGCCGGAGGCGGGAGCCCCGAGGCCGGGCGGGCCCTGGGTGTGGCTCGGTATGGTGCGGGGCTCGGGTTCGGCGCCCGGTCGGCCCGCGGCGGTGTCGGCCCCGGGTACGGCGAGCGCTCCCGGTCCGGCGGCGCAGGGCGCGCACCGGGCCGGGCCGAGCCAGCCGCGGACCGGGCCGGTGAGCGGGTGACCGGCGGGGCACGCCGTGCGCCAGGGCTTCTCCGGCTCGACGGCGAACCGGTAGGCGGCACGCGGGATCAGCAGTCCGGTGACGGCACCCCAGACCGCGGCGACGACGAGCAGCGCGGCGTCCACAGGACGACCCTAACGGGCTCCAGGAGCAGCGGTCTTGGGTCCGGGGGCCCAGAGCGGCCGACCAGGGCCCAAGCGTCGCTGTTCAGGGTCCGGGCGCGTTCCCCGGGGGCTACGGTCGGTGCCCATGAGGACATGGCGCGATGGCGACGGGACGCTCACGGTCGGCACGGATTCCGGAGGCGGGGCCACGGACGCCGGGGGCGGGGCCACGGAGGTGCCGCTGCGGATCGCGGCCTCGTACCGGGCCCGTTCCAAGGGGCTGCTCGGGCGGGACGGGATCGAGGGGGCGATGCTGCTCACCCCGTGCGGGAGTGTGCACACCTTCCGGATGCGGTTCCCCATCGATGTGGCGTACCTGGACCGGAGGTTCACCGTCCTGGCGGTCACGACGATGCGCCCCGGCCGCCTCGGGCTGCCCCGGCTGCGGGCCCGGCACGTGGTGGAGGCGGAGGCCGGAGCGATGGAGCGGTGGGGGGTGCGGCCGGGCGTACGACTGGAGCCGAGGGCGGCGTCGGCCACCGCGTCCGGGGACCGGTAGCGGCAGGGCGCCTCGTCCGGGGACCGGCAGGGGCAGGGTGTCCTACGGCGGGCCCGCGCCCATCAGGGTCCAGGCCCCGTAACCCGCGGACGCGCAGGCGAGGACGGCGAGCACGGCGGCCGTGCGTCCCGTGGTGCGCAGCCGCAGCAGGGCGACGGCGGGCGGGAGCAGCAGCGGGAACGCGGGCATCATCAGGCGCGGCCGGGAGCCGAAGTATCCGGCGCCGATCAGCGAGATGACGACGATCGTGAGGGCGTAGACGAGGACGGGGAGCGGCTGCCGCTGCCGCACGCAGAGCACGACCAGCCACCCGAGCAGCCCGATCGCCGCGCACAGGCCGAGGGCGGCGGGCCACGGGAGTCCGGCGATGAAGGCGGCGAGCGCGCGACCGCCGTCGATGTTGTTGCCCCACTGCGCCTGGACGTCGAAGTAGGCGAACGGGCTGCCTTCGCGTACGGCCACGAACACCACGTACGCCAGCCAGCCCAGCGGGGCCAGCGCCACGCCCGCGATCATCCGGGCGTTGCGGCGCAGGACCGGGCCGGCGCGGCGCTCGTCGCGGTACTCGCGTACGAGGGTGACGGCGGCGGTGATCGCCAGGGCCGCGATGAGGGCGGCCGCCGTGGGCCGGGTGAGCCCCGCCAGGACGGACAGCGCGCCCGCGACGATCCAGCGGCCCTTGAGGACGGCGTACAGCGCCCAGGCGGCGAGCGCGGTGAACAGGGTCTCCGTGTACGCCATCGACTGGACGAACGCCGTCGGGTACACGCCCCAGAGCGCGGCCAGCACCACCCCCGTACGCCGTCCCCGGAGGTGGGCGCCGACAGCGAAGATGCCCCAGGCGGCGAGCAGCCCGGCCGTCCAGGCGACCAGCAGGCCGGCACCGCCGAGGGTGAGCGGGGTCACCTCGGAGATGCCGCGTTCCAGGGCCGGGAGCAGGGGGAAGAACGCCAGGTCGGAATGGACGGACCCGTCCGGGAGGGTGGCGGTGTAGCGGTACCCGTTCTCGGCGATGCGCTGATACCAGACGGAGTCCCAGCGTCCGCTGAGCGGCCCCAGGGGGTCCTTCCCGGCGGCGGACGCGGCTGCCCAGAAGACCACGACCCCCAGGGCCCGCACGGCGGCGTAGACCGCGAGCGCGGGCGCGGCGACCCGGAACGCGGCGACGGCCCGGGGCCCGCCGGACATGCGGGGGGCGGGGGCCGGAGCGGCGGGCGTCCGGGTGCGGAGCTGGTGATCGGACATACGGCCGATTATGACGTCGGCGGGGGCCCGACCGTGCCACGGGCACCCTGGGCGGGCGTCCGGCGGGGGGGCGCCCGGCGGGGGGGGTGGACGTACGACCGGAGGCCGGGGGGGGCGTACGGCCGGGGTTCCGGGTGGGCGGTAGGGGTGGGCGTACGTGAGAGGCCCGGGCAGGCGTACGGAAGGGGCCCGGGGCGGCCGGGCAGCCCGGGTCAGGGCCGACGCCCCCTCTCGGGCACCGACCGGGCAGCCCGGCTCAGACGCCGTCGAGCACCTCGTTCCCGAACACCTTCCACGGCGACATCTCCACCGCGTCCATGACCGCCAGCTGCGGGTGCCGGGCCGCCGTCTCGTCGCGTACGGCGACGGTGTCCGGCCAGGCGTCGAGGTGCGCGACGCCCTCGATGACGACACCGTCCCAGTCGGTGGCGGCCGTCGCGCCGCTCCGGTCGACGACGAAGCCGATGCACAGCACGGAGGCCCGCCCGACGGTCCGCCTGACGGCGCTCACCGCGTGCTCCCGCTCCGGCTCGGGCAGCTCCCCGACGGAGAACTCGACGGCGACGACACCGGCCCGGGCCCGCCGGATGCGCACCAGGAGGTCGAGGCCCCCGTCGGTCCACAACCGGAATCCGACCTCGTGCAGCCGCTGGAGGCCGGCGAGGGACAGCAACTGCTCACGGGTGACGGGCGAACGAGCCCCCAGGGAGGCGGAGTCGAGGCTGACGAGCACAGTGCGGCCGGTCACCGGGTGCGCCGCGCGGAGCCCTTCGGCCTCCAGGTCTCCCAGCAGGGTGCGGGCGTCCAGCCGGGTCCAGCCCAGGTGGTACGAGTTGAAGAATCCGGCACCCATCGACGCCCACCCCCATCGCTCACTTCATCGCGCGGCGTCGTGGTCGGCGACCCCCGGCACCTTCGAGCGTACTGAGCGGCGGCCGGGGCTGCGTGGGCCCACGGACCCACGGGCGGCCCCAAGCGGAACGGCGACCGCCCGCCGGAGCAACACCGTCGCCTCACAACGCACTTGGGCCCGGGTTTGGGACCG
Organism: Streptomyces sp. man185; assembly: GCA_002551355.1. GTDB lineage: Bacteria > Actinomycetota > Actinomycetes > Streptomycetales > Streptomycetaceae > Streptomyces. Next base: position 74,744 of record NTHE01000028.1, on the reverse strand, counting down.
GGGGCCCGGGCGGGGACAGCTTTTCGGCCGTACGCTCTCGGCCGTCGGGCAACACGCGCGGGGTCGAGGAGAGGTGCACCGTGAGCGGTGGCGGGGGCTGGGGAGACCGGAACGCGGGCCACATACCGCCGGGGCGCCACGGCATCGCGGGCTCCGGCGTACCGCGCCACGGCATCGCGGGGCCCGGCGCACCGCGCCACGGTCAACAGGACGGCCGGTTCTTCGCGTTGACCCGTAGCTGGGCGACGGGCGCCCTCGTCTACCTCGCCGCCGGATTCCTCACGAACCGGGCGCTGTTCGAACTGCTGGGCACCCAATCACGGTTGGAGACCTTCGGCTGGCGGCTGGCCCTGATCCACCTGCCCGCGCTCGCCGTGACGCTGCTGACCGTCCTGGCGGCGGCCCGCATCCTCCCCGACGAGCACCGCGAGTCCTCCCGCACGGTGTACCTGCTCGCCGCCCTGGCCGTACCGTCGGCCGGGCTGCTGTACGGCTTCGCCGTGGCCGGGGACGTCGTCGGGATCGAGGGCGTTCTCATGCCCGCCGCCTCGTTGGCGGCCGGCGCGGCGTCGGGGGTGGCGGTCGACCGGCTCCTGGAGGAGCGCGCCAACCGGCCGCCACCCCCGCCGCAGTACGCGTACAACTGGCGTGACGGCGGCGCGACGGCGACGGAGTACCTGGGCGTCGTCGTCCTGGTCGTCATGCTGATCGGCGCGATGGCGATGGCCGGGGTCGGCGGGAAGATCGGGGAGCGGCTGCGATGCGCGATCAGCTCGCTGGCCGGTGGCGGCGGCTCGTGTTCCACCGGCGGCCAGGATCCCGAGGCGAAGCCGAAGACGGACGCCGACTACGAGCCCAAGATGTGCCAGGTCTCCAGCATCTCGGACACGGCGGGCGGCAAGGTCAAGATCGGCTGGTTCGAGTGGGGCGAGGAGTACGGCTTCCAGCAGAAGGTCTCCCAGGCGAGCACCGACGTGAACGGCGACGGTGAGATCGACGGCGACGACAAGGTCGTCTCCATGACGTTCACCGACGCCGCCTCCGCCGGGGCCACCGCCAGCACCCCGGGCGTGAAGCTCGGGAGCCTCGGCAAGGCGGATGTCGACATCGGCGGCGGCATCAAGATCACCAATGGTGACACCTGGATCTTCGCGAGCGAGGAGGAGGCGCAGCAGATGCGGGACGACATCGAGGAAATGAAGATGTGGGAGACCTCCACCAAGCACAGCGGCGGCTACGGCGGCGGCTGGTACTCCGCGATGAAGTGGGCGGAGAAGAAGGAGGACATCGAGAAGAAGATCGGCGACAAGAAGATCTCCTACTCGACCGTCGGCCTCAACGCCTACGCGGACGGAGGCCTCGCCGTCAAGGGCGGCGACGAGGACGAACTCGGCGCGAAACTCGGCGGCAAGGCGAAGTTCTCGCCCGAGGTGACGATCACCAAGGACGACGTGAACGGCAACGAGTCGTACACGTACACCGCCAAGCTCGAACTGGAGGGCAAGGCCGGCGGCAACGTGGGGCCCGTCAAGGGCACGGTGGGCGGCAAGCAGAACCGCACCGGCGCGATCACCGTCACCCGCGACCAGAAGACCGGGAAGATCGTCCGTATCGACATGACGCAGACGGTGGAGAGCGGTTCGACGTCCGGCAAGGTCGAGGTCGGCGGCGACAACGGCGAGAGCGGCCAGGACAAGCGCGGCGGCAAGGGCAGCGCGTCGGACTCCTCGGGCGAGACCGGCATCGACGTGGTGACGAACTCGATCGTCTTCGGCAAGGACACGGACGCGGTGACCGAGGCCAAGCGGGGCGTCGCCGAACAGTGGCTGGACGGCTCCGGGAACAACACCGCCCCGTTCGCGTACCTCTTCGGCGACCACGGCATGGAGACCCGCCCGGAGGGCAGCGACCCTTTCCAGCGACTGATGTTCGAGGACGGGTTGTCCAGCTCGATGCGGTACACCGGCGAGAGCGACGCCCAGGAGTTCGGCTTCGAGATCTCGCTGGGCATGAGCCTCGGGTTCTCCCTCTCCACGGAGGAGAAGAAGGAGACACTGGCGGACGCGCAGTTCCTCGGGGCACCGCAGGGCGACGCGCGCACGTATCTTCCGTACAGCTACTGCGCGAACTGAACGGGCGGTGACACGAGGGATGAGTACCAGGACGCGGAAGGCACGGGGGACGCGGAGCACGCAGTGCACGCGAAGCACACGGACCTCCCGGCGGCGGATGACGGCTGCCGCAGTGGCTGTGGCGGCAGCGGCCGTGCTGTTGACCGGATGCGGCGGCGATCAGGACACCGCCTCCGTGCCCGAGGGCTGGGGCACGCTGGAGACCGGGAGCCTGAGCGTCGGCTACCCGAAGAGCGAGGGGTACGCGGAACAGCCCGCGGCCGAGCGGGCGAAGAGCAACGCGGCCGTGGCTCTCCAGGGGAAGGACGGCATCCGCACCGGCATGGTCTCGGTCCAGCTGGACTTCGCCACGGGCGTGCACGACGCGGCCGGGGCGGCGGCAGCGGCGGGGGCGGGCATCGGCCTGAACTCCACCCGCAAGGCGACGGAGGACGTACGCCTCGCGGGTCCAAAGGACGCGCGCGAGGCTCGCGAAGCCCGCCGGATCGACTACGACTTCACGGCGGACGGCCGGGAGGACACCCCGAACAAGGGGACGCCGATGACCGGGGTGCTGGTCGCGGGCGTGGACACGAAAGGCGTTCCGTTCGTGGTGCGGCTGAACGCGGTGAAGGACGCGGTCGATGCGGAGGACCTGGACGCGTTCGTGGAGTCGGTCACGGTCAAGTAGGGCATGCGGAGCAGGGCTTGGGCGTTGACACCTGTGCAGTCCACAGTCCCCTCCCGCCGCCGTCCACTTCTCGGAGACCCCGCCATGGCAGAGCTGACGATCGACGCCCTCGTTTTCGACGTGCTCGGCACGCTCGTCGACGAACCCGCCGGACTCCGCGCCGGCATCAGCGCGCTCGCCTCCTCCCCCGGGGTCCCGGAGGCCCCACATGCCCGAGAGTTCCCGGAGGCCCGAGAGGCCCCCGAGGTTGCCGCAGTCCCCGAGGTCGAGCGGCTTCTGCTGCTGTGGCAGCGGCACATCGAGCGCGAGCAGCGCCGTATCGTCGACGGCGACCGGCCCTACCTCCCCAGCGATCACGTCGACCGGGAGGCCGCCGGGGTCGTCGCGGAGGCCGCCGGGGTCGACGATCCGGCCGCCGTGGAGACGCTGGCGCGATCGGCCCGCAGTCTCCCGCCGTGGCCCGACACCGTGGCGGGCCTTACCCGGCTCGCCGCGCGCTTCCCGCTCATCGGCCTCTCCAACGCGAGCCGGACGGCGTTGCTGGAGCTGAACGCCCACGCCGGACTGCGCTGGCACCAGGCCCTGTCCGCCGAGGACGCCCGCACGTACAAGCCGGACCCGGCGGTCTACCGGCTGGCGGTCACCGTCGCCGGGCGGCCGCCGGAGCGCCTGTTGATGGTCGCCGCACACGCCTGGGACCTGCGCGGCGCCCAGGCGCTGGGCCTGCGCACGGCCTATGTGGCCCGACCGGTCGGGGACCCGCCCACCTCCTCGGACCGGTTCGACGTGTACGCGGAGGACTTGGCGGACCTCGCGGCCCAGCTGGGGGTGGCTTAGAGGGGTGGGATCGATGCATCCGCGAGGCCCGTCCGTTCCTCCGCCGGGCGGGGGAGGCGGATGGCCCGTGCGCGGGGTGTGACCGGGTGCGGGCTCGGGGGAGCCTTGATCGTCAGCACCACAGAGCTGGAGGTCACGATGGCTGTTCCCACGAACGCGCAGCTGGATACCGGCGCCGGGCAGCCGTCGGAGGACGTGGGGTGGACGGGGTGGTCGCGGCGCTGGCCCGTGTGGATTCCGTACGCCGCGGCGGTGTGGGGCCTGCTGTTCGCCGCGATCCAGGTCACGTGGGCGCCGACGGGCATGACCGTGCCCTGGTCGCCGGATGTGGCGTACGCGCCGGCGGTCCTGTTGTTCCTGGCCGCCCTCGCCGTCGCGGCCGCCGGGGCCTGCCTCGCCACTGGCCGGCCGCTCGCCGGGCGTGGCCGAGTGGCGGTGGCGGCGTCGCTGATCCTGACCGTACCGGTGTTCGTGATGGGGATGGCGGGTCTGCCGGCGTACGTCGTGACGCCCACGTCGTTCTCCGGCATGGAAAGCGCCACCGGCCTGGTGCACACGCTGTTGAGCGCGGTGGGCCTGTCGGTGTACGGAGTCGCCCTGCTGGTCTACGCCCCGCTCAGTGCCGCCGGAGTGCTGCCGAGGATGGAGGCGTCCGGTGCGTTCACCACCGGTTCCGGGGTGACCTGGATGGTCGCGCTCGGCGGACTGGCCTTCGGCGGCCTGGGCTTCGGCCTCGTAGCGGCTGCCCGCTCCTACGCCGCCCGGACCCGGCCCGTATGCGCCCGTGCCGCCACTCCAGCAGCAGCGACGCCGTAAGCGCGGGTCCTCAGTTCCTCAGGTCAGCGGGCAACCGAGCGGGAGGACGCGTTCGGTCAGCCGGCCGGTGAGGAGGGTGTCGGTGACGACCGTCTCCGTCAGCCAGTCCGCCGCGGTCAGCCGGTTCACGAGGTCCGGCAGGTCGCGGGGGTCGACAGCGCACCAGGAGGACAGGGTGTCCAGGCCGATGCCCTTCCCCTCGTGTCCCAGTTGTCCCTCGCCGTCGGCCCCGGTGGCCAGGGCCAGGGCGAGCAGCCGTGCGTCGGCCTCGGTCTTGGCCTTGCGGAGCTTCTTCTCCCCGACGACCCGCTGGGCCCACCCGCTGAGCTTGGGGCGCATCTTCCTGCCGAACGTGAACGGGCCCGGGTCGCTGTCGTCGGGCGTCAGGGACGGCACGCTGATCCGGGTGGGGCTCTCCGGGCGGGAGGCGATCAGTTCCTCGACGGTCCCGGACATTTCCAGCCAGCCGCACTCCAGCAGTTGCCCCACCAGCTGCTCGGGATCCCGCAGGGGCAGCCCCTTGAGGTCCTGCCCGACGATGTTGCCGATACCGGCCTGCGCGGTGCGCAGCGTCAGCATCACCACCAGCAGCCGTGCCTCCGCGCCCGGCAGGGGTGCGTGGTCGGCCACGTGCGCGAGTACGGCTCGTGCGTGATTCCACTGGGACGGGGCGGTCAGCAGCCGTTCCACAGCAGGCCCTTCGCCGTCCGGGGCCTCGCCGATGCGGTGCAGATGCTGGAGACGGGCGGTGGCGGCGGCCTGTTCGGCTCGCCGGGCGTCGAGACGCAGTGCTGTGTCGGCGGTGACGTCGGCCCAGGCGAAGAAGGCCTCGGCCTTGCGGGCGTGGAGGTCGGCGAGGATCGCGAGGTCGGGTTCGGGGCGCTTCTGGTAGGCGCGGAAGGCCTCACCGAGTTCGGTGAGTTCGTCGCGCAGGGCGATGGGCCGGAGGTCGTGCGGGACGAAGCGCTGCGCGATCCGCCCCCGCCGGGGGCGCTTCCGCGTCGGCCTCGTCGTGGACCGGGGGACGGACGCCTGGTGCGGGACGGCGGCCCCGGGGGCGCCGTGCGAGAAGTGCGGGCCGAGGGCCGACATGGCCGACGCGGGGGCGGCGGAGGCTGACGCGGGTGCGGCGCCGTCGGCCCGGAAGGCGCCGGCCCGAGCCGGTGCCTCGGAGGCCGGGGCGGTGGCGACGATCTTCGCGGTGGGGTGGGCGGCCGCGCACCGCGAGCAGCACTCCATGACCTGCCACCAGCGCCCTTCCCGGTCCGTGATGACGGCCAGGACGACCGCTCCCCCGCACCGCCAGGGCGCGGGGCGCTCACGCGGACCGGCGGGGCGGATGTGTGTGTGGCATTCCTCGGCCCGGCAAGCGCAGTGCGCCGAGGGGCGGGGGGCCGGGCCCGCGCGCAGGTGGGCCTTGAGATGCCCGACCGCCGCCGTGCGGCCGGCGGCCGCGGAGGGCAGCACCTGCGCGACGCAGGCCGGGCGACTGCACGAGACGCGGACGTCCGCACGGCCCCGGCCGACGGGGTCCAGCCGCACCGTCCACCTGCGTCCCGTCACCCGTTCGTTCGTCGCGTGGGCCTCCACACCCATCACACCTTCCGCCCTTCCTCGACGCCTGTCCGTACCTGCACCTCGGCGCCCCACCCAATGAACCCACAACGCAAACGACGGTCCGCCGTTCGGGTGACGGGGCCGGCGGGGAGATGGCCGGATTCCTGTGGTCACGACAGACGGCCCGGCCCGGCGCGCGAAGTCGTCGCGTGCCGAGCCGGGCCGTGGTGCTGAGGTACGGAAGAGGTCAGGAACCCTCGCCGCGCGGGAAGGAGACCTCCACGCGGCGGTTCTTCTTCCGGCCCTCTTCGTTGCTGTTGCTGGCGATCGGGTACTGCTCTCCGTAGCCCCGGATCTCGTACGTGATCGTGGGGCCGAGCTCCTTCGACAGGACCCCGTGCACGGCGTCGGCGCGCTTCTTGGAGAGGACGTCTCCGTGGGCCGAGGAGCCGAGGTCGTCGGTGAAGCCGAAGACACGGACCTTGGTCGCGTTCTGCTTCTTGATCTCCTCAGCGATGGCGGCAATACGGGCGTTGGCCGCGGAGCCGAGTTTCGCGCTGTCCTTGCCGAAGAGGACTTCCGCCTGGAGCGCGAACTTGATGTCGGCGTTGCTGTCCTCGCGGCGTTCCTCGCCGCCGAGGTCCTCCACGACCTGGACGATGTCGAGGACCCGGCCGGGGGCGAGAGTGCCGCCCTCGGGCATCTTCAGGTCCGGGTCGTTCGGGTCGGTGGGAACGGGCGGCTCGGACGTCGCCTCCGTGCCGGGCGGAACGCTCGGGCCGTCGTCGGCGTACGAGGGTGAGGCCCCGAGGAGAGTCGTTCCGGCGACAAGCACGACGACTGCGACGGCTTGTCCCACGTTGCGTGCCGCCCGGGAGCGGGTGGTGGTCTTCATGGCCGCACTCACCCAGAAATCTTCAGCGAGGTGGTGGCGAAGGTAGGAAGATTGAAGTCGACCTCGGTCGTGCCCTGCGGCGGGGCGGGGAACTGCATGAAGACCGAGGCGGTCTCACCCGGTGCCAACGGAGCGATCGCCGTCGTGCACAGGCACCGGGCGTCGGTGTCCCGCAGAACGTAGTAGCGCTTCTTGCCGACCTTGTCGACCAAGGTCGCACCGGCTACCGAGTTGGGGTTCTTCTCGACAACCAATGATTCCTGTCCGCCCCAGCTGGCGCTGTTGCGGGTCCCGTCACCGCCATTCTTGATCGATGCCTGCACAGTGACGAAGCCGCCTGCGTCACGCTTCACCTGAGTGACGACGAGTGTCAGCCCCTCCTCGCCCCGCGCCTCGGCCAATTTGGCATCCGGGTCCACGTTCTCCCCCGCCGCAGTGTCTTCCTGCTGCGACTCGCCCTTGTCCTCCGCGGAAGGGCTGGCAGGGGCCGACGGCGCGCTGGAGCCCTCGTTGCCGGGCTCGTCGCCTCCGTCGTCGCCACAGCCGGCGAGCGCGAGGGCCAGGGCGGCCGTCACCGAGACAGCCGTCATCGCCCTTCTGGTCGTCGTGGTCCGTCGCATGCTCATGGTCCGATTCCTCTACTCGTCGTTCGCTTCACTGTCACTGGTCGACCAACCGCACGTCGAAGAGAGTCCTGCTCACGGTCTCCCACAGACCAGGGGTGATCTCCGCCGTCGTGATCTTGACGATCTCGCCGGTCCGGCACGTGAAGACGAAGAGGTCCTGGACTCCGTCACTGTTGAAGTCAACAGCCTTCGGATTGGGACAGTTGAACTCGATCACGGCGGTGGCCTCGGCCTTGGCCTTCTTGTTCTCCGAACCAGGAATCACCGGCGAGTCCACCGGCTTGCGCCCCTCCACCTCGACCGTGATCCGGTCACGCAGGTATCCCGGGGTCGGATAGCAGAGCTTCTCGTCCGCGTCGTTGGCGGCAGCCAGACGTGCTGCCTCGGCGCAGGGCGCGGCGAAAGGCGCGTTGAGGAAGATGTCCAGCGTGTTGAGTGGCAGCGAGCCGAGGAATCCGGGCCCGAAGTTGTCCCGAGCCTTCTGAGCGGCGGCCAGCGCGGCGGCGTCGGCCGCACCCTGGGATCCGTTTCGCAAGGCCGAAGCCTTGCCGACAGCGAAGAACGCCAACGCAAGGAAGAGCAGGCCCGCCACCATCATGATGTAGATGGGGAAGGCCTGCCCTCGGTCCGACCGTGGCAGCTGGGTCATTTCGAGGTGATAGAGGTCACCAGTCCGTCGATGCGGCCGGAGATCTTCCCGCCGATCCCGGAGGCCGCGATGGCCCCGATAATCGCCACGACCACCAGGATGATGCCCAGGTACTCGAACGCCGTCTGACCCCGGTCCTTCGCCGCGTAGCGCTTCTGAATGGCGCTGACGGCGGTGTTGGCCCAGCCGTTGACGCGGACGGCGGTCTTCAGGGTGATGTCCGACATGGTGTTCCCCTCCGGATTCGGCCGACCGGTTGCCGGCCGACTCGCATGCTTCTGCGGTGCCGCCCTCGGTACCGGCTTCCTCCCGGCCGGTGCCGTTGGCGACGTGAGAAACATAGGAGGGAACCAGCGCTCGCGCAGAGGGCCCGTGGGCCCATTCCCGGGCCCAAAAAGCCTTCTTGGTCACCTCGTTGCCGGATCGCTCGGTCATGGCTGCCGCCCGGGGATCCGGGGCGCGGTACCCAGCCAGTGAGCGATGGCCTCACTGCGGGTGGCGCTGTGGAGCTTCGTGAAGATGCGGTTGATGTGGTTCTTGACCGTCTTCTCACTGATGAAGCAGGTGGCGGCGATCTGCTGATTACTCATTCCGGACGCAATCAGGTCCATGACCTCCACCTCCCGCGAACTCAGCCCGTACTTCTGCCTGTTGGGGGCGGATACCGACCCCCCGGATACAGACGACTGTCCCACAACAGGTTGCAGTTGCGAAAGGCTTTCCGAAGGTTCGGCGGTGCGGGGGGGCAGTGGGGCCGGTGCCGTCGCCAGTGCCGAGCCCAGTCCCTCGGGGAGGGGGCCCCGGTGGGGCGGCGTGCCGTGGCGCATGTGGGCCAGGAGGGCGTCCGCGGCGGTGACGGTGAAGTTGGCGCGGCCGTCCTTCGTGTCGCATACCGCCTGGACCAGTTGGTCCGCCGTGAACTCGCCGTGCACCAGGTAGCCGCCCGCCCCCAGGCGCAAGGCTTCGTGGACGATCTCGCTCTCCCTGCTGTACGTCAGCATCAGCACGGGCGCGAGGCCCACCAGGTGCGGCAGGGCGGAGATGCCGTCCACGCCGGGCATGCGGACGTCGAGCAGGACCACGTCAGGGCGGTGCTGAAGCGTCTTCTCGTAGGCTTCGCGGCCGTCCGCCGCCTCGGCCACGACCTGGATGTCGGCACGGCCCGAGAGCAGGACGCCCAGGCCCGCCCGGACCACCGGGTTGTCGTCCGCGACCACCACCCGGAGGCGCTCGACGGCCAGGGCGGTGGGGCCCGGGGGGAAGGGGGACGGGGACTGGATCGCAGTGTGCTGGGGGCCGGGGGCCGGGGTGAGCGGGATGTGCGACGCCGTGTGGTGGGGGGCGTGGGGGTGAGCCGTGGCCCCGTAGTGGTTCGGCGTGGGGAAGACATCGTCCGGCATGCTGCGACCTCCTCTCAGGGTCGAGGGTTACGGGTGGGGGTTACGGACTTCTCGCGCGCTGGTGCTGACGGTGGTGCTGGTGCGGGCGGTGGGACTGGTGCTGGTGCTGGTGCAAGCGAGGGGGCCGGCGTGACGGTGCCCTCGGCCGACGAGCCCGTCAGCGCCGCCAGCGGTACCTCCACCCGCACCTCCGTCCCCTTCTCCGCCCTGCCCCGGCCGATCCTGATGCGGGCCCCGATCGAGGCGGCCCGCTCGACCATGCCGACCAGGCCGAAGTGGCCCGCCCGGCGCAGCCCCTCCAGCGTGGTTCCGGCGGGCAGGCCGCGGCCGTCGTCGTACACGCTGACGCGGAGCATGTCGCCCTTCACGCCCGCGAGGACGATCAGGTACGTCGGGCCCGCGTGGCGGTTCGCGTTCTCCATGGCCTCCGAGGCGACCGTGAGGAGCTGGCGGGCAACCGCCTGCGGGACCGGGGGCACCGGGGTCTCCTCGGACAGGCGGCGAAACGTGGCCGTGATCGGGTGACGCGCGCTGAAGTCCTCGGCCTGGGCCGACAGTTCCGCAACCAGGTCGACGCCGCCCTCCAGACCCTGTTCCCGGCGCAGGTCCGTGAGCAGTTCCCGGGACTCGGCGGCGGCCCGGCGGGCGGCTCGGGCGACCAACTCCGCCTGGAGTTTCACGGTGGGCGGGTCCATGCGGTCGGCCGAGCCCGCCAGTCCGTCGGCGGCCAGCGCCAGACCGTGCAGGGTCTTGGCGACCGAGTCATGCATCTCCCGTGCCAGGCGCGTGCGTTCGCCCTCCACCGCCTCGTTCACCGCCAGTCGCGCCCGGGTCTCGGTGAGCGCCTGGGTGGCCGTTCCGAAGCGCAGGAGCAGGTTGCGCAGGGTGACCCCGACCGCCCCGGCGATCACGCAGAAGCCGGGGAGCAGGAGGGCCGTCGCTCCGCCCGCCTCCAGCTTCGGGACGCTGGCGTACACGCCGACGACGATGACCACCTGGAGGGCGGCGAAGACCGCCGAGCCGCGCCAGCCGTGGACCAGGCCCGCCAGCAGCGGGGTGCAGACGGTGACGTACGCGAGGGTCGACTCGGGCGTCGCCGTGATCAGCAGCAGGGCGCCGAAGGACGCGTCGACGGCCAGGAGCCAGGGGTGGCGCAGGAGGACCGGGCCGAAGCGCTCCCAGTCCCGGAACAGGACGTACGAGCCCATGAAGGTGACCAGGATCGCCGAGCCGATGAACCAGGTGGGCAGGCCGGGAGCGGTGTGGCTGATGGCGAAAGGGGTCGCTATCGCGATCATCGCCAACCGGAAGCCGAAGACCTGCCGGCACATCGCCTGAAGGGCGTTGACCTGGATGGCGAAGGCCGGGCGGGCCGGAGTGCCGGTGTGGACGCGGGCCAGTTCCGCGGTCAGTCCGGACTGTGCGCCGCTGAGTTGGAATGCCATGTGCCTGTCACCTCCCTCGTGTCCCCGTACGATTCCTGCGCCCCCGCGTGCCTCCATCCGTTGCTCGAGGTGCGTTCCGGGGCGCAGGAGTTCCGTCCCCATCCCGCCGGTCGTTCATGTCACCCGCCCGTGAGGGACCCGAAGTCGACGTCGGCTCCGTAAACGAATCCGACCGTGAGCAGAAGAAGCGTGCCGGGCAGCAGGAACGTGGTCACCGCGAACGTCGCCTTCGGGACCGCCCTGGCCGCCTTGCGGCGGGCGTTCTGGGCGTCGGTGCGGCGCATGTCGTTGGCGATCTGGATCAGCGTCTCGACGATCGGCGCGCCCAGCTCCTCGCCCTGCTGGAGCGTCGTGACGAACATGGCGACCTGTTCGGAGTCGTTGCGTCTGCGCAATTCCTCGAAGGCCTGGCGGCGGCTGACGCCCATGTCCATCTGGCGGAGTGTGATGCGCAGTTCGTCGGACCACGGGCCCTCGTACTTCTCCGCGACCCGGTCCAGCGCCTGCCGGAAGCCGAGCCCGGCGGAGACGACGACGGCCAGCACGTCGAGGAAGTCCGGCAGGGTGCGTTCGATGTGCTCGCGGCGGACGCGGATCGCCGACCAGATCCCGGCCTCCACCCAGAACAGGCCGAAGGCGATCATCAGGAGGGCGAGGAAGAGCTGGCCTCGGAGGAGCATGGAGAAGGCTCCGAGGAGGCCCAGCGCGCCGTAGACCGCGCGGCGGGCCGCGTAACGGTCGATGGTGAGGCCGCCGGGGTTGCCCGCCAGGTCGATCTGGCGGCGCTTCTTGTTGACGGCCTTGGGGCCCATCATCCGCAGGACCGCGGGGGCCCAGCGGATGCCGAGGCGGTCGATGCCCGAGCCGACCGCGCTGGTGCGGGAGGAGCCGGACTCCAGGGCGACGGCCAGGTCGCCGGGGAGTTTGGCGTCGGCCCGGTACATCCGGATGCCGTGGATGGCCCCGTAGACGGCGAGGCCGACGACCAGGGCTAGCAGCAGGTCCATGGCGGTTCTTCCCCTCAGCTCGTCAGACGTCGATACGGGACAGGCGGCGGATGACGACGAAGCCGACGGCGTACAGCACGATGGCCACGACCACCGCCGCCTGGCCGATGAAGGCGCCCGTCATCCGGTCCAGCGCACCGGGCATGACCGCGTTCATCAGGAGCATCGCGCCGATGCCGAAGATGGGTACGGCGTAGGCGGTGACGGTGACCTGGGAGAGCTGGGTCTTGACCTCGCGGCGGGTCTCCTTGCGCTCCTCCAGGGTCTCGGTGAGGTTGCGCAGCGAGCTGACCACCGTACCGCCGGCCCGGTTGGAGAGGACCAACGTGGTGACCAGGACGACCAGTTCGCGAGAGGGGAGCCGGTCGGTCAGCTCGCTCAGCGCGTCCTCCAGGGGTTCGCCGACGGCCAGTCGCCTGGCCACCCGGGCCAGTTCCTCGCCGGCCGGGTCCTCCATCTCCTCGGCGGCCATCGAGAGCGAGGTGCGCAGGGCCAGGCCCGCCTGGGTGGCGTTGGCGAGGATGCGGGAGAGCTCGGGGAGCTGGTTGATGAAGCGCTCGGTGCGCTTGACCCGCTGCCAGTTGAGGAACGCGTTGGTGCCCCACAGGCCGACCAGTGCGGCGACCGGGCCGAAGAACGCGGCGAGCATGGAGGAGGCGATCATCCACAGCCCGGCCATCGCGACGAGCGCGTAGACGAGGAACTCGCCGGGTGTGATGTCCAGGCCGGTCGCGGCGAGCTTCAGCTCGAGCTTCCGGCCGAGGGCGGTGGCACGGAGCCTGCGGTCGAGGCCCTTGAAGCGGCGGGCGCGGCCCGTCTCGGGGATCTGCCCGACGTGCGAGAGCCGCTCGACGAGGGCGTCGCGGTCGGCCTTGCCGCCGGAGTAGGCGTGCAGGCCCATCACGCCGAGCACGCAGCACAGCAGCGTGACACCGACGGTGACCAGGGGGAGGTTGACGTTGTCCATGGCTCGGTACCTAGTTGGCCTCTCGGGTGGCGAGCTGTTCGGCGGACTGGGCGACGCCGAACGCCTGCGGAATGGGCTGGCTGGCCAGGTAGAGGCGCTCGGCGAGCCTGCGGGGCAGCGGAAGGTACTGGAAGTCGCCGTGGATCCGGCCGTCGGGGGCCATCGGCCGGGCGTTGAACCGGGCGACCGTGACGATGCGGTAGGGGTCACGGCCGTGGCTGTCCAGGACGGCGATCTCGGTCACCTTCCTGGCCCCGTCCGCGTGCCGGGTGAGCTGGACGATCACATCGACGGCGCTGTTGATCTGGTCGTGCAGCGCCTCGAAGGGGATCTCGACCTCCGACATCGAGGCGAGGGTCTGCAGACGCATCAGCGCGTCCTCGGCGCTGTTGGCGTGGACGGTGGCCAGCGAGCCGTCGTGACCGGTGGACATCGCCTGGAGCATGTCGAGGGACTCGCCGCCACGGACCTCACCGACGACGATCCGGTCGGGGCGCATACGCAGTGAGTTGCGGACCAGGTCGCGGATGGTGATCTGGCCCTTGCCCTCGACGTTCGCCGGGCGGGACTCCAGCCGGATCACGTGGCTCTGCTGGAGCTGGAGTTCGGCGGAGTCCTCGATGGTGACGATGCGCTCGGCGTTCGGAATCAGCCCGGAGAGCGCGTTGAGGAGGGTCGTCTTGCCGGTGCCGGTGGCTCCCGACACGATGATGTTGAGCTTGGCCTGGACGAGCCCGGCGAGCAGGACCAGCATCTGCTCGTCCAGCGAACCGAAGCCGATCATCTCCTGGAGCGTGAAGGAGCGCGGGAAGCGGCGGATGGTGAGCGTCGCGCCGGTCAGCGACAGCGGCGGGATGATCACGTTGACACGTTCCCCGCTGGGCAGGCGGGCGTCGACCATCGGGTTGGACTCGTCGACGCGGCGGTTGACGGTCGACACGATCCGCTCGATGGTCTGCATCAGCTGCTCGTGGGAGCCGAAGCGCATGGGGAGCTGTTCGACCTTGCCGTTGCGCTCGACGAAGATCTGGTCGGGGCCGTTGACCATGATCTCCGTGATGGACGCGTCCTCCAGGAGCGGTTCCAGGATGCCGAGTCCGAGCGCCTCGTCGACGACGCGGCGGATGAGCTGCGAGCGCTCGACGGTGGAGAGGACCGGGCCCTCGCGGCTGATGATGTGGCCGAGGACGCGTTCCAGCCGGGCCCGCCGGTCGGCGGCGGCCAGTGAGGACATCTCCGCGAGGTCGATCTCCTCCAGCAGCTTGGCCCGGTAGGTGGCCACCATGTGGCTGTCCTCCCGCGCCCCGCCCTGCTCCTCCGGAGCGGTCATGCGTGCCCGCAGGCTCATGTGCGTAACTCTCCTCGTCGGGGTCGGAATCTCTGGCGGGGCGGGTTCAGAAGGGGGATCTCTCGTTGGGCATGGTCGCGCTCCGCTTCGCCCACCAGCCGTCCAGTCCCGGCACGACGGAGGGCACCTTGACCTCGACCGTGACCGTGATGTCCTGGCCGCCGCTCTCGTCGTAGCGGAATCCGCCGCTCTCCACCCAGTCGCTGACCGCGTCGCGGGCGTTGGACTGGCCGCTGCCCCGGGCGTCGACACTGGCTGCCGTACGGGCTCCGGCGCGGGCCGCCGTGCCCGCCTGGTTGGCGGCGTACGCGGCGAGGCCGAGCTGAATGGCCCCCATCGCGACGAGGAGCAGCAGGGGGAGGAAGCCGAGGTACTCGATGGCGACCTGGCCCCGGTCGCCCTTCTCGCGTGCGGAACGGGTGTGCTCACCGTTCGGATGTGTCGTCACCATTGCTGCGCCTCCATCGGCGATCCGGCCGTGCCCTCGATCTCGGTGTCGAGGTCGAACAGGCCCGGCACCAGCACAGGGACCTTCAGCCTCACGGTGGCCTCGTACAGGCTGCTGCCGTCGCGGCAGGTGACGACGGCGCTCTCCGCCCAGGCATCGGGCAGGTCCTTCATCGCCCCCGCCTCGCACGCCGCCCGCGGTGCGACCTCCGCTCCGCTCCCCTTGCGCGCGCCCACGTCCGCCGCGTTGCCCGCGAGGCTGAAGGTGTAGCCGATCAGGGCGCATTCCCAGAGCACCAGCATGATCAGGATGATGAAGGGGGTCATGCCCAGGAACTCGACCGCGGTCTGCCCGCGGTCCCGGTCCCGGCCCCCGCGGTCACGTAGGGCGGTGATCCGCCCCCGTATGCCGCTGCGGGCTGTCCTCGTGGTGGTCATCGCTCAACGTGTCCCCTCGGAGTCTCCGGGGCCGCGGCCGGAGCCGTCGCGCCGACGGCGCGGGCGTCCGATCGAGCCCCGGTCGTTCTTGAAGGCGCCGCTGTTCCGCTTGACCAGGGCGCTGCCGCTCTTCTTCGCCGTCGCGCTCTCCTTGACGATGCCCAGCTCTCCCGCCAGGCCCCAGAGCGCTTGCTTGACCGTGCTCTTGGCGTCCAGTTCGTGCAGGCGTCCGGAGTCGATGGACGCCTGGAGCTCCTTGAAGTTCGCGGGGACCGCAGCCGAGGCGACCCGGGTGCCGGTGATCTTCTGGATCAGCGGCGGCTGGATCTCGGTGTTGCGGGTGAAGCGGTTGACGAGGGTGACGGTCTCCTCCGCCTTGCGGATCTGGAGCCGTTCCCACATCCGTACGATGCGTTTCGCGCCGCGCACCGCGACCACGTCGGGGGTCGTCACCAGCAGGGCCACGTCCGCCATCTCGATGGCCGCGGCGTTGGCCCCGTTCATCTGGCCGCCGCAGTCGATGACGACGATCTCGTAGCGGGTGCGCAGCGCGCTGACGATCTGGCGGGCCGAGCGGTCGCTGACCTCCTCGCCGCGTTCGCCCTCGCCCGGGGCGAGCAGCAGGGCGAGGCCGGTGGAGTGGGAGAACACCGCGTCGGACAGCACCCGGGGCGATATGTCGGTGATCAGGGCGAGGTCGACCAGCGAGCGGCGGAACTGGACGTCGAGGAACGAGGCGATGTCCCCGGTCTGGAGGTCCATGTCCACCAGCGCCACGGTGTTGCCGGACGCCTGTGCCGCCAGGGCGAGTTGGATGGCGGTGACGGTCGCGCCGACACCGCCCTTGGCACCGGTGACCGTGACCACCGTGCCGCCGGGGCCGGTGAAGACGTCGTTCCCGGAGGTGAGGTGGCGGCGGACACCCGCGGACCACTGGGCGGCAGCCTGGACGCGGTTGGCCAACTCCTCGTAGCTCAGCGGCAGGGTGACCAGGCCGCGTGCCCCGGAGTCCATCGCGTCGGCGAAGAGGTTCGGGCTGGCGTCCGCGGTGATCATGACGACGCCGACGGAGGGGAAGCGCAGCGACACCTCCCGGATCAGCTCCAGGGCCGGCACCGGGCCGATCCGCTCGTGGACCAGCACCACCTCGGGCAGTTCGTCGAGCGCCTCGCCCGCGAGGCGGGCCAGGGTGTCGATGAGCTGGGTGGAGTCGCCGACGGGGGTCGCCGGCTCGGCGTCGGGCAGCTGGCTGAGCAGGGTGGTGACGGAGCGGGCCGCGTCGAGGTCGCCGACCGCCGGGAGGATTCTGGTGGTCATCCCATCCTCACTTGTCCTTGTCGAGCGTGTAGGTGCGGTCCCCCGGGCGGATGGTGCCGTCGCTGCCCGGGGCGACGAGTGCGAGGCGGACGTGCTCCGCGAAGGACTCGGCGTA
Organism: Streptomyces sp. man185; assembly: GCA_002551355.1. Lineage (GTDB taxonomy): Bacteria > Actinomycetota > Actinomycetes > Streptomycetales > Streptomycetaceae > Streptomyces. The sequence continues at coordinate 58,078 of NTHE01000028.1, read as the reverse complement.
GGCGACGCGCTGGGTGTCCAGCGTGTTCAGGGCGAAGGTGATCGGCACGGCCTCGGTGGCCTGGGTGCCCCGGTCGTCCGCGCTCGGGTCCAGGGCGGTGAGTTCGCCGACGTCCAGCACCTTGGCGTTGGAGACGATGACCTTGGACTGGGCCGCGGCGCCCTGCTGTTCACCGGCGAACGTGGCGTAGATGTTGACCGTCGCGCCCGGCGTGATCTTGCCCGCGACACCGGTGGAGGCATCGATCATGATGGCGATCTCCTGCTCACCGGCACGGAGTTCGGGTTTGCGGACCATCATGTCCGACTGCAGCAGCGAACCTTGGCGGAGCTCGGTGACCGCGATCTTCGACTCGACTTCCCGCAGGTCGGTCACGGCGTTCTCCGAGAGCCACCGTTCGGGCATCTTGATCTTCTCGAACTGGCCGCTGTTCAAGGCGGTGTACGGGGCCACGTTGGTCTTCAGCTGGTACGCCGTCACCTCGGGTCCGACCTTCGAATTGACGTCGCTGATCACCGAGAGCACGCCGGCGAAGGCCGCGAAGGCGCACAGGACCGACAGGAGCAGGAGTATCACGCCGCGGCGCTGGCGGGAGTTCATGGTCCGGACAACCTCGTTCGAATCGGATGCGTGAAGCGGATGCGTGAATCGGACAGCGGACGGAGCGGGCGGTGCGGTGGGGCGGTGGCGCGCTGTGGAGCGGCTACGTGCCGTGGAACGGTTACGTGCTGTGGAGCGGTTACGCGCTTACATCTGCGGCCGCGTGGTCGCCGTGGAGGAAGCGGCGGTTCGCGGTCCGGCGGGTGGGGCGGGGACGGTGGCGCTGGTCGGTCTGCGTGCGCGGGAGCGGTGCGGCCCGGCGCGGGCGGCGAAGGGCGTACGGGGAGCGGTCGTACTACGGGCCCGGTGATTCGTCGGTCCCATGGTGTTGGACACCGGCGGGGAGCATGCGGTTCTCCGAAACCGCGAGAGGAGCGGAACAGAATGCGCAGCGGTCACCGATGAGTTCCATGGCGCACCAGTGACACTTTTCCCGGCGTACGGAGGAGACCAGCTGGTAGAGCACGGAGAGGTCCGGGAGATGGGCGGCGAACTCCACCAGCTTTCCCGTGCCCCACCAGCGCGGTGAGTCGGCCGGGACCGCGGTGTCGTGAATGGCCTGGACCTTCCAGGCGGGTGCAAGGGTCTCCTGTACCCACTCCGACTGCAGATTCCCTTTGGCCACCAGGAGATGCGTACCGAAATCGGGCCCCGCCGGCGGTTCGGCCGTCGGACCGAGTTTCACCAGCTGCGGCTCGGGTCCGGCGAGCACGGCGAACTGGGACCCGGGGACCCAGGACTTGGCATGGCTCTTGAGGCTGACCGGGACCCGGTCGAGCCGGGCGACGGAGTTGAGGAGGGCGCCCGCGTAGATGTAGTGCGAGAGCAGCCGGGCGGCGGAGGCGACCACCCCGGGGCTGAAGTCGCAGATGGACAACTGCCGCAGCTGGCGCACCAGTACGGCGACACCGAGGGGCGGGAGATCCACCTTGACCAGGGCGATCCGGTCGCTCTCCAGCACCGAGCGGATGGAGTGGAGGCGGCGTTCGTGCGCGGGGCGGATGCCCGAGGGATAGAGGGCGATCACATACCCGTGCTGTTCCAGCAGCAGGTGCATGTCTCCGATCGCCAGCTCCAGCGCCTGGGCCTCGGGGGCCTGGAGCAGGGCAGCAGTCGGCGTCTGCTGGTCGGTGGGCGGCAGCACCAGGTCTGCGCTCGTCACTGCTATCGCGGTCGGCACGCTCTCCCCGTTTCGGCTCCGGTCGACGTGGGGACGTCGGCCGCAATCGCTCCTGCTCCGTGCTTCTGCCCCAGCACTTTAGCCACGTCTCACCAGGCAGAGAACAGTTGGCGGAGACCAGTACGGCACCATGCGAACACCGTTCCAACGGGGGCCGGGTACTAAACGGGATGAAATCGATTTCTCCCAACTCGGTTATCGCTGCGGAGCGTTACGGAGTCAGGCGTTCGGTTTTCGATCAGGCATCCATTCGCGCACGTCAGCCCGGATTTCGAGGCGATCGGCTCTCTTTTCGTAAGGGCGTTTCGGTGACCGCCCGAGGATCTCCCGCAAGATCACTCGTGCGGGGGGCGGAGGGCGGTCGCGGGGTCGCTCCCCGGCCGGGAATCCGCGGTCCGCCACCCCCGTACGGGGGTGGCCACGGCGCCTCGCGCCCGTCCGAACGGACAGCGTTTCGCTGCCAGAGGTCTTGACAACTTGATTGGTCTGGACCAGTTTATGCGCACCGCCCATCCCCGGCACCCCCAACTCCCCCCGGAGGCACCAGTGGAACGCTCCGCAGGCCGCAGTCGCAGAAGACGCCGCTCCCGGCCCGTGCTCGGTGGCACGCTGGCCGTCGTCGCGGCCGCCGCTCTGACCGTCACCGGGCTCGTCAGCACCGCCCAGGCCGCCGACGTCAACAACGCCAAGAACGCGGGCTTCGAGTCGGGCCTCGCCAACTGGACCTGTTCCGGGGGCAGCGGCGCCGCCGTCTCCAGCCCCGTGCGCAGCGGTACGTCCGCGCTGAAGGCAACCCCGGCCGGCCAGGACAACGCCAAGTGCTCGCAGTCGGTCAAGGTGAAGCCCAACTCGACCTACGCGCTCAGCTCCTGGGTGCAGGGCGGTTACGCCTACCTCGGCGTGAGCGGCACCGGAACCACCGACGTCTCCACCTGGACGCCGGGCTCATCCAACTGGACCAAGCTGTCCACCAGCTTCAAGACCGGCGCGAACACCACCTCGGTGACCGTCTACACCCACGGCTGGTACGGGCAGGCCGCCTACTTCGCCGACGACGTCGAGGTGACCGGCCCCGACGGCGGGGGCGGCGGCGAGGAGCCCCCGGTCGTCCCGGCCACCCCGGCGGGCCTCACGGCGGGCGCCACCACCACGTCCTCCGTCGCCCTGTCCTGGAACGCGGTATCCGGCGCCACGGGGTACCGGGTGTACCGCAACGGTACGCAGGCCACCACCGTCACCGGGACCTCCGCGACCGTCACCGGGCTGACCGCGGACACCGCCTACCAGTTCTCGGTGAGCGCCACCAACGCGGCGGGCGAGTCCGCCAAGTCGGCCGCGATCACCGCCCGTACGGCCAAGCAGGGCACGGGCCCCGGCCCCGGCCCCGCCGTGCCCAAGCACGCGGTGACGGGCTACTGGCAGAACTTCAACAACGGCGCCGCCGTCCAGAAGCTCACCGACGTCCCGGCCGACTACGACATCATCGCGGTCTCCTTCGCGGACGCCACGCCGACGCAGGGCGCGGTCACCTTCAACCTGGACACCGCCGGGCTGGGCGGCTACACCGACGCCCAGTTCCGGGCGGACATCAAGACCAAGCAGGCCCAGGGCAAGAACGTCATCATCTCCATCGGCGGCGAGCTGGGCACGGTCCGGGTCGACAACGACGCCTCCGCCACCGCGTTCGCCGACTCGGTGTACGCGCTGATGCAGGACTACGGCTTCAACGGGGTCGACATCGACCTGGAGAACGGCCTCAACGCCACCTACATGACGAAGGCGCTGCGCCAGCTGTCGGCGAAGGCCGGTTCCGGGCTGGTCATCACGATGGCCCCGCAGACGATCGACATGCAGTCGACGTCGGGTGAGTACTTCAAGACGGCGCTGAACGTCAAGGACATCCTGACCGTCGTCAACATGCAGTACTACAACAGCGGTTCGATGCTCGGCTGCGACGGCAAGGTCTACTCGCAGGGCTCGGTGGACTTCCTCACCGCGCTCGCCTGCATCCAGCTGGAGGGCGGTCTCGACCCGTCCCAGGTCGGCATCGGCGTCCCCGCCTCCACCCGCGGCGCGGGCAGCGGATACGTCGCCCCGTCGGTCGTGAACGCGGCGCTGGACTGCCTGACCAAGGGCACCAACTGCGGTTCGTTCAAGCCCTCGAAGACCTACCCGTCGCTGCGCGGCGCGATGACCTGGTCGACGAACTGGGACGCGACGGCCGGGTTCGCCTGGTCGAAGGCGGTCGGCCCGCACGTCCGCAGCCTGCCGTAACCCGTATCGCTCAGCGATCCTCTGAACCTGCAGCGCCGCCGCTCCCCCGGCGGCGCTGCGGCGTTTCGGCGCTCCGGCGTCACACCGGTTCGCGCGTCACCAGGGCAGTTCGCGCACCTGCTGGACGCACAGCACGACGAACAGCAGCCCGGACAGGGCGAGCATCCCGTTGCTGAGCCATCCGTTGCGCCACTCCCCGGGCGTACGGGAGGAGTTGAGCAGCCAGATCAGGGTCAGCGCGAGGAACGGCATGAAGAACGCGCCGAGCACCCCGTACGCGATGACCAGGCCGAAGGGCTCGTCCAGCCAGAGCAGCGTCATCGGCGGGAAGGTCAGCCACAGGAGGTACGCGCGGAAGGGCAGCGAGCGCTGATGGCGTTCGGCGGCGGCGGGTCCGGCCTTCTCCTCGCCCCCGGCCGCCGGGGCCCGGAACCGCTCCACGAAGTCGGCGAACATCAGGCTCACCCCGTGCCAGACGCCGATCAGCGACGAGAACGAGGTGGCGAAGAAGCCCACCAGGAAGAGCTTGGCGGTGGCCGCGCCGAAGCGGTCCTCCAGCACCTTGCCCAGGTCGATCAGCCCGCGGTCGCCCGAGGTCAGGGCGGTCTGCGAGGCGTGCAGCAGCTCGGCGCCGACGATGAGCATCGCCACGACGAAGATCCCGGTGGTGATGTAGGCGACCCGGTTGTCGAGCCGCATCACCTTCATCCAGGAGGAGTTGCCCCAGCCCTTGGCATTGACCCAGTACCCGTACGCGGCCATCGTGATCGTGCCGCCGACGCCGCCGATCAGCCCGAGGGTGTAGAGGAGCGAGCCGTCGGGGAGCACGGGCAGCAGCCCGGCGAACGAGGCCCCGACGTCCGGCACGACGCGGATCGCCACATACACGACCACCACGAACATGATGCCGATCAGGACCGTCATGACCTTCTCGAAGACGGCGTACCGGTTGAACCAGACGAAGACCAGCCCGATCAGCCCGGTCACGATCGCCCAGAACTTCAGCCCCGGCCCGTCGGGGAACAGCGCCACGATGGGCAGGGCGCTGGAGGACATGGCCGTCGCCCCGTAGATGAAGCCCCAGACCACGACGTAGATCGCGAAGTAGACCGTGGTCCAGGGGCCCAGGCTGCGCCAGCCGTCGAAGAGCGTGCGGCCGGTCGCCAGGTGCCAGCGACCGGCCGCCTCGGCGAGCGAGATCTTGACGACGCAGCCGATCACCGCCGCCCACATCAGGGTGTAGCCGAACTTGCTGCCCGCGATCAGCGTCGCGACCAGGTCCCCGGCCCCGACCCCGGTCGCCGCGACGACGATGCCGGGGCCGATGTACTTCCAGCTGGACTTACGTGGTCGGGAGGCCGGCTCCCCTGTCCCTGTGGTTGCGCTTGTCTCCGCCATGCTGATCAAGGAAGCGCAACCGGCGGTGACAGCACAAGGGGTGTGCGGGGATCGGGCGGCCGAAGGCGCCTGGGACGTACCGGTGTGTGCCGGTTCGCTAGATGACCAGGCTGAGCAGCGCCGCGACCACGAAGCCCGCGACCGAGAGCACCGTCTCCAGGACCGTCCAGGACTTCAGGGTGTCGCGTTCGCTGATGCCGAAGTACTTCGACACCATCCAGAAGCCGCCGTCGTTCACGTGCGAGGCGAAGATGGAGCCCGCCGAGATCGCCATGATGATCAGCGCGAGGTGCGCCTGGGACATGTCCTGGCCCTCCACCAGCGGGACCACGATCCCGGCCGTGGTGACGATCGCGACGGTGGCCGAGCCCTGGGCGACGCGCAGGACGACCGAGATCAGCCAGGCGAGCAGGATGACGGGCAGGCCCACGTCGTTGAAGGTGTCGGCGAGCGCGTCCGCGATGCCGCTGCCCTTGAGGACCGCGCCGAAGATGCCGCCCGCGCCGACCACCAGCAGGATGTTGCCGACGGGCTTCAGCGAGGACGTGGAGACGGACTCCAGGGACTTGCGGGACCAGCCGCGGCGGATGCCGAGCAGGTAGTACGCGAGGAACAGGGCGATCGTCAGGGCGACGAACGGGTTGCCGAAGAACTCGATCACCGAGCGGAGCGTGGAGGGGTCCAGGGCGATGGAGGAGAACGTCGCGGCGAGGATCAGGATCAGCGGGGTGCCGATGATCGCGAGGACCGTGAGGAGCGGCACCGGCTTCTCGTGCGGGGTGACCCCGGCGGCGCGCTGTTCGGCGGCGACGGCGGCCTTGGCCTCCTCGGCGGCCTCCACCATGTCCTGGGGTACGTCGACGAAGACGCGCTTGCCGATCCAGGCGGAGTAGCCCCAGGCGGCGATGACGGACGGGATGCCGACGACGACGCCCATCAGGATGACCCAGCCGAGCGACACGTTGAAGAGTCCGGCGGCGGCCACCGGGCCCGGGTGCGGCGGCAGGAACGCGTGGGTCATCGACAGGCCCGCCAGCAGGGGCATCGCGTAGAGCAGGATCGATTTTCCGGAGCGCTTGGCCGCGGCGTACACGATCGGCGCGAGCACGAAGATGCCGACGTCGAAGAAGACCGGGATGCCGAAGACGAGGCCGGTCATCCCCATGGCGAGCGGGGCGCGCTTCTCGCCGAAGGCGTTCAGCAGCCGGGCGCTCAGCACCTCGGCCCCGCCGGACACTTCCAGGATCGCCCCGAGCATGGTGCCGAGTCCGATGATGATCGCGACATGGCCGAGGATGCCGCCCATGCCGGATTCGATGACCGAGACGGCGGCGGATTTCTGGACGGTTCCGAAGAGTTCGGTGACCGAGAGCCCGGCGCCGAGGCCGACGGCTATGGAGACCGCGAGCAGGGCGACGAACGGCTGGAGCCTGAGCTTGATGATCAGGAAGAGCAGGAGGGCGATGCCGAGGGTGGCGACGGTCAGCAGACCGGCGGTGCCGTCGATCAGGAGGAGCAGACCACCGGTGTGCGGTGGTGTCTCGACCGGCGCCGGTGTGGCGGCGAGCAGCATGGGGACTCCGATGGTGCTGGAGGGCAGGGGGGAGCGCGGCACGGCGCCCCCGGGAGGCGGGGCGCCGTGCCGTACGGCGTGCGGGAGGGGTTACGCGGGTGGGGCAAAGCGATCCGTGGGGCGCGGCGTTCGGGGGGAGGGAACGGTCGGCGGGCCGGAACGGGTCAGCTGAGCACCGCGAGCGCGTCGATCTCGATCAGCAGGCCCTTGGGCAGGCCGACGTAGACCGTGGTGCGGGCCGAGGGGGCCTCCTTGAGGTTCTGCTCGGCGAAGTAGGTGTTGTAGATCTCGTTCATCTCCGCGAAGTGGTCCACGTCCGTGAGGTAGACGCGCATCATCATCACGTCGTCCCAGCTCGCGCCGCCCTCCTCCAGGATCGCCTTGACGTTGGCGAAGGTCTGGAGGGTCTGCTCGCGCAGGGTGGGTCCGGCCGGGGTGGGGGCCTGGCCCTCCACGGCGGGGAGGAAGCCGACCTGGCCGGCGACCTGGAGGATGTTCCCCTTCTTCACGCCGTGCGAGAACTTCGCGGGCGGCGTGGTGTGGGTGGAGGGGGTGAGGGCGGTCTTCTCGGTCATGGCTGATCAGACTTTCTTGGGTTGGGTGGTGCCGGAGTACTCCCGGCTGATGGTCTCGGCGGTGCGCCGGACCAGCGGGAGCAGGGTGAGGAGTTCCTCGGCCGTGACGACCACGTTGGGTGCGGACACCGACATGGCCGCGACGACCCGCCCGTCCGCGCCGCGGATGGGGGCGCCGATGCAGTTGATGGACTCCTCGTGGCCACCGAGGTCGGTGGCCCATCCCTGTTCGCGCACGACGGCCAGCTCCTTGAGGAAGGCGGCCGCGTTGGGCGTCGAACGGGACGTGTACATGGGGTAGTCGAGCTTCTCGGCGATGACGCGCCGCTCGGGCTCGGTGAGGTCGGCCAGCAGCAGCTTGGCGACGGCCGCGACGGTGATCGCGACGGGCTTGCCGATCCGGGAGTACATCCGGACCGGGTAGCGGCTCTCGACCTTGTCGATGTAGAGGACTTCCTGCTCCTCGTACACGGCGAGGTGGACGGTGTGCCCGCACCTGTCGTTCAGGGCGACCAGGTGGGAGTGGGCGATCTCGCGGACGTCGAGGTTCTCGACGGCTTCCTGAGCGAGCGCGAAGAGGCGGGCGCCGAGGCGGTAGCGCTGGTCCTCCTGGCGGTAGACGAGGCCGTGCTCGTGGAGCGTACGCAGCAGGCGCAGCGCCGTGGACTTGTGGACGCCGAGCCGCTCGGCGACCTGGCCGAGGTCGGCGGGTCCCTGGGCGAGCAGCGGCAGGATGCTCAGTGCCCGGTCGACGGTCTGGCTCATGGTGTGCGTACCTCCTCGGGGGCCCGGTCGGCTGCGGTCCAGCCGGGGCCGAGACGAAGTGTGCCCCAGGCGTCGTCGCCGAGGGCGACGAGGCGGTCGGCGTGCTCACGGGCGGGCGGTTCGGTGAGGTCGCCGGGGACGGTGAGGACGGCGGCGGCCATGAGATGCCCGTGCCGGACCCGGTCGCGGACGGGCAGCCCGCGCAGGGTGGCGGAGAGGAACCCGGCGGCGAACGCGTCGCCCGCTCCGACGGCGGCGACGACGTCGACCCGGAGCGCGGGGACGTGGGTGACGGTGTCACCGCTTCCAGCCCCGGCGCTCTCAGCCCCTCCGGCGTTTGGGGAGCGGGCTCCGGCGGCACTCTCAGCCCCTCCGGCGTGCGAGGAACGGGGTCCGGGGCGGAGTTCCGAGGCGAACACCGTCGCGCCCGCACTCCCCTGCTTCACGACCACCACGGACGGCTCCGGCAGCGCAGCCCGGATCGCCTCCGGGCCCGCGATCCCCCACGCCTCCTCCGCCTCGTCCTCCCCGACGAACACCAGGTCGGCGCGGCGGGCCAGCTCCAGCAGCACAGAAGCGTCGCCGCCCCGCCACAGATGCGGCCGGTGGTTCACGTCGAAGGACACCATCGGGCGCCCCGGCCGCGCAGCCGTCAGCTCCCGCAGCAGCTCCAGGCAGTCGGCCGACAGCGCCGCCGTGATTCCGGACAGATGCAGGATGCGCCCCGCGAACAGCTCCTCGTACGGCACGTTCGCCGGCGACATCGCGGACGCCGCCGACCCCGCCCGGTAGTAGGCGACCTCGTGCGTTTCGGTCCCCCGGTCCGTGGCCGTACGGAAGTAGATGCCGGTCGGGCGGACCGGGTCGCGGCGCACGGCCGACGTGTCGACCCCGTACGAAGCGATCGTCTCGACGAGGTGGTCGCCGAAGCCGTCCGCGCCGACCCGGCCGACCCAGGCCGCCCGGTGCCCGGCGGCGGCGAGCGCGCAGGCCACGTTGGACTCGGCTCCCCCGATCCCGCGCCCGAAGGAGGGCACGTCGGCGAGGCGGCCGGGCTGCGAGGGCAGGAACGTCACCATGGACTCACCGAGACAGACGACGTCGGTGGTCGTGGCGGCGTGGGCCGTCCCTGCTGCGGGTCCGGGCACTGAGGGCTCCTCGCTGATCGGCGTGCGGGCCGGTGGTCACCATTGACCGGGCATCGGCTCGGATGTTAGACAGCGTTGAGCGATATACGCAATGGGTGTTGCATATGTTGCAACGAACTTCGAGGAGCTCCCCTTGGCAGCCGAACGCCCCACCGGCCACACGCCCGTCCCCGCCCCTTCCGCCCCCGGCGTCTCCCCCGCGTCCCTGGCGTCCGGCCTCGCCGACGAACGCGTCGACCACCGCTTCAAGGCCCTGCCGCCGGACGCGGAGGGCCTGACCGTCGGACACCTCGCCGCCGAGCGCCGCAACCTCTTCACCGGCGGATTCACCACCCCCGTCCTCGCGCTCTCCGCCGAGTCGGTGGCGCACAACCTCGACCTCCTGGAGACGTACGCCGAGCGCCACGGCCTGGCGTTCGCCCCGCACGGCAAGACGTCCATGTCCCCGCAGCTCTTCGTCGACCAGCTGAAGCGCGGCGCGTGGGGCATCACGGCCGCCGTGCCGCACCAGGCGCGGGTCTACCGGGCGTACGGCATCGGGCGGATCTTCCTCGCCAACGAGCTGGTCGACGCGGTCGCCCTCGGCTGGCTGGCCGGCGAGATGACGGCCGACCCGTCGTTCCGCTTCGTCTGTTACGTCGACTCCGTGCGCGGCGTCGAGCTCATGGATGAGGCCCTCGGCGCTGCGGGCGCCACCCGTCCGGTCGACGTGGTCGTGGAGCTGGGCGCGGGCGAGGGCGCGCGCACCGGAGCCCGCACGGACGCCGACTGCGCGGCGGTGGCCGACGCGGTGGCGGCGGCCGGGTCGCTGCGCCTGGTGGGCGTCGCCGGGTACGAGGGCGAGGTGCCGGACGCCGACCCCGAGCGGGTACGGGCGTGGCTGCGGCGGCTCGTCGGACTCGCGGCCTCCCTCGACGGCGAGAAGAGGTTCGCCGCGGCCGAGGAGATCGTGATCAGCGCGGGCGGCAGCGCCTGGTTCGACGCGGTCGCCGACGTCTTCGCCGAGATGCCCGAACTGAGCCTGCCCGTACTCAAGTTGCTGCGCTCCGGCGCATACGTCTCGCACGACGACGGGCACTACAAGCACCTCACCCCGTTCAACCGCGTCCCCGAGGAGGGTGCGCTGGAGCCCGCCTTCCGGCTCTGGGCGCAGGTCGTCTCCCGCCCCTCCGGCGAGCAGGCGTTCCTGAACGCGGGCAAGCGGGACGCGGCGTACGACCTCGACCTGCCCGAGGCGCAGGTGGTCCGCTCCGGCCGGGACGGCTCGGTGCGGCCCGCCACCGGGGTCACGGTCACCGGCCTCTCCGACCAGCACACCTGGGTGCGCACGGAGGAAGGGGCCGGGCTGGAGGTGGGCGACTGGGTCGGCATGGGTCTCTCGCACCCCTGCACCAGCTTCGACAAGTGGCAGCTGATCCCGCTGGTCACGGCGGACGGCACGGTCACCGACTACATCCGCACGTTCTTCTGAGCCGCCGAGCCGTACCGCTTCCCCTGAAAGGTGACCCATGGACCTGGTCCTGCGTGACGCGCTCGTCGTCGACGGCACCGGCGAGCCCTCCTACCGCGCCGATGTGGCCCTCGAAGGCGGCCGCATAGCCGAGATCCACCCCGAGGGCTCCCCCGGCCCCCGCCCCACCGCCACCCGGACCGTGGACGCGGACGGCCTCGCGCTCGCCCCCGGCTTCATCGACATGCACGCCCACAGCGATCTGGCGCTGCTGCGCGACCCGGACCACAGCGCGAAGGCGGCGCAGGGCGTCACCCTCGAAGTGCTGGGCCAGGACGGGCTGTCGTACGCCCCGGTCGACGACCGGACGCTGGCCGAGGTCCGGCGCTCCATCACTGGCTGGAACGGCGACGGCTCCGACATCGACTTCGACTGGCGCACGGTCGGCGGTTATCTGGACCGCCTGGACCGCAACTTCGGCGGTCAGGGCATCGCCGTCAACGCCGCCTACCTCATCCCGCAGGGAACGGTCCGGATGTACGCGGTGGGCTGGGACGACCGCCCCGCCACCGACGCCGAACTGGCCCGGATGAAGGAGCTGGTGGACCAGGGCATGCGGGAAGGCGCGGTCGGCATGTCGTCCGGGCTGACCTACACCCCCGGGATGTACGCGAATGACGCCGAACTCACCGAGCTGTGCCGGGTGGTGGCCCGCCACGACGGCTACTACTGCCCGCACCACCGCAGTTACGGCGCGGGCGCCCTGGAGGCGTACGAGGAGATGGTGCAGCTGACCCACAACGCCGGCTGCGCCCTCCATCTCGCCCACGCCACCATGAACTTCGGCGTGAACGAGGGCAGGGCCCCCGACCTGCTGGCCCTCCTCGACGGCGCACTCGCCGCCGGGGCCGACATCTCGCTCGACACCTACCCGTACACCCCCGGCTGCACCACGCTGGTGGCGATGCTGCCGAGTTGGGTGGGCGAGGGCGGGCCGGAGTCGGTCCTCACCCGGCTCGCGGATCCTTCGAGCGCGGAGAAGATCCGGCACCACCTGGAGGTGCTGGGCTCGGACGGCTGCCACGGGGTGCCGATCGAGTGGGACACCATCGAGATCTCCGGCGTCAGCGCGCCCCACCTCACCGAGTACGTGGGCCGTACGGTGGCGGAGTCGGCGGCACTGCGGGGCGAGGAGCCCTGGGTGACCGCGCGGCGGCTGCTCACCGAGGACCGGCTCGGGACGACGATCCTCCAGCACGTGGGGCACGAGGAGAACGTCCGGCAGATCATGCGCCACCCGGTGCACACCGGCGGCAGTGACGGCATCCTCCAGGGTGACAAGCCGCACCCTCGGGCGTACGGCACGTTCCCGCAGTATCTCGGCAGGTACGCACGGGAGTTGGGCATCCTCTCGATGGAGGAGTGCGTCGCCCATCTGACCTCCCGCCCGGCCGCCCGGCTGCGGCTCGCGGACCGGGGCCTGGTACGCGAGGGCTACCGCGCGGACCTGGTGCTGTTCGACCCGGATTCGGTGGCGGCGGGCTCCACGTTCGAGGAGCCGCGCACGCTCCCGGTGGGCATCCCGCATGTCCTGATCGACGGCCGCTTCGTCATCGAGGACGGCAAGCGGACGACGGTGCTGGCGGGGCGGACGGTCCGGGGAGCGGGGGCGACCGCGGCCTGAGGACCTGTTACGAAGCGCCCGCCGCGCGCTCGGCCGCCCAGGCGAGGTCCTCCTCCGTGGGGGCGTCGTCCTGGGTGAGGGCGCGCCGCCAGTAGCCGCTGAACTCCACCGCCGACCTGGGCAGTTCGCGGTCCTCGACCAGGTGGCGGCGGAGCCCCCGGACGGCGGACGCCTCGCCCGCCACCCAGGCCGCGTCCACCCCGTCGAGGTCCGCTCCGGCGTCCCGTACGGCTGCCGCCAGCGAGCCGCCGCGGTCACGGTGGACCCAGCGGACCTCGGCCCCTCCGGCGGCGGACGGCAGCTCCCGCTCCTCCGCCGCGTCCGCGACCTCGGCGAACACCACGGCCCCGGTCCCGGCCGGCAGCGCCTCCAGCAGCGTGGCGATGGCCGGGAGCGCGGTCTCGTCCCCGGCGAGGAGCATCCGCCGGGCGGCGGGCAGCGGGCGGGCGTAGAGGGACGACGGGCCGATCATGCCGAGGACGTCGCCGGCCCGGGCCGTCGCACCCCAGCGGGCGGCGGGGCCTCCACCGACTCCCGCGCCTCCGTGCAGCACGAAGTCCACTGCCATCACGTTGCGTTCGCGGTCGTAGGAGCGGACGGTGAAGCTGCGCATCCAGGGCCGCTCAGCCTCCGGGATCGCGAGGTAGGCCTCGTACCAGCGCATGCCGTACGGATCGTCGGCGTCCCGCTCCGGCAGCCGGGGCGCGGCCTGCCCGGCGCGCGGCAGGCAGAGCTTCAGCTGCTGGTCGGGGCGGTCCTCCAGGAGCCCGGGCAGCTCGTCGGCGGTGAAGCCGATCCTGGCCGTGCGGGGAGTGACCCGCTCGACGTCCACGACCCGTACGTACGTGACCGGCAGCGCCTGACCCATCGCGACCCGACCCCTCTCCCGCTGAGAACCACTGAAGACCACTGAAGACCGCCGGAGTGCACTGATACCTTACGGCGTAATGAATTACCCGCCGGACGTTACTTTACGACGTAAGGAGTCGCAAGTGGTGGTCTTCGCCGGGCAGGGCGACCCCCGCCGTTCCCTCCCCCTCCTGTGGCGCGCGGACGCTCCGCCACCGGCCCGCGGCGGACCGGGGCCCAAGCCCCGGCTGAGCGTGGACGCGATCGTGGCGGCCGCCGTGGCGCTCGCGGACGAGAAGGGGATGGGGGCCCTGTCGATGCGCGCGGTCGGCGAGCGGCTGGGTCGCACAGCGATGGCGCTCTACACCTACGTCCCCGGCAAGAGCGAGCTGCTGGACCTGATGTACGACGCCGTCCACACCGAACTCCCCTCCGCGTACCCGGAGTCGGACGACTGGCGGGCCGCGCTCACCGCCTGGGCCGGGGAGGTCCTGGAGTTCTACGTCCGCCACCCCTGGGTGCTCCAGGTCTCGCAGGCGCGGCCGGTGCTGGGACCGCACGAGTACGCGGGCCTGGACACGCTGGTCACCCTGTTGCGGGCGACCGGCCTGGAGACGGGGGTGCTGCGGCGGCTGGTGGGGACCGTGTTCCCGTATCTACGGGGCTCGGCGCAGGCGGTGGCGGACGCGCGGCTGGCCGCGGCGGCGACCGGGAGTTCCGACGAGGAGTGGTGGGCGGCGCGCTCGGCGGTCCTGCTGGAGCTGGTCCCCGACTTCGCGGAGCGCTTCCCCGCCGTGAGCCGGATGGAGGCGGAGGGGCCGGTGGAGCCGTACCCGGGGGCGGGCCCGGAGGATGCCGAGGGGATGCCGTACCTGGAACGGGAGGCCCGCGAGACGTTCCGGGTGGGGCTCGGGGTACTGCTGGACGGGATCGAGGCGGCGCGAGCCCGGCGGCCCTGAGGGTGGTCAGGACCGACGGGCCCGCGCGGCGGCTCGTGCGGCTACGGCTTGGGCAGCGCGCAGCCCTCACGGTCCAGGTCGATCTTGTTGCCGGTCGCGATGCACGGGACCACGGTGTAGGTCTGCTGGGCGTAGTTGATGCCCTCGCGGACGGTCACCTCGCCGTTCTCGTCGACCTCGCACGGGTTGTTGTCCGTGCACTCCTGGCCGCTCTCGTTACCGGTGTTGTTGACGGCGACCACCTTGCCGGTGGCGTCGTCGATCACCGGCGAGCCGGACGTACCGCCGATGGTCCGGCACTCGGGGGTGTAGCGGACCGAGTCCTTCCAGGTCCACCGGCCCTCCTTGAGCTGGTGGACGAAGCCGTCGACGTCGCAGCTGTAGGTGCGCTTCCAGTAGCCGGAGGCGACGGTGATGGCGGTGCCCGCCGTCGGGTGGGCGGTCTCCAGCTCCAGTGCCTGGATGCCGTAGCTGTCCTCGATCTGCTGGTAGGTGCTGGTGAGTTCGTAGAGCGAGAGATCGGTGTCGGTCATCGTGCCGTATGCGATCTTGCTCGCCTTCAGGGTGCCGACACCGTCGCCCGAGGCGTTGAGCAGGGTGAACGTACGGGAGGACGGCTGGTCGACGACGACCTCGCCGGGGCCCGGGAAGCCGGACTCCAGGCAGTGCCCGTTGGAGAGCACGAGGGCGGGGTCGGTGGGGGCGGAGTCGGGGATGCGGACCACGGAGCCCGAACAGTTGCTGAGCGCGACGGTCCCGGCGAAGGTCACGGCCTTCGCGGCGGGTACGGCGTCCGGTGTGGCGTACGTCGTCCGCGGTGCGGTTTCGACCGAAACCCCGCTCGCGTTCCCGGCGGGTTCGGCTGCCGCGACGGGCGCGGCACCCGCTCCCAGGAGCAGGGCAGCAAGAAACGCACCGACGAGAGGCTTGTTCATGTGGGGGGTACCTCCAGTGATGCCAAGGGCCGGAGATCTTCCGGCTTTTGACATGCGCATGTTGGCGCAGATGTCAGGCCATCACAAGGGGTCGATTCCGGCCGCGGCTGCGGCTATCCCTGTCTCAGCCCCGCCACGGGCTCGGCGGCGGCCTCCGTCCCGGACGCCTCCGCGCCCCGGTAGATGTGGTCCCGCCCCCACTCCCCCAGCGGTTCCAGCGCCGCGTTCAGCGAGAGGCCCAGCGGGGTGAGTGAATACTCCACGCGCGGCGGCACCTCGGCATACACCTCGCGGTGCACGATGCCGTCGTCCTCCAGCTCCCTGAGATGGGAGCTGAGCACCTTCTCGGTCACCCCGGGCACGGCCCGGCGCAGCTCACCGAACCGGCAGGTCCCCTCGTTCAGCGCCCACAGGATGAGCACCTTCCACTTGCCGCCGATCACATCCATCGCCGCGTCGATCCCGCAGACGAACGCCCCCGGCCTCCGTACGACCCGCGTCATCGGACCGCCCCTCCCCACCTGGTCGCTATCCACGAAGTAACCACCCACTCCATAGTGCGTACTTGTTGGCGCCGACGCCTTCGATCAGCCTAATCGTCATGTCCGACAACACCGTTGACTCCACCTCTCCCGCCCCTCTCACCCTGCTCGGCCTCGGCGCCATGGGCGCCGCGCTCGCCCGTACCTGGCTCGCCGCCGGGCACCCTCTGACCGTCTGGAACCGCAGCCCCGGCCGGAGCGCAGAACTCGCCGCCGCGGGCGCGCGGGTGGCCGCGACGGCGGCCGAGGCGGTGGCCGCGAGCCCGCTCGTCGTCGCCTGCCTCCTGGACGACGCCTCGGTCCGCGAGGCGCTGGCGGAGGCCGACCTCTCGGGCAAGGACCTGGTCGACCTCACCACCTCCACCCCGGCCGAGTCGCGCACCCGCGAGGTCTGGGCGACCGAGCGCGGCGCCCGCTTCCTGGACGGCGGGATGATGGCCGTCCCGCCGATGATCGGCGTGCCGGAGGCCGGCGGCTACGTCTTCTACAGCGGCTCGCGCGAGGTCTTCGACGCGCACCAGAAGGTGCTGGCCGTGCCCGTCGCCACCCGGTACGTCGGCACCGACCCCGGTTTCGCCGCACTGCACGACGTGGCGCTGCTCAGCGCGATGACCGCCATGTTCGCCGGGGCCCGGCACGCGGCCGCCCTGGTGGCGGACGCCGGAATCGACCAGAAGGAGTTCGGCGCGCTGGTGGCGGACTGGCTCACGGCGATGGCCCCGGCGACGGCGGCGTACGCGGGCGGGCCCGTGCCCGAGGACCCCACCAGTGCCGCCGTGGCGGAGGCCGGAGACGCGACACTGCTCCGCACCGCACAGGAGCAGGGCGTCGACACCGCCCTGCTGATCGCGTCGGCGGGCTCGATGAAGGGCATGTGACGGTCCGGCGCGTGGCGGTCCGGCGCGACTCACGGCGCATGACGGTCCGGCGCGGCGATGCGGACCGGGCGCGTCCGCCCTTCCGCCAGCTCACCCTTCCGCCCGCCCTTCCCTCCCCTGCGCCTGCGCCTGCGCCTGCGTCAGGCTTCCGTCGCCGCGGCCTCCTTCGCGTACGTCACCGCCTGGAGCAGCGTCAGTCCGGGTTCGGCCTGGCGCAGGATCTTGATGGCCTCCACCGAGTCCGCAGGCCCCTCGTGTCCGGCGGCGGCGAGCCGCTGCCGCACCCACCGGCCGCGCAGCTCCGCGTCCGGGCGTCCGGCGGAGTCCTCGGCCAGGGCGAGGGCGCGCTCCAGTCCGGGGCGCTCGGCGTCCGGGGCGGTCTCCAGCGCCCGCCGTAGGCCGGCGACGACATCGGGGCCGTCGCGGACGACGAGTACGGCGAGGGGCTGGGGCTTCCGGAACAGGCTCATGGGGCACCGTTACCCGTGTCGGCCCGGCTCTCACCGGAGTTGAGCAAGATCTGAGCCGCCCGCCCGGGGAGGGCCTCGGTCCCGCGACCGAGGCCCAGCGACCGAGGCCCTGCGGTCGCGCACTTCGGTCCGTAGCCGGAGGCGTGCCCGCGCCCCGGCTGCGTACGGTCGGCGTATGACAATCGACCTCGACGCGTACTTCGCCCGCATCGGCTGGGCCGGGGAGCCCCGCCCCACACTGGAGGTGCTGCGGTCCCTGCACCGGGCCCACCTGTCCGGCATCCCGTTCGAGAACCTGGACGCAGTCCTCGGCTCCGCCCCGTCACTGGCGCTCGACGACCTGGAGGCGAAACTCGTGCGCGGCGGGCGCGGCGGGTACTGCTTCGAGCACGGCACCCTCTTCGCCGCCGTCCTGCGGCAGATCGGCTTCTCCGTGACGCCGCTGACGGCCCGCGTGATGCTGGGTGCGGCGCCGGGGGACATCCGGCCACGTTCGCACATGCTGCTGCGGGTGGACGTGGAGGGTGAGCCGCACCCGTATCTGGCGGACGTCGGCTTCGGGGCGACCGGCGCCCTGCTGGAGCCGATCGAGCTGGTGGAGGGCGCCGATCTGTTCGACGCACCGCGCCACCACCGGCTCGTCCACGTCGCACACGACGGCCCGCTGCCGGCGTGGGAGCTCCAGGCGAACAAGGGCGGCTCGTGGGAGGCTCAGCACACGTTCACCCTGGAACCGTTCGAGGCGCCGGACTACGAGATGATGAACTGGCACGTCGCGACGCACCCGAACTCGCCGTTCCGGCAGACGGTGTACGCGCAGCGCACCCGGGTCGGCTCGCACCTGCTGCTGGCCGGGCTGGACCTGGTGGAGACGGCCGACGACGGCACGATCAAGGAGCGGCGGCTGAAGGACGGCGAAGAGGCGCTGCGGGTCCTGGCGGACGACTTCGGCATCCGGCTCCCGGAGGGCGCCCGACTGCCGGAGTGACCGCCCTCGGCCGCCCGGCCGACCCCACCCGCCCTCGCATCCGGCCACCGACGGAGCCCACCCGCCCCCGGCCGGGGTACCCGCGTGGCGCATCTCACCCGTCCCGGCCGCTCACGCCGCCTTTCCAAGCCCCGACGCCGCCCCGACCGGGCGATCCCACGGTCCGGGGCGGCGCCGGGCATGGCGATGGAAGACGGGGCCGGGCGGGGGCACGCCCCGGAGGGAGTACGCCGGGAGCAATCCCCGCGCACCCCGCGAAACGCCGCCGTAAGCTCGCGGACATGCAGGTCATCCAGTCGACGAAGCTCGCCAACGTCTGTTACGAGATCCGGGGTCCCGTGCTGGAGGAGGCGATGCGGCTGGAAGCGGCCGGTCAGCGCATCCTCAAGCTGAACACGGGCAACCCCGCCGCGTTCGGGTTCGAGTGCCCGCCGGAGATCCTGGAAGACATCCTGCGCAACCTCGCGGGCGCGCACGGCTACGGCGACGCGAAGGGCCTGCTCTCGGCGCGCCGTGCGGTGATGCAGCACTACCAGACCAAGGGGATCGACCTCGACGTCGAGGACGTCTATCTGGGCAACGGCGTCTCCGAGCTGATCCAGATGTCGATGCAGGCGCTGCTGGACGACGGTGACGAGGTGCTCGTACCGGCTCCCGACTATCCGCTGTGGACCGCCTCGGTCTCGCTGGCGGGCGGGACGGCCGTGCACTACCGGTGCGACGAGCAGGCCGACTGGATGCCGGACCTCGCGGACATCGAGCGCAGGATCACCGACCGCACCAAGGCCCTGGTGATCATCAACCCGAACAATCCGACCGGTGCGGTGTACGACGACGAGATGCTGCGCGGTCTCACCGAGATCGCCCGGCGGCACAACCTGATCGTCTGCTCCGACGAGATCTACGACCGGATCCTCTACGACGGCGCGACCCACACCCCGACGGCGTCGCTGGCGCCGGACCTCATGGTGCTGACCTTCAACGGGCTCTCCAAGAACTACCGGGTGGCCGGCTACCGCTCCGGCTGGATGGCCGTCTGCGGCCCGAAGGCGCACGCCACCTCGTACATCGAGGGGCTGACGATCCTCGCCAACATGCGGCTCTGCGCCAACATGCCCTCGCAGCACGCGGTCGCCACAGCGCTCGGCGGGCGGCAGTCGATCGAGGACCTGGTGCTGCCGGGCGGCCGGATCCTGGAGCAGCGGGATGTGGCGTACGACCTGCTGACCTCGATCCCCGGGGTGACCTGCGTGAAGCCGAAGGGGGCGCTGTATCTCTTCCCCCGGCTCGACCCCAAGGTCTACAAGATCAAGGACGACCGGCAGATGGTGCTGGACCTGCTGCGGGCCGAGAAGATCATGGTCGTGCAGGGCACCGGCTTCAACTGGCCCGAGCCCGATCACTTCCGGATCGTCACGCTGCCGACGGCCGAGGACCTGACCGACGCCGTGACCCGGATCGGCACCTTCCTGGACGGTTACGGACAGCCGTAGACCGATCACGCTTCCGGACCACACACAACTTTAGACTCATTCCAATGTAGGATGGTTCCACGCACCATCGGGAGGCCATCCATGTACGAGCCGATCCGCAGCCCATCGGTCCACACCCCGGGCGACGAAGCGGACTTTCCGCACCGCAGCCGCGAGGAGGAGCTGGACATCCAGCTCGCCGGGCACCTGGCCGCCCTCCTCGCGGTCACCGACGAACTGGGCCTGGGCACGGCGGGCGACCGGATCGCCGAACAGGTGGCCCGACTGCGCGGCGCCCCGCCCGCCCGGCACGCCGGCCTGACCGCCGCCGCCCCGGCGGAGCTCCACCGCCGCGCCCACGCCCTCGCGGGCCGCGCCCTGCTGGTGGCCGCGTCCCGCGCCGACACCACCGCCGCCATCCTCTCCGCCGAGCGGATGGACGCCCACACCGCGGCCCTCGCCGCCGACGCCGACGCCGCCCCCTCCGGGCACCTGGTCGGCGCCCACTGACGGCCCCGGTCCGCGCGCTTCGGAGGCGTGCGGACCGGGTGCCACGGGCTTCACGGCATCACGAAAAAGGGGCGGCCCCCGGAACCGTGAGGGGTTCCGGGGGCCGGGAGGGGTGTCCTTGGTCGGGGACGGGCCCTCCGGGGCCGTCGGTCACGACAGGCGCGAGGACGGGCCCCGCACCGCGGCGGGCCGTTCGGCCCCACAGGTCAGGGCGGATGTCCGATGGACCCGACCGCGGGTTCGGGAGGAGCGGCGGGCTCAGCCCAGGCGCTCGACGAGCGCGTGGTACTCGTCCCACAGCTCCTTGGGCGTGTGGTCACCGAAGGTGTTGAGGTGCTCGGGGACCAGGGCGGCCTCCTCGCGCCAGACCTTCTTGTCGACGGTGAGGAGGAAGTCGAGGTCGGCCTCGGAGAGGTCCAGGCCCTCGGTGTCGATCGAGCCCTTGGCCGGCAGGATGCCGATCGGGGACTCGACGCCCTCGGCCTTGCCCTCCAGGCGCTCCACGATCCACTTCAGGACGCGGCTGTTCTCGCCGAAGCCGGGCCAGACGAACTTGCCGGCGTCGTTCTTGCGGAACCAGTTCACGTAGTAGATCTTGGGCAGCTTCGACTGGTCGGCCTTGTCCGCGCCGACCTTGACCCAGTGGTTCATGTAGTCGCCCATGTTGTAGCCGCAGAACGGCAGCATGGCGAACGGGTCGCGGCGCAGTTCGCCGACCTTGCCCTCGGCGGCGGCGGTCTTCTCGGAGGCGACGTTGGCGCCGAGGAAGACGCCGTGCTGCCAGTCGAAGGACTCGGTGACCAGCGGGACGGCGGAGGCGCGGCGGCCACCGAAGAGGATGGCCGAGATCGGCACGCCCTTGGGGTCCTCCCACTCGGGCGCGATGATCGGGCACTGTCCGGCGGGGACGGTGAATCGGGCGTTGGGGTGGGCGGCGGGCGTGGAGGACTCGGGGGTCCAGTCGTTGCCCTTCCAGTCCGTGAGGTGCGCGGGCGCCTCCTCGGTCATGCCCTCCCACCAGACGTCGCCGTCGTCCGTCAGCGCGACGTTGGTGAAGACGGAGTTGCCCCACATGGTCTTCATGGCGTTGGCGTTGGTGTGCTCGCCGGTGCCGGGCGCGACGCCGAAGAATCCGGCCTCGGGGTTGATCGCGTAGAGCCGGCCGTCCTCGCCGAACCGCATCCAGGCGATGTCGTCGCCGATGGTCTCCACGGTCCAGCCGGGGATGGTCGGCTCCAGCATGGCGAGGTTGGTCTTGCCGCAGGCGGACGGGAACGCGGCCGCGACGTACTTGCTCTCCCCACGCGGCGGCGTGAGCTTCAGAATGAGCATGTGCTCGGCGAGCCAGCCCTCGTCGCGGGCCATCACGGAGGCGATGCGCAGGGCGTAGCACTTCTTGCCGAGCAGGGCGTTGCCGCCGTAGCCGGAGCCGTACGACCAGATCTCGCGGTCCTCGGGGAAGTGCGAGATGTACTTGGTGGTGTTGCAGGGCCACGGGACGTCCTGCTCACCCTCGGCCAGGGGGGCGCCGAGGGTGTGGACGGCCTTCACGAAGAAGCCGTCGGTGCCCAGCTCGTCCAGGACGGCCCGGCCCATGCGGGTCATGGTGCGCATGGCGACGGCGACGTACGCGGAGTCGGTGATCTCGACGCCGATCGCGGAGAGCGGCGAGCCGACGGGGCCCATGCAGAAGGGCACGACGTACATGGTCCGGCCACGCATGGATCCCCGGAAGACACCCTGCCCCCCCGTGAAGATCTCCCGCATCTCGGCGGGGTCCTTCCAGTGGTTCGTCGGGCCCGCGTCCTTCTCCTCCTTGGAGCAGATGAACGTGCGGTCCTCGACGCGGGCGACATCGCTCGGGTCGGACGCGGCGTAGTACGAGTTCGGCCGCTTGATCTCGTCCAGCTTGGTGAACGTGCCCTTGGCGACGAGCTCCCCGCACAGGCGCTCGTACTCGGCCTCGGAGCCGTCGCACCAGACCACCCGGTCCGGCTGGGTGATGGCTGCGATCTCGTCGACCCAGGAGATCAGCTCCTGGTGGTGGGTGGGGACAGTGAGGGGAGCCGCGATGTCGCGCGCCACGATCGCTCCTAGTTGAGGGTGTCAGTTGTCTGTAGGCCCCGTGGGGGCTGCGACCCGGATGCTTCGTACCCTTCGAATTCCCCTGGCGCTCATCCGGTGCCGACTGCACTCATTTGATCATCCGACCGATCCGCCCATCTGTCCAGGGGGCCTCACACGTGAGCATCGCCACTCAGTTGCGCCCCATATCCACTACCTACGGTGGCGTAGGTAGCATGCGAGTCATGACTGACGTTGCCGCTGACGCCGCGACCCCGGGCCCCGTCGTACTCGACCCCACCCCTGTCAAACCGAGGATGCGCGGCTGGCTGCACGCCGGAATGTTCCCGGCGGTCGTGATCGCCGGCATCACCCTGATCGCGCTGACCGACAGCACGCTGGGCCGGATCGCCTGCACCGTCTACATCCTCAGCGCCTGCCTGCTGTTCGGTGTCAGCGCGGTCTACCACCGCGGCACCTGGGGGCCGCGCGGCGAGGCGGTGCTCCGCCGCCTGGACCACGCGAACATCTTCCTGATCATCGCGGGCACCTACACGCCGCTGACGCTGCTCCTGCTCCCCGAGTCCACCGCCCGGCCCCTGCTGTGGGCGGTCTGGGCGGCCGCGGCGGCGGGCATCGCCTTCCGGGTGTTCTGGGTCGGCGCGCCGCGCTGGCTCTACACGCCGTGCTACATCGCGATGGGCTGGGCGGCGGTCTTCTTCCTGCCCGACTTCATGCGGAGCGGCGGCATCGCGGTCCTGGTGCTGGTCATCGTCGGCGGGCTGCTCTACAGCGCGGGCGGCGTGATCTACGGCATCAAGAGGCCGAACCCGTCGCCGCGCTGGTTCGGCTTCCACGAGGTCTTCCACTCGCTGACGCTGGCGGCGTTCGTCGCGCACTACGTGGGCATCTCGCTGGTGGCGTACCAGCACGGGTGATCGCTGAGGCGTTACGAGGAGGGGCCGGCCGCTTCGTGCGACCGGCCCCTCCTGCGTGTGCCTGGTCCTCAGCCGCCCAGCTTGGCCGCCAGCTCCCCCGCGTCCGTGGTCGGCGCGTCGCACACGAAGTGGCGGCAGACGTACGCGGTCGGCTCCCCGCCCACCAGCGGCCGGTCCACCAGCAGCGGGAACTCGGCCCCCGCCCCCGGCCCCTGTCCCGCCGCGACGACCGCGCCCGGGGCCCGCCCCAGCAGCGCCGTACGGTGCAGCTCCCCGCCGACCGGACCCGCCACGGCGACCTCGCGGGGCCCGTCGAGCAGCGCCTCGGCCACCGCGAGCCCCCAGCCGACGAACCGGGGGACGCGCGGGCCCAGCGCCTTCACCACGCCGAGCGCGCCCTCGGCGGCGGTGCGGTGGGCCTCGGACCCGGTGTGGGCGGCGTAGGAGAGCAGCGCCCCCGCAGCAGCCGTCCACCCGGACGGGGTGGCGCTGTCCGTGGGGTCCTGGGGCCGCCGGATGAGCTGCTCGGCGTCATGGGCGGTGTCGTACAACTGACCGCCCTCCCCCGTGAACTGCTCCAGCACGATGTCCAGCAGGAACCCGGCGAACTCCAGCCAGGCCCCCTCCCCCGTCACCGCCGCCAGCGCGAGGAAGCCCTCCGCCACATCGCCGTAGTCCTCCAGCACCCCGGCGTTGTCACCGGCGCGCCCGTCCTTGGACGTCCGGGTCAGCCGGGCCACCTCGCCCAGATGCACCCGGACCAGCAGATCGGCGGCCTCGGTGGCCCGCTCCACGAGGTCGGGCCGGTCGAAGTACGCGCCGGTCTCGGCGAGCGCGGCGATGGCGAGCCCGTTCCAGGCGGCGACCACCTTGTCGTCCCGCCCCGGGCGCGGCCGCCCCTCACGGGCCGCCAGCAGCCGTGCGCGTACGTCGGCGACGCGCGCGGCGTCCACGGGCCCCGCCTCCCCCGGCAGCCGGAGCACGGAGGACCCCTCCTCGAAGGTGCCGTCCTCGGTCACCCCGAAGTACGCGGCGGCGAATGCGGCGTCGTCCTCCCCCAGCACCTCGCGCAACTGGTCGGGCGTCCACGCATAGAACGCCCCCTCGACGTGCCTGCCCTCCGCGTCCTCGCTGTCGGCGTCCAGCGCGGAGGCGAACCCGCCCTCGGCCGTCCGCAGCTCGCGGACCAGGAAGTCGGCGGTCTCCAGGGCGATCCGCCGGGCCTCGTCCGACCCGGTGGCACGCCACAGGTGGGCGTACACCCGGCACAGCAGCGCGTTGTCGTAGAGCATCTTCTCGAAGTGCGGGACGATCCACTCCCGGTCCACGGAGTAGCGCGCGAAACCGCCGCCGAGCTGGTCGTAGATCCCGCCCCGGGCCATCGCCGCGCAGGTGTCGGCGGCCATCTGCAGCGCGCCCTCGGCCCCCGTACGGGCGTAGTGCCGCAGCAGGAACTCCACCGCCATGGCCGGCGGGAACTTGGGCGCGCCACCGAATCCGCCGTACTGCTCGTCGTACTCACGGGTGAGCCCGAGCAGGGCCTGAGCGACCTCCGGCTCCCCCGGCACCCCGTCACCACCGTGGGCCAGCGACCGCCCGGCCAGATCCGCGACGATCCGCCCGGCGACCTCGGCGACCTCCTCGCGCCGGTCGCTCCAGGCGGCCACCACGCCTTCCAGAACCTGGTGGAAGGAGGGCGAGCCGTGCCGGGGCTCGGGCGGGAAGTAGGTCCCGAAGTAGAAGGGTTCGGCGTCCGGCGTGAGAAAGACGGTCATCGGCCACCCGCCGTGCCCGGTGGCCGCCTGAACGGCCTCCATGTACACGGCGTCGACGTCGGGCCGCTCCTCGCGGTCGACCTTCACGGGCACGAAGTGCGCATTGAGATAGGCGGCCACGGTCTCGTCCTCGAACGATTCGTGCGCCATCACGTGGCACCAGTGGCAGCTGGCGTACCCGACGCTGAGCAGCACCGGCACATCCCGCTTCCTGGCCTCCTCGAACGCCTCGGGCGACCAGGGCCACCAGTCGACGGGATTGTCGGCGTGCTGGAGGAGATACGGGGAGGTGGTCTGCGCAAGTCGGTTGGCCATGCCCCCAATCCTCGCGCACCTCGTCCCCGCGACACCCCTGCGCCACGGGGCGGGGCACGAACGGGCAGGTGGGGCGGGTGGGTGCTGCTGATACCGGGCGGCGCGGCATCGGCGGACAGTAGGCTGGCTCCAGCAGCACCGGGACTGCTGAGGCTCCTCGAAGGAGATACACCATGACCGCCGAGATGGTGGCGCCCGCGTGGATGCATTCGCAGATCAGCGCGGAGCAGTACGACTCCTGGTCCGAGGAGCAGTGCGCCGGCATCGAGATCGTGGACGGGATGGTCGTCGTGGGCCCGAGCGCTTCCAAGCGCCACAACCGGCTGGCCCGCATCCTGGCGCCAATGCCCTGGACGCCGCCGCGGGCCCGGATGGGAACGCCGACACGGACTTCGACGTCCGCCTTCAGGACGTTCCCCTCACCAACCGCCGCCCTGACGTCATCGTCTACCAGGCGGAAACCATCGACCCCACACCCACCCGCCCGGAGCACGTGCTCCTGGTCTCGGGAGCCTGTGAGGAACGAAGTGCTCGTTCGGCGCGCGTGCACCTGTCCGGCAGCTGGGCCCGTGCGAGGTTCTGCATACGGGTGACATCAGCGGAGAGAGGCGTTCCCCGGAGTGGATGACATCGCTGGGGAGACACCGCCCACCCCGCCGCATGTGATCCCGCGCGCGGGCGGGCCATGGCGCGGGAGGGAACGCGAGCGGCGCGATCCCCGCCTGATTCCGCGCAGGGCGACGGTACTGAAGAACCGCTGGGGCGAGCCTCCTCTCTGTTCGAAGGGCGCCGGGTCCTGGTCTCCGACCTGGTTGCCGTCGGCCTGCTGAAGGCAGGCACACAGCTGGCTTGCTGAGCAATCAGAAGCAGTGGGACAGGCCCGGCTGGCCGCTGGACCGCAAGTCCTTCACCGCCCACCTTGATGAGCTGCGAGCGGTCCGCGACGAGTTGATGCACGTCAACGACAAGGACAAGGTCGGCGGCGACGCGATTCCGAAGCTCCGTCACATGATCGAGTTGCTCCGCAACTACGGGGGATGAGCCGAGCCGGTCGGCCGTACCGGGACAGCCCGCGTCCTTCTGGGACTGCCGGTGGAGGACGAGGAGGAGGACGGCGGGGAGCAACAGGGGTGAGGCGTCCGCCCACGCCTTGACCCTCCCCTTGCCCTGCGCCCCTCGCGCCGGAGCCCGCCACGCAGGACACTTGACCCCGACGCTTGGTATCCGACGCTCCGGAACCCGAGATCCGGAGCGCGGCACTCGGAGGGGGACACATATGCGGGACAGCCATCGGGCGGAAGCCGAGAGGCTGTTGGTGCGCGCCGTGGAGGAGGAGGCGCGGCGTACCGGCGGGCGGACCGATACCGGTGCGCTGATGTCGCGGGCGCGGGCCGCGCTCGACACCATGGCCGCCAGCGCGGGCGAGGAGTACGCCGCGTACACGCAGGCGCTGGACTCGGCGGCGGCGGGCGAGCGTCCGCTCGCGGAGCGCTTCAGCAGAGCGACTCTCGGAACGCCCCTGCTGGTGACGGGTGTTGCCGCCGCCGCCGCGTTCGGCGCGGACCTGGCGCTCGGGGCCAACACCGGCCTGGCGTTCGGCGCGGGCGCGGCCGTCGCGGTGGCCGGTACGGCGACGACCGTGGCGAAGGTGACCGCCTCGCACTGGCCCGCCGCCCACCGCCGCGCCGCGGCGGCCGGACAGCCGGGCGGGGCCGAGCAGTTGCGGCTCCAGTGGCTGACCGCCCTGGAGGTACGGGGCATCCGCCCCTATCTGGACCAGCAGCGCATGCTGACGCCCGCCAAGCGCGCCCCGAAGAAGCAGACCACCCCGGTGGTGAAGCAGTTGCGCGGCGGCGACCGCAGCGCGGCGGCCCGCACCCGGGTGGTGCTGGAACAGTCGTTCGGCCATCTCCCGCAGGCCGAGGGGCCGTTCACGGGGCGGCGGGCCGAGCTTGCTCAGGTCGCCCAGTGGGTCCACGCGGCCCGCGCCTCCACCCAGACCCGGCCGACCGTGGTCGTGCTGCACGGTGAGCCGGGTTCGGGGCGGACCGAGCTCGCGGTGCGGGCGGCCCATGCGCTCAAGGACCAGTTCCGGGGCGCGTGCGTGGTCGATCTGCGCGGCCAGGTGGCGGGCGAGAGCCCGCTGCCTACCCGGGACGCCCTGCTGCACCTGCTGAACCGGCTGGGCGCGCCGCGCGAGCAACTGCTCTTCCGGGAAGGCTCGTCGGCGGAGCAGCAGGTGCGGCGGCTCGGCGAGCTGTACCACCACCACCTCACGGGGACGCCGGTCACCATCGTGCTGGACGACGCGACGGACGCCGGGCAGGTGCGCACCCTGGTGCCGGAGCGCTCGGACAGCCTGGTGATCGTCACCGCCCGGGAGCCGCTGGAGCTGCCCGATGACCTGCCCGCCTGGGTGCACCACCTGCCGGTCGGCCCGCTGGACGCGGCGGGCGCGGAGGAGCTGCTGCGCGAGGTCGCCGAGGAGGAGGAGAGCGGGCCGTACGACTACCCGTCGACGGACGCGATCGCTGAGCTGTGCGGCGGGCTGCCGCTGGCGCTGCGGGTGGCCGGTTCCGCGCTCGGTGCCCGTAGCCGGCACACGCTGGCGGAGGACCTCGGTGCGTACGGCCCGGTGGCCCCGGTGGAGCGGGCCCTGTGGCTGCGCTACACCGACCAGGGCGATCAGGCCCGGCGGCTGCTGCGGCGGCTCGCGCTCGCGGGCCGGGCGAGCCTGGGGGCGGCAGCGGCGGCCTCGCTGCTCTTTGCCGACGAGCAGGAGGCGGAGCGGCTGCTGACCGTGCTGGCCCGGGCCGGGCTGCTCACCCGCGTACGGGGGTCGCGCTACCGGCTGCACGACCTGGTGCGGGACTTCGCGCTGGCCCGGCTGCTGGACGAGGAGGAGCCGGCCGAGCGGACGGCGGCGCAGGAGCGGCTGCTGACGAACTACGCGGAGCTGGCCGACGCGGTGATCCGGATGGTCGACGGGAAGATGTCGACGCGCGCCGGGCAGTTCGGCAGCCACGGTTTCGGGTCGCTCGACTCGGCGCTGCGCTGGCTGGACGACGAGTCGAGCTTCATCACCTCCGCGCTGCGGCACGCGGAGGGCGTCGACCAGGCCACGGTGCTGCATCTGCTGGGCGCGCTGTGCGACTACTGCCTGCTGCGCGGCGACCTGTACCGCCTGGGCGAGATCAGCGAGCTGACGCAGGCGGTGGACCAGGGGCTGCTGGAGCGCTCGGTGCAGTGGCGTACGGGAATCGCGGCCCGGCAGCTCGGCGAGCTGGACAAGGCCCGCACCACGCTGTCCTCCGTCGTCGGGCTTTACCACGAGGCGCAGAACGACGCGGGCGAGGCGCTGGCGCTGTGCTCGCTCGGGATCACCCTGCACCACCAGGGCAATCTGTCCGAGGCGGCGGCCCGGCTGGAGGAGGCGCTGGCGCTGCAGTCGTCCGAGGCGCAGACCGAGGACCGGGCCTGGTCGCTGCACGCGCTGGCCGCCGTGGAGCGGGACCGGGGCGACCTGCCGAGGGCCCTCGCGCTGTTGGACGACGCGCTGCGGCTGCACCGGGAGGGCGAGTCGCTGCACGGCGAGGCGTGGACGCAGTTCCAGTTGGGCCAGGTGCGGCTGCGCACGGGCGAGGTCATCCCGGCCGAGGAGGCGTTGAGCACCGCCCTGGAGCTGTACGGGCGCACCCGCGACGGGCGCGGCGAGGCGTGGGCGATCACCCAGCTGGCCCGGGCCCGGCTGCTGGACGGCGATCCGGCGGCCGCCCTGGAGCAGTTGCGCGAGGCGCTGGCCCGGCACCGGGACAACGAGGACGCGCGCGGTGAGGCGTGGACCCTGTACTACCTGGGTCAGGCGCTGGAGGAGGGCGGGGACACCGA
Source organism: Streptomyces sp. man185 (assembly GCA_002551355.1). Lineage (GTDB taxonomy): Bacteria > Actinomycetota > Actinomycetes > Streptomycetales > Streptomycetaceae > Streptomyces. The sequence continues at coordinate 28,848 of NTHE01000028.1, read as the reverse complement.
TCAGGCGGTGCGTGAGCTGGAGCGGGCCCGGACGATGTTCTCCCGGATGCGGGACGTGTACGGGCTGGCGTGCGCCCGGCACCATTCGGGCCGGGTGACCCGGGACCAGCGGGCCGCGCAGACGGGCAACCTGCGCAATTCGGGGTTCGCCCGGCAGTTGCTGATGGACGCCCGGGCCGATTTCCGGCGGATCAAGGTGCCGTACGGCGAGGCGTGGGCGTGCGTGGAGCTGGCGTTGATCGACGCGGGCAACGGGCGGGCCCCGCAGGCGCTGGAGCTGTGCGGCGAGGCGGCGGAGCTGTTCGCCTCGTACGGGGACGCGCGGGGCGGCGACTGGGCCCGGTTCCTGCGCTGCACGCTGCTGCCGTACGCCTCGCCCGGGGGCATCGAGGTGGGCACGGTGGTGGCCCAGCAGGAGCTGGCCGAGCTGATCGAGGCCCAACACCCGGCGCGGGACGGCAAGCTGGAGCAGTCGGCGGCGGCGTTCGCGGTGGCGCTGGAGCGGGGCGTGGACCTGGAGGACGGCTGGCAGGCGTGGCGGCTCGGGCTGACCCCGACCCGCGGCGCCGGCCAGATCATGGGCGTGGCGGTGGAGCCGGCCCGGCCGTGATCCCGCGCGGCGCCGAGCCGCGCGCCCATGACCGTACGGGACGGCCCATGACCGTACGGGGCAGGGAAGCGCGAGCGAGGCGTCCGGCAATCCGGCCGGACGCCCTGCCCGTTTCCGTACGCGCGGAGTCGGCGCGCTACTTGCCGGGCGAGGCCGCCTTGTCCCCGGCGGGCTCGGCCGCCACCGCGTCCGGGTCGGGGGCCTCCTCGAAGTTCACCCGGCCCATGTGGCGGTTCATCGACTTCATCAGGGCCCACACGCCGACGGCGAGCGCCGCGAAGACGAGGAAGCCGAGGACGCCGGGAGTGACCTTGTTCTTGTCGAGCTCTTCGGCGGCGAGCGGGACGAGGTGCGTCAGTGCCTGGGTCGCGTACATATCAGGCATTGTCGCGGATGCCCGCGAAGAGGTCGCTCTCGGGGAGGGAGGTATCGACCAGAGACTTCGCCAGCTCGTACTCCTCGGTCGGCCAGACCTCGCGCTGGACGTCCATCGGAACCCGGAACCAGCCGCCCTCGGGGTCGATCTGCGTGGCGTGCGCGATGAGCGCCTTGTCGCGGATCTCGAAGAAGTCGTCGCAGGGGATGTGCGTGGTCAGAGTGCGTTCGACGCGCTCGAACTCCTTCCAGCGCTCCAGCCACTCGCCGTACGGGGACTCCAGACCGCGGGCGAGGAGCGCCTCGTGCAGGGCGACGGTGCGCGGCCGGTTGAAGCCCTGGTTGTAGTAGAGCTTCCGCGGCGTCCAGACCGGGCCGAACTCGTCCTCGGGGAAGCGCTCCGCGTCGGCCGCACCGTCGAACGCGATCATCGAGATCGTGTGCGTCATGATGTGGTCGGGGTGCGGGTAGCCGCCGTTCTCGTCGTACGTGGTGATGACCTGCGGCCGGAACTCACGGATCTTCGCCACCAGGCGCCCCGCGGCGACCTCGGGGTCCTCCAGGGCGAAGCAGCCCTCGGGGAGCGGCGGCAGCGGGTCGCCCTCGGGCAGCCCCGAGTCGACGAAGCCGAGCCATTCCTGCTGGACGCCCAGGATCTCCCGGGCCTCGTCCATCTCCTTCTTGCGCACCTCGTGGATGTTCTTCTCGATGTACGCGTCGTGCTGGAGCTTCGGGTTGAGGATGGAGCCGCGCTCGCCTCCCGTGCAGGTCACGACCAGCACGTCCACCCCCTCGGACACGTACTTGGCCATGGTGGCCGCGCCCTTGCTCGACTCGTCGTCGGGGTGGGCGTGAACGGCCATCAGTCGCAGCTGCTCAGTCAAAGCTCGATCCTCAGTCATTGGTCGCTCTGGTCGATCATGGGTCGCTCCGCCTCCCAGCCGGGGAGGCGCCGGCCCGCGTGACACCGGTGTGGGGCGCGGTCGGGTGACGGGCGGGCGGCTTCTATAGTGACTGAACGAGGGGCCGGAAAATTCCGCGATGCCCGGTCCGGAGGGAACGATCATGACGACGGTTCGCGAGGCTGCGCCCGAGGGGCGGTACGGCCGGAGCGAGGATCAGCGTGCGGACCGCAAGCTGAAGATCGTCGGATCGGTCCTGGGCGTCGCCCTGCTCGGCGTGATCGGGTGGATCGGCTTCGACTACGTGGGCGGCCAGGGCATCAGCGGCGAGATGATCAAGTTCAAGGTCGTCTCCGACACCCGGGCCGACGTCCACCTGGAAGTCCGCAAGGACCGCGAGGGCCACGGCTACTGCGTGGTGCGGGCGCTCAGCGAGGACGGTTCCGAGGTGGGCCGCAAGGAGGTCCGGTTCGACCGGGCCGAGGACCGGATCGACGAGGTCGTGACCGTGGTGACCCGGTCCAGGGCGACCGCGGTCGAGCCGATGGGCTGCACGGCCGACGACGGCCCGCGGGGCTGATCCGGCCGACCCCCCGCGACCTGCGACGATACGGGTCGCAGGAGCCCGTCCGGGCGTGTGACGGTTTACCTTCTCCCCCTTTTCCTGCGGAATTGTTAGGCTCGTGGTTTCGCCCACCCGTGGACGCACATGCTTCTGGGTAGGGCGATGCTTTGTATTCCCAGCACCGACGAGGAGCACCTGTGACCCAGACCAGCGAAAACGTCACCTGGCTCACGCAGGAGGCGTACAACCAGCTCAAGGCCGAGCTGGAGTACCTGTCTGGTCCCGCGCGCACGGAAATCGCCGTCAAGATCGCGGCGGCCCGTGAGGAGGGTGACCTCCGGGAGAACGGCGGGTACCACGCGGCCAAGGAGGAGCAGGGCAAGATGGAGCTGCGGGTGCGCCAGCTGACCCAGCTCCTGGAGCACGCGAAGGTCGGCGAGGCGCCGGCCGACGACGGCGTGGTCGAGCCCGGCATGGTCGTCACGATCGCCTTCGACGGCGACGAGGACGACACGCTGACCTTCCTGCTCGCCTCCCGTGAGTACGCCAGCACGGAGATCGAGACGTACTCGCCGCAGTCCCCGCTCGGCCTCGGCGTGAGCGGCAAGCGGACGGGCGACGACGCGGACTACGAGCTGCCGAACGGCAAGACCGCCTCGGTGAAGATCCTGGCGGCGAAGCCCTACACCGGCTGACCGGTCGGCCACGACACACGACGACGCGGGAGCCCCGGCCTCGACAGGCCGGGGCTCCCGCGTCGTTCCGCGTGTCCCGTGCGCGGCCTCAGACGGCGGCCGAGCGGTACTTGCGGACCGCGAGGGTGCGGAAGACCACGATGATCAGCACCGACCAGATGATCGAGGCGATGATCGGGTGCTCCATCGGCCAGGCCCCGGTGACCGACTTCGGCACGCCGGGCATCGTGTTCCCGAACAGCTCGCGGGCCCCGGCCACCGTGGCGCTGAAGGGGTTCCACTCGGCGACGTGCTGGAGGAACGCCGGCATGCCGGTGACCGGCACGAAGGCGTTCGAGATGAACGTCAGCGGGAACAGCCAGATCAGCCCGCCGGAGGTCGCCGCCTCCGGGGTGCGCACGGACAGGCCGATCAGCGCGCCGATCCAGGAGAAGGCGTAGCCGAGCAGGAGCAGCAGCAGGAAGCCGCAGAGCACCTTGCCGAGGTTCTCGTGGGTGCGCCAGCCGACGAGCAGCGCGACCCCCGCGAGGACGACGAGGGTGAGGGTGGTCTGGACGAGGTCGGCGAGCGTCCGTCCGGTGAGGACCGCGCCCCGGGCCATGGGCAGCGACCGGAAGCGGTCGATAAGCCCCTTGTGCATGTCGTCGGCGATGCCCGCGCCGGCGCCCGCGGTGGCGAAGGTGACGGTCTGGGCGAAGATGCCCGCCATCAGGAACTCCTTGTACAGCTGCGGGTCGGTGGAGCCGCCGATGCTGATGGAGCCGCCGAAGACGTAGGTGAACAGCACCACGAACATGATCGGCTGGATCAGTCCGAAGATGACCATCTCCGGGATCCGGGTCATCCGGATCAGATTCCGCTTGGCGACGACGAGTGAGTCCTTCATGGACTGCGTGACGCCGCCGGAGGGGCGGGGAGCCGGTGCGGGAGCGTCCTTGGCGATCGCGCTCACTTGGCGTCCTCCTTGTCCTCGTGCTGGTTCGCCTCGGCCGCGTGGCCGGTGAGGGAGAGGAAGACGTCGTCCAGGGTGGGCCTGCGCAGCGCGATGTCGTCGATCTCCACGCCCCGGGCGTCCAGGTCGCGGATGATCTCGGCCAGCAGCTTGGCCCCGCCGCTCACCGGGGCGGTCAGCTTGCGGGAGAGCTGGACGACGGTGACCTCGCCCTTGCCGAGGGCGGTCAGCACGGACCGGGCGCGCTCGATCTCGTCGGGGCGGTGCACGACGACCTCGACGCGCTCGCCGCCGGTCCGGGCCTTCAGCTCGTCGGAGGTGCCGCGGGCGATGACCTTGCCGTGGTCGATGACGCAGATGTCGTTCGCGAGGCGGTCGGCCTCCTCCAGATACTGCGTGGTCAGCAGCAGGGTCGTGCCGCCCGCCACCAGGTCCTCGATCACGTCCCAGAGCTGCTGCCGGTTGCGCGGGTCGAGGCCGGTCGTCGGCTCGTCCATGAACATCACGGGCGGCGACACGACGAGCGCCGCCGCCAGGTCGAGGCGGCGGCGCATACCGCCGGAGTACGTCTTGGCGGTACGGTCGGCGGCGTCGCCGAGGTTGAACCGGTCCAGCAGGACGCCCGCGCGGGCCTTCGCGTCCCGGGCGCTCAGCTGGTAGAGCTGCCCGACCATCTGGAGGTTCTCCCGGCCGGTCAGATACTCGTCGACCGCGGCGAACTGTCCGGAGAGCCCGATCGAGCGGCGTACCTCGTTGGGCTTCTTCAGTACGTCGATCCCGGCCACGACGGCCGTGCCGCTGTCCGGGCGCAGCAGCGTGGTCAGCACCCGCACGGCGGTGGTCTTGCCCGCGCCGTTGGGCCCGAGCAGTCCGAGGACGGTGCCCTCGGGGACGTCGAGATCGACGCCGTCCAGGGCTCGTACGTCACCGAAGGTCTTCACCAGACCCTCGGCATGGATCGCACCTGGCATGGAGGGACTCCCCCGTCACTTGTGGACGACTGCGCCCGTACGCGGCTCACTCGGCGCTTATTCGGCGATCCTAGGATTTTCGGGGCGTCGCCGCGCGCTGAATGGCAAGATCCGGCCAGTCGGCGCGAAGAGGACGGTCAGCCGATCACCCGGTAGCCCGCCGCGCGCAACGCCTCCTCGACCTCCGCGCAGTGCTGCGGGCCCTTCGTCTCCAGGTGCAGGTCGACCTCCGCCTCGGTCAGTCCGAGGCGCGGGTCGGTGCGCACATGGCTGATGTCGAGGACGTTGGCGTCGGCCACGGTCAGCGTGGCCAGCAGGGCGGCCAGCGCCCCCGGCCGGTCGGTGAGCCGCAGCCGCAGGCTGAGGTAGCGGCCGGCCGCGGACATCCCGTGCCGCAGGATGCGCTGCATCAGGAGCGGGTCGACGTTGCCGCCCGACAGCACGGCCACCACCGGCCCCCGGAACGCCTTCGGGTCGCTGAGCAGCGCGGCCACCGGGCTCGCCCCGGCCGGCTCGACGACCAGCTTGGCCCGCTCCAGGCAGAGCAGCAGCGCACTGGACAGCTCGTCCTCGGTGACCGTGCGGACCTCGTCGACCAGCTCCTCGACCAGGGCGAACGGTACATCGCCGGGGCGGCCCACCTTGATGCCGTCGGCCATCGTGGCCGGGGATTCGAGCGAGACGGGGTGCCCGGCGGCCAGCGAGGGCGGGTAGCAGGCGGCGCCCTCGGCCTGGACGCCGACGATCCGGACGTCGGGGCGCAGGGCCTTCACCGCGACGGCGACGCCCGCGGCGAAACCGCCGCCGCCGATGCCGAGGACGATCGTGCGGACCTCCGGGCACTGCTCAAGGATCTCCAGTCCGACGGTGCCCTGGCCCGCGATGATGTCGGGGTGGTCGAAGGGGTGGATGAAGACCGCGCCGGTCTCCTCCGCGTACCGCTGGGCGGCGGCGAGGGTCTCGTCGACGACCTGGCCGTGCAGCCGCACCTCGGCCCCGTACTCCCGGGTCGCGGCGACCTTGGGCAGCGGCGCCCCGACGGGCATGAAGACCGTGGAGCGCACGCCGAGGAGGGAGGAGGCGAGCGCGACGCCCTGGGCGTGGTTCCCGGCGCTGGCGGCGACCACCCCGGCCGCCCGCTCCACCGGGGTGAGGCCGGAGATCCGGACGTAGGCCCCGCGCAGTTTGAAGGAGCCGGTGCGCTGGAGGTTCTCGCACTTGAGGTGGACCGGGGCGCCGACCAGGTCGGAAAGGTGGCGGCTGCCCTCCAGAGCGGTCACCCGGGCCACCCCGTCCAGCATTTTCTGCGCGCCCCGGACGTCGTCGAGGATCAGGGCCGGATGGTGGGCGGTCGCGCGGAAGCTCATGTCCGCAAGTCTTGCAGCTCGCGGAGTGCGCGGCAGACTTGTCTCATGGCGGCCTGCGGTGGTGTCCGCAGGTTTGTGCGGCACTGGTACACGTTGCCCCGGGGCCGCGTACTCTGTCCCCCACTCATCCGACACCGCACGAAGAGAGTCCCCGGCCATGCCCCCTCAGGACATGACGACTGCTGCGTCTCCTTCCGGGGGCGCCGCCCCCGAACACCCGGGCCCCGACCGCCTGCTGGACTCGCTCCAGCACCAGGTGGCGGTCTTCGCCCGCCGTGCCGAGCAGACCCGCCTCGGCGGTGTCGGCCAGGTCCGCAACTCGATGGACCGGGCGGCGTACCTGCTGCTGAACCGTCTTGACCGGGAAGGTCCGATGGGCGTCAAGGCACTGGCGGCCGGGATGGGTATCGACTCCTCGACGGTGACGCGCCAGGTCGCGCCACTCGTCGACACCGGTCTGGTCAAGCGCACCTCGCACCCGGAGGACGGCCGGGCCGTGGTGCTCCAGCTGTCGCCGCGCGGTCAGGCCCGCCTGGAGGAGGTACGCGCCTCGCGGCGCGAGCTGATGTCGCAGGTGACGGACGGCTGGACGCAGGAGGAACGGGACACGTTCTGCGCCCTGCTCACCCGTTTCAACGGTTCGCTGGCGGCCCGGCAGGCCGCGCACCAGCCGCCGCAGCCCGACTGAGCCTTCCTTCCGCCCCACCCGCCCGGTCTCCCCGGTCCGTCGGCGACCCCGCCGGGCCGGAGAAGGCCCCCGCCCACGCGGCGCTCCGCAGGCCTTGCCGTACGCTTCCTGAAGAGTTTCCCCAAGGAAACTCTTCAGAATTAAAGGGGCCGGACGTGGCACAGCAGGGAAGTCCGAGAGGTCCGGTGGAACTGCTCTCCACCGACCGCGAGAAGATCACCTCCGAATGGATCGACGGGGTGACCGGCTCGCTCCAGGGCCGCATCAGCAGGGCCGAGGTCGACCGGGAGCTCAGGGAGCTCTACGAGGCTCTCGTGGAGACCCTGCGGTCGGGTGGCGAGGAGACCCGCGGGGAGAGCTTCTCCGAGGTGCGGGCGCTGCTGACCGAACTGTCGCGCAACCGGGCCCGGCAGGGGTTCACCCCCAGCGAGACGGCGATCAGCGTACTGGCGCTCAAGCAGGCCCTGGAGCCCGCGCTGCGCAACGACTCCGCCGAGGAGACCACCGCGTACCTGCGGCTGGGGCGCTCCCTGGACGATCTGGCCCTCTACACGGTCGAGGTGTACACCCGCACCCGCGAGGAGATCATCAGCTCGCAGGCGGCCCAGCTCATGGAGCTGTCGACCCCCGTGGTCAAGCTGTGGGACGGGGTGATCGCCGTGCCTCTCGTGGGCACACTGGACTCGGCGCGCACCCAGGTCGTGATGGAGAAGCTGCTCCAGGCCCTGGTCGACACCGGCTCCGAGCAGGCCATCATCGACATCACCGGAGTCCCCGCGGTCGACACGCAGGTCGCCCAGCACCTGCTCAAGACGGTGGTGGCGGCCCGGCTGATGGGCGCGGAGTGCACGGTCTCCGGGATCCGCCCGCAGATCGCGCAGACCATCGTGGCCCTCGGCATCGAGTTCGGCGACATCGTCACCAAGGCGACCCTCGCCGACGCGCTCCAGCACGCGCTTCGCAAGTCCGGCGTCGACCTCGTCACGCACCAGGACGCGCGGCGATGAGCGAACGCGTTCCGGTCCTGCGGATCGGGGACATCCTGCTGGTCTCCATCCAGGTGGACCTGGAGGACCAGACGGTTCTGGACCTCCAGGAGGACCTGGCCGAGCAGATCGTCGCCAGGGCGGCCCGCGGGGTCGTCATCGACATCACTGCGGTCGAGATCGTCGACTCCTTCGTCGGCCGCATGCTGGCCACGATCGCCTCCATATCCCGGCTGTTGGACGCCGAGACCGTGGTCGTGGGCATGCGTCCGGCCGTGGCCATCACCCTGGTCGAACTGGGCCTCTCCCTGGGCGGCGTGCGTACGGCGCTCGACCTGGAGAAGGGGCTCGCGCTGCTGCGCCGGTCTGCGACCGGCGCGGAACTGCCATGACCGTCCCGTGGGCTGCCGAAGCCCCGCAAACACAGCCGATCACCGGGAACGACGACGTCGTACGCTCCCGCCAGCACGTCCGCGCGTTCGCGCAGCAGTGCAAGCTGTCCCTGGTCGACCAGACGAAGTTCATCACGGCCGCCAGTGAGCTCGCCCGCAACACCCTGGTCTACGGCGGGGGCGGAGCGATGCGGGCCGGACTGGTGGAGCGGCACGGCCGGCGCGGCGTCGCGGCGGTCTTCGAGGACTCCGGCCCCGGCATCCCCGACACCGAACTGGCCCTGACGGACGGCTGGACCTCCGGTGGCGGGCTGGGCCTCGGCCTGAGCGGGGCCCGACGGCTGGTCGACGAGTTCTTCCTGGACACCGAGGTGGACCGTGGCACCACCGTCACCATCGTCAAGTGGGCGCGATGACCGGCCCGGCCGTGCTCGACTGCGAGGACGTGGAATGGTTCCGCGACGCCGCCGAGATGCCCTCGGCGGCCCGGGGCGCCGCCGCCGCCCTCGCGCGGCGGATCGGGCTCGACGGCTACCGGGCCTCCGAGGTCGCCCTGGCGGTCACCGAGGCCGCGACCAACCTTCAGCGGCACGCGCGCGACGGCGCACTGCTGCTGCGGATCCTGCGCACCGCGGACCGGGCGGGGGTCGAGTTCCTCACCGTGGACAACGGCCCCGGCATGGCCGACGTCGAGGCGGCACTGGCGGACGGAACCTCCTCCGGTGGCACCCTCGGGATCGGACTGGGAGCGGTGGTCCGGCTCGCCGACGCGTTCGACATTCACTCGCTGCCGGGCCGGGGCACCGTCATGGCCGCGCAGTTCTGGGACCGCCCGGCCGGGAGCAGGCCCACCGGCGGGGTGGCGTCCGTCTCCTCGGGACTGACGCGGCCCATCAGCGGGGAGACCAGCTGCGGTGACGCCTGGGCCGTAAGGGTCGACGAGGGCGGGGTGACGGGCGACGCGACGGGACCGCGTCCCGCCACCGGCCGCTCCGTCCCTCCGTCGGAGCCCGCGGTGCTGGTCGTGCTCTGCGACGGGCTGGGCCACGGGCCGCTCGCCGCTAGAGCCGCCGAGGCGGCGGTGACGGAGTTTCGGCGGAGCACGGAACGGCAGCCGGAGGGCCTGCTGCGCCGTATCCACGCGGCGCTACGGGGCACGCGGGGCGGCGCGGTCGCCGTGGCCAGGATCGAGCCGGCCCGACAACGGGTGCTCTACTGCGGCATCGGCAACGTGAGCGGGGTTCTGCTGGGCCCGGACTCCCGCAAGGGCCTGCTCTCGGCCCCGGGCATCGTCGGGCAGCAGATGCGCAGCCTGCGGACGTTCGAACTGCCGCTGCCGGCGGGCGGGGCCCTGGTCATGCACTCCGACGGGCTGACCGACCGTTGGAGGGCCGACGAGCTGCCCGGACTGCTCCGGCACACCCCGGCCGTGATGGCGGGGCAACTGCTGCGCGAAGCCGGTGTCCGCCACGACGACGCCGGGATCGTGGTAGTCAAGGGTGCCTGGTGACGGACGGAGCACCGGACCCGGGCGTCCTCGGGTCGTACAGCCTCAGCACTCCGCAGGACGTGTTCGCCCTGCGGCGCACCGGGCAGAGCGCGGCGGAGGCGCTCGGCATGGAGCGGCAGGACCAGGTGCGCTTCGCCACCGCGCTGAGCGAGCTCGGCCGCGACCGCCTCGGCTGCGAGGAGCTGACCGTGACCTTCGCGATCCCGGTGGACTCGGAGCGGGTGTTCGCCGTCGTCTTCGCGTGGGCGGGCGGCACGAAGGCGGGCCCCGACCTGGAACCGGCCTCCCGGCTGCTGCACCGGGTCCAGCACGAGGCCGGCGCCACGGGGCAGCGGATCGTCGCGGAGCACCTCCTTCCGGCGAGCTGGACGGACGGCCCGGATACCCGGAGCGCCGTCGTCGCGGCTCTCCGGCGCCACGCGACACCGTCCCTCGCCGACGACCTGCGGGCACAGACCCGCGACCTGATCACCGCTCTGGAGGAGGCCCGGGCCCAGCGTGAGGAGCTGCGGCGGCTCAACGAGGAACTGGAGGAGACCAACCGGGGGGTACTCGCCCTCTACACCGAGCTGTCGCAGGAATTGGAGGAGACGAACAGCGGTGTCGTGGCCCTCCACGCCGAGCTGGAGGAGAAGTCCGCCCGGCTGCGCGAGACCAGCGAGGCCAAGACGAGGTTCTGGCGCAACATCAGCCATGAGCTCCGCACGCCCGTGAACGCGGTGGTGGCGCTGACCCGGCTGCTGCTGGCCCCGGGGTCCTCCCCGCTCACCGACGAGCAGCGCCGGCAGCTCTCCCTGATCGACGCCTCGGGACAGTCCCTGCTCGCGCTCGTGGGCGATCTGCTGGACGTGGCCAAGGCCGAGGCGGGCCAGCTGGAGGTCAATGCGGCGCCGACCGATCTGCGGGCGCTGATGGCGCAGCTGGGCGCGGTGATGCGGAACACGGGGCCGTCCGACGTGGCGCTGCTGATGCCGCCGTCCTCGGCGCTGCCCGTAGCGGTGACCGATGAGGCCCTGCTCACGCGCATCCTGCGCAACCTGCTGTCCAACGCCCTGAAGTTCACCGAGAAGGGCGAGGTGAGACTGGACGTCCGGGTGGAACCGCCGCGGATGTTCTTCACGGTCACGGACACCGGGGTGGGCATCCCGGAGGCCGAGCTGTCCCGCGTGTTCGAGGAGTTCTACCAGGTACGCGGCCCCCTCCAGCGGCTCCACCGGGGTACCGGCCTCGGTCTCCCGTACGCCCGCACCCTCACCGAGCTGCTCGGTGGGGCACTCCGCTTGTCGAGCACCCCCGGAGCGGGCACCCGGGTGGAGGTCGAGCTGCCTTTCACGCCCGCGCCTTCCACGCCCGTACGCTCCCCGGAGAACATCCCGTGACCGAGACCGCGCGGCACGACGCCGCCCCAGGAACCGTCCTGGTGATAGACGACGACGAGACCAACCGCTACATCCTCACCAGCTGGCTCACCCGCGCCGGGCACACGGTGCTCGGCGCGGCCGACGGGACGGCAGGCCTGCACCTGCTGGCAGCGGCGGGCGACGCGCTGCCCGAGGTGGCCGTCATCGACGTGCAGCTCCCGGACATGAGCGGCTTCGAGGTGTGCGAGCGGATCAAGGCCGATCCGCGCACCGCCTCTCTGCCGGTCGTCCACGTGTCGGCCGTCGCCGTCAACACGGAGGACCACACCGAGGGACTCAGCCGGGGCGCGGACGCCTATCTCGATCAGCCGATCGATCCGAACGAGTTCCTGGCCACCGTGACGGCCGCCCTCCGCTACGCTCGGGCCCGGCGACGCGCGGAGCAGCTGACCCTGCGGCTGGCCGCGCTGAACCGGGCCACGCTGGACGTGTACCGGGCCGTCGGCTTCCCCGCCTTCTGCGCGGCGGTGACACGTGGTGCGGCCTCCCTCATGTCCGGCCCGGCGACCTCGGTCTTCCTCAGCCCACAGGGCCTGACCGTGCACAGCCATGCGACGGGCCCGGACGCCGCACCGGTCTCCCTGCCCGCGCGGGCCGAGCTGCTCGACGGGATGGCCTCCCCGGCCCTGGGCGGCGGCACGGGCATCGAGGTCGTGACGATTCCCGGGGCCCGGTGGAAAGCGCTGCTGCCTCTCGACCCGATCGAGGGAGACGTGTTCCTGGTCGTGGCCCGCACCAAACGCAACCGGCCCCCCGTATGCGTCGCCGTCCCGGCGGGCGCGGCCCGCACCACCGACGAGCGCGAACTGCTGCAGCAACTGGTGAACGCCAGCGCCCTGGCGCTGGAGGCCCTCCGCACCTTCAACGAGGAGCACGCCCTGGCGCTGGCCCTCCAACGCACCTTCCTGCCGGACCGGCTCCCGGACACTCCCGGTACGAGCCTCGCCGTGCGCTACCGCCCGGCCTCCGACCACGCCGAGATCGGCGGCGACTTCTACGAGGCTCTCCAAACCCCGGCCGGGCTGCTGCTGGCCATCGGTGACGTGGCCGGACACTCGCTCGTCGCGGCGACGGTCATGGGCGAGATCCGGCACGCCCTGCGCGCCTACGCGCTGGAGGGCCACCCGCCCCACCACGTGCTGGAGCGACTCGACGCCCTCCTCTCCCATACCCGGCCCGGCCTCACCGTGACGCTCTGCCTGGTTCTGGTCGAGCCGGAAGGCAGCCGGATCCGCATCGCCAACGCCGGTCACATACCTCCGCTGCTCCTCGCCCCCGACGGCAGCACGGTCTACCTGTCCGAGCACGGTCCACTGCTGGGCCTGCGGCTTCCCCAACCTCCCGCCCACGTCCGTACCACCGCGCCGGGCTCCCGGCTCCTGATGATCACCGACGGGCTGGTCGAGGTCCGCAACCAGAACCTCGACCACAGTCTGGCCGCGTTCCTCGACGCCGCGGCGACCGGCCCGCAGGAGCTCGAATCCCTTTGCGACCACCTCCTGTGTGCGTTCGGCGAGGACAAAGAGGACGACATCGCACTCCTCGCGCTGCATCTGCACGAGGATCGGCACCCGGCATAGGAACGGACCCGGCGATCCCACCGTGCCGACACCCTTGACCGCACCCGGGCGCCGGGGCTCGTATGTGGTCCATGGCAGAGCGGGCGACCCACCGGGACCGGCTCCGCGCCCTGGAGTTCGAGGACTTCGTGGCGGGTGCGGGCGGACGCCTGCTGCACACGGCGACGCTGCTCACCGGCGAACCGTCGCAGCCGCCGGGCGCGTACGGGCGGGCCGAGCGGTTGCTGCACGCGGCGCTGGCGTGCACGTACGCCGACTGGGACCGGCTGCGCGGCGGCGACCCCTACGACCGGGCCCGCCGGGAGCTGGCCCTCCGGTTCGCCCGGGAGGCCCGCCGCCACCAGCGGCCCCGCGGCGGTCTGCTGGACGGGCTGACGCCGATCGAGCGGCTGGTGCTGGTCCTGCGGATGTACGAGGAGGTCGGCGAGGACCAGACGGCGGCGCTGCTCGGGCTGCCGGCGGACCGGATCCGCGCGGTGTGCGCCCGCGCGGTGGCGGCGCTGCGGGCGTCGGGTGCGGGGCGCGGGGCGGGGCCCGGGACGCGCGGGGCGGCCCCGGCCCCTCGGAGGACACCGTGAGCGCGGACCGGCGGGACCCACGCGAGGAGCAGGTGCGGCGCATGCTGGACGGCCCGCATCCGGTCCTGCCACCGGACCTGGTGGCACGGGCGGTCCGGCGCGGCGGTCGCCGTCTGCGGCTGCGCCGGGCGGCCGGCCGGACGGCGGGCTGGCTGCTGGCCCTGGTGCTGGTGGCGTTCCTCGTCTGGATCGGTGTCGAGCAGCCGTGGGCGACCGAGCCCGCCCAGGTCACTCCGCCGTTGGAGGGCTGGTGAGCCGTTGGGGTCCCGGTGCGGGAGGCCTACGCTGGAGAAGGCGGCTGTCGTACGAGCCGAGGAGGCCGTGATGACGAGGAAGACCGCGGACTGCCGCAAGTATCCGAGCGAGATGAACTGCACCCTCACCCTCACCGGTGAGGAGGACGAGGTCGTCAGGGCCGCGAGCGAGCACGCGGCGTCGGTCCACGGACACGAGGACGGTCCCGAACTGCGCGAGCAGATCAGGGGCATGCTGGAGGACGCGGACGAGAAGGTGAGCACCTGAGCGCCGAGACGCGAGGGGCGCCCGCCGGACCGGCGGGCGCCCTTGCCGTGTCCGCAGGATCAGCCGAGCGCCTGGGTGAGGTCGGCGAGCAGGTCGTCGCCGTTCTCGATGCCGACGGAGATCCGGACCAGGTCGGCCGGGACCTCCAGCAGGGAGCCCGCGACGGAGGCGTGCGTCATCCGGCCCGGGTGCTCGATCAGCGACTCCACGCCGCCGAGGGACTCGCCGAGCGTGAAGAGCTTCGCCCGGTTGCAGACCTCGACCGCCGCCTCCTCGCCGGCCGCGACGCGGAAGGACACCATGCCGCCGAACGCCTTCATCTGCTTGGCGGCGACCTCGTGGCCGGGGTGCTCGGGCAGGCCCGGATAGAGGACCTGGGAGACCTTGGGGTGCCGGGTCAGCAGGTCGGCGACCTTGGTGGCGTTCTCGGTGTGCCGGTCCATGCGGACGGCGAGCGTCTTGATGCCGCGCAGCACCAGCCAGGCGTCGAACGGTCCGGCGACCGCGCCCATGGCGTTCTGGTGGTACGCCAGCTCCTCGGCCAGCTCCGGGTCGCTGACGACGAGCGCGCCGCCGACGACGTCGGAGTGGCCGCCCATGTACTTGGTGGTGGAGTGCACGACGACGTCCGCGCCGAGCGCGAGGGGCTGCTGGAGGTAGGGCGAGGCGAAGGTGTTGTCGACGACGAGGCGCGCCCCGGCCTGGTGCGCGACCTGGGCGACGGCGGCGATGTCGGTGATGCCGAGCAGCGGGTTGGACGGGGTCTCCACCCAGATCGCCTTGGTGCGCGGGGTGATCGCGGCCCGTACGGCGGCCACGTCCGAGGTGTCGGCCACCGAGAACTCCACGCCCCATCGCGAGACGACCTTCGCGAACAGCCGGAACGTGCCGCCGTAGGCGTCGTTCGGGATGACCACGTGGTCGCCGGGGGTCAGCAGCGTACGCAGGAGGCAGTCCTCGGCGGCGAGGCCGGAGGCGAAGGCGAGACCGCGGCGGCCGCCTTCGAGGGCCGCGAGGTTCTCCTCCAGGGCGGTGCGGGTCGGGTTGGCGCTGCGGCTGTACTCGTAGCCGCCGCGCAGTCCGCCCACGCCGTCCTGCTTGTACGTGGACACCTGGTAGATCGGCGGAACCACCGCGCCGGTGAGGGGGTCGGCGGTGTTCCCCGCGTGGATGGCGAGGGTTTCGAAGCTGTGCTGGTCGCTCATGAGGCCCGAGCGTAGTTCGTGGAGAGGACCCTTACCGGCCACTCGCCGCTCCGGTGACAATGGAGCCATGGAGATTCTGTTGTTCCTGCTCGCGATGTGCATGCTCGCGGCGGTGATCGGCCCCTGGGTCATGCGCCGCCGGGGCGGTATCCGCCAGGTCGCCCCCGGTTCGCCGGACGCCGCCGACCCGGACACGTACGGCTTCGCCCGGCAGGAGGAGCTGGACGTCCGGATGCCGGGCCCCGACCAGGACCTGCTGGACGTGCTCGACGTCGTCCAGGGCACCCAGGACTGGCGGGCGGCCGCCCAGCTGCTGGCCGGGACGCCGAAGGAGGGCGAGGTGCGCTGGCAGCGGATCCAGGCCTTCGCCGGCGCGGCCTCGCTGGAGCTGGCGCAGCAGCCGGGCAAGGGCGGCTCGTGGCTGCGGGCCTGGCGCGCGGAGTCCCCGAAGGACGCGGGCGGTGCGGCGGTGCACGCGGAGTTCCTGGTGCAGCAGGCGTGGCGGTCCTCGGCGGCGGGGAGCGACGACTTCCGGATCATCCTGGAGGAGGCGCGTACGGTCTGCGGCGAGGCGGCCCTGCTCGCGCCGGGCGACCCCGTCCCCTACATCGTGGAGCTGGCGGTGGCCCGGGGCCTGAAGTACACCCCCGAGCAGTTCGACCAGCTCTGGGCGAAGATCATCGACCGGGCCCCGGCGCACATGGGCGCGCACATCGCCGCGCTGCATTTCCACTGCGAGAAGTGGCACGGCTCGCGCGCGGACGCGGACGCCTTCGCCACGGCCGCCGCCGCCCGCGCCCCGCAGGGCTCGCTGCTCGCGGCGCTGCCGCTGTTCGCGGTGTACGAGCACCTGCCGGAGGTCAACCTGGTGCAGAGCTTCTACCGCGGCCAGGTGGTGACCAAGGCGGTCGAGGGCGCGATGTTCGCGGTGCACGCGGCGCGTCCGGACGACCCGATGCTGGCCCACGTCCGCCACCTGCTGGTGCTGTTCCTGGTCCACATGGAGCGCTGGTCGGAGGCCATGCACCAGCTGGTCCGGATCGACGGCCACGTGGGCGCGCTGCCCTGGACGGCGGACCCGGACCCGGCCGCGCAGTACACGGTCTACCGGGCGCTGGCGGTCGCGGGCTACGAGGCGAACGGCGGCAGCCCGGCGACGCTGTCGCACTGATCTCCGTACGAGTTCGCGGCCCGGCGGGCGCCGGGGCCCGCCCCGCCGCGACGGTCACCGGCGCACCCGCCACGAGCGCCGCGCCCGTCGCCGTGACGGCCGTGATCCCGGTCCCGTACACCGGAAGCAGGGCGCCGAACGTGCCCGGGCCGACGCCGGGCTCCCGGACTCCTCCCTCGCGCCGGCGCGGCAACGGAACCACGGGACGGCCCGCACGCGGGACCTCGCACGGGCCCTGGCGCACATCGCCGGGGCGACCGGGTGAACGGTCCGGCACGAACCCCGGCTCCTGCCATCGCCCCGGAATCCCGGCGACCGCTCCCGTGTTGTACGTACCGAACACCGACCCCCGGAGGAGCCCCCGCATGTTCCTGAACCGCCGCACCCCCGAGCTCCCCACCCCGGAGCAGGCCCTGCGCGGCCGCCCCGTTCCCGAATTCACCGTCCCCTCCCGCCACACCGTCCTCGGCAACCCCCTGGTGGGCCCGTACCCCGAGGGCCTGGAGGTGGCGGACTTCGCGCTGGGCTGTTTCTGGGGCGCGGAGCGCAAGTTCTGGCAGACCGAGGGCGTCTGGACGACGCTCGTCGGCTACCAGGGCGGCTACACCGAGAACCCGACGTACGACGAGGCCTGCTCCGGCCTGACCGGGCACACGGAGGCGGTACGCGTCGTCTTCGACCCGGCCGTCGTCAGCTACGAGGAGCTGCTGAAGCTGTTCTGGGAGTCGCACAACCCGACCCAGGGATTCCGCCAGGGCAACGACGTGGGCACCCAGTACCGTTCCGCGATCTACACCCACTCCCCCGCGCAGGCAGCGGCCGCCGACGCGTCCCGTGAGGCGTACCAGAAGGTCCTGACGGCCTCGGGCCACAAGGAGATCACCACGGAGATCCTCCCGGTCGAGGGCCGCCCGTTCTGGCCGGCGGAGGCGTACCACCAGCAGTACCTGGACAAGAACCCGGGCGGCTACTGCGGCATCGGCGGCACGGGAGTCTCCTGCCCGGTCGGCGTGGCCCCGGCCGAGGGCTGAGCCGGGCCGCAGAAGCCTCCGGGCCTCTCGTCCGGGATCCTGCGTCAGCCGGTCAGCATCGCCGGAAGCACCTGACGCAGCAGCCGTACGAAGAGGGCGTCCCGGTCGTCGGGGCCGGCCGTGGGCGGGGCGCCCGCCGTGGTGAGGGCGGCGAGCAGGTGCGGGTGGCGGCCCTCGGCGGCGACCTCGGCCAGGTGGGCCGCCCGGGCGTGCGGGGCGTCGACGTCCGCTGCGAGGGCGTCCCGGCGGGCGAAGAGGGTGGCCAGGCCGCCGAGCAGGCCGATGGCCTCCAGCTTCTGTCCGGCGGTGCCGGGTGCGGGGGCCAGGATCCGGAGCGCGTGGTCGAGGTAGTCGATCGCGTGCGGACCCAGCACCTCGCCGCGCCGGTCGTTCAGATCGGCCAGCCACGGGTGCCGGACGTGCGCGGCCTTGGACTGGACGGCCAGGCCGACGAGACCGTCCAGCCAGTCGCCGGTGGGGGCCGCGGAGAGGTCCAGCTCGGCGGCGACCGCGTCCGCCATGAGGTCCAGCAGCTCGTCCCGGCTCCCCACATAGCGGTAGAGCGAGGCCGGGCCTGTGCCCAGCCGCTGCGCGAGCGCGCGCATCGACACGGCCGCCAGGCCCTCCGCGTCGGCGAGGGCGAGGGCGGCCGTCGTGATCTGGGAGCGGCTCCGCTCGGGTGCGGGTCCGCGCGCGCCCCGCTCGGGACGTGACCAGACGGTCGTCGGCCGGGTCTCGCGGTCGGCCACGGTCCGCACCTTCCCCTCGGTCGTTCTGAACTGGCTGTAGTCTAATACTGCGAACACCGATCGCAGTATCTCTCCGCCGAAGGAGCCCGCCATGACCTGGACCGAACGCCGCTTCGCCCGCAACGGTGCGGTCGAGCTCGCCCACGACCGGCTCCAGGAGGGCGCGGACGGTGAGCCGCTGCTCCTGGTGATGGGGCTGGCGGTCTCCCGGCAGTGGTGGCCGCAGGGACTCTGTGCCGCCTTCGCCGGCGCCGGGTTCGCCGTCGCCCGCTACGACCAGCGGGACGCGGGCGAGTCCACCCGTCTGCCGAAGCCCGCCGCCCGGGGCAACCCCTTCGCCGCCCTGGCCGCAGGCCGTGGTGCGGCCTACACCGCCGAGGACATGGCCGACGACGCGGTCGCCGTCCTGGACGCGCTCGGCTGGGAGTCGGCGCACCTCTTCGGGCACTCGCTGGGCGGGGTCGTCGCCCAGCGAGTGGCCCTGCGCCACCCGGACCGGGTGCGCACGCTCACCTCGTCCGCCGCGCTGCCCAGCGACGTCGGCGGGCTGGGCGCCTTCCGCCACCTGCGGCTCGGCACGCTCGCGAAGCTCGCCCGCGTCAAGCCCGCCCGGGACCGGGCGGGCCGCATCGCGACCGGGCTCGCGGTGGCGCGGCTCTGCGCCTCGCCCGGCTACCCGTTCGACGAGGCGGAGGCCCTGGAGCGGGTCACCACCGACGTGGACACCGGCATCGCCGACCCGGACGCCCAGTCCCGCCAGATCGGCGCACCCTGGCACGGCCCGTCCCTGGCAGAACTGCGCCTTCCCACTCTGGTGCTGCACGGCACGGACGACCCGCTGCTCAAGCCCTCCGCGAGCCGGGCCACCGCCGCCGCGATCCGCGACGCCCGGCTCGTCCTCCAGCCGGGCGTCGGCCACGACATCCCGCGCGAACGGCATTCCGCCGTCGCCGCCGAGGTACGAGCCCTCGCGGACCGGGCGGCCCGGGTCGACGACCGCCCGTGACGCCCCCTCGGGTCAGGCCGCCAGCAGCACGCCGCCCATCGGGCTCGCCGGGCCGGGCGGACGAGCCGGACCCGTCGTCCGCACCGACCGGTGTCCCCCGGCCGCCCCCGACGACCTGGCCCGGGACCGCACGGCCGTGAGGCTGACCAGCCGCTCCCCGGCCAGCGCCAGGACGTCCGCGAGGCTCAGGCCGAGCGCCTGGGCGGCGGCGGCCAGCACCTCGGAGGAGGCCTCCTTGCGGCCGCGCTCCACCTCGGAGAGGTACGCCATGGAGATCCGGGCCGCCCCGGACACCTCCTTCAACGTCCGCCCCTGCGCTCGGCGTTCGCGGCGCAGCACCTCCCCGACGAGGTCACGCCAGAGCGGCTCCCGGGGCAGGCCCGGGGCCGCCGCCGTCGGGAGCGGGCGCAGAGGGATCACGTCGGCCTGGTTCGTCGCTCGGATGCTCACCGTCCCAGCCTAGGAGCGCGGCACCGCCCCGGCACGGGCCGGGCGTTGCGCTCCGGGCGGATCTGCTGTCGGCGAAGTTCCGTGACCTACGGGCGTGCTGGAGGAACGGACGGTGCGGCGGCGGTAGTAGGCGATCGCGAGGGCGATGGTGATGGGCCCCCAAGCGGCGATCGGGGTGACGCACACCGTCGCCAGCGCGTGCCAGGCGTCGTTGCTGTACGCGACGGTGTCGACGACGCCGTACACGGTGAGGTTGCGATCGCCGCCCACGGGGACGGCGGTGAACAGGAAGGTGAGGATCAGGCCGCCGAGCACGGCCGGGACGACGGCCGCCATCGGCCGGACGCGTCTGCCGCCGATGACCGGTATCCAGGCGGGCGCGACCTCTCCCCAGCCCCGGACCAGCCCGATGGTCAGGATCGCGATCACTTCCGTCAGCACGCTGAGCCCGAGGACGTACGGAATGCTCAACCAGTAGGCAGGCATACCGCCCTCCTGGACCTGACCCATCTCGAAGTGCAGGGCGAAGGGCAGCCGCCACAGGCACGACGGCAGCAGAAGCAGTGGAAGCGCGTAGGCCAGGCGCGTCGCCCAGCGAGGAACGGGCCGCTCGGTGTCACCGAGGGACGGGGGCCGGTGGAGGATCTTAGGCGTCATGACTCCACCCTCGCGGAGCAGGTACGACGAGGAATCCCCCGCGCGAGCCGGCCCGCTCCCCCGCGCGGGGGAGACCACGTCTGGCGGCCTCACCCACGCGGGGCAGCGGCTTCCGGTGCCGACGCCGGTCGGTGTCGGTACCGGAGCCGGTGGGTGCCGCCGATGCCGGAGCCGGTGCCGATGCCGGTCGGTGCCGATGCCGGTACCGGACGTGCGGTCAGATCAGCCCCTGCGCCAGCATCGCGTCCGCGACCAGCTCGAAGCCCGCGATGTTCGCGCCCACCACGTAGTTGCCGGGGCTCCCGTACCGCTCGGCGGTCGTGTAGCAGGAGTCGTGGATGTGCCGCATGATCTCGCCGAGGCGCTCCTCCGTGTGCGAGAAGGTCCACGAGTCCCGGGACGCGTTCTGCTGCATCTCCAGGGCGCTCGTCGCGACCCCGCCCGCGTTGGCCGCCTTGCCGGGCGCGAAGGCGACGCCCGCCTCCTGGAACACCCGGACCGCCTCGGGCGTGGTGGGCATGTTGGCCCCCTCCGCGACCGCCTTGACCCCGTTGCGTACGAGGCCGAGCGCGTCGGCCTCGTGGAGCTCGTTCTGCGTGGCGCAGGGCAGGGCCACGTCGGCAGGGACCGACCACACGCCCGTACCGGGCACGAACCGGGCGTGCGCGCCGCGCCGTTCGGCATACTCCGAGACCCGGCCCCGGCCGGCCTCCTTGATCTCCTTGAGGAGGGCGAGGTCGATGCCCTTCTCGTCGACGACGTAGCCGCCGGAGTCCGAGCAGGTGACGACGGTCGCGCCGAGCTGTTGGGCCTTCTCGACGGCGTAGATGGCCACGTTGCCGGATCCGGAGACCGCGACGGTCTGGCCCTCCAGCGACTCGCCCCGGCTGCGCAGCATCTCGGCGGTGAACAGGACCGTGCCGTAGCCGGTTGCCTCCGTACGGGCCTGTGCGCCGCCCCAGCCGAGGCCCTTGCCGGTGAGGACGCCGGACTCGTAACGGTTGGTGATCCGCTTGTACTGGCCGAAGAGGTAGCCGATCTCACGGCCGCCCACGCCGATGTCACCGGCCGGGACGTCGGTGTACTCCCCCAGGTGGCGGTGGAGTTCGGTCATGAACGACTGGCAGAATCGCATGATCTCGGCGTCGGACCGGCCCTTGGGGTCGAAGTCCGCGCCGCCCTTGCCGCCGCCGATGGGCATGCCGGTGAGGGCGTTCTTGAAGATCTGCTCGAAGCCGAGGAACTTCACGATGCCGAGGTTGACCGAGGGGTGGAAGCGCAACCCGCCCTTGTAGGGGCCGAGCGAGCTGGAGAACTCCACCCGGAAACCACGGTTGACGTGGATGTCGCCGGAGTCGTCCGACCACGGCACCCGGAAGATCAGCTGGCGCTCGGGTTCGCATATGCGCTCGATGATGCGGGCGTCCACGAACTCGGGGCGCTGCGTGAGCACAGGCCCGAGCGTCTCCAGGACCTCGCGGACCGCCTGGTGGAACTCCTGCTCGCCCTGGTTGCGCCGGAGGATCTCGGCGTAGAGCGGCTCGATGACACGGGCCGCGGCATCCTGCGTGCGGGCGGAGTCGGGCGAGTCGGGGATGACCGGCATCTGATCAAGACCTTCCGTGGTCGGCTCGTGCGCGTGGGCGCCCCCGTCCCGGAGAGCGCCACCGGTCCGCCTCCCCCGCCGGAGCCCCGCGGACTCCCGTTCGGGAGGACCGCGCGGCCGTCGCCCGGCCGGGCGATGCTCAGGACCGTCGAGGGGCCGATTCTCCAGTGCGACCCGATGATCTTCGAGGACCATCCATATATTGGCCATGATCAGCCGTTTTGATCAGCGTTCGGACAGCCGCGCCGGGCCCTCCACCGGCCTCCGATCCGCCGTTCCGTGCGGCCCGCACGACTCGGGGCCGGCCTTGACCGCGCCCCCCTGAGTGGCGAAGGTCACACGTCGGACGGGCTCGCGTGCGGGTCGCGCAGCCTCCGGAGCCCGAGGGAGACCTTGGCCGTGAAGCCGTGAAGCCGCGCGGACGCGGGCCGTCGGAGCCGGGGTCATGAGCCGGACCGGAAAGGAAGCGCCGCACGGCCGGGCAGGCAGTCGTGAGGGTCCGTAACAACAGGGCCGGGGCTGCGGAGTTACCCGTCAGGAACAGGGACACTCCGCCTGACGATCAGTCATGATGCCCCCATGACGAAGCCGCGGGGGCGTCGGAGAGGGCAACCCCCTGACGCATTACGGGCGCTGTACGCAGTGCGCCGGTCCGGGAACGCCCCTGCCCGGTCCCGTCCAAAGGACCCGCCTTGGGCACCGCCCTCGCCCCCGTACGGGCACGCGCTCGCGCGAGCGGCCTGTCCGGCGTACGCCCGCCCCTCGGCGTATCCCGTCCCGGGTCCCCGGGGGCAACCGCGCGTCCCCAGGGGCACGGGCGACATGCGGCGCTATCTGGCGGTCGGGCTCGACGCCTATCTGTGCCTGCTGGCCGTCGGACTGCTGGTGCGGTCCTGCCTGCACGCCGGCGGGACGGGGGGCGCGATCGCCCTGCTGTTCGTCCAGCTGATCGCACTGTCGTTCGCCAACCAGGTGCTGCTGACGCTGGCCTTCCGGGCGAGCGCCGGAAAGCTGATCATGGGCGTCCGGGTGATCCGGCTGCCGGACGCGGGCCGGCCGGGCTTCCGCCTGCTGGTGCTGCGCTGGCTGTACGGGCTCCTCTGGCTGCCGCGCCAGCCCTGGCGCCGGCTCCGCGGCCCGGCGGCCCCGAGCGGCCCGGAGAGGCCCCCGGGGCGCCCCGCCGAGCCGTACGAGGACCTCGCGGGAATACGTCAGGTCCGCCACAGCGACCTGCGGTCCTACCGGGCGGCGGTGCTGGGACGCACGGACTGAGCCCGTACGGGGGTTTCCAGGCCCCGGGTTCCGGTGGTTCGGTGGTGCCGGCCCGGCCGCATCCGTCCGGGAGTGTGCCCCCTCTACCCGGCCGCCCGGTCCCGCGCCGCCCGCATCGCCGCCGCCGTCGCCGACGCGTCGTACTCCGGACCGACACCGGGAACGATGATCACGTCACCGTCGAGGTGCCGGGTGCGCAGCGGCAGGATCTCCTGGTAAGCGGGGGACGCGTACCAGGCGCGGGCCTCCTCCACCCCGGGAAAGCCGATCATGACCAACGCGTCCGGCCAGGACCCCTCCACCACCTCCGCCTCGGCGCCATGGACGAGGAAGCGGCCTTGGTAGGGCTTCATGGTGCCCTGGACGCGCTCGATGTAGCTCAGCACCTCGTCCTCGACGGGGGCGTCGGTGGTGCGCAGGTGGGCGATGGCGTACGCGGTCATGGTCCGGTCCTCCGTCAGGGGTCGGGTGCTCTTCGTGACGCTCCCGATACTGCCGGGCGGGGCGGAGCGCGTCGATTACCCCGGAGGTCATGGCCCCGGGAGCACGCGGCCGCGGAGGTTACCCGCACACGCCGAAGGCGGCGGCCCCGGAGTGTTCCGGGGCCGCCGCCTTCGGGCGGGGACGGGGGTGGTGCGAGGGGAGGACGGGCGGGTGGATCAGGCCTGGGAGCCGGCCGTCCACTCGGCCCAGCTCATGTTCCAGCCGTTGAGGCCGTTGTCCGGGGTGATCGTCTTGTCCGGGGAGTTCTTGACGATGACCACGTCGCCGACCATCGAGTTGTCGTAGAACCAGGCGCCGGGTGCGTTGGGGTCGTTCGCGCCCTTCACATCGGCGAGGCCCACACAGCCGTGGCTGGTGTTGGCGGTGCCGAAGATGCCCTTGCCCCAGTAGTTGCCGTGGATGAAGGTGCCCGACGTGGACAGCCGCATGGCGTGCGGCACGTCCTTGATGTCGTACTCGCCCTTGCCGTCGTCATCGGTGAAGCCGACGGTGGCGCCGTTCATCCGGGTCTCCTTGTGCTTCTCGGAGATCACCATCTGACCGTTGTACGTGGGGTTGTCGGGGGAGCCCGCGGAGATCGGGATCGTCTTGATCGTCTTGCCGTCGCGGGTGATCGTCATCTGCTTGGTCTTCGCGTCGACGGTGGAGACCTGGTTGCGGCCGACCTTGAAGGTCACGGTCTTCTGCTGGACGCCGAAGACGCCGTCCGCGCCTTCGACGCCGTCGAGCGCCAGCTTCAGGGTGACGGTGGAGCCGCCCTTCCAGTAGTCCTGCGGGCGCAGGTCCAGGCGCTGGGCGTTGAACCAGTGGCCGACGACCTCCTGGCCGCTGCTGGAGGTCACGGTGATGCCGTCCTGGACGGCCTTCTTGTCCGTGATCGCCTTGTTGAAGTTGATCGAGACGGGCATCCCGACGCCGACCGTGGAGCCGTCCTCGGGGGTGAAGTTCCCGATGAAGCTGTTGTCGGGCGAGACGGTGGTGAAGGAGCTGTTCTCGTGGGCCTCGCGGCCCTTCGAGTCGGCCGCCGTGGCGTCGATCTTGTACGTGGTGGACCGCTCCAGCTGGCCCGCGGGCTTCCAGCTGGATCCGTCGGCCGCCAGGGTGCCCTCGACCGGGGTGCCGTCCGCCGTGGTCATGACGACCTTGGTCAGCTTGCCCTTGGCGACGGTGACCTGGGCCGCGTTGTTGATGCTGGCGTTGGTCGCACCGTTCTTCGGCTTGATCGCTATCTGCGCCTCGGAGGCGTCGGCGGCTGCCGCCTTGTCGACCTCCTGCTGCGACGACTCCGAACTCCCGGCGCTCGTCTTTCCGCCCTTGTCGCCGTCGTCGGTACAGGCCGAAAGCACCAGCACGCCGCCGAGCAGTGCGGACACGGCCACGAGGCCCTTGCGCCGCTTGCTGTCCGTCATCACACGCTTCTCCATCGTTGCCGATTTCCCCAAAATCCCCGGACGGGACCGCCAGGCGGCTATTCCCCGTCAATGTTCCAAGAACACCCGGAAAGGGTGCTCCGTTCCGCATCCACGACAGATGTGGGGAACACCACTCATCGACGCCGCCCCGGCGGCCGTGGTTCCCGTGCTCGGGCCCCGGTTTCCGTCGCCGCACGGCGCGGCCCCGGTCCGCAGGTGAGCGGGGCCGGGGCCGGTGTTCTCACACGTCACACCCGCTGCGCGGGCTCACCGTCCTCGCCGTCGTTCTTCCCATTGTGCGCGACCGCGTCGCCGTACCCCTCCTCGTCGTCCCCGTCCCGCGGCAGGAAGAGGCCCTCCTCGCCGTCGTCCGCGTCGTCCCAGTCCTCCGCGTCGGGGTCGTACTCGATGCTCTCGCTGCTCCAGGAGGCCTGGGCCAGCTCGACCCCGGGCACCTCGCTGACCAGGTCGAAGGGGTCGACCAGCGAGGCGAGGGCCTCTGCACCGTCTGCCCGGACCGTGGCCTCGGCATGCATCCGCTCCTCGGCGGTGTCGCTCCCGGCGACGGCCGCGACGGGGTCCCCGTATTCGGCGGCGATGGATTCGAGGGCGGTGCCGGTCAGAGCGTCGAGGTCGGTGACCTCCAACACCATCTCCACGCGAAGTCGAACAAACCTGGATGTCTCATCTGTGCTCATGGCCGGAGCGTACGGCCCGGCGAGGCCACGACTTTCCACCGACCCGCTGCTTTGCTTAGCATCGGCCCACGGGGCTAACTCATGGTTGTCGCAAGGGGATCGAATCTGTGTCCGTCGCTCGTCGCACACTGCTGACCGCCACCGCCGCAGGCACGCTGCTGGCCGCTCTCTGGTTCGTTCCGTCGGCCAACGCGACCGGTGAGAACGCCGCGCAGGGCACCGGGGCCACCACGTCCGACCGGGCCGCCAAGAAGGCCGAGGACTCCTCCGGGGCGCGCCTCGCCGACACCGGGCCGGGCCTGGACACCGCCCCGTATCTCATCGGAGGTACCGCCCTGTTGGGCATCGGCGCGGGCTTCGTCACGTACTCGGTACGCCGCTCCGGGGAACGCTCGGCCTACTGACCCGGTACGCGTACGAAGGGGTCCCCGCACCCCCCGGTGCGGGGACCCCCCTCCGTACGTACGGGACCGGCTCAGGCCAGCGGCCCGGTCACCGGCTCCACGGCCGCCACCAGGCGCCCTTTCCGTACGAACGCGTCGGCGGCGGCCAGGTCCGGCGCGAGGAAGCGGTCCGGGCCCGGGCCCTCGGCTCCGGCGGCCCGCAGCGCGTCAACGGCGGCCTGCGAGGCGGGGGCGGGGGTCAGCCCCTCGGCGGCGCGGATCTCTACGGCACGGGTCGCCGCGTACAGCTCGACGGCGACGATCCGGGCCAGATTGTCCACGGCGGTACGGAGTTTGCGCGCGGCGGACCAGCCCATGGAGACGTGGTCCTCCTGCATCGCGGAGGACGGGATCGAGTCGGCGGAGGCGGGGACCGCGAGCCGCTTCATCTCGCTGACCAGGGCCGCCTGGGTGTACTGGGCGATCATCAGCCCCGAGTCGACGCCGGCGTCGTCCGCGAGGAACGGCGGCAGGCCGTGCGAGCGGTTCTTGTCGAGCAGCCGGTCGGTGCGGCGTTCGCAGATGGAGCCGAGGTCGGCGGCGACGATCGCGAGGAAGTCCAGGACGTACGCGACGGGCGCGCCGTGGAAGTTGCCGTTGGACTCGACCCGCCCGTCGGGCAGGACCACCGGGTTGTCGACGGAGGAGGCCAGTTCGCGGCCCGCGACGACGGCCGCGTAGTCGAGGGTGTCGCGGCCCGCGCCGTTGACCTGGGGGGCGCAGCGCACCGAGTAGGCGTCCTGGACCCGGGGCGCGTCGTCCTGGTGATGGCCCGTCAAGCCCGAACCGGCCAGCACCCGCAGCATGTTGTCCGCGCTGACGCCCTGGCCGGGGTGCGGGCGGATGGCGTGCAGTTCGGGGGCGAGCACCTTGTCCGTGCCGAGCAGCGCCTCCAGGGAGAGGGCGGCGGTGATGTCGGCGGAGGTGTAGAGGTTACGCAGGTCGGCGAGGGCCATGACCAGCATGCCGAGCATGCCGTCGGTGCCGTTGAGGAGGGCGAGGCCCTCCTTCTCGCGCAGCTCGACCGGGGCGATCCCGTGCGCGGCGAGCAGCTCGCCCGCCGGGCGGACCGTCCCGTCGGGGCCCTCCGCGTCGCCCTCGCCCATCAGGGCGAGCGCGCAGTGCGAGAGCGGGGCGAGGTCACCGGAGCAGCCGAGCGAGCCGTACTCGTGGACGACGGGCGTGATGCCCGCGTTGAGCAGGTCGGCCATGGTCTGCGCGACCTCGGGGCGTACGCCGGTGTGGCCGGAGGCGACCGTCTTCAGCCGGAGGAACATCAGCGCGCGGACCACCTCGCGCTCGACGCGGGGGCCCATCCCGGCCGCGTGCGAGCGGACGATGTTGCGCTGGAGCTGCGCCCGCAGTTCGGGGCTGATGTGGCGGCTGGCGAGGGCGCCGAAGCCGGTGGAGACGCCGTAGACCGGCTCGGGCTTGGCGGCGAGCGCGTCCACGATGAGACGGGCGGCGGCCAGGGCTTCCACGGCGGCGGCGGAGAGCTCGACCCGGGCGCCGTGGCGGGCCACGGCGACGACGTCCTCGGCGGTGGTTCCGGACGTCCCCACCACGACAGTGTGCATATCCATATTCAGCAGCGTACGGACTGAAACCCTCCATGTCACTAGTGATGCCGTGCAGGGCCCCTTACGGTCACGGCCCGCGCACTCCGCACCGGGCGTCGTGGACCCGGTCAGGACCCGCCGGACACGCCCCAGCCCTCAGGGCCTGTTGCCGCGCAGCCTGCGCCGGTCGTGTGCGGACTTGGGCGGGGAGTCCGCGAGCCGGATGACCTCGCCGTCCCGCCCGGCCACCACCGGACCCAGCGAGCGGGCCGCCTTGGCCCGGTACTGGGCCGCGTCCGCGAGCCGGAACAGCCGGCGGGCCGAGCGCACCGGGCCGATCGGGTCACCGGTCGACGCGACCCCGCAGGCGACCCCCTCGCCCAGCTCGATCACCGCCGCCCGGTCGCACAGCTCGGTGGCGACGCCGACCACGGCGTCGGCCGGGGGGCCCGCAGCGAGCAGACAGAACTCATCGCCGCCGAGCCGGGCCGCCAGCGCCTGGGGCAGCATCGCCCCGCACAGCGACAACACCGAGCCGAAACGTTCCAGCAGACGGTCGCCGACAGCGTGGCCGTGGGTGTCGTTCACCGCCTTGAGGCCGTTCAGGTCGCAGACGACGAGGCTGACGACGGTGTCGTCGACGCGGTGCCGCTCGACGGCCTCGTCGAGCTGGATGTCGACCGCGCGGCGGTTGGCGAGGCCGGTCAGCGGGTCGGTGAAGGCCAGCTTCCGGACCTCCTCCAGGCGTTCGGTCTGGGCGATCCCGGAGGCCACGACGGCGGCGAGCACGGTCGCGAAGTCGGCGTCGGCCCGGTCGAAGACGGGCTGTCCGGCCGGCCGCGCCACGTACAGCTCGCCCCACGCCCGGCCGTGCAGCACGATCGGCGCGACCACGCAGCAGCCCCGGCCGCGCCGCCGCAGCGCGGCGACCCGCTGGTGGCAGTACGGGCGCTGTCTCTTATACACATCTC